>UQCR01000045.1 GCA_900539655.1 uncultured Robinsoniella sp.
GCAGGAGCAGCCGGTACAGCAACAGGTACAGCAACAGGGTGGGAATGAGAAAAACTCACGAATGGTAATTGCTACAGCAAATGATATTGGAGACCTGAACGCCCAGGGTTACGGTCCTATGTATGCCCAGGATTTCGTATATGAAGGCTTGACATCCTTTGAAAACGGAGAAGTAAAGCCCTGCCTGGCTGAGAGCTGGGATATATCAGAAGATGGTAAGGAGTATACATTTCATTTAAGGGATGATGTAAAGTTTACGGACGGATCCCCCTTTGACGCTGAAATTGTGAAGAAAAATCTGGATGCAGTTTTAAAAAATAAAGAAGAACACAGTTTTTTGGAGTCTGTTAATCTGATGAAAGAAATTGTTGCTGTGGATGAGTACACGGTAAAGATTATTTATGAAGCGCCCTATTATCCCATTCTTCAGGAACTTTCCCTTGCCCGTCCGGTCCGGTTTATGGCTGAGGCATCTTTTCTGGAGGACGGAGATACTGCTAAAGGAATAAAAGAACCAATCGGTACCGGCATTTGGAAGCTGAAGGAACATGTTGAGAACCAATATGCAGTATTTGAAAGGAATGAAGATTACTGGGGAGAAAAGCCAAAAATGAAAGAGTTAAAAGTTGTTGTAACTCCGGATGGAGATACCTCGGTAAACGCACTGAAGGCTGGAGAGGTGGATATGATCTTTGACATAGAAAGCCGTCTGAGCCCGGATGCATTTAAGGAGCTGGAAGCCAGCGGATATGCTGCTCATGTTTCCCAGCCGCTCAGTACAGTTTCTCTAATATTAAACAGTAATTTTGGACCGACCCGGGATTTAAACGTAAGGCAGGCACTAAATTACGGCGTTGATAAAGAGCTTATCTCAGAGAATGTATTTTATGGACTTCAAAAACCGGCTGATACCTTTTTTGATAAACTGGTACCATATTGTGATGTAGATTTAAATGTCTATGAGTACGATGCAGAAAAAGCAAAACAGCTTTTAAAGGAAGCGGGATGGGAACTTGCAGATGGTTCTAAATACCGCATGAAAGACGGAAAAAAACTTGAAATAGGATTTTATTACGATGGTGATAATGTCATTTATAAGACACTTGGAGAAGTGCTTCAGAGTGAGTGGGAAAAGTTAGGGGTTAAACTGAATCTGGAGGCACTGGAAAGACAGGCCCTGATTGATTTTCAGAAAAAGGGAGAATTTGAGATTACCATTACAGAGACCTGGGGAGATCCCTATGATCCACATACTTTAGTAGCATATATGGCAAACCCGGAATATGCGGATTATCAGGCACAGAAAGGGATTCCAATGAAGGAAGAACTGGATGAAAAAATCCGTCAGGTTATTGTGGAGACGGATGAACAGAAAAGGCAGGAACTGTACGGTTATATTTTAAATACAATTCAGGATCAGGCTGCTTATCTGCCGATATCCGGTACCACACGGCTGGTTGCCTGCGATAAAGGGCTTACGGGGATTAAGTTCGACAGTCTGTATTATATGCCTGTTGAAAATGTAGAAAGAAAATAATGAGGTCTGTATAGCAGGGCGTTTTTTAACGGCCTGCTATATTATAGGAAAATAACTTATGAAAAAATATTTTTTAAAAAGAATACTTGCAATTATCCCGATTATGTTCGCGGTAACCATTGTAACTTTTCTCATTGTCAGGGCAATGCCGGGCGATGCGTCAACCGCTTATCTGATGGCTAAAAGAGTCCCGGTTACCAAGGAAAATCTGGAAATGGCAATGCATACGCTGGGTTTGGACAGACCGTTATATGAACAATATTTTATATGGGTCAGTCAAATATTACAGTTAGACCTGGGAGTTTCTTATATGACAAAAATGCCGGTTGCGGTAGAGCTGGCAAAAGGATTTGCCTATACCGTGAAGCTGGCTGCGCTGGCACTTCTCTGGCTGTTCGTGTTTTGCGTGCCTATGGGAATTCTGTCGGCAGCCAAACCGGGCAGCGTGATTGACCGTATAACCAGGGTAACCGGATTCCTGGGGTCTTCTATCCCTTCTTTCTGGCTGGGATTTATATTAGTACAAATCTTTGCTATCAGGCTTAATTGGCTTCCCGTATCTTTGGCAGGAGGATTTAAAAATCTAATCTTACCTTCTGCAACAATAGCTGCCGGATATATTCCAATGTACACCAGAATATTGCGCAACAGTATTTTGGAAAATAAAAAGTCACCGTATGTTGTATATGCAAAGGCAAGAGGAATTGATGGCAGAAAAATATTTCTCACACATATTCTGAAAAACTCTCTGATTCCACTGGTGACATCTCTGGGAATGAATCTGGGCGGGCTGCTTTGCGGCAGTGTAATTGTGGAAAACGTGTTTTCTTTTCCGGGGCTTGGAAGACTGATAGTAGAGGCGATAGGGGGACGTGATTATCCTGTAATTCAAGGCTACATTCTGTTGCTGGCTCTTATTTTTATACTTACGAACCTTCTGTCTGATATGGTATGTGCAGGGTTAAATCCACGTATGAAGCTGGAGGGGTGGCAATGAAAAGAAAGAATTTGTTAAAAAAGAAAACGGTTTGTATTTGTCTGTTTCTGTTAGGAGTGATTGTGCTCGCTGGCATTTTTGCAGCGCAGATAGCACCCCACAGTCCTACGGAGGCAGATCTCACCAGAAAATTTTTAAGCCCTTCAGTGGCATTTCCAATGGGAACCGATCATATGGGGCGCTGTATTTTTTCCAGAATTATTTACGGAATTCGTCCAACGATTGGGTTTGCAATACTGGCAAGCGGGATTTCATCTGTTTTTGGTATTTTTGCCGGAATATGGTCCGGCTATATAGGGGGGATTCCTGACAGTATCCTGATGAGGATTTGCGATGTGCTCTATGCTTTCCCGTCGCTGGTGCTTACCCTGGTGATCGTAAGTGTAGCAGGAGCCGGGATACAGAATATTGTGCTTTCGCTGATATTAGTACAGTGGGTGTGGTTTGCAAGGGTTGCACGTAACCTGACAAAAAGTGAGAAAGAAAAAGCATATATAGCAGCCAGTAAACTTTCGGCTTCGTCGGTATTACAAATTATGAAAAATGGAATTTTTCCAAATATTATACCCCAGATGATTGCGATTATCACTATTGATTTTGGACAGACTATTCTGGCAATTTCGGGGTTTTCGTTTCTGGGGCTGGGTGTGAAGGCACCAAATCCGGAGTGGGGTATGATGATTAATGACGGAAGAGCTTATATGCACAGCAATCCCATGCTCATGTTCTGGCCCGGAATGATGATACTGATTGTGGTGCTGTGTTCAAATATATTAGGGGATTCCCTGAGGGATTTTCTGGAGGAAAAAAGCTTATGATGGAGTGCTTAATGGAAAGACGGTTTATTGTCAGATGAAGAGGCGGACAGGCTGGGGGGAGGCTATGAATTTGAAAGAAAATGTTATATTATCGGTAAAAAATCTGCATGTATACTTAAAAAATGAGGAAGAAAAAATACCCGTTGTAGAAGAAGTGGATTTTCAGATATTAAAAGGAAAAACCCTGGGAATTATAGGTGAAAGCGGAAGTGGTAAATCGGTGACTTGTTCATCTGTTCTGGGGATTTTGGACGGGGAAAAGTGGGAGAGTACCGGAGAGGTTTTTTTTGAAGGAAACGCCATGCCTTATCATAATAGAAAATTTTTAAACAAAATACTGGGCAAAAAAATAGCCTGGATAACACAGAACCCTATGAGTGCATTTGATCCTTTATTTACCATAGAATATCATTTTCAGGAAACGGTAAAGGCTCATGAAAATAAAAGCCGAATTGATATACGTAAAAATGCGGCAGAGATTCTAAAGAGATTACATATCCATGATCCGGAGAGAGTTTTGGAAAGTTATTCTTTCCAATTGAGCGGAGGTATGCTGCAGCGTGTTATGATAGCCATTGCATTGATTCAAAAGCCGTCCTTATTAATTGCAGACGAACCTACAACAGCATTGGATTTGACGGTGCAGCATGACATTATAAAGCTTTTGAAGGAAATGCAGGAAGAACTTCAAATGGCGATTCTGCTGGTTTCACATGATTTAGGCGTTGTATCTAAAATTGCGGACGATATCATGGTAATGTATGCGGGTAAAAATATTGAGTATAGCCCAGCCGGCACGATCATAAAAAATCCGGTTCATCCATATACAAAAGGATTATTCAAGTCACGGCCGGTATTTTCCAAAGAAAGGCTGCCGGTCCTGAAAGGGCAGGCTGCAGGTATCCTGAACCGCGGTAAGGGCTGTATGTTTTATGAACGGTGTCCTGGTGCAGTTAAAGGCTGTAAAGAGAAGGAAATACCGGGAGTGACGGTTGCAAAAAAACATATGGTAAGGTGCTTGGAGGTTATAAAAAACAGTGAAAAATAAGGATACCACTAATAATAAAGATACCACTAATAATAAGGATACCGCTAAAAATAAGGATACCATTCTGGAAGTAAAAGAGGTAGAAAAAGCATATGCGGGAAAAAGAAAAGCAAAAGTCCTGGCTGTAGATGGAGTTTCATTTTCAATAGATAACGGAAGGTGCATTGGACTGGCAGGGGAGAGCGGGTGTGGTAAAAGCACTCTGGCAAGAATGATTGCAGGACTGGAAACACCTACAAATGGGGATATTTTGTGGAAAGGTTTTCCCGTAAGAGATATTACAAGAAAAAATCCAATGCGCAAAGAGATACAGATGGTATTTCAGAACAGCATGGATGCAGTAAACCAAAGAGCCACCGCCAGCGAAATCATTGCAGAACCTTTGAAAAATTTTTATCATTTATCCGGTGAGGAGTTGGATAAACGGATAGATACACTGCTTTCCCAGGTTGGAATAGAAAAAAGTGAAAAGACGAAATATCCAAACCAGTTTTCGGGAGGCCAGTTGCAGAGGATCTGTATTGCAAGGATGCTGGCATCTGAACCGGATTTACTAATTTTAGATGAACCCCTGAGCAGTCTGGATGTGTCTGTACAGGCACAGATACTAAATTTATTTGCTGATTTAAAGAAGGAACTGAATATGACCTATCTTTTAATATCCCATGATCTGGAGGCAGTTTATTATCTGGCTGATGAAATCATTATTATGTATAGAGGAAAAATTGTAGAACAGATAAAGGAGATTGAAAATTTCAAGAATCTAAGGCATCCCTATACGAAACGTTTATTAATGTCTGCTTTTTCCTACAAGGGAGAAGAGGTATCAGAGGTATATCGGAAAGCGGTGTCGGAGAACGGATGCCTATATTACACGAGATGCCCTTACGCAGACAGAGTTTGCGGAGAATATGCACCGCATCTTAAAAAAATAGGAGAAGGGCACTTCTGTGCGTGCAACAGGAGCTGTCACTGATAGGAAAGCCCGTTGGTTAAGGTGTAACGTTTTATCACTTGAATTTAAAGGGGATTTAGTGTTATACTTAATTAGAGGTAAGAGATTTAGTTAAAAGTTTTACTAAATGTTTATTTCTAAAATAACTATAGGGGAGGAATATTTGGTTATGGCGACTATTAAAGAGGTGGCAAAAGAATGCGGGGTATCCATCGCTACAGTTTCCAATATTCTGAATGGAAAAGGAAGAGTTGGGGAAGAGACAAAGGAACGCATTCTTAAGACGGCAAAAGAAATGGGATACGTACCGAATATGATGGCGAGAAATCTCAAACAGCGCAATTCCAGAACTATCGGAATTATCACAGAGGACCTGACGGTATTTAACTGCGTGGAGATTGTGGATGGCATAAATGAATACCTGGAAGAAGAGGATTATACGTTTCTGCTGGGGAACCTGAGACTTTATAAAAAGTATGACAATGCCTTTTACCACCATGAGGATTATAAAAAGCAGGTGGAAGAAGAGTTTTTAATTATGCAGAGCAAACAGGTAGAGGGAATTATTTATATCGGAGCGCACTGCCGTGAGATAAAAAGCATTCCCAAGGGGCTTAAGTGTCCGTTGGTGGTGGCATATGGTTTTGCCAGTGACAGGAAGATACCGTCAGTTGTATTTGATGATGAGCAGGCGGCATATGAGGCTACCCTGGAATTAATAAGGGCAGGACATAACCGCATAGGCGTTATATCCGGAGATAAAGACAGCCTGCATACCTTTTCCAGAATGGTGGGACACCAAAAAGCATTGTACGAAAACAGAATGCTATATAATCCGGCTTTAAATGTGACGGGGAACTGGCTGAGAAGCATGGGTTATGAGGCATGCGGACAACTGCTGAAAGAAGATGTGACGGCGATTTTTGCCATGAGTGACGTAATGGCGCTTGGCGTGTATGACTATGCGAATGACCACGGTGTGGAGATCGGAAAAGACATAGCCCTGATCGGAATTGATGACAGGCAGTTCAGTACGGCGTTTAAGCCCGCCCTGACTACAATGGCACTGCCGCTTCATGAGATTGGTAAAAAGGCTGCGGAAATTGTGGTAGAACAGGTAGAAGGCACCTTAAACCAGGAACAGGTTTATCCCTACAAAATTCGATGCCGCCTAAAGAGAAGACAGTCTGTGGATAAAACGATTAATCGAGAAATAGATGATATTTAGTGGGTACAATGTTAGGGACTATTTGCAATAAAAGAATATGAATACGTTAATATGTACATGTAATTTGGCATGTGCATATTTTTTTTGACGTTTTTGTGAAAAAGGGTATTGCATTATTTTGGAAATTGTAGTATAGTACTGATATCAGATAAAACGTTTAATCAAAACCCGCTGAACATAGAGCTGGTACAGATAAGAAACGACGGAGGCATTTATGGAAAAACTAACCTTAGTTGAATTAAACCGCACGAAGATACGGGATTCCTACTGGGATAGATATATAGACCTGGTGAAGAGCAAGATCATCCCTTATCAGTGGAATATTTTGAATGATAATATACCGGATGTTCAGACGAGTCATGGGTTGATGAATTTTAAGATAGCAGCAAAAAGGGAAATAGGTGAATTTTACGGAGTTGTATTTCAGGATACGGATGTAGCAAAGTGGTTAGAGGCAGTTGCACTTTCTCTGGCATCACAGAAAGATGAAGAACTGGAGCATACGGCGGATGAAGTCATTGATTTAATAGAGGCGGCACAGCAGCCGGATGGCTATATTAATACCTATTATACGATTAAGGAACCTGATAAACGCTGGAGTAACCTGGAAGAAGGGCATGAACTTTATACGGCAGGGCACCTGATGGAAGCGGCTGCAGCATATTACAGAGCTACCGGCAAGAGGAAGTTTTTAGATTGTATATGCAAATTTGCAGATTTGATTTGCAATGTATTCTCACCTGAACATAATAAGGATGGATACCCGGGACATCAGGAAGTGGAGATAGGGCTGGTGAAGTTATATGAAGTAACTGGTAATAAAGCCTATCTTGCACAGGCAAAGGAGTTTCTGGACCGTAGGGGGAGGGAACCTAATTATTTTCTGGAAGAAGAAAAGAGACCGGATTATAAGAGAATTTTTCCTGAGTTTGAAAATTACCTTCCTCTATACTCCCAGTCCCATAAACCGATACGGGAACAGGATACGGCAGAGGGACATGCGGTACGGGCAGTGTATATGTACTGTGCCATGGCGGATGTGGCTTATGAGTATCAGGATCAGGAGCTGTTAAGGGTATGCAGGGCCCTATGGGATGATATCACCTATAAAAAGATGTACATAACTGGAAGTATAGGAAGTTCTGGTTTGCTGGAACGTTTTACTACAGGGTATGATCTGCCGAACAACAGCAATTATTCTGAAACATGCGCATCAATCGGACTGGCACTCTTTGGAAGAAGAATGGCACAGATTACAAGGGATAGTAAGTATATGGATGTGGTGGAACGGGCATTGTACAATACGCTTCTATCGGGAGTTGCAATGGATGGCCAGAGTTTCTTCTATGTCAATCCGCTGGAGGTATGGCCGGATAACTGTCTGCCAAGGACATCCATGGAACACGTAAAGCCGGTTCGCCAGAAATGGTTTGGGGTTGCGTGCTGTCCGCCAAATATTGCAAGAACACTGGCTTCAATTGGAGAATACATATATTTTTATGATAAATCTTCTGTTTGGATCAACCTGTTTATCTCAAGTGAGACAAGCGTGGAAATAGAAGGGCATCCGGTTCATCTAAGTCAAAAAACAGCATTTCCCAATGACGGAAGTGTGGAGATATGCATTGAGAATAATGATGAGGCGGAATTTGAGTTAGCTATTCGGATACCTGAATATGTGAAAAAGTATGACCTTTTTCTGGATGGAAAGCCGGTTACGGCAAAAGTACAAAAAGGTTATGCAAAAGTAATGGTTTCAGGGAAAAATCCTTTGTTGGTTTATAAATTTGCACTTGCTCCCAGAATTCTGCGCGCCAATCCCCTGGTAAAAGAGGATGTTGGCAAGGTTGCAGTAATGAAGGGTCCCGTAGTGTATTGTCTGGAAGAAGTGGACAATGGAAAAAATCTTCCGGCAGTATTTTTGGATCCGGAGCAGGAACTGCAGGAAAGTTATGAAGAAAATCTACTGGGAGGAACTACGATAATCCGGACAGCAGGAAAAAAAGTGATGACAGATGGGTGGCAGAGCGACGAACTATATAAGGAATCTGATCTCACAATGGAAAGTATACCGTTAATGTTTGTTCCCTATCCATACTGGGGGAACCGCCGTACAGGTGAAATGTTAGTGTGGGTGAAAGAGTTTATCTAAGGAGGAAGAAAGATGAAAAAAAGAAGCAGAGTATTAGGCGTATTATTAGCAACAGTTATGGCAGCTGCAAGCCTCGCAGGATGCGGAGGCGGCTCCGGAACGACAGAAGCTGTAAAAGAGACTACAGCAGAGACAACGGCAGCGGATACGGAAGCGGCAGATACAACGGCAACAGAGAAAGCATCGGATAAAACAGAAGCAGCTGATTCTGAAAAGACAACTACAGCCGCAAGTGCAGATGCTACAGAACTGGAAATGTGGACTTTCGTGGAACTCCATGGAAATCACTTTCAGGATATGGCGAAGAAGTGGAACGAGGCAAACCCGGACCGCCAGGTCAGCTTAAACGTAAATGTTCTACCTTATGAAGACATGCATAATAAACTCCAGATTGCTCTTCAGTCAGGGGAAGGTGCACCGGATATCGTAGATATTGAGCTTGGTAAGTTTGCCAATTTCTTAAAAGGGGAACCCCAGTTAGAAGCTTTAAATGATGCAATTGATCCTTACAGAGAAGATATCGTTGCTTCCAGAATTGAACTTTACAGCAAAGACGGACAAAATTATGGTATTCCAAGCCATGTAGGTGCAACGGTAGCTTTCTATAACACAGAAATGTTAGAAGCAGCCGATATTGACTATACCACAATTAAAACGTATGCGGATTTAAAAGAAGCAGGCCTTAAATTAAAAGAAGCTACCGGCAAATACATTATTTCAGCAGATACCAGTGCATTATGGCAGTTAAATGACCTGATTGCACAGCAGAAAAAAGACTGGGTTGATGATGCGGGCAATGTAAATGTAAATATTCCGGAAGCACAAAAAGGACTGGAGACATTGAAGGATCTTCAGACAGCAGGTGTTGCTACCACAATTCCAGGTGGAAATCCGGATACAGAAGAAGCTTATGCTTATTATAATGCAGGTGAAGTGGCATGCGCGATTATGCCAATGTGGCAGATGTCCAGATACACCAGCTATATGACTGATTTAAAAGGTAAAATTGCAATAGCTCCGGCTCCTGTTCTGGAAGAAGGAATGCCATCTTCAGTCGGCGGCGGCGGAACAGGTACCTGTGTCACTAACCAGTGCAGCGATGTTCAGCTGGCAAAAGATTTCCTTGCTTATGCGAAACTCAGTGTAGACGGCAACATCGGACTTTGGAATAATCTTGGATTTGATCCATGTAACATGGATGTATGGACAATGGAAGAGGTAACACACAATCCGGATAATGAGTTTGTACAGTACTTTAAGAATAACCCATTTGATGTATTAAATGAAATTAAAGATCAGATTGGCCTGATTAAATCTACAGAGGCTTATCCGGCAATCAACAGCACATTCAGTGCAACTACTTTAAATGCTATTTTTGACAGCGATCAGGATATCAGCTCGGCTTTGGAAGAGGCGCAGTCCCAGATCGAAAATGAATTACAATAGGTGTTGGAAAGAAGCTGGAAAGAACACATAGATTTGCAATAGCCCCAGAGCATGTCTGAAAAATGCTTTATGCCTGAATGGGTGCTTAGTCCTGCATGATATAAAGAACTATGCAGTACTGGCTTTATGGGATGTGACAGCTGAAATCAGGGGGGCGTAGAAGGCTACGTTCCCCTGTCTTTGTAAAAAGATACACTCAGTGCAGAGTCAGGCGGCACAGTACATCAATAGAGCAAAAAAATTTTTCAAATATGCAATCGGGAATACAGGTTCCCGGGCTGAATAATGCAAATGGTGAAAGGGGTAGAAAAATGAGTGGCAGGAAGACGGTACAGGTACAACAGCAGGAAGAGAAGAAATTTAATTTTCGGAAAATATTATATTCTCAGAAAATAGCACCATATGTGTTCATACTTCCGTTTGTCTTAACGTTTTTAATATTTTGGCTGTTTCCGTTGGCGAAGGCCGGAGTTATGAGTTTTCAGGAGGTTCTGCCGGGACAGACATCCTTTGTTGGAATTAAAAATTACAGTAAATTAGCAGGTGACCGAATTTTTAAGATAGCTCTTTGGAACAGCCTGAAATATATGATCGGAACACTGATTCTCTTAATTCCGATTCCGATGCTGCTGGCATACATGATTAACAGTAAATTAATGCTGGCAAAAGAAATGTTCAAATCCGTATTTTTTGTACCGATCTTAACCTCCATCGTGGTTGCAGGTACTATTTTCCGCCTGATGTTTGGGGAAATGGACTCTGCATTTATGAACAGTATTATGACTGCGCTGGGATTGGAGCCTGTTAAATGGCTGAAGAACAGTTTCACAGCATACGTTGCGCTGCTGTTTCTTGCCTGCTGGCGGTGGATGGGTGTCAATATGCTGTATTTTATCTCAGGATTAAACGGCATTCCTACAGAACTTTACGAGTCGGCATCCATTGACGGAGCCACATCTTTTAAGAAGTTTATCTATGTGACACTGCCTATGTTAAAGCCTACTATAACCTATGTACTTACGATCAGTATTTACGGAGGGCTGGCAATGTTTACCGAAAGCTACATGCTGTGGGCTGGAAAGGATTCCCCTCAAAATATCGGCCTTACCATTGTTGGCTACCTGTACAGGCAGGGAATCCAGAAAAATGAAATGGGTTATGCGGCTGCAGTAGGAGTCATCCTGCTGGCGATCACTATGGTGATCAATATTGTGCAGCTGACGTTTTCAGGCATGTTTAAGAAGGAGGACTAAAGGGATGGCACAGCAAAATGTGGGTGGAAAAACAAAAATAATATGGATGAAAATCTTTTTATTCGTATTCTTTACGCTGTTAGCAATTGTCATACTGGTGCCATTTGCAGCAATGGTAATTGCCAGCTTTAAGGATGGAAAAGAACTGATCCAGTATGGACTCAATCTGAAGATTGAACCGGAAAAGATGAGCCTTAAGAATTACGTTTATCTGTTTACCGGTGAACACAGCTACTTTACCTGGTTTATCAACAGCGTGTTTCTGACAGTTGTTCAGGTAGCACTGACCCTGCTGGTGAGCGCCTGTGTGGGATATGGATTTGCAGCTTACAATTTTAAAGGGAAAAATTTCTTCTTTGTCTGCGTACTTCTGATCCTGATGGTACCATTTGAGATCCTGATGCTGCCTTTGTATAACCAGATGATTGGCATGAAGCTCAGTAACACATATACCGGAATTGTTCTGCCGTTTATGGCAAATGCGTCTACGATTTTCTTCTTCCGCCAATACCTGGAGGGCATTCCCAAGGAATTAATTTCCGCAGGGCGTGTGGATGGAGCAACCGAATATGGAATTTTTGCCAGACTGATCTTCCCTATTATGAAGCCGGCGATGGCATCTATGGCGATCTTAAATGGCATGACTTACTGGAATAACTTTCTGTGGCCGCTGTTAATTTTAAGGGATGACAAAAAGTATACACTGCCAATTGGTTTAAATACGTTATTAACACCTTATGGAAATAACTATGATCTGCTGATCGTAGGTTCCTGTTTCTCGGTAATTCCTATTTTAATCCTGTTTCTCTGCTTTCAGAAGTATTTTATAGAAGGAATGGTAGCAGGAGCAGTGAAAGGCTGACAAAGGAGATGAATATGAAAAAAAATGCTAAAATGATTATCGATAAAAGTTTTCGAATTGCAGAAATTGATAAGAGAATCTACGGTTCTTTTATTGAGCATCTGGGTAGGGCGGTTTATAACGGAATTTACCAGCCGGGACATCCCTTGGCGGATGACGACGGATTTCGAAGGGATGTGCTGGAGCTCGTTAAAGAGCTGCAGGTTCCCATTATCCGATATCCAGGCGGAAATTTTGTGTCTAATTACTTCTGGGAAGACGGCGTGGGTCCTGTGGAGCAGCGTAAGAAACGCCTGGAACTGGCATGGCGCAGTCTGGAGACCAATGAAGTTGGATTAAATGAGTTTGCTAAGTGGGCAAATAAGGCAGATGCGGATATTATGATGGCTGTAAATCTGGGAACCAGAGGAATTGCAGATGCCTGCAATCTCCTGGAGTACTGTAATCATCCGTCAGGCACCTATTACAGTGACTTAAGAAGAAGCCACGGAGTAGAAGAGGCATATGGGATTAAAACCTGGTGCCTGGGAAACGAAATGGACGGGGAATGGCAGATCGGACATAAAACTGCAGATGAATACGGGCGCCTGGCTGCGGAGACGGCAAAGGCAATGAAATTGATAGACCCTTCAATTGAGATGGTGAGCTGCGGTAGTTCTTTTGTGGCAATGCCTACATTTCCGGAATGGGAAGCGGCAACACTGGCACATACATATGACTACGTTGATTATATTTCCCTGCACCAATATTATGGAAATACGATGAACGATACGGCGGATTATCTGGCACTGACCATGGATATGGAACATTTTATACATACGGTTGTGTCCACCTGTGACTATATCAAGGCGAAGAAGAGAAGTAACAAAGTCATGAATTTAAGTTTTGATGAATGGAATGTATGGTTCCACTCTTCCGAAGCAGATGATGATACGATGAAGAACCGCCCATGGCAGAAAGCACCTCATTTACTGGAGGATATTTATACATTTGAAGATGCTCTGATGGTAGGGTTAATGCTGATTATGCTGTTAAAGCATGCAGACCGTGTCAAAGTGGCTTGCCTTGCACAGCTGGTGAATGTAATTGCACCTATTATGACGGAGAATGACGGAGGAGTGTGGAAGCAGACTATTTTTTACCCCTTCCTTCACGCATCACTGTATGGCAGGGGAACCGCTCTGCAACCGGTTCTGGATACGCCAAAACACGATACAATTGGTCATTGCGATGTTACGGATATTGAAACAGTGGCGGTCTACCGGGAAGAAAAGGAAGAGGTTACCATCTTTGCGGTTAACCGGAATATTCACGAAGATATCACCCTTAGCTGTGATTTAAGAAGCTTTGGGGGTTACGATATTTTAGAACATATTATTATGGAAGAAGGTGACTTGAAGGCAGTAAATAATTATGGCAGGGAACAGGTTCTGCCAAAGCACAGCAGTGAATCTGAAATGGATAACGGAATGCTGACCACGAAATTACATAAGGCTTCATGGAATGTAATCCGGTTGGGGAAACTGGGAAGGTAAATGAGAGAGGAACGAGGAGGTTCGCAAATGAAAAAGAAACGAATGGTGAATGGAGCTGTGAAGGTAACTGCATCGGTATTGGCGATGGCAATGTTGATAACATCTATACCTTTGCCGGGTCTGGCGGGGACAGATACGGTATACGCGGCAGAGAAATCCACAGAAACAGATGAATTTTTTATTGCACCTGATGGGGAAAGACCAAATAATGTAGCAGGGAGTGCAGACGTTTCCACCAGCTATATATCAGGCTGGGAGACGCTTACAGCAGTAAATGACGAAAAAGTATCAAAGACTTCAAGAACGGGAAAAGAGGAAACAGGGGCGTGTTATGGTTCCTGGGGAAATCCAGCCAAACCCGCAAGCGAAACGCTGACATATACCTGGGAAAACGAAGTGGAACTGAACAGCAGCGGGATTTATTTCTGGTATGATGGAGATGAACCTACTTCCGGCGGAATTAAAATTCCAAAATCCTGTAAATATGAATATATGGATGCGGATGGTAACTTTGTAGAAGTTTCAAATGCCCGGGGACTTGGATGCCTGCCGGATGGATTTAACATTACTTCCTTTGATACTGTGAAGACAAAGGGGCTTAGGGTGACCATAGAGAAACAGGATGCAGACAGCAACGGCGTTGGTGTTATTGAGTGGGAAGCATATGGTAAAGTGATGCCCTTTAATATTGCGCCAAGAGCAGAAGCATCTGCAAGTATTAACCGACCCGAGGATTTAGGGGGTGTAGATGCCCTGAATGATGAAGTGGAACCTGCAGCATCAACAGGCACAGGGGATGGGGCGATCTGGCACAGCTGGACAAATGAAGGAAAGATGGCATATGTGCAGTATACCTGGCAGAAGGAAGCTACCATCGAAAGCACGGAAGTATATTATTTCACAGATAAAGGTGGAATACTTGCTCCGGAAAAAACCGTAGTGGAATACTGGGATGCAGCAGCGGGTGCGTGGGCTGAAGCAGCTGTAGTTACCGATAATAAACTGGATGAATACAATGTGATTACTTTTGATCAGCCGATTAAGACAAATCAGCTAAAGCTCACAATGACACCGCAGGGTTATGGAACAGCCAGTGACCATGCAGTTGGTATCAAAGAGTGGAAGGTATTGGGCAATGCTGAAAAACCAAGCGGCGAAATGGAATTGTCAAATGATTATTTTTATCTGAAGATTGGTAAATACGGCCACATTGATGAACTGAAGATCCAGGGCGACCTGTATGATACCAACTATGTATTAAATGCGGAATATGCACCTACCCAGGGGGCTTCCAAGGAACATCAGTGGATGGGTGAATTAATGTTCCAGACAAAATGGGAGGGTGAAGAGAGCTGGACGGAATCCATGACCAGTGCCTCCGATAATGGAAGTAAAACAAGAAAAATCGAACTGAAAGGGAATAAAGTAGAAGTTACCTATGAAAATGCCAAAGAAGAAAAGGGAATTAAGGATTTCAAACTGGTAGAGACATACGAATTAGTAGACAATCAGATCATTTGGTCTATGACAGTTACCAATACAGAAGATAAGAATCTGATCATCGGAGACTTCGGAGTGCCAATGCCATTCAGTGAATTCTGGCCCGGCGGAACGCAGGTTTATGAAACATCAGTAGTGGACCATTCTTTTGTAGGACAGGATTCCAGCTATATTTATGCAAGCAGACCAAGCGGACAGGGCAAATTCCTGTTATTTACACCGGATACTTCGACCGGAGCAGGCTTTGAATATCAGGATCACTGGAGAATTAACAATGGTCATGCCGGCTCTGTATGGGCGCAGGATCAGGGTGGCTGGGCAAATGGTTTGAATGTATTCTATATTCATTCCGATGTAATCAAGTCCACGGGAAGCAGTTATCTGGAAAATACGTCTCTGACACTGGCACCGGGAGAGAGCAAAACATACATGTTTAAATTTACCGGTGTTGACAGTGAGCAGGATATGAAGACAAAGCTTTATGAAGAAGGCATTATAGATGCGGTAGCGGTACCCAGTATGGCATTTTCAGTAAATATGCCGGCAAAATTCTATCTGCATACTTCATATGGGAAAGAACAGATTCAGGATATTCAGATAAAATGTGCACATGATACGGGTCTTTATGAGGGGCTTTCCAAGTCAGTGTCCAATAAGCAGGAGTGTACCAAAGCAGAGGGTACCAGCGTAGAGTACCTGGAAACCGTTACACAGGATGGAGAACAGTATCACATTTACAATTTACAGCTTTCCTGCCTGGGTGCAAACCATGTGGAGATTACATATGATAACGGCAAGCAGACAACGCTGCAGTTCTATGCAATGGACAGTGTAGATGACGCGCTGGAACTTCATGCAGATTTCGTGACGGAAAAGACGCAGGTAAATGCACCTGGTGAAATCTATGACAAGATATTTGATGACTGGATGATGGATACAAAGTCTGTCCGCGGCGTATACGAAGGCTACTTTGGCTGGGGCGATGACTGGGGATTCACCCATGGAGAATATCTGGCTGAAAAAAATGTTTACCAGCCGGTAAAAGAACAAATTACGGCAGTGGATGAATATCTGGATACTTTCATCTGGAACGGACTGATGAAAGAACATCAGGAAGATTACATGGTCAATGACTGGCTGGATAATGAGCCGAATAATACTGGCCAGGGAATATACCGGGGTTATGCGTATCCACATGTATATAATACATATTTCTCAATGTATAAAATTGCTGAGAAATATCCGGATATGATTGAATATGCGGAAGATAAGGGGACTTATCTGCTTCGCGCAGCTAATATTTTAAAGGCACTTTACAGTAAAGGAGTATCTTATAACTGGGATACCGGGTTAATGGGGGAATCCACAACACCGGATATTATTGCAGCATTAGAGGCGGAAGGATATTATGAAGAGGCTTCTCAAGTAACCGAAATCATGGATAAGAAGTATAACAACTTTAAGGGCAATAAATATCCATACGGTTCTGAGTATGCTTATGATAATACGGGAGAAGAAGCAGTATATACCCTTGCTAAATTAAATGATAATACTGATATGATGAGTAAGATTGACTTAAAGACCAGGGCTTGCCGCGGTTTGCAGCCAATCTGGTACCACTATGGAAACCCGACCACTATTTGTGGTGAGAACTGGTGGAACTTCCAGTATACGGCGTCACTGGCTGGCTATTGTATGGACGACTGGCTCAGGCTTCAGGACAACGGCATGACGGAAACCGAAATGGCAGATGCAGCCCGTGTGAACTATGCAGGGAAACTTGCAAACCTTACCTGTATAAATTCCGGACAGATTGATGCAGATCCGGCAAATATAGGTACGGTATCATGGACGTACCAGTCTGAGATGGGACATTCCGGCGGACAGGGAACCGGCGGTGGAAATATCCACAACGGATGGCGCCAGATGTCAGGTGAGGCAGATACAGGTTTATTTGGAGCACTGCGCATCCTGTCTTCGGACGTATCTACAGATAATATATTTGGATTATTTGGATATGGCTGTGAAGTAACAGAAGCTGATGGACTCTATCAGGTAAAACCATTAGATGGTGTTTATACAAGATTAAACTTTATTAATCAGAAGCTTTCTATTGAGCTTGACAGAGATCAGTATACACATGCAAAAGTAGGTAAGGACAACAATTATGTGGAACTGAATATCAGAAACCTGGAAGTGTCCCAGCACGAATCCGATATTGAATTTACAGGATTAAAAGCGGGTTCATACCAGATTAAGGTAGATGGAAAAGTAACAGGTAGTTTCCAGTATATTGGAGATGAAACAACCGTTGTATCTGTACCGCTTCCGAAAGCAGAGACAGCAATTGTTGTGATCGAAGAAGGAGAGCCTCTTGAGAATACCGCTCCAACTGTGGATGCAGGTAAAGATTTAAATGTATATTTATCCGATACTTTCCGTCTGGAGGGTTCTGCAAAAGATGACGGATATCCGGATATGACGCTTACAAGCCTGTGGGAAGTGACTTCCAAACCAGAAGGCGCTAATGTTACTATTGCAAATACCGATAAATTGATTTCCGATATTACGGTAGACAAAGCAGGTACCTACCAGCTGAAACTGACCGTGAGCGATGGAGCATTAAGTGCAGAAGATACTTTAACCCTCGTTGTAAAAGAGGATGAAAAGTTACCGGAAGTTCTTGCAAATTATGAATTTGAAGAAGTAGATGTGTTAAAAAGAATTGTAAAGGATTCATCTGCAGCAGGAAATGATGCAGAAGCAGTCAGCAAACCGGCAGTGTCGGAAGGCAAAGAGGGAAATGCAGTTAGCTTAACAGGTACCTACTGCGGATATGTTAGACTGCCCTCATCCTTAACCAAGAACGTGGGTGACTGTACGATTCTGGCAGATATTAAATTGTCGGCAACCCAGGGAAGCGGTGCGAGAATATTCCAGTTTGGAGATACGAACGGAAAGCGCCTGTATGTTTCCTTTGAAGGGAAAAATGAATTAGTATTAGGTGTTACCGATTCAAAGACAAATAAAACGGCTGAATACAAGACCGGAATGAAACTGGGCACCGGGTTCTGGAAGAATATTGCACTTACTATTGAAGATCAGACACTTGTCCTGTATGTGGATGGTGAAGCGGTGTATACGTTAGATGACTGCGGATTCACCCTTGCTGGCTTAGGGGACGTGCAGATGAACTATATCGGAAGGTCTGAAAATAAGCAGTCCGCGTTCTTAAATGGTCTGGTAGATAATTTTACTGTAAAATCAAAGGCCATGACAGCCGAAGAATTAGCAGATGCGTATGCACCTTCAGAGGATGCAAAGCCGGTTTCGGCTGAAGTGGGAAGTTATGTAACAGTAGTAGGAAAAGCACCGCAGTTACCGGAAACCTTACGCGTGCTGTATGACAATGGCGTATATAAGGATTGTAAAGTAACCTGGGAAGCGGTATCAGAAGATAAATACAGCAAAGCCGGAAGCTTTAAAGTAAACGGAACGGTAGAAGGCATGGATCAGCCTGTACAGGCATCGGTATTTGTTATGGATGGAGAAGAGGCAAATCTTTCTTCCTCTGCAAAAGCAACCGCAATTATTAACTCCGTACAGGATCTGGGCGGTGTTGCAGGGCTTAACGATGGATTTGAACCGGCATCTTCCAGTGATACCACCCATGGTGTGTGGCATAACTGGTTGGGTGACCAGGGCGGAGAAGCCTGGGTTCAGTATAACTGGGACAAAGAGATTATGATTACGGCATCGGACGCTTATTACTTTAAAGACGGCGGCGGCAACTTTGCACCGGTGAGCGTGAAGTACGAATATCTTCAAAGTGACGGAAGCTGGCAGACATTTACGAATGTGGACGGTCTGGGAGTTGCTCTGAATAAGTACAATAAGACCACATTTGATCCGGTCATGACAAAGGCAATCCGTATGACTATGACGCCGGAAAAACTGGGATGCGGTGTAATTGAGTGGAAAGTTTACGGATATCAGGTGGATGCAGAGCCTTCTGTAGACAAAACCGAATTAAAAAATGCAGTAGAACTGGCTGGAACCAAAACAGCGTATTACTATACGGCAGAAACCTGGAGCACATTTGCCGATATATTGGAAGAAGCAGAAAATCTGCTGACAGACGAAACTGCTGTTCAGGATGATGTGGATTCAATGCTGGCAAAACTTCTGGAGGCAAGGGATGCTTTAGAGCTTATGCCGGGTGCAGCCAGCGTAAATCTGGCATCACAGGCGGATGCTTCGGCAAGCATCAGTAAAGCCCAGGCTGTAAAAGACGGTATTGATCCTGTAAACTCTTCTGATACCTCAAATGGTGTATGGGAAAGCAGCACAGAAGCAGGCAGGGAAGCTTGGGTTCAGTATGACTTTGAGGAACTTGTAAGGATTGACAGTACAGATATTTATTATTATCTGGATGGTGAAAATGTATTGCTTCCACAAGAAGCTCTAATAGAATACCAGAACGATGAAGGAACTTGGACAAAAGTCCAAAAAGTTACGGATCATAAAGAAAACCAGTACAATACGGTGACATTTAAAAAACCGGTTCTGGCAACAGCAATTCGTGTGACCATGCAGCCTCAGAATGAAAATACGGCGGTTGGTATCATTGAATGGAAAGTTTTTGGTGAGCTGGTGAGTTCACAGGGAGTGAACAAGAAGAACCTGAGAAATATCCTGGATATTGCAAATACAAAAGCAGAAGCCAGATACACCTCGGATAGCTGGGCAGTGTTTGCAGAAGCTCTGTCAAATGCACAGGGGCTGGTTAACCAGGCTGGATTGACCCAGGATGTAATTAATGAAGCATTCGATACACTTTATAATGCAGTTAATGCATTGGAAGCAGCCGGCCAGACACCTGAAATAGTAAATGCGGCACCGGAGGCAGCGGCTTCGGCAAACATCAACAGTCCGAATGATTTAGGCGGCGTAGATAAAATGAAAGATGGAATCGACCCCTCTTCGTCCACGGATAAATCAAATGGAACCTGGCATAACTGGGGCCAGGAAGGCAAGGAAGCATGGGTACAGTACGACTGGGATAAAGCCCAGGAGATTCACAGCATACAGGTATATTACTTTACGGACGGAGGCGGAATTCTGCTGCCGGTTGAGTCTGAATTTACCTACTTAGGAGAAGACGGTCAGTGGTATACAATTGATACCATTACAGAAAATATACCAGATGCTTATAATACACTGACACTTGAGACACCGGTACGTGCAAAGGCACTTAAAATTACAATGCAGCCGGTAGTGGAAGAAAGTGGACTCCATGGAGTTGGTATCATTGAGTGGCAGGTAATGGCAATGACCGGAACGGGAGACAGCATTATATCATCCGAACTGGAAGGACTCGTTGCAGCAGCCCTGAAAAAGTCTGCAGCCGATTATACGGAACTTGGCTGGAGCCAGTTGCAGACAGCTATGGATCAGGCAAATGATGTGCTTGCAAAAGTAGACGCAACACAAGAAGAAATTGATACAGCAGCCAAGAACTTACAAGAGGCAATGATTATCAGGGAAGATCCGGTAGTTCCGGTGGATAAAAAAGAGCTGAACAACCTGATTGCCCTTGCTGAAAGCAAACTGTCCGGTAACTATACCAAAGAAAGTCTGGATGTTCTGAAGAACGCATTAGAAAATGCAAAGAAGATAGCAGCAGACGAAAAGGCAGTTCAGAAAGATGTAGATCAGGCAAAAGTTTCGCTGGAAGCAGCCATCCGGGGACTTAAGGAAAAAGTAGATCCTAAACCGGTAGTAAACAAGGCAGAATTACAAAAGCTGATCAATTCCTATGCCGGACTTAAGTCAGCTGACTATACAACAGCAAGCTGGTCTGCATACTTAAAGGTATTAAATAATGCAAAGATGGTAAATCTCAATGCTAATGCAACGCAAAAAGATGTGGATACTGCGTTATCTATGCTGCAGCAGGCATACAAAGCCCTGGTAAAAGCTCCTGTTGCCAAACCGGTTCCGAAAAAGAATGCGGTAGTTACAGTTGGGAATGCAAAATACAAGGTGACAAAATCATCTGCTAAAAATGGTACTGTAATGTATGTAAAACCAACAAAAACGAACTTTAAAAAGGTTACAATACCTGCAACGGTTAAGATCAATGGGTATACTTTTAAAGTAACTCAGATTGCTAAAAAAGCATTTTACAAGAATACAAAACTCCAGAGTGTAACAATTGGAAAATATGTTACAAACATAGGACCAAGTGCATTCCGGGATTGTAAGAAGCTGAAATCCGTTGTGATTGGAGCAAGCGTTAAGCGTATTGAGAAATATGCATTTATGAATGATAAGAATCTGAAAAAGATCACGATTAAGAGTAAGTATTTAAAAACCATTCAAAAGAAGGCGTTTACCAATATTTATAGTAGGGCTGAGTTTAAGGTTCCATCGAAGAAGCTGAATAATTATAAGGCAAATCTTTTAAGGAGAGGCGTTAAGTCAACAGCTAAGTTTAAAAAATTATAAAGTTTTGTTAGAATTACGGTAGTGTAAACAGGAGAAGTGCCAGAGTTATTCCTTAGTGGGATGGCTCTGGCATTTCTTTTGCCTATGTCTGTTTGCGAAAGGTCATAAAAATGTAAAAAAGTACTCACAAATTTTAGTAATATAATAAAGTGAAAATTATTGCAACATAATATTGACATTGCTTACTGCTTGATATATAATAAAAACACTTCTTATAGATTTATTGTTCTCAGATATATGAGATGATTTCGTCTTCTTAAGAATTCTATATTTTCATAGTCAGCTCGACTATATTACCTTAGTGTTTATTTCAATTGTAGTGGTGTATTTTAATTTTAAGCTTTACCTAAAAGGAGGTGTAGTTTCATATAATTCGGTTCGTTACATGAATAAGTTATATTTGGATGTAAGAATTTATTAATCCAGGGGGCGTGCAGATGGCAGAAAGCTATTATCTAACACGTTCTGACATCCACGTCCGCGCTATATTTAACAGAGGTGGTAAATGAAGGATGTTGAGTTTCTATGCGTGCTTTTTCTGGCGGCAATGGCTGTTATTCTTGATTTGTGGAAGGGTAAAATTCCAAATGTATTGACTTTCGCAGGAGTGGCGGTGGGGGGCGTTTTTCAGTTCACAAATTATGGATATATGGGGATTATTTTATTTTTAGGAGGGGCGTGCACCCCGCTCCTGGTTTTAGGAGCACTTTACTATTTTCGAATGATTGGAGCAGGAGATATTAAGCTGTTCTGCGCATTAGGAGGTTTTTTAGGATCAGTTAAGATTTTGACCGGTATCTTCATTGCTTTTCTTGTGGGGGCAGGAATTTCTGTGATATTGATTCTATGGCGACGCAATCTGTGGAGTCGTCTTGCGTATTTCTATGCTTATATCAGCAATTATTTTTACTCTAAAAAATGGGTGCCTTATCGAAGGGATGAGGATGTGGACAGCCATATGCATTTCTCCGTACCGATACTAATTAGTATTATTTTATATGTGGGAGGTTTTTATTGAAAAAAAATATATTTGCAGTATGCGATTTGGAAGCGGCGTATGCTTATAATTTAATGGAATACATGAATATCAAACAAAATACGCCATTTGAAGTACAGGCATTTACCAATGTAAAAAGCCTTGGGATTTTTGCCAAAGAGCATGAAATAGAAATGCTTTTAATTTCTTCCCAGGCTATGTGTGAGGATGTGAAGAACTTTAATATCGGAAGGATTATGATCTTATCCGAAGGGGAGCTGATACAGGAATTAGCAGAATATCCGACTGTCTACAAATATCAGTCTTCTGATAATTTAATTGCAGAGGTTATGGGGTATTATGCAAACCAGAACGTAAGGGTTAACCCGTTGGCATTATTAAAAAAGGATGTGGAGGTTATTGGAATTTATTCACCGGTTAAGAGAACCCTTAAGACATCATTTGCCCTGACGCTGGGGCAGATTCTGGCGAAAAAAAGAGCAGTATTATACTTAAATCTGGAGGATTATGCAGGGTTTGAGGCCCTTATGGGAAAGGAATTTGCTGCTGATATAGCAGACCTTATGTATTTTGTGAGGCAAGGGAGTGGCAATCTGATCTATAAGCTGGACAGTATGGTACAGAGCATTCAGAACCTGGACTACATACCGCCTGCTTTTTCCCCAATGGATCTTAGAAAAGTGGAGTATGAGGAGTGGATGAAGCTCCTGGGAGATATTATTAACTTTAGCTCCTACGATACCATTATTTTGGATATTGGTGAACAGATAGATGAAGTCTTCCGCCTGTTAAAGCAGTGTAGGAAAATCTATATGCCGGTCAGGGAGGACAGTGTATCTCTGGCAAAACTGGATCATTATGAAAAAGTGCTGCGCATGTGGGATTGTGAAGATATTATGGAGCGTACCAGAAAACTAAAACTGCCTTTTCACAGCAGTTTCGGTCCCAGGGATCATTACGTGGAACAGCTCATATGGGGAGAGCTGGGCGATTATGTAAGAAAGTTAATTAGTGAGGAAGAAAATGATGAAAGAGGACCAAGAACAGTTCCGGATCCTTCGTAAACGTCTTCTTGAAAAGCTGGAGAATGCAGGATTCCTGAGTGATGATGAAATTATAGAGAAGATTAACGAATTAGTCATTGAAGCGGGAAGGGAATTTTATCTGAGCCTGATCAGGAAGGAAGAACTTCAGAAGGAGCTGTTTAATTCTATAAGAAAGCTGGATATCCTGCAGGAACTTATCGATGATGATTCCATTACTGAGGTTATGGTAAATGGTGTAGACGGCATTTTTATGGAGAAAAACGGCAGGCTTATAAAATGGGATAAAAACTTTTATTCCAAACAAAAAATTGAAGACCTGGTTCAATCAATAGCTGCAAAAAGCAACCGTATTGTAAATGAAACTATTCCAATAGCAGATGCCAGGTTAGAAAACGGTGCCAGGGTAAATATTGTTCTGCCGCCGGCAGCCATTAATGGACCAATTATTACGATCCGGCAGTTTCCCTCATGTCCAATTCAGATGGAGGAATTAATTGCCTGGAATGCTGTCACGGAAGAGGTGGCTGAATTTCTAAAGCAGCTGGTTATTGCCGGCTACAACATTTTTATCAGTGGTGGAACCGGGTCTGGTAAGACTACATTTCTAAATGCATTATCTAATTTTATACCCAAAGAGGAAAGAATTATTACGATTGAAGACAATGCTGAACTTCAGATACAGGGAGTAAAGAATCTGGTGAAGCTGGAGGCAAGAAAAGGCAATACTCAGGGAGAGCATGAGATAACGATACGGGATCTGATTAAATCAAGCTTAAGGATGAGGCCGGACCGAATCTTGGTTGGTGAAGTGCGTGGAGAAGAGGCACTTGATATGCTTCAAGCTCTTAATTCAGGACATGACGGATCAATCAGTACCGGACACGGGAACAGCCCACGGGATATGCTGGCGAGATTAGAGACGATGGTTTTGCTGGGAGTATCCCTGCCGGTGTCCGCAATCCGAAGGCAGATCGCTTCCGGAATTGATATTATGGTCCACCTGGGAAGGCTGCGGGATAAAAGCAGAAAGGTACTGGAGATTGTGGAAATAGTGGGGTACCGTTATGAGACGGAGGAAATTTTGACAAAGGTACTGTATGAGTTTGAAGAGGAGAAAACGGACAGGGATAGTGTAAATGGAAAGCTGGTGAAAAAGGGTATGTTAACGGATACCAGAAAGTTAGTGCAGAAGGGAATTTATAACGGGGTGTGAAAAGGAGGATTGGGAGTGGATTATAATCAATATCATTTTACAAAAAAGCAATGGATTTACCAGATTCTGCTCTATGCAGTAATAGATGGAATCGTAAGCGTATTATTTTATCGTTCCGTTCTTGCATTTATATTATTTTTTTCCGGTTTTTTCTTCTTTCTAAAGGAAAGAAAATCCGATTATATTCTGGCTGGAAAAAAGGAGCTAAGCCAACAGTTTCTGACGGGAATACAGGCCGTATCTGCGGCATTAGCTGCGGGATACTCTGTTGAGAATGCTTTTGAGGAGGCATTGGAGGATTTGGAGCGGGTATTTGAAAAAGAAGATAAGATTATAAAAGAATTTACCTATATCAGGAATCAGATAAAGTTAAATAACACTCTGGAGAATCTATTACTGGATCTAGCCAAACGCAGCAGAGTAGAGGAAATTGAGAACTTTGCCGAAGTATTCAGCGCTGCGAAGAGATCCGGTGGAGATTTAATAGCGATTATCCGCAACACCATTTTATGTATCAGTCAAAAGGAAGAGACGAAAATGGAAATTGAAACGTGCCTGTCAGCCAAGCGTTTGGAACAAAAAATTATGAGCGGTGTTCCTTTTATAATATTAATATATGTTGGAGCAGCGTCCCCTGGATTTTTAGATGTCATGTATTACAATCCGGCAGGTATCTGCATAATGAGCCTTTGTTTAGCCATGTATGTGGCGGCCTTTTTGTGGGGAAAGAAAATTGTAGAGATTGAGGTGTAGCAGATTATGGTATGTTGGAGTATGTTAGCGGTGTTTGGCATTTTATTTGCAGCCGCTTCTACTGCTAAAATTCCCGAAAGTATTACTACGAAGAGGATTATGATTCCTTTTTACAAAATAAGTATCTTTTTATTGGGGATGTTACCGAAGAAAGGGCGTTTTCTGGTTCATAAAAGAGTGGAAAAGGATCTGGAGGCGGTTAGCAGTGGAAAAAAGGCGGATGTTCAGAATTATTATATAGAAAAACTGTCTATGGGGATATGCATTGTGTTTATTGGAACAGGGTGTGCCTTTGGAGCACAGTTTATGATGGGGCTGGAACAACCTTTAAAGGGTGGAAATATACTGGAGCGCCCCGATTACGGGGAAGAGGATATGGAAACGGTCCTTCGGGCGAAAATTGAAGGGTTAGAGGATACGGCTGATGTTTCTTTTGATATAGAAGCTCAGCAATACCAACCGGAACAAAAACAGGAATTTATAACGCAGGCTATTGCCCGGCTGGAAACATTATTGCTGGGAGAAAATGAATCCCTGGATGAAGTAAGGAAAAGATTATCTTTTCCCCAGGCCATTCTGGATGGAAAAGTCCGGGCAGATTGGGATATAGATCCATTAGATATAATTGATGAGGAGGGATTTATTATCGGTGAGGTTCCAAGAGACGGAATTCTGGTAAAACTGACTGCAAGTCTGGAAAGCTATGGTGAAAAAGGTGAATTTTCTACCTATGCCAGGGTGATGCCGCCTGTCTATACGAAAGAAGAAGAACTATATGTTCAGCTAAAAAGGAAAATCCAACAGGCAAATGTAGAAGGGGCAGAAGAAAAGGAGTTAGAACTGCCGGATTATATAGACGGGAAGAAAGTTGTATGGTCTAAGAGTCCACCGGAAATAGCCGGACTATTGTGTGTTGCAGCTTTTGTAGCGGGTATCTGCATTTATATAGGAAAGGATGCAGAATTACATAAACTAGCTGAAGAAAGAAGCAGACAGCTGACGATGGATTATCCTGATTTACTGTTTAAACTGTCCATGCTGCTGGGGGCAGGATTGACATTAAAGGCAGCATTTTCAAAAGTAGCCACGGAATATGAGAAAAATACGGCGTCCAGGAAGAAACGTTATGCTTATGAAGAAATGGCAGCAGCCTGCTGTAAGATGGAAATGGGAATGTCGGAGACTGCAGCTTATGAAGACTTTGGAAACAGATGTCAGGAAATCCGATATGTAAAGCTGGGGTCACTGCTTGCACAGAATCTGAAAAAGGGCTCCAATGGACTTATGGAAATTCTACAGAACGAAGCACTGGCATCTATGGAGGAGAGAAAACAGATAGCTAAGCGGCTAGGGGAGGGCCGCGGGGACAAAAATGCTTCTTCCAATGGGAATGATGCTGGTGATTGTATTGGTGATTCTAATGGTACCGGCAGTTATGACCTTCTAGGTACCATATAGTTGTTCACGGGATTAATTACGATTAGCGGAGAGTATTTAAGACATGCAATGATAAGGAAAGGAGGTGAGAAGTATGAATCATGTCCGGGATTTTATTCGGGAAGAGGATGGTATTGGTGTAGTGGAAATTATCCTTATTCTTGTGGTCTTAATTGGTCTCGTTATTATCTTTAAAAAACAACTTACCAGTCTGGTTAAAAGTATTTTCAGCAAGATAACAAGTCAAAGCAATGGAATCTAAAGCGTAGTTACAGGACAAGAAATAATGTTCTGCAAAAAAAGGAAAGGGGAGTATAAAATGGGGGGTGGCAGACCAAAGGGAGCGATTACGGTATTCTTAAGCCTTGTAAGTGTATTGTTTTTATCCCTGATTTGTACAATGGCTGAATCAGCAAGGGTTCAGGGTACAAGGGTAAAGGCGGAAGCTGTTCTGAATATGGGGTTGTTTTCAGTATTTGGAGAATATGAGAAAAAGCTTTTGGAACAGTATGATCTTTTGTTTTTGGATGGGGCTTATGGAAGTGGTACATATCATAGGGATAAGGTCAGGATTCGGCTGGAGGAATTCATGTCCTACAACGTTAATCCCGGTAAAGGGTTTTCAGGCAGCGCCTTTGATCCGCTCAAGATGCAGTTAGAGGATTGCATGATAGAAGGCATTGCACTGGCGACAGATGAGAAGGGAGAACCGTTTTACCAACAGGCAGTTACATTTATGAAAGATAATCTAAGTACGGAAATCCTGAACAAATTAAAGAAGGATTCGAACCATGCAAAAGAGCAGGAAGAGGATCAAAATCTATATGAAGAAAGCGATAAAAATAACGTAAAGCAGTTGGAAGATCTTAAGAAGCAGGAAGAAGAAAGAATTGAGCAGGAAAAGAACCGGATTGAACAGGAAAAACAGGAAGCAGAAAAAAATGGCGGCAAAACGAACCAGGACCTGCCTGCGGTTCCGGAAGAGATACAGCCGCCGGCTGAGAATCCACTGGAAATCATTAAGAAAGTAAAGAATATGGGAATCTTGGCGTTAGTTGTTAAAGACCCTGATGCATTATCTCAGAAAGCATTAGAATTATCCGCTCTACCTTCCGGACGAAGCCTTGAGAAAGGAAATCTTCCTATTATAAAGGAGCAGGGTGGATTGAGCGGGAATGTACTGTTTCAAGAATATCTGCTGGAGCATTTCTCATACATGACATCACAAAAGAAGGAAGGCGCGCTGGACTATCAGTTAGAATATATATTGTGCGGAAAAGGGAGCGATCAGGAGAACCTAAAAGGTGTTGTGAACCGGCTGCTCTTACTGCGTGAAGGAAGTAATTTTGTATATGCATTATCAAACCAGGAAATGCAGGCACAGGCAGGTGCTTTGGCTGCCGCAATTGTGGGGGTTTTAGCGGTGCCGGGACTTGTGACGGTTACAAAGATGGCGCTATTGCTGGCGTGGTCATATGGAGAAAGCCTGTTGGATGTGCGGACTTTACTGTCAGGAGGGAAGATAGCGTTAGAAAAAACGGCGGATACCTGGAAGCTTTCCCTGGAAAACCTGGGAAGGATAACCGAACTCTTGCAGGAAGACGGTGATTCGGACCAAAAAGGTTTGACGTATCCAGAGTATTTAAGAATGCTGCTTTTTACGGGGAAAAAGGCACAGTACCCTATGCGGGGACTTGACCTGATAGAAGCAAATTTAAAAATGCAAGACAGCACTAAAAATTTTAGAGCAGATACCTGTTTGGATCAGGTAAAGGTGAGTACAAAGTGGACGTTTCAGCCTCTGTTCATGAAAGTATCCGGGGCATTTTTGGGAATTGGTGGAGATAACGGGGAACTTGAAGCAGAGGGAATCTTTTCTTATTAATAAATTAGATAAATGAATTATGTAAATGGGGAAATGGAACAGATGATATAAAAAAATGATGAATCTGGTACATATGACATATTCAGATGAAAGTGAGGTGGATAAGGATGTTCTTTCGTTGTACCAAACCCAATAATAACAAATATCAGAATGAAAAGAAAAACCAAAATAATATTCAAAAAAATATTCAAAATAAAATAAGAAAGGTAAAAAACTCTCTCCCGGCAATGATGCATAAAATAATCAGTGACAACGGAAGAATGTCCTTATCCATCTTGCGCAAGGGAAGCTTGACAATAGAAGCGGCAATGTCTCTGCCATTATTTCTGTTTGCCATGATATCTGTGTTGTATTTTATCCAGATTGTGGATATATCAGTACGGCTGACCGGAGCGATATGTGAAACCGGCAATGAAATGGCTGTATATGCGTATGTAAAAGAAGCTGTAAAGCTTCAGGGAGGAAGCGTGTCGGATATTATCACCGGTGGACTGTCTGCTGCTTATGCAAAAGGCAAAATAAAATCCAGGGGTCGGCTGGAAGAAAACAAAGGCAGTCTCAGCCTGTTAAGGTCCTCTTTTCTAAAAGAAGGACAAATGATTGATTTGGCGGGTACATATCAGGTTAAGTATCCTGTAACCCTATTACCCATAAAACAGATGAAGATAGCGGTTCGAGGGAGAGTAAGAGCATGGACAGGCAGAGACGGGGTTAATGGAGACGGTAGTGCAGATGGTGATGGGGCGATGGTTCTGATCACGGTTAACGGCAAGGTGTATCACAAAGACCCTGAATGTACCCATATAAAATTATCGATTAAGCCAGTAGACAAAGATTCGATACAGCACCTTAGAAATGAATCTGGAGGTAAATATTACCCCTGTGGACAGTGCCCGGGAGGAAGTAATACGGTATATATAACAAATACCGGAGATAAATATCATTCTTCCCTGGGGTGCAGCGGGTTAAAGAGAGGAATTCTATTGGTTCCAATGTCAGAGGTGACAGACTGGCAGCCCTGCTCTAGGTGCGGGCAGTAATAGCGTGTATTTAAAGAGAGGCATACTTATGAATAAAGTTGGTTTATTAGTATTTTTGATTATCAGTGCAGGAATAGATATCAAAAGTAAAGAAGTATCAATAGTTCTGACAGGAATCTTTGCAGCTGCAGCTGTGATTTGGAATATTACCCATCAGGAAATTCCAATTATAATCTGGGCATGCGGTATTATACCGGGATTCTTACTATTAGCTGCCAGCTGGGCAACCAGAGGAGCTGTAGGAAGCGGGGATGGTTTTGTGATTGGCATCTGTGGATTGTTTTTAGGAATATGGACAAATATGGAGCTGCTGCTCATTTCACTTTTTTTATCAGCCCTGTACAGTATGGTGTTAATCGTGGTTAAGAAAGTAAAGAGGAGCCATACCATTGCGTTTGTTCCGTTTGTTTTGATAGGCTATATAATCATGTTGGCAATTGCCGGATCTGAGGTGTATTAAGGTGTGGAGGAGAAAGAAGGGTAGTTATACAGTGGAAGCAGCCATGTTAATGAGTGTCTTGATACCTGTATTCGTTGGAATCATTTACATGGGATTTTATCTTCACGACAAAGCGTTGCTGGAAGGGGCTGCATTGGAGGCGGTACTTTATGTAAGCCTTCATAATGTTGGTGATAAGAATGACATTGAGGCAGAACTGAGGGCTGAGAATCTGATAAAGGACAGATTATTGGGAACCAGACAGATAAAAAGCTCCGTATCCATGGGTAAGGACAATGTAACGGTAGAATATGATGGAAGGTTCCCTGTTCCGGGACTGGTAATCTCTTATTTTACAGGTAAAGTATTGAGAATAAACGTCAAAAAAGAATATTCATTAAAGAGACCGGGAGACACCATACGTAAAGTAAGAGGTTTGCAGCGGCTGATGGATAAGGGGGAGAAATAATGCAGGTAAGTTATAAGAGGGATATGAATCACAATTATCTGATTTTGGATCCGGAAGAACAGATATTTGGAAATGAATATCAGATTCGAATGCTATCAATAAATGATATACGGGGTCTGTTAAAGTGCAATATGAAAAAAATGGATGGTAAAGTTTATTTTTACTATGAAGTTACATCCAGGCAGTCCCTGGAACGGATTTTCGAAAAGAGTACCATGAGCATGGAGGATATTAAAGCGCTTCTGCTGGGGGTGAAATCCTCCATTGAAAATGTCTCGGCATACCTGTTAGAACCGGATCATGTTTTGTTAAATTCTTCTTATATTTATATGGATATTGAAACAAAAGAGCCAAGCCTCTGTTACCTGCCGTCTTATAAAGGCAATATTACAAATTCTTTTAAGGAACTGGCAGAGTTTATACTTAAGAGATTAGATCATAATGACCCTGGTGCAGTTGCTTTAGGTTATGATATTTATCGGCAGACAACAGAAGAAAATTTTAGTATAGACCAGATTATTCAAAGTGTTTATCGGCAGCAGACATCTTCAGATCTGAGCTTAAATGGAAAATCAGATTCTACAGGACAGCCTGTCCAGCCTGGCGCAAAGAATGAAACGACATCTGAAGGTTATAAGAATCAAAAGAAACTTAAGGAGATCATAGAAAAAGACAATGAAAGTCCATTTATTGATACTACAGACCCGGAGTTAAAAAAGCAGATAAAGTCTGAGAAGGAAGAAGGTAAATTAAAAAAGGAGACAGCGCTAAGGAAATATAAAGATAAAGATATTAAAAAGCATAATGAGGTTAAAGAAAAAGGCGATAAAAGTTTGCATTATAATAGGAAGAAAGACGTTAAAACGGAAGGCAACGGCAACCGTGCAGGAGGTGGCCGGAAGATTTGGAAGAAGCTAAGCTTTAAATTAAACTTCATTATAGTAACTGTAACAGTGGCTGCTATTGTGGGAATATTTGCCTTGGGTAGCTACTTGGAAGCTGATATGACACAGCTGGGGGGGATTGTCTTTTTTGTATTGGGGGGAGTGGGTTATTTAATCTCCTTTATTAATAGGAAGAAACCCAATAAAATAGAAAAGACGGAGAAAGAGAAAACTGGCTCTGACTCTATAATGGATTTTTTAAAAGGGAGTAAGGATAATGCAGAGTCTGAGTATGATGAAGAGATTAATATGAGTGGGAAGAGCAGGATAAATGGGAACCTAAAAACAACCATACAGTCATCGATTTTATCGGTACAAACAGATTTGCAGGAAGATAATCAGGAGGAGCAGGAGGAACAAATCGGTAAGACCACAATTCTCTGTGGAAATGAAGAACTTAAAAAATTATGTTTTATAAGTATGGAACCGCATATTAGAGGGAATATTCTCTTATATGAAGAAGCTCTGTATATTGGGAAGATGAAGTCTAAGGTGGATGTTCGAATAGATCTTCCTGTAGTCAGCCGGGTTCATGCTAAAATCTGGAAGGAAGACGGAATATTTTATGTTATGGATTTGAACTCCATGAATGGGACGTTTCTCAATGGAGAAAGACTGGAAGCTAATGAAAAACGTGAAATCAGGCCTTCGGATGAAGTTGCTTTTGCCACTGCTTCTTATTATATAGGAAGGTAAGCATTCATCTGAAATTAAAAAGCAGCAGCATAAGCGTTAAATATAGAAGAAGTTAAAAGGGACTGGTTGCGAAACCGGGTGGGTTATGATAAGATAACTTCAGAAAACAGGTGAACTTCATGGAGGAAAATAGATGAATATCATAGGAATTATCGGAGCAATGGATGTAGAAGTAGATGCACTGAAGAAGGAAATGGAAAATAAAACGGTTACAGTCAAGGCAGGCATGGAATTTTGCCAGGGTATCTTAAAAGGCCAAAACGTTGTGATAGTAAGAAGTGGAATCGGTAAGGTAAATGCAGCGGTATGTACACAGATCTTAGTAGATGTCTTCCATATAACCAGGGTAATCAATACTGGTATTGCAGGATCACTCAATGCTGGGATTGATATTGGAGATGTGGTCATAGCTACTGACCTCGTACATCATGATATGGATGCTACCAATTTTGGATATCCATTAGGACAGATTCCACAGCTGGATGTATTTGCTTTTGAGGCAGATAAAGAAATTTCAGAAATCGCAGCAAAGGCCTGCCTGGAAGCTAATCCTGATATTCACGTCTTTCGTGGAAGAATTGTAAGCGGTGATCAGTTTATCAGTAATAAAGAAGTAAAGGATAGGATCATAGATAACTTTGCGGCATATTGTACAGAGATGGAGGGAGCTGCCATTGCGCAGACCGCATATCTTAATAAGATACCGTTTGCGGTTATCAGAGCAATTTCCGATAAATCAGATGACAGTGCTACAATGGACTATCCTGCTTTTGAGGCAAAAGCAGCACAGCATAGTGTGAATCTTGTGAATAAGCTGATGGAGACATTGTCTTAATTTAGATTAGTGGGGAGAGAAGGGTGGTTCTCTCCTCCAACTGAAACACAGAGCAAGCCATTTTTATAAAAAAATCTATCTATCAAAAAAATTTTATTTTTATCCGCGCAAATCTGCAGGAGCCATCTCATATATTTTTTAAACATTTCTAACGAGTTCCCCAAACTGCCTTCGAACCGCTAAAATAAATGGATTTCAAGAATTTTGATCACGTCAAAATGTGTTATTTCAAAGTGAAATTGAAGTGCCTGACATGAACCCCAAAATCGCAAAAACCCCCGTAAATAAGCCATTTCTGAGGTTTTTTTGTCGAACGATTCTACTTTACAAATTATTTTTTGTGGGATATGATGGCGGTACAAATCAGAAAGGTGAAGGGGGATCACAATGATAAGGTCTATCTTACAACAAAACATGTTATTTTACGCAATGGCAGCAATCTGTATTTTGGGGGTAATCAGTCAACTAGTATTAAATATTCTATATGACAGACTGATACGGGATGCAGAAAACTACACAGAAGCGAAAGGTAAGTTTATGAAGCGATTACGACAACAATACGTCGCGAGTAAACGGTTAAATGAAGGGTTAACCAATACATCTGTTTTTGTAAAGAAAAGCATCTATGAGTATCAGTGCATTGGTATGAGTCTACACCAGTGGCGCCGTATGGGAGGAACAGCACTTGTTCTATGTTTAGGAATTGCCGGAGCGGGTTATCTGCTGGCGGGTGCACAAAACTTTGCAGCAAACATTGTACAGAATTATCTATGGGCCGGCGGAGGAGCGCTATTGCTTCTATTAGGTACCCAGGCGGTAATTGATGTTGGATATAAAAACAGGTATTTGCAGGTGCAGTTGGAAGATTACCTGGCAAATTCCGGAATAGGACATGCTTATAAGGAGGTGGACCTATCATCACTAACTGAGAGTGAGAAAAAACAAGAGCCGGTATCAGAGGCGGATTCAGTAAAAGAGAAAGAAAAGACGCCGATATCACCACTAGGGGTGAAAAAGCGGCCAGTCAGGCCGCTGGAAAGTAAGGCGCAAAAAGATAAGCGTGAATTGAAACAGAATCTGGCAAGAATAAAGGAGGGGTTAGATGAAACTGCAGCAGAGCGTGAGCATAGCAAGGAGCGGAACACAGAAATCCTAAAACAAATGGATCCTGCGGAACAGGAACGAGTCATAAGGGAGGTGCTAAAGGAATTTTTGTCTTGATTAAGTGTAGTACATTTGGTAGAATGATGGATAAGAACATATAAAACACGCATAGAAGGAGTGAATATCATGGGAAATAAAGTAACGTTTGATTATTCAAAAGCAGCTGGATTTATTGGTGAAAACGAAGTAGAAGCAATGAAAAATATAGTTGCTGCTGCTAAGGACACGCTGGTATCAAAGACAGGTGCTGGGAATGATTTCCTGGGATGGATTGATTTACCTGTAGATTATGACAAGGAAGAGTTTGGAAGAATTGAGAAGTCAGCGGAAAAAATTCAGGGAGACAGTGAGGTGCTGCTGGTCATTGGTATCGGCGGATCCTATCTTGGTGCCAGAGCGGCAATAGAATTTTTACGCCACAACTTTTATAATATGGTTTCAAAGGAAATCCGTAAGACACCGGAGATTTATTATGTAGGAAACAGCATCAGCAGCACCTATTTAAAGCATTTAATCGATGTTATCGGGGACAGAGATTTTTCTGTAAACATTATATCAAAATCAGGTACCACTACTGAACCAGCAATTGCTTTCCGTATTTTTAAAGAAATGCTGGAAAAGAAATATGGCAAGGCAGAAGCAGCCAAGAGAATCTATGCTACAACGGACAAGGCCAGAGGGGCCCTTAAAAACCTGGCTACCGAAGAAGGTTATGAAAGCTTCGTAGTTCCGGATGATGTAGGCGGACGTTTCTCCGTATTAACCGCAGTAGGACTGCTTCCTATCGCAGTAAGTGGAGCAGATATTAAGAAGTTGATGGAGGGCGCTGCGTCCGGAAGACAGCGCGCTCTGGAAGCTGATTTTGAAGAAAATGATGCATTACAGTATGCAGCAATCCGTAATATCCTGTTAAGAAAAGGCAAATCAGTAGAGATATTAGCCAACTATGAACCAAGCTTACACTACGTATCTGAATGGTGGAAACAATTATATGGCGAAAGTGAAGGAAAAGACCAAAAGGGAATATTCCCTGCAAGCGTAGATCTGACTACAGATCTTCATTCCATGGGTCAGTTTATCCAGGACGGAAGCCGTATCATGTTCGAAACAGTATTGAATGTAGAAGAGTCACAGTGTGAGTTAAAAATTGGGGAAGAGCCGGTAGATTTAGATGGCCTCAATTATCTTGCAGGACAAACTGTGGATTTTGTAAATAAAAGTGCAATGAATGGAACAATTCTTGCCCATACGGATGGAAATGTGCCAAATCTTATGGTTACTATTCCGAAGCAGGATGAGTTTTCCTTAGGTGAGCTGTTCTATTTCTTCGAATTTGCATGTGGTGTCAGCGGCTATACATTGGGAGTTAATCCTTTCAATCAGCCGGGTGTCGAAAGCTACAAGAAGAATATGTTTGCGTTACTTGGAAAACCAGGATTTGAAAAAGAAAGAGAAGAATTGTTAAAACGTTTATAGAAGTGATTTTTATCGAGGTATTAAGAAAGGTATTTAGCCGCAGTCTGCGGCAGATGATGTTAAAATAGATCGAAGCAGCTATTTTGTAACAATTAGTATTTTTAAGATAGAAGTTCATAGATATAGGTTTTAATTAGTGCGATTCCAGGGATAAGTGGGCCTAATTCTAGATATGGTTCACAAAATCAGGAAAACTGCATAAATTCATATAGAAGGGGGCTGCCTTGTGTTATATAAGGTGGCCTTTTTCCGATGGATTTTATATGTATTCAGGTAAACGCAGGTAGTATAAGATGTCGGAAAGGAAAGCCGTAATGATGAAGATCGTGATATTAGAAGGAAAAACAATAGGAAATGATATGGATTTGTCTTGTTTTAAAGAACTTGGGCAAGTGGCTGTCTATGATACAACCCAGGAACATGAGGTAGCGCAAAGGGTAAAAGATGCAGACATTGTGATCATGAATAAAGTCCCCATGAATAGGGAGAATCTTGTGAATGCCACTAATCTGAAAATGATTGCAGTAACGGCGACCGGTTATAATGTGCTGGATAAGGAGTATCTGGATTCCAGAAATATAACAGTTGCCAATGTGGCAGGGTATTCCACAAATGCAGTTGCACAACATACAATTTCCATGGCGCTGTTTTTGTTACATAAATTAAGTTATTATGATAATTATGTAAAAAGCGGGGAATATGTAAAAAGCGAGCTATTTACTCATTTTGGCGAGCAAATTTTTGAACTGGAAGGTAAGAACTGGGGGATTATCGGATTAGGGGCAATCGGCAGGGGGACTGCCAGGATTGCAGAGGCTCTTGGCTGCCATATAATTTATTATTCTACTTCTGGAAGAAATAAAGATGCGGTTTATGAGCAGGTTGATTTTGATTCTTTGCTGCATCGGTCTGATATTATCTCGGTTCATGCCCCGCTTAATTCGGATACCGAAAATCTGCTGAATTTACAGGCTTTTGAGAAAATGAAAAATACAGCAATTTTGTTAAATGTAGCAAGAGGTCCTATTGTAAATGAAAGGGATTTAGCAGATGCATTAAAAGAGGGGATGATTGGAGGTGCCGGATTGGATGTCCTGACAGAAGAGCCCATGAAAAAGGTCAATCCGCTGTTGGAAATCCAGGATAGCAGGAAATTACTCATTACCCCTCATATTGGCTGGATCAGCAAGGAAGCCAGAGAGAGGCTGATGAAAGAAGTATATTTAAATATTCAGGCATTTCAAAACGGAGAAAAGCGAAATGTAGTTTGATATATCGCTGTTTGAGACTTTGTGTAGCTGTCTCCCTGTTTGTTTCGTTAAGTTTTGGCAAATATTTGTTACAATGCCCGCAAACTATGATAAAATAAATGAAAGAAGAGGTAGGGATGAGATTCCATGAATTGTCGAATGGAATTCATTTTTCCTTATACATTTTCGTGGGGATACAGGGAATAAGATGAAAATTGCTGAATAAGATTCAGTAAATGGTTATTTCCGAGAAAGGGATGTATGACTGCATTGGTGCTTAACCGGACAAAGATCTAAGCTATGCAGCATACCAGGGATGATATGGAACTTCAGGTAAAAATGAGCCAGCAGATGAATATGTCTCAGAGAATGATTCAATCAATACAAATATTACAGATGACGGGGCAGGAACTGGAGACTTATGTAAAGGAACTGGCAATGGAAAATCCTATGATTGATCTGGAGAATATGTCCCCCCCTGCCAGCCGGGAGGACGATATTCGCAGAAAATTGGAATGGTTGGAACAAATGAATGAGGAAAACCGGGTCTACTATAATCAGGAATATGAAGAAAATGTAGAAACGGATATCTGGTCATCTATTGGAAAAGATGAGGACGAGGATCTGCAGGAATACCTGCTGTCCCAGCTTTTGATTTATGACCTGGATTTGCTGGAACATACAGTCATTACATACATGATCGAGTCTATTGATCAAAAGGGATATTTTACATTGCCGCTGGATGAAGTTTGCCAGTATTTTCAAATAGAAAATAAGTTAGCGGAGAAATTACTTCATATCATACAAGGAATGGAACCTGCTGGAATTGGTGCCAGGGATTTAAGAGAATGCCTGCTGCTTCAGCTTGACCGCAGGCAGATGGATGAACCAGAAGCCAGGCTGATTATCCATCAGTATCTGGATTTACTGGGGAAGAACCAGATGGATAAGATAGCGAAAAAGCTTGGAATATCGTTGGAAGAGGTTATCAAAGCATATGAACTAATCCAGTCATTGAATCCAAAGCCTGGGAACAGTTTCTATACCAGAGAAACGCTGTCCTATATTATTCCTGATATAACGGTGGTTAAACTGAGCGGATATTACGAAATCCTGCCAAACGAATACATGTATCCCAGAGTTAACATCAATATGCCCTATTGCGATTTGCTGAAAAAAGAGACAGATCAGGAAACAAAGGATTATGTTCAGTCAAAACTTAAGCAGGCACAATGGATAAGAGATTGTATCTCACAACGAAATACAACCATGATTCGGGTGGTAAAGTGTATCGTTGATCTTCAGGAGGAATTTTTTGCCTGTGGCAAAGGTCTGAGGCCCATGTGCCTGTCAGATGTGGCTGACCGGCTTGACATTCATGCGTCTACTGTAAGCCGTGCAGTTCAGGGGAAATATCTGCAGTGTACCTGGGGCGTTTTTCCACTAAATTATTTTTTTACCAAAGGAGTGGAATCCAGTGAAGATAATGGGCAGGTAGCCGCTGTGGGAGTGCAGGCTCGTATAAAGGAAATTGTGGCGGCGGAAGACAAGAAGAAGCCCCTTAGTGATCAGAAGATTACGGAAAAGCTGATGGCAGAGGGGACAAAAATCTCCCGGAGAACAGTAGCGAAGTACCGGGATGCCTGCGGGATACGGGATGCTGGTGGGAGAAAGAAGTTCTAAATAAAGCCCCCTTTTGCAGGAGGCTTCATTCGTAATGCGTTTTAGAGAAAGGTTTGAAATCAATTTTTGCCAGATGTGCGTCAAGTCTTGTGAGAGTCTATTCCTCAATAACATGTATCTCCAAATAATCAAAATCAATCGATTCAATAAAATTATCCTGATTAAAGCGTGCTTTATCATGGCGTTTAAATTCAGCCACTGTTGCATCCAGCCACAGTGGCTTACCCAGATCAAATTCATAACAGGCGGCATCCAGGGCATTAAATATTTTATGGGTTCTGGTTTCACCGGTGTCATCACAGATCACGGTATCCCGAAGCATTTTATTATCTTTAAATATCTTAAACCATATTCGCATCATATTAAAGTGATTCCTTTCTTGCTGTTCGTCTATTCAAGATTTCAAACTGCCGCTTATTCATTAAAGTAGTCATAGATCAGTGAGGATAAACTGTTGATGTGATTTACTGCTGAATTGGTGGCAGCCAGGTCTGTGGACATAATGCATAGTATGTAATCACAGGCTTTGGAATATACAATAGCAGCATCATTTTCGGAGTTACTGACCTCACCTGTTTTATTTGCACTTGTCACGCTTTCCGGAAGTCCGGCTGGAATCTTATAAGTAATTTCCTGATTTAAAAGGAGATCTTCCATGCTTCTTGAAGCAAGATGGGAAACAAGTTTTCCTTTATATATTTTCTCCAAAAGTTTTCCGCAGTCCGCGGGGGAAGTCTGGTTTACTGCATTTTCTACCCAGAGGCTGGGATCAGCCAGTCCGTTTACCTGCTTGGTGTTTTTAAAGCCGTTTTTCTGGATAAATTCATTTACCATCTTCATGCCTTCACTGTGGTCTTTGGTCGGTGACAGGGATCGCACCAGTTCATTGGAAGACTCATTGTCACTTACGGTGATCATATCACTTAACAGTCGGTCAATGGTTTCGGTTTTTTCAAGAGTTCCATCTGCAATATGCTGGTACACGGTTCCCATAATATAAAGCTTAATCAGACTGGCTGATTCCATGGGATGCTCATTGATGCTAATCACGTCTCCTGTATTTAAATTTTTCAGGTAAAGCCCCCAATCGCCCGCGAAGCTGTCAAGCATATTGGTAAGAGTAGCTTCAAACTCTTCCCAGGTCTGCTTGATAGGAAGCTTTTTGTGTAGATATAATGGTGTCAGTCCAGCCTCTTTTCCTACCCGCAGGTCAAAAGTCTCGGGAATGGATTTCTTTGAAGGTTCTTCACTATATCGGAGAAGATAACTTTCAGGGGAAGCCGTGATTGATTCAAATTCCGTAGTGGATGGTTCTGTTTCTGGTGAGGAGTTGATAACTGCGGTATCTTTTTTGGTATAAATCTGATATTTGGAATCTGTATCGGATTCTTCTGATGAAATTTTATAGTATTCCGATTCGGATTCAGTTTTTTCTGTGACAGTAGTACTGCTGGAATATTCGGCAGTGGTTTCTTTTTCTGTAAAATCATACTCATTCAATTCTGAGCTGTAGGGAGCGTCGTCTGTATCATCCATTTCGCTGGAATCACTGCCTGAGTTTTCTAGCAGACTTATACGCAGTTCCTGAAGCTCGGTGATTTTTTCCGTAATCTGGTCATATATATGAAGTTCTAATGTACCCGTTTTCTCCGCATCACTGTTGGATGTCCCCGATGAATCGGATGAACTGTTGGTTGTCAGGGACAGTGAGTCCGATTCCTGTCCGGATGCAACGGTGTAGACTGTTTTTTCCGAATATGCGGCAGAACCGAGCAAGAAGGCGAGAACAATAACGGCCAAACATTGAAGCGATTTAAAAAGTAGTGCTTCTTTATCTTTTATCATTTTGTATCAACCTTTCGACAGTATATTCTATGTTACATCATACAATAAACCAAATTTATTGTAAATAGGAAATGTAGGGATTATTGGTTGCCCTCTGCCATGTTTCCATAGTATAATCATAACAAATACAAAAATCCCGGAGGCGTTTACATTTATGGAAACATTAGAAAGACGAGAACAAATCATTAAAATCCTGGAACAGAGCCAGGTTCCTGTATCTGGGACAGAGCTGGCGAAGAGACTGTCTGTCAGCCGTCAGGTTATTGTCCAGGATATTGCACTTTTACGGGCAGTTAATAAAAATATACTGTCTACTAATAAGGGCTATATACTCTACCATACATCAGTTTCGGCAAGGGCAAGGCGGTCGGTTCGGGTAAAACACCGTGCGGACCAGACCCGGGAAGAGTTGTACTGTGTCGTTGACCTGGGCGGGAAAATACTGGATGTGGTTGTAGAGCATGAAATCTATGGGCAGATAATGGTAGACCTGATTATCTCAAACAGAAGAGATGCAGATGAATTTGTAAATAAGGTGGAGCATTATAAGACCCGGCCGCTCAATGCGTTGACGGATGGGGTACATTATCATACAATCGAGGCGGATTCCGAAGAAATTCTGGATGAGATTGAAAATGCGCTAAAAGAAAAAAGAATACTTGATTAATACTCAAAAATATGGTACATTTTCCCCAGTGACAAGACAGCTGTCAAGAACTTATAATACTGTATAAAGACTGTTTTATAGGGTAAAGTCTTAATTGATGGCAAATACGATCCGGGAGGGAAAGATGAATTTAATTAAAAGGTATTTAAACAGAGTTTTCATTGATGGTCTAAGCGGCATGGCTCTTGGCCTGTTTGCTACATTGATTGTTGGAACCATCATTCAACAGATTGCAAATCTGATCGGAGGCGACATTGGAGCGCTGCTATTCCAGGTGGGCAAGGTGGCGGCAGCCATGACCAGTGCAGGTATCGGTGTGGGTGTTGCCTATAAGTTCAAAGAAAGTCCTCTGGTAGTACTTTCTGCGGCAACGGCCGGTATGATTGGCGGATTTGCAGGCAAGATTCTGGCAGGCACCGTTCTGGTGGACGGGGCGATTGTTCTGTCTGGACCGGGTGAACCCCTGGGAGCTTTTATCGCCGCATATGTAGCAATTGAAGTGGGACATCTGGTATCCGGGAAAACGAAAATCGATATTCTGGTAACACCGATTGCAACAATTGCATCCGGTGCAGCGGTAGGCCTTCTGGTTGGACCGCCCATTTCCAGATTTATGGAAGGACTTGGAGCAATTATTAACTGGGGAACCGAGCAGCAGCCATTCCTGATGGGGATTATCGTATCTGTAATCATGGGTATGGTTTTAACACTTCCCATCAGCTCGGCTGCACTGGGCGTAATCCTCAATCTTTCCGGTCTGGCAGCAGGAGCGGCTACCATAGGGTGTTGCTGCAACATGGTAGGATTTGCAGTAGCCAGTTACCGGGAAAATAAAGTGGCGGGGCTTCTTGCCCAGGGTATAGGAACCTCTATGCTCCAGGTACCCAATATCGTACGAAAGCCGGTTATATGGATTCCCGCGATTTTATCCAGTGCCATATTAGGGCCTGTTGGTACGATGATCTTAAAAATGACCAGTAATGCAACTGGTTCCGGTATGGGAACCGCGGGACTGGTAGGACAGATCATGACGTATCAGACTATGGCGCCTGTGGAGGGATCAACCGTCGTTTTAATCAAAATAGCGGTGATACAGATCTTAATTCCTGCAATTGTAACGCTGATTGTATCGGAATTTATGAGAAAGAGGAACTGGATAAAACCAGGTGATATGAAGTTGGATTTATAATATAGCCTCAGAAAGAGCAGAGATAATTGCCAGGTGAGTTCTGGCATCTGATTTCTGCTCTTTTGTTTTCCTCATTTATCTGTTTTTATAGAAACACTTATGGTAAAATAAATAATCATAACACGTTGGAATCGTTTGTACATCATTGCCCGCATAAAATGCTGCACGAACATAATTTATTAAAATTAATCAGGAGGTTTGGATATGTTAAAAGGAACAGGTTTGGTTCATATTTACTATGGTGATGGAAAAGGAAAAACTACAACTGGTATGGGACTGACGATCAGGGCAGCAGGATTCGGATATAAGGTTCTGGTTTACCAGTTTATGAAGAACAATAAGACCAGTGAACGTAAGATTTTGGAAAAGGTAGACAATATCCGCATCATAGATGGGCTGGAGGAAGAAAAATTTAGTTTTCAAATGACACAGGAAGAAAAGGCAGAGCGCAGGGAGTTTTACAAACAGCAGTTTTTAAAAGTGACACAGATTGCCAAAGAAGAAGGATATGATGTGCTCTTTATGGATGAAACAATTTATACCATCAGCGCTGGACTGCTGGATGAAAAGGTAGTTTTAGATTTCCTCAAAGATAAGCCGGAAAATCTTGAGGTCATCATAACGGGAAATACCCCTAGCCAGGAACTGATAGATGCTGCCGACTATGTATCTGAGATAAGAAAGATTAAACATCCCTTCAACCAGGGACAGGCTGCACGTGACGGTATTGAGAGGTAGATGATTGTAAAAAGAAGAAAAAACATATAAAAATGATATATTTTTGTAGTAAAAAGTTGATTTTTTTACTACTATTTTTCATTTTGTAAAATTCCTCCCACAGGGGTCAAAAAAGTAAATTTTTGTGACAAGTAATCGTATGTACTTTGTTATTTGTATTCATTATACTGATGATAAAGATATACGAAAGGGAGGAAATAAGATGAAATGGAGAGGAAAAAAACTGACAGCTTTATTGGCTGCAACGTGCTTATGCCTCAGTACTCCGCTCACTGCAGCGGCTGAGGTGAGAGAACAGAGTTCTGTCGTTGAACATGCTGAGACAGAAACGGAATATGCGGTACGAACAGAAGACGGCAGCACACAGGAAGCCAGAACAGAAGGCGAGAGCGAAACAGAGACGGCCCAGATTCTTATGGATGAGAACCAGGCAAAAGAGGCTTTTGCAGACTGGGTTGTGGTTGACAACAAATCAGACCTGGTAAAATACTCCGGGAAATGGGAAGTGGAAACGGGAGACTCCCATATTGGAGGAGATGCCAGGCAGTCCAATGCACCGGGTGCATGGGCAGAGGTTACGTTCACTGGTACCGGTATTCGTTGGATCGGACAAAAAGATACCAATTATGGGGAAGCCAAGCTTTACCTGGATGGAGAAGAAATAGCCAGGGTAAATGCAGCAGGGACAGCAGTAATGCAGGAAGACCTCTATACGCTGGTTGGAATTCCCTTTGGTGAGCATACCTTCCGTGTTGAAGCGGTAGGACCTGAGATACAGTATCAGAACTATATTGAGGTGGATGCGTTTGAATATACCGGGGATACCAGTGAAGTAAAGGCAGATACCTTAAGTGTAAACCCGGACACAATATCTTTGAAGGTTGGAAAAACTACCAGCCTGAGTGTTGATGTATTAATGGGAACTGCGCATGTATATAATCAGGAAGTTGAAGTGGTCAGCAGCAATGAGGAGATCGTAAAAGTCAGCGATGGATTAACTGTTGCGGGAATTGGAATCGGATCGGCTGTACTTACCGTTACCAGCAAAGACCTGATAAAGGAAATACCAGTGGATGTAATGGGAAAAGCGGCTCTCAGAATGACGATAGACAATGAGCATCCGTTGATCATTCATCACATGGCAAGGGAAATGAACCCCTCAGAAGCTACTCCGGGACCAATTCAGGGCGGACATGATATCGTTACGTTCTGGAATCAGCTTCCAGAGAACCAGAAGCCATACTCTGCAATTGTCATCCATCCTGGGTATTACCTGAATGTAGATTATCCGGGGCATATGGAATTTTTAGATGAACAGACCAGACTTGCAGAGGAAAACCATATCCCGTTCTTTGTTATGGTTGGTAACTCATTTACGAGTAATTATCTGTCAAATGCCAAGGTGGCAGAGTATTACCAGAACTTTGAATATTTTATGGGAACTGCATATTCCGAGCTTCACAGTGCGGGTAATCGTACAAGGCTCAGCAACGAAATTGCAGATAAAATTGAATTGGCCGCTCAGTATGGCGGGTATGTCTGGGTTGCAGATATGAACGATGAGGGCGATTCTGTTGAGACAATTATTAATAATGAACGGTTTTACAATACGGCAAAAGAAAACAAAGAGAATCTTATTCTGATGTCGAAAACAACAAGTGCATGGAGCACAAACGTAAGCTATAATTCCTTTGAAAGCGTTACCTATGGTGCCTGGCTTTCGGATATGTGCGATAATTACGGTTCCCTGATCGATTCCTGGATGTGGTTTATCGAGGGTTACTGGAAGCTCTATGAAAATCCGGACGGAAGTATTGGAAGCCATGGACCGGAAGAGTGCAGAGGTGCATTTGCATTTCCGGAACTGCTCTATCCCATGCGTATGATTCAGGAGTCTATGAGTGGTGCTACGGTGTATTCCTTTGAACATCCGTTTAATTCAACCGGTATCCGTAACCAGATCGGACCCGTATATAATCATGCGATTAGTAAAGCAGTTGATTATATGCTGAATGAAAAAATACCGGATAAGGAAGAAATGCTGGCGAAAACTAAAATCGCCTATGACAGCACAGATGGATCTCTCAATAACTTTGCAGGCTCCATGGGATGGAATGTGGTAGGTACCCTGTACGGAGATGGGGGGAAACAGGGAGATGAAAAAACCTTCATGACCCAGACTACAGGAAGGTACGGCATATTGCCATCCATTATTCCAAGAGCGATACAAGATTTTAAGGAAAAGAACGGAAATATTCTGACACTGACAAAATCCGATATCAGGAATTCCTATAATTCACCTGAAAAACTGAAAGAGCTGTTTGATGGAGCTTATCCCCAGACTTATACCGGTACCGGATATGCGTACAAACTGGATAATACCTGGTATACATACAATAGCAAATGGCAGCAGGAGATGAGACAGGAAGTAACCCTTCCCACCAATGACAGCAACACCGATATTCATGTGGAATATGATAACTACACCTATCTTCTGTTAAAAGAGGAAGACAATGCTTATAAGGTAAACCTGAATAACTTCCTTGTTGATAAGGATGATATCTGGGAAGGATATATTGCTACCGGGCCGGGAGAGACACAGCATTGGGATTCGGATAATAACGACCTGTGGCCTAAGTATCTGCTGAACAATTATATGCCGGATGGTGCAAGGAGAGATGAGCAGTTCCGCAACACTGTAATTACCCTGACGAATCAGGAAGAGGAGCCGGTAATTGAAGTGATAGACGGCATGTATGATTCCGGTAATAACCACAATCAGTACAGCACTCCAGAGGTCACCTATGACCCGGCAACAAAGGAAGCCAAAATATCCATAGACAGCAATGGCTGGGTTAATTTTGTGGTTCATAAAGTAATAAAAGCGGATAAGCAGCAATTGCTGAGTAAGTTAAAAGAAGCAAAAGGGATAAATGCATCCTTATATACAGCGGATACTTATAAAGTGCTGTCAGATGCCATTCAATCAGCTCAGACAGTGGCAGATAATGAAAAGGCGGATCAGCAGCAGGTTGATGCAAGTACAGCCGCTTTGGTGAAAGCAATTGCCGGGTTGAAGAAGCTGCCTACTCAGGCAGAATTGGATGCCCGCGCGGCAGAGCCTGTGATAAACCAGATCAACGGAATCAAAATGGTAACTCTGAACAGTGAAGCGCTTATAAAAGAAGCGCGTAATGCATATAACAAACTGACTCCTGCACAGAAAAACCTGGTTAAAAATTATTCGGTTTTAACTGCAGCAGAAATCCGCCTGGAGCAATTACAATTCCAGTCTGTCCGGTTAACATTAAAAGCTGTACCTTATCAGTCTAAGAATATTAAGCTCAGCTGGAAAAAAGCAGCGGATGCGGACGGCTACGTTATTCAGGTCAAAAATAAAGGAAAATGGTCAACCGTAAAAAATATAAAAGGAAATGCAACGGTTTCTTATATTTATAAAAAGACCACTCCGGGAAGCAAGTACCAATTTTCTGTAAAAGCCTATAAAGTAATTGATCATAAAACAATTTACAGCCAGAATCGGACAATTACCAAAAAAGCCGTTCCGGCAGCACCTGTTGCCAAGAGCAAAGTTTTGCGGGGATCTGTGACTATATCCTGGGAAAAGGTAAGCGGAGTTTCCGGCTATGTGGTAATGAAAAAGACAGGAAAGACCTGGAGAAAGGCAGCGGAACTAAAGGCCGGTAAATTATCTTATAAAGATAAAGAAGTGAAAAAGAATAAGAAATATACTTATAAAGTAAAGGCTTACAAAAAATCTGGCAAAAAAAATATTGCAGGCAGTTACAGTGCGGATATCAGCGTAAAAGCGAAATAGTCAAATGAATTAAATACACAGCCGGACTTGAATAGTAGAAAAGCTATCTGGTCCGGCTGTAGCTGAATCGTGTCTGAATATCAGAAAGGAAAAGTACGATGAAGAATAAAACTTTTGCAATGCTGGGAGCGCTTCTAATGCTTGCAGGCACATTGGGCGGGAACGGATTAGAGGTGAAAGCCTCGCCAAGGGAGGCGGCACAAATAACCGGGAACGGGGTATCGGTAACGTTTTTTCAGGAAGATGGTACGGTGCAGATATCCTGTATAGAGGATGATGGCAATACTGCTTTTATGACCAGGAACTCACAGGTCTCTTATCCCGTGGTGGGTGGGGAGGAAGTAACAGACTTTTCAGACTTTCAATGTGAAGTTCAGGAAAACGTAACCGGCGCTGCGGGAGCCGGCAGCCGGATGACAATCACCTCCATTTCCAGCGGCAGGGGGATTCAGCGGTCGGTAGTCATTGAGACGGTAGATGAAGTAAAAGGCCTGCTCCATATCAGCAGTTCTTATAGGGCAGAAGAAGAGGTAAATGCAGACGAATTTATTGACAGCAGATTCAGCCTGGATAATCCATCAGATACAGTCTGGAGTTACAATGGCGGCGGTGAGGGAGCGCAGAGCCGATACGATACTTTACAGAAAATAGATCTGTCGGATGGTGAA
>UQCR01000046.1 GCA_900539655.1 uncultured Robinsoniella sp.
TCATGTGTGTTCTTATGCCGTAGCTTTTCACTACGGAACGTGTCACACCCCAGAATGGATCATTACTCTGGGAATTTTTTGGTGTTGTGTTTGCAATCAGGTTTGTAATCAATTTCACTACATCCGATTCTTTACGGATATACATGAATGGGTTATAACAATCGGATTCTTCCATGTCCAGCAGATTCAAAACTTTGACAACATAACCGTGCTCTTTTAGAAAACCTCCGCAGGCTTTTAAAATTTATAGCGATAGGTAAGGCTTTGAAGTAATCTCCACCTTTTCCCCCGCTCTACACCGTACATGATGCTTTCGCATCATACGGCGTGCCATCATACTCAAGTAAATTTATAAGTTATCTTTTCTTAATTGGTAGTAATCCATAATTTTCACGCAATCGGTTGAATCTCCGTCTTTGCTTGTCGTCCATATTGAATCTCTTCATTATTCTGATAGTTTCTGAAATATCCTCTGTCATAACAGCTCGCCATATTTCCTCTGAAATAAATGCGATATTAGTATGCTTATCTGTACCACCTTCACCTACTGGAATTTTCCTTATACATTTCATTTGATGTACATTCAGCCTATTTCCCATGACATAGCAGTTCCCCTGTTGCACGAGGTATGCAGAAATACTATTATCATTAAATTCAACGCTTTCATTAGGATTCCTATACTTCATCACATTTCGTAATTCCTGTGTTTCTACACATTGGACAGATTTATGAATCTTTTCTCTTCCTTTTGCTGTATAGCTGGTAATATCTTGTGAGAAATTTATAGGATGTTTGTGATGAACTCCTGTAAGTGGCAGTAGTGGCATTTTGCCTACTGTTATAATTTTGGTTTCTTTCTTGATTCCTACAGTTTTCTGTTGAAATTCATAGGGCGTTTCCGCAAACGGAATTGTGCTTCCAATACATGATAATCTGGTTCTAAAGGTTGGTAAGAGAGCGTAATTAACATCCGTTAGATTGTTGTATATGTTGGTAGCAATACAGTAATAATTCTGTATCCCTATCACTGCCATGTTATAGGCATTAATTCTACCAACAGTTGTGTGTTTTCTTATGTTAATCACTTTTGCCTTTAATTCAGCAGTAACCTTTTTGATGGCTTTATCACTCATATCAGTTTTAGCAATATATCCATATCTGGTCTTGCCTTTTGGCAGGACCTTGATTTTAAATCCCAGAAAATCAGAAGAATTTTTTCGGAGATTAACAACTTTGGACTTCTCCGGGCTAATGTCAAGTTTTAATCTTGACTTTAAAAAGTCTACTGTCGCATGATAATATCTTTGTGCATCCGTATAACTTCTGCACATAATTTTAAAATCATCAGCATAACGCACCACATACCCATCTTTCAGATTTGTGTACTTTCGTGCATAACCTAACCAGCCCTTGCTCCCTTTCATTTTGCCTTCTTTCACTCCATTTGGCGTGAAAGTTTCCCACTGGCTACTTACCCACCAGTCAAGTTCATTCAGCACAATAAGTGAAAGTAGCGGACTAATCAGTCCACCTTGTGGAGTGCCCTTTTCTGGTACTCCTTCTCCTTCAATTTCTGATTTTAATATTTTGCTAATGATACATAGCAATCGTTTATCTCGTATACCTAATGTCCATATCTGTTTCAGCAGCTTTCCGTGGTCTACATTATCAAAGAAACCGTGTATTACCACCAGCTGGTGGTAATTGAGATTATCACCAGTTAAAAATTATCGCCAGTTAAGGCTGGAATACCCAGCTTTATCCAGCCTTTTTACTAAAATATCAAGTGGTAACTGCTACTTCGCGAGTTTTTTCAGGCGTCGCAAGATATCAGGATCCTTCCAGTCAGAAACTTCTGGTGTAGTGATTCCTTTTTCTGTAAGCTGTTTTTCAGCCGCCTGTACTGCTTTAATCATCGCCTCACTTCCGATTTCAAGATAGGCTTCGGTCGTTTTTATTGACTCATGACCAAGGAACCGCTGGATTACAGGCAGGCTTGCTCCATTCAGGAGCATATGTGTTGCCTTGCTCCTGCGGAGGGTATGGGGCGAAACAGTCTTGCCTTTAAGGGAAGGTAGTGTTTGGGATGCTTTTTCCGCATGCTTTTTCAGTACGTAGTCAATCCCTGAATCAGACATCCTGCCGCCGGAACGGTTAAGAAAAAGAGGTCCCTGCATCCTGCCTGAACGGGCCATGCAATCCTGCACCAGCCTGACGGAATGTTTCGTCAGATAGACCCTCCTGTATTTTGAGCCTTTGCCATAAATAATGACGGAATTCTCTTTCCCGAATGAAAAATCCTGCAGGTTCATTCGGACAGCCTCATCGACCCTTGCGGCAGTATCGTACATCACGCTGACCAGAAGATAATGGGAGTATCCATTTCTTCGGGAAATGTCAATGGACTCCAGCATGCTCCTGTATTCCTCGACGGTCAGGAAGCTTTTTTCCGGTTTCGGTGCCTTCTTTATCTTAATGGAACGTGCGTCCAGGTATGCTTGGGAATAAACGGGGCATACTCCAGCCGCAAACTCAAGAAATGACACGATGCCTGCCCTCCTGAGGTTCCTCGTCGGGACGGACACTTCCTGTTCCTTCTCCAGGTGAAGTAGGAACTGGCGGATTTTTTCCTTGCTGAAGCAGGACGGGTCTATTTCGGAGGTTTCCACAAGGCTGCATTTTTTCATCCAAAGGACATACTGGTCAATGGCCGTATAATACGAGCGCAGCGTCTCCCCTGACATACCTGCCTCTTTTTTTGCATAAGTGAGGACATAGTATTCCAGTAATCCGGGAAATGACTTATTCACTGTCCATCTCACCTGCCTTTCTGTCAAAGAGGGCAGTGACGAATGATGTGTATTCGTCCATCCTCCCGCAGATGCCATCGAACAATTCTCCGGTCAGCCAAAGGTAATCCTGTGTTTCCAATAGGGATTTATGGCCCATATACGTTGACAGGTAGTATAAGCAGGCATTCACATCACCGTTCTCTTCCGTGAGCCGCCTGAGGGAATGGACTGCAAATGTTATGCGCAGGTCATGGAGCCTGGGACCGAATCCCCTGCCATTGTGGCTGATACCTGCGTGGGAAAGGAACCGTCTGTAGTAAGAATAAATGCAGCTGCGTGTCACCCTGCCGCCATTGGTTGGCGAACCGCTGTCAAAAAAGCAGATGCCTGATAGTTTGTGGCGCTTTGATTCGTCCAGGTAGCGGCTGCATGCGGCCTTTAATGAGTGTGACATTGTAACGATGCGGCGGTTGTCATTCTTTGCACGGCTGATGTGTATAATCCCCTGTTCCATATCAACATCGCTGACCGACAGAAAGGAGACCTCTGACACCCGCATTCCAGTGCAGTAGAGCAGCGCCATAATGCAGCGCATGCAGTTCAGGATATTCACAGTCGGCTTATTACGGCATTTGGGCCGGTAGTGTTCCGCAGCCTCCATCAGGGCATATATTTCATCACGGGAAAAGACATAAGGAACGAAAGTCTTCCCTTTTCTTTTTATCAGCCGGGGAACCGTGTAAATACCAGGGAGCCCCAGCACGGATGACATGTACTGTCCCAGTGAACGCAGGACGCTTTCCTGCCGGGCTGCCGTGGAATTTTTTACATTCTGGCTTTCCATGAACCCAAGGACAGTGTCGGCATCAAAGCAGATGCTTTTCTTTGGGCGGTTGGCACAATAACGGTCGAGGCGCTTCAGCACAGGGAGAAATGATTCCGGCACGCATCCGCCCACATTCACTTTATATTCGACAAAAGCACTCATTGTATCAGCAAGGTAACTGGCGAACAAGCCGGTTCCGCTGATGTACATTTGGTCACTCATGGGCAGGCACCTCCAATTCACATAGACGGAGATGGCCAATATCGACTTTTGTGTAGATCCTGGTGGAATCAACAGAACCATGGCCAAGTGTTTTGGAGATCGTGAGTATGCCCTCTCCTTCTGCCAGCATGTTTGATGCAAGCGAATGCCGCAGGCTGTGGCTTCCATGCTTCCTTCCGTTGATGTTGATACCACTGTTTACAAATCCACCCGAGATCATGGTTGAAATGGATGTTTTGTTCATCGGCATTCCGTCCCGCCTGAGGAATACATGGGGGTCTTCCGATGTCGGACGTTCATTCAGCAGATAGTCCGCAAGACTGTTTCCGGCGGCCTCAGTCATTTGGTGTTCGACAAGATCCCCTGTTTTTGACTGGAGGACGCGGATTATGCCACTGCCCCAGTCAATGTGCTCCAGTTGAAGGCCTGCCACGTCCCCTGCACGGAATCCAAAAACCGCAATGACCATCACAATGGCACGGTTCCGTTTTCTGTTATCCGCATGGGAAGAAAGAAAGTCCACCAGTTCTGCGATTTCCTCCGCAGTATAAACAGATGGGATTTCCGTACCCCTCCTTTTTTTCTGTGAAAGGACGGTGGGGCTGAAATCAGCACCTGTGATTCCTTCATCATATGCGAAGGACAGGAACCTTTTTATCACCTTAGACATGGAATCCACGGTCCTTTTGGAATGAATACCCAGGCTGTTCAAGAATGAAGTGATGCTCTCCCTGCCGGTTTCTTCAATTGGCCAGGATAACAGGAGACGATGTATTGTCTGATATGCATACCTTTTTGAATTGCTGCTGTATCCCTGCGCCGAAAGATGCGCCATGTAGCAGTCCAATGCTTCCTGCGATTTCCCGTTCAATGGCTGCCTTACAGATGCGCCCTCCATTGATGTGCCAGCGATCCTCTTTGTACTGGCAAATCCGACAAGAGATTTGAACGCATGAAATGCCCTGTACTCCTTTAAAGAAAGTGAAGACGGGCATACTGTCCCAAGGTCAATGCCAAAAGCCTGCAGGACGTAATTCTTCAGCTGGTTTTCAGAGTAATCCCCCTCGGTTCCTTCCACTTTACAGAAGCGGTTCCAAAAACGGACAAAGTTATGGTAAATGGTGGATTGAGTATAGCCCTGGCATCGTAGCCACGCTTCTGCCTCTTTGATTAGCTGCTTTAGTAACATATTTTCCTCCTGGTCTAAATAAGTATTTCAGCATTGCTGATAGCTTATTATAGAAGGGTATGATATGAACTAAGCAACAGTTATCATTAGATTAGGGGCGGTTATTATCGGATTTTCAAGCTTCTTGTTCAATTTCTGGTGATAATTTTTAACTGGTGATAACTTTGATGTCCACATCCACACAATAGTAATGTTTATACATATTTACCATGCTGACAACTCTGCTGACCGCATGGTGGGCATCTCTATTTTGCCGGAATCCATAGGAGTGATTATGAAACTTAGGTTCACAAATCGGCTCCAACACCTGCAAGATACACTGTTGTATCAGTCTATCCCAGATACATGGAATCCCTAACGGACGCTTTTTATCGCTTCCTGGCTTAGGAATAAAGACCCTCCTGACTGATTGCGGATGATAATCTGCTAATTGTTTTCTGACAGTTTCAATTACTTTCCTGTCCGATAGACCTTTGATATCCTCGATTGTTTTACCATCTGTACCAGCAGTTTTACTTCCGCTATTGGTTTTTAGGTTTCGGTATGCCAGGCAAATATTCTGCTCTGAACCGATAATTTCTAATAACTTATAAAAGTTGTTACCATTTTTGCTCTGCTGATACAACTCATCGAATGCTTTCTGCATATCGTAATATTCGTTGTACCGGAGCTTAGCTTTCTTTTGTATGGTCTGTAACCTCCTATCTGGGAGTTATTACATCTCTTAGTCTTACTCGAACCCATACCATTTGTAACTTATTTACTCTAATGTATGACTAGTGGCTATTCCTCCACCGCTTGTTATCACGGTTTCATCGGTACTATGCCACCGCTTTCACTGACATTATCTCCCTTATATCATCGCTAATCTCACGATGACTTTCCCGTTCGATACGTTTCATAGACAGTAAAATCTCCACGCTGTCAGCTTACGACGTTCCGAATGCGTTATCTGTTCATATATACCCGTAGGTTCCCATCTCTGAGCCTGCTACCACATCAATGCCTGTAACATTGCACGGATTTTCATAAAGGCAGAAGTCTTACTCACCCGCAGTAGCAACACTAGTTGTGTTACTAAGCATTTCTACTTAGTCCCGATATAGACCCGTACATTCGAGGGTTCGTCAGTGGATTATGTAACATCCACCATTCTAACCATAGGTATTTTATAGACTCCCGGCATATAGGATACACCATCCACCTCTGTACAGCTTTCGTCAACTACTATTGTTACGGTATCTCTCTGCCGACTTCACCGGGCTTCTGACATTTCAATGTTTACTCATTTCCATGCCAGCCGGAGTATTAGAGTAGCCTTTCAGGGCGTTACCCCTTCATTCGACTATTCACGCATTCAGTTCTCCAACTCGAACTAATTTCATTACAATAAACAATGATTCAGTTGAGATGTGCCAGTCCTTTTCAGACTGGAACGTCTCGCACCGCCTTTTGGATCGGTGATTATGTAAGAGGAACGGTTAAGCTGTAATAAATTCGGCTTAACAAAGAAAAAAGATTTTCCCGCCCCACTGCCTCCGATGACAAGCGTATTCAAATTTAATTTGGTTTTCCTGGTATCCATTCGCATACGGACATTTTGACTCAAAATCCTGTTTTCTGTTTCATCTTTTTCAGACAGCGCCTGGTTTACCTGGTTGATATTTGCAAAAACAGCAGTTCCGTATTCCTTACCCGGCATATAGTTTTTTCTGCTGGTCAGATACATGGCAATAGCGATAACATATACAAACTCTGCCAATAATATCCCTTTTAAGGTTGTGTCATTAAAGTAATTCCCAATGGGATGTGCCATCACCAGATTAAGGCGCTCCATAAAAGTATTGATATCAATACCCTTTTCCCAGATTCCATTGAGCAGATAACCGCCATATGCGGCCAATATCCCACCAAGCACGAGCAGCCAGACAGGAGTTTTTTTCTTACTTTCCACTATCTCCCTCCCCGTCTTTTCAACTGGGCGGCCATCTGCCGTTTCCGCGTTTCTTCTTTTTTCCTGTACAGCATGTTCCTGGTTTCCTTCAGGACCGGATCATAACTCTGGCTGTATAGCTGTTCTCCCGTCCGTTTCCCTATAACCCGGCCTTCATTATTCACAATGCTGTAGTCTTTATCTTTTTGAAGGCTGGCAAATATCGTCCTCTTCTCTTCACTGATATGGGAGATTGCATTTTTATCAATCCACAGATATTCATTCCGTTTACCCGGAATCCGTGTGAGGATCCTGTTATCAGTTTCTTCTACAGCCAGACTTCGGGCAATAAATATCTGATGGATATTGGGATCACCTTTCGAAGCCTCTTTCGCATGCTGCAGTACCCTCTTTTGCCGGTCATTCATTTCAGACATCTGCCCTGTTTTCTGGGGCTGCCCCATCCCCTGTATGATAGGTTCCATCGCCTCAGTCTTCTGCCATTTATCAAGTCTGACATATTCATCGAACTCTCCTGTATCCATTTTAAAGGCTGTGCTGCCTTCCTCATTGATTTCCAGGATTCCCAGATCCTCCATATGCTGTAGTATCGGCTCCACCTCCGCCCAAGGCATATCAATCGCATTGCTGATCTCTCCAACACTTGCCCCCGGTGTCTCTGCCAGAAAAGTACCAACTGCTCGGAATCCAAACGGAGAAATGGACAGTTCTTTATGGGCGATCTCCCCGTTTGGGTTTTCTTTTCCCCCCTTTTCTATCCCATATGTTTCCTTCAGCTCATTTTCTTCCCCATTATCAATATAGTCCTGTATGGATTCAATCCTGCCGCCGGACACTTCCCCTATGATCTGGTTCACCCGTGGCGTGGCATCAGAATGAAATAATATCTCACTCTTGCCGTCCGCTTTATTTATATCTGGCAGAAGGGCATAACGGATTTTATACTTATCTGCCAGTCTTTTAACTTTTTGGATATCGACCGTGTCAAATCGAAAAACCTGTAGGTCACCCCCAGTTTTCAGAAGGTCTTTTACACTTGTTCTTCCGTATAACCGTTCCATCTCTACCAGCTTACCAAAGATTTTCCCGATATCTTTTGCAGTATGTATCCCTCCGCCGATAATCTTCATAAAAATCTCTATACCCTCGAAGGATACCCGCAGGATTTGGGTTGCTTCCTGTATTTCTCCCATTTCATTCACCTCCTGGACACTTCATTTTCCCTTTTCTTCTCCTCGTCCTGCTTCTGCAGCTCCGTTATCATATGATCCAATTCGTAGTCCACATTTTTATCACGCAGGATCTCCATCAGAAGTTTGTTTGCTCTTTCCTGGTTAATATTTGCAACCTCCAATTGGATGATATATTCCACGATCTTTCCCTGCAGTTCACTTTTGCCGCGTATACTGTACTGCTCAATGATACCGGAATCCAGGTCCTCCTGTGACTTTTCACGGACTGCGGCGATATGGATAACTGCATCATGCACACAATCCAAATCCCGCTGATGAAATGCATACCCTAAAAGAAGCCTTTTATCATCCTGGGTAAATATAAAGTCCTGCTGTTCCATCAACTGCATCATATAATAGCACTCCCGGACCATCTTGATATTGAATGCCTCACTCATCAGCAAGCCTCCTCTCACGCACCAGCATCATAATCTCACGCATTTTCCGCATTTTATCGGCAGTCAGATCCTTCTTGATAATCCGCATTACTTCCATATCTGACAGTCCGGAATCAAATGCAGACCGGATTTCTTCAAGCTGCTCCGAAGACAGCCCTTCCGCCGCAATCTTGTCCAAAATATCCGGTGTCTTCTGTGGAAACAACTTATCCAAAAGTGTTTTTTTCGCTGTCTGTGGCGGCTCCGGTCTCCAATATGACGTAGGTACAGGCTTTTTTCCTGTTCTCTCAATTTCAATAGATTTTTCAGCCCCCTTTACTGTCTGCACTTTAACATCTGACAGCTTCGCTTCCAGGTCTTTTATCTGCGCCTCCCGCCCGGCTGCTTCCTCCTGCAGCTTCTTAATCAGGTTGTCCTTTTCTTTCAGGTTGTCATATAAATCCTTGATTTCCTGGTTTTTTTCATCCAAAACATGCTCTTTGACCAGAGACGAAAGCACTTCAAATTTTTCGTTGTTCTCCTTAAACTGCTGTAGGGACGTCTCCATCATTTTGATGAGATTTTCTGTGTACTCCCGAAAAGCTGTCCCCTCCGCTGTATCACTTGCAGTTTTCTTTGCTTCAATCAGTTGGGTTCTCATCTTTTTCATCCGGTTAGCCGGCAAATCCGGTATTGCATAGGACATGATTTCTTCTTTCGTAAGACCTGATACCGATCCTGACACAATTTCTGGTATTTGGTATTGGTCAAAAGTACCCTGGCAACACAAATCTATAAGTTCACCATCCACATTTTCAAGTATGGCAAAAACAGTCTGACGCATCTGCTCCGCATTGAGTTTAGGGATAGCAACACGCCGCACGTCTTTAATGGCCAAACCATATTGAAATGCCATCTGGATTATTTCACTTTGTTCTGCTCCAAGCTTTTTGCGGCACTCTTCTAAATATTTTTGTTCTTCTATTGTCATAACTGCCTCCTGCATTAAAAAAGACAGTCTAATCGGCTGTCTCTGCTTCAAATTCTCATCTCACTTTTTGAGAATTCACCTTATTCTTCTTTTCATCAGTCTGCACTTCCTCTACGGCTTTCTCTCGCAGTGGTCTATACAAGGCTCCATTCCCGCGCATTATTTCTGCAAACTCATTTATACGGTAAAGCTTACTCCCCACTTCAACATGTGCTTCATCAATATAACGACATTGATGTTCAATATTTTCTTTCCATGCAGTGGTCACTACAATTTTCCCACCATCCGGAATATGGAATAAATCCTTACCCTTATAGTCAACAAACTGTATCCCTCGTTCTGCCCTTTTAATGTGTTCATCAAGCCGTTTTCCCTCATAACAGCATAAGTGAAAATTTAGACTCAGCGCATCACAGCGCAAGAGATAAATATATTCATCAGTGTCCACACGAATCCCTGTTTCTGTGTTATATTTCCCCTTAAAGGCACTACCTGGAAACTTTTCTGCATATTCCACCGCCCCAAAGCTGTCCTTCAATATTCCTTCTGAACGCAGAGCCTCAATAACCTGGTCCAACTCTTTGTTAAACTCCTGTGTTCTTTGTTCCCGGTGATCAGACCAGACAATTAAAAAGGTGTTCATCTTCCGGGAAAAAAGCCCCCGCGCAAACCCAATATTACCTGTCACTCGTTCAATTTGCGTACTTTGTGGATAAGCATACTTCCTCTCCTGTTCGTTTAACGGTCTTATTTCTAAAATCGTTGTTTACCTGCCTTTCCTCGCTTTTTTAGATGTATCGGTCTGCAAATTGCTCTTAGCCTTCCCCATTCCAACAGGAATTTCAATGGTAATCCCCTTCTCTGATCCGGTAAGACCATTTATCATTTTCTGCTGATATGGTTTTACGGTTCCCTTTTCTCCTTCTGAAATCCCATTTTCCTCAAGCCAGCCCTGCAAGTCTGCTAACGGCATTATGATTATTTTTTCCATAAAATCATTTGCAGCAATCGCCTGATAACCAAAGCCCTGATTCATACAGATCATTTTTTCTGCGTATTCTGACAGCCAACTGTATTGTGCATGACCTTCCAACAGCTTGATTTTTTTCCGAAAAGTTGCAACAAATAAATCATATGGCATGGAAAGGCACATAAGGTCATGACTTTCAGCGTAATTTTGTGCATCCTTATAACTTTTCTGCTCTGCTTCTGTCACATTCCCTGCATTATCTAAAAATTGATATTTCATATTTTCCTCTCAAATTATATATTCTACCGTCCCTTACTTAAACGATCCGGAACTTTATCGGCAATCTTTTCCAAGGACGAAATCATATCTGAAATCTTTTTTCGTTCCCCACATCCTTTATCCAACGCAGATTCCAGACAGTCAATCATACTCTGACGTTTCTCTTTAATTCCAATATCCCTGTAGATACGTCTCACAGGGTCAGACTGGTCATCCCAAGCTTTTGCATATCCGGCTTCAATATAAAAGGGAAAAGCTACATTTTTCATTACTTCGTTTATTTCCCATGCCAATTCCTCTTTTTCTCCATGCTTATCCGCTTCTCTTACCGTACCCACCGCGTCTATTTTGTCTGTCAGGCTGATACCCTGTTTTCTGGCTGATTCTGGTAAAAGAGAAGAGCGGTACAGAAGAAAACAGGTAAGATTATTCCTTAGCTGGTGATTGCCCAAAACTTCCTTGATCCCCGGAATCCTCATACCTGCAGGTACACGCTCTCGAAAACTCTCGATATAGGCTTCTCCCAAGCTATATTCCTGTAGATATCCTGTCACTTCCGATGCCAGTGCTTCTATTTTTTTATTTTCATAAATCATAATGCCGTTCTCCCCTTCCTTTGTCTATATGTTGTTTTTTACTTTGCAATCGCTCCCTCTGTTCCTGTAGGATTTTCTTTCCTATCCTCTGCTGCCTTTTCACCCCCGCCAAAACTTTCTCTATGCGGCGGATCTTCCCCTGGGAATCCTGGAACAACTGAACCGCCTCCGAAAAAGAAATGCCTAAATCAGACATTTGCTTTTTCAACTGTTCTGACTTCTGATATTCTCCTTTGAACTCCTGATACCCCTCTTCATACAGAGAAACTTCTACACTTAGTTCCTGTATTTGTTCCCACAGGACAAATGCCTCTGGATTGGCATCTTCCAAGTCTTTTAGCTGCCTTTTCTCCTGTCTCAGCGATTTTGCCTGACCTGCTAATACTTTCAGGACATTATCCAAGTCATGGTCTGTATATATCTGATATGTAGACAGGAAATTATATTCTTCCTGCAGCTCGTGAAGTCTCCGGATATCCTCCTTATACTTCCAGGCATTAGAATATGGTTGTTTTTTAATGACTCCCAGCCGGTATAGCCTTGCAAAGTATATTTTTTGATATCCAGTCAGTGCAGACTTCCTTCTGGGAATATAACCAGATATCTTCTTGATTTTGGGCGGCAGTTCCAATACGGGCTTTAGTAAATCTTCCTCCCTCATAGGATTACACAGCCGTTCCCGTATCTTTTCCTCTGTATAATCACCTTTTAGAGTATCCAGCCTTCGCCCTTTATCCATTCCTGGAGGTTTTATCAGCGTATGTGCTCCATGCTTTATCTCATAGCCACGCTCCTGCATTCCGACCAGAAATTCGTCCCAGTTTTCCGCCTGTGCTACAACCTGGTCGATGTCACGACGGATCATATCATTCCAGACAAAAATTCCATCCTTACTCTGGTCCCAAGTCTTATCTCTTTTATGCTTCCTGTACTCTCGAACCTTGTCCATATCGAGAGTAGCCATATGGTACTCTTCACAGATTTTATTGACGAGAGGCTGTATAATGTTATCCCAGTCGCCATTTCTGTAATCGTACTTCAATCCCTGCTCGACACAACGAACACTGTTAAACACAATATGCCCGTGGATATGGTCCGTATCATCATGCAGCGCATAAACAGCCTCAAACTCTTTACCCAGGTATTCCTTCACAAATTTACCTATGATCTCCATGGCAATATCTTTATCAACGGTATCTGCCGCCTCTTCAAACGATATGATAATATGGTATCCCTGCCGGCCTCCCATCTTGTTATATCGGCGTTTTGTATTCAGCATCTGTTTTAAGGCTGTCTCGGGCAGACAATTATGCCCCGAAACATACAGCCCGTTTTCAGTCTTAAAATCCTTTGTAATATAAGAAATCGCGTTTGCAAGATGTTTTGCCTTAAATCCTGACTTTGCACATCCCATGTGCAGTATTTTGCTGACAGCCATAGTTAAGTACCTGCTGATTCCAACAAACTGACTACCTGTTTCACGGCTTCCTTGATCTGTTTCATATAGACATACAGCCGTTTTTTATCTGACTCATGGTACAGGCCGCTGTTATTGTTTTTGGTAATCTGATTGATATTTATGCCAATATGATTCACTTCATTCGTGAGGTTTTGCATTGCCTCCAGCAAATCCGGGTAATCCCTGGGGCGGTTGGTTATCAGCATTCTCATGTATTGGGATTCTTTTAACCCCTGTTCTTCTGCTTTCCTCCTTAACTCCTCCAGCTCCTCCGTAGATAACCGTATTTCCTTACGGCAATTCTTAATTTTTGCTTTTCCCAGCCTGTTCACTCTCCTTCCAGCAAAGAAAAAGGAAGGAAACACAGCAATCAGCAATGTCCCTTCCTACCAGATACACTCTTACTATCTATCTAATCGCCCGGCGGCCCGCTGTTATCTCCACAGCAGGCAGTACGCCATGCAGCCTCACCTGCAGTTCCTTTTGAAAATAGGTCCTGCTGAAAGCAGTGTTTAATATCTTCTCATCAGATAACAACCCCTGCAGGGTCTGATACAGGTTATCCCGTTCCTTCCCGCCGCAAAACACAAGATAATCCCTGATATCAGATATCTTTTCATAATTTGATTCGCAAGCGTCATCTATCATATGGTCAATATCTGTCTCCAGGCACTCACCGTTTTCCAAGTCTGTTCTATAGAGTTGCCCATGACCATCCGTTTCCAGTGTATACCCGCTGTTTTTTATATATTCCATCACCTTTTCAGCTTCTTCGGCGGTCAATGGCAACAATATATCAAATTCATCAAGATATTCTCTCAGTTCGTCCGGTGTGTCAATCCGTCCCAAATCATCCCCTTCTTTCCATAATTAATATCAACGGGACTTTTTTTTCGCCAATGCTTCCTTCTCCTTTAGTTGTTTATAGAATGAAGTCTGTTCAAACATAACATCCAGCAGTCCCTCATCTTTATTTAAGTTTTTCAACCGGTCCAGGATTTCCTGCTCTGCAATTTCATCTTCCACTTCTCTCAACTGCCTTCTGGCATCTGTTATAAAGTCACTGTTCCAGTCACAGATAAGAACCATAATTTGATCCATATTGGTTTCTTCTCTGCCCTCTTCTTCTAAATCCACCTGATATAACTGCCCCCTGCTGTCTGTATATAACATATATCCACTGCCCTCCATATAATCCAACAGCACCTGGGCCTGTTCCTGGTTAATATCAAACGGGATATCAAAGGACTCTAAATAATTTATCAGTTCTTCGGCTGTATTGATTTTCTCCATGAATCTCCCTTCATTAAACCAACTACCGGCTCGGCTCAGGAGGCAGTTGTTTCTTCTTTTTATCAAACTGTCTCAAAATAGCCAGAAGTTCAGCCAGTTTTTTCTTATCTGCTTCCGGAATATCCTTCTTTTCACAAATTGCCCGTAAGAACAGCGCTTCTGATTCCCTTCCCCCGGCGGTTTTCAGTCTGCTGTATTCAGCCTTCACCAGATCTGCCTCGGTATCTCCATGCTGCAGAAGTCCATTCCAAAATTCCGGAGTAAGATCCCGGCATAAAATACAGCTATCGCACGCAGCCTGCTGTAATTCCGTCCGCTTCAAAATAGGTTTGTCGTTATCAATATCCCATATCCCATTCAGCATATCCTGGGCTAATCTCAAATCATTTTCGTCTGTCCCATTTAAAATTGTATCGACTACTTTTTGAAGCTGCACCTGCTCCTCTTCTCTATTATGTAGTAAAAGATCCCTTTCCCCTTCTAATAGTTCGAACACATCCGGCACATCCAACTGAATGGCTTCTTTGATTGAATTTCTTGTGATGTGGTTATCCTGGCAATATTCCAAGTAAGTTTCCAGACCGCTTTGAAATGTAATTTCTTCCCGTGGAATGTCTGCCAATTCATCCCATACGCTGAAATGCCCCTCCATCGTCATAGCTGCTATGGTGCAATTATTGGAATCCAATTCAAAAAACAGGTCATCATCCGCACTACACATTTCAACCCGATAAATATCAGGCTGGGACTCTTTTGCATATACATCGAAGAATAATACATTCTCATCTGTGCCGGCCACCGCTGAATACTGGTACGGCGAATCATTTAAGTTTTCTCTTTTTAATACATACAGCAGAGCAAATTCTCCATAGTGGTTCCGCTGCAGGTACATGTTACAATCATTGATCAATTTCTCACTTTCTGTCTGCTTATTCATATTCAGTTCTACCTCTTTAACGCCTCGTGTGTCTGTCAACCTGGTTTCGTTTATTCAAATTATTCTTTTTCTGCTGTTCCACCAACTGGAATAAATCCTGCACCCGCCACCCTATAGATGATTGAATAGCTCCCGCTGTTATATTTTTTTCTTTACAGTAATTAAGGTAATCCTCAATCCCTTTTCTATATGGTATTGTATCAAATCCCTCCTGGTCAAGTTCGTCCCAGACATTAAAATGACCGTCCATCGTGATCGCCGCAATTTCATATCCTTCTTCCAACGGTTGAAACAGGTCCTCGTAAACAGATGTATCACCTATATAAATTTCAGTAACCTCTTCTTCAGAAACAGAAAAATGTAATGCCATTTCCTGCTCATATTCGGCAAATCCCTTATAGCTGACGGACCCATCTTGTTCTTTTTTTAGGATATAGTAAATACTGGCATCATGGTACTTTTGAGAATCCAAGAAACTTTTATTTTCTATGAGCGCTTTGATTTCCTCCATAATAGGCGTTTCCATATGAGTAAAGCCTTTATTCAGCCGTGCTAAAACCTCTGCGACCTGTATTTCCAACTCATATTTTGGCTGCATACGTTCCAGATAATCAGTCCAGAACTCCATGACATCATGCCGCTTCTCCGGATCTTTTATCTCCTGATAGGTACGTCTCACCACATCTGACTCGGATTCTCCCGGTAAGCGCATCGCTTCCCATTCCCAGTAATCAACAGATTTTGTCATTCTACAGATATCCCAGGCTAAATTCTTCAAAAAATCCATCTCTCTATTTCTACTGGGATATCCATATTCCCATATTTCTCCGATCAGATCCTCAGTCTGCCTTGTAACCTCAATACTTTTTGCGCGGCTGACCTTATATAAGTAATCAATCAGCAGTTTCCTCGCATCGGCAAACCGCAGTGTATCCAGAACGTTTTCGGTCTGGTTATAGGGATAGGGCCTATAGAAAAATGAAGTGAAAATGTCTCCCAGCGGTCCTCTCTTCATGAATTCATCTACATTATCTTTTAATAACTCAAATTCCTCTGGTTCATATCTCAATACTCTGTCTCCTTTAAATTCTGTTTTACCTTTTTTTCTGCCCGTTCTGTTTAAAAGTCACCTGTTTCTGCCTCTCCAGGTATCCCATTAAATCCGGGGGTGTGCACCCCATCGTCTCCTTTATCGTCCAGGCTGTAATATCATTTTCTTTACAATAAAGAAGATACTTCCTCAGTCCCTCCTTGTGTCGGATCGTATGAATGTCAGACGTCCCCAGCTCATACCAGACAGATGCATGCCCGTCCATGGTCATAAAAGAAATTTCATAGCCATTCTCCAGTGCAGCCAGCAACTCGTTATATGCCGATATGTCTTTTCTATCGAGAAACCAGGCATTTCCTTCAAATGGTGAGAAATAAACCACCTTGGAATGATATCCAGCCACCCCTTTATACGGACTAACGCCGTTATCTGCCGGTTCCAGAATATAATAAAGTACAATATCCTTAAAATGAAGTGATTCAAGACGGTTTCTGGATTTAACCATCAGTTCTTCCTTAGACAATTCAGCTTTGGGCAGGGAAGGGAATAACCCTTGCAGTTCAACGATGATTTCTGCAACCTGTATCTCCTTTTCATACCTTAAATGTCTACACTCTGCATACTCCTGCCAAAATTCCAACTGTTCGGAACAATATTCCCGGCTTTTCATCTGCTGATAGGTCCTTCTTACCACATCTGCCTCGGATTCCCCTGGCAGACGCCTGGACTCCCACTCATCATAATCAACGAATTTAACCGTATCACATAATGTCCACGCCAGGTTCTTCATATAATCCTCTTCCTGCCTGTCAGGATAGCCATATTCCTGGATTTCCTGGATTAAAAACTTTGTCTGCTCTCTTACCTCTGAACTGTACTTCTGGCTGACCCCGCGTAAAAAATCAATAAGCAACTTTCTCACATCAGCAAATCTCAATGTATCCAGAGTATTACCAGTCCGGTTATAGGGATATGGCTCCAAAAAGAAATACAGGTAAATATCTCCCAAAGGTCCCTGTTTCATAAATTCTTCCACATGTTTTTTTAGGATTTCAAAATCTTCTGTTTCATATTTCATTCTGCTTATGGCCTCCTCATTTCATAAAAGCATCAATATTCCGCTCAACGACTTTTTGACTTATGTTGGGATCTTACTGTTTTCATCGAATCCTCATCGCGGTTTTGTAAAGTATTCTGTAAACATCCACTCTCCCTAACTGGAAATAAGTCATTTTCCAAGCAATAAGCAGCATATCTTCCGAATCCCTGCATGTATTTTAATTCATTTGTATCTGTATCCTTTAATTTATCCCATATAACCAGGCTCGCCTCCTTTGTTATCTCCACGATCTGATAACCCTCTTCCAAGAGCTGGAACAACTTTTGATTTGTCATACACTCTTCTTCGGAAAAGGTTTCCGTTTTATAACTAAACGGATCAATGAATTCCATTTCGCCTTCGTCACACTTAATACACGCTAAATAAACCGGATTCCCTTCATGGTCCTGTTTCATAAGAATATAATAGAGTTCATACACATCACAGACACTGTCTTCCCTGCGTTTTTCTATTGCCATATTCAATCTCTTCACGGATATCACAGGCCATTGGTCCAGCGCTTCTATTACTTCCTTCATCGGTCCTCTATCTATGTAGTAGATTATATCGTCAAGGTGTTCTTTCCAATATTCCACCAATTCACGGCGTTTTTCTGTTTCTTTGATCTGCTGGTATATTCTACGGACTACATCTGCCTCAGACTCCCCTGCATGTCGGATACGCTGCCATTCCATCTCGCTTATGGACTTCACAGCCCCACATAGATCCCAAGCTAAAGATTTCAGCGAATCAAGTTCCATACCATGTTTTAGGTTATCAAATTCAGCCAAACCGTTTAAAGCATCGTAAATTAAATCTATTGTCTCCCTGTCTGCTGCTTCCTTACTTTTATCCAGCAGAAAAATAAGAAGTTCTGTCCTTGTATCCGCAAGTTTCAGTGAATCCAACACATCGCCTCCAGGCACATAGGTAAAATCCAAGAAAGCTTTTTCAACAGGAACTTTTTCAAATAACTCTGTTACCTTTTTCTTTAGCTGTTCAAAATCCTCCTGCTCATATTGCATAAATATATCCCCTTTCCTGTGGGGTCGGTCCGGACTGGCTCCGCCAGTCCTCTGCAAGATACGGATTTTGCCGTACAAAATCCATCTTGTTAGGGGAGATCCCCTAATACCCCCATATCAGCCTCAAAAAGCTGATATCATTCACAATTTTTTGCTATCAATTCCGCGGATATTACGCGAAAATCTGATAGCAGAAAAGGGAAACTGACAGCAGTTTCCCCTCAAATCACATACTGCCTGCTATCAGCTTCATATATCTGATAGCAGGCAGTATGGAGTATGATATCATCAAAGGCTTTGTGATATCACATTCCAAGGTTATCTGCTATCAGTCAATTAAACCTGATAGCAGAATTCCACTTTTGTTTTTGATACTAGGTTGCCGCATTTGATAGCATCCCTTGACCTGCTGTTTAAAATAGTTCTGTTTTTCCCAATCCATTCTGCATTGATGTTCTTTATATTAAGATTTTATATCTCTGTCATTGACGGTTCCCATAAAATCGTTCCAGTGCTTTCTCGAAGGCACCTATCCCGGAAAAAAAGCTTCCTATCTTTACATCTTCAAACAGGTAAGGCATAGCGCTATATAAAGCTTCAAAAATACTGGTTAAGACATTCACTACAATCGAATTTCCTGCCTGCTTATATGCCTGGCTGTTACTGATGCCCGCTTCCAGGACCTTCTGGTAATCTTCATCATCAAAACCCATCAGCCTGAAGCACTCTAATGGTGTAAGCCGCCTGATACGAAGGATTGATTCCAGCCTGCACAGGGAATTTCCCTGCGCAGTGATTGTCGGGCAGATGGTCCCATGTCCCTGTACCCGGCCCCGTTTTCCGGCAGCATTCGGATAGGCGATATTTACAACTCCCTCTGCCATACATTCCTCGTAGCCTTTTACGGTGTCCTGCCGCACCAGAATGATGTTATCCTTCTGTACGGAGGTAATCGCATAGCTGCACCAAGGCTTATCCTTTAGTTCCAGGTGCTGTTCGACTCTTCCCTCTTCATTATATCTTCCACGGATTGCCCCCACTTGCAAAATCTTTGTCTGGTCGTGGCTCGCAAGCTGGGTATTGGCAGTTCCCATCCCTGATAGTATAACACTCTGTTGGGAATTTCCAATACTTCCGACCACGGCTATTTTATTTCTTCCGGCACCGCTTGCCAGCAAAGTAGGGCTGGAACCGATTGCAGAGTATACCCTGCCAGTCTGGGGATCGCCAAGATACCCCTGAACCTGTCCAACTTTATACAGTTTATTTTCCCACTGTTTCAGTTCCTCTTCCCCAGGCATATACAGAAGCGCTTTCCGCTCCTTCATGTCTGTAATCAGTTTCTGCACTTTATCATCTGACAGATAATATTTCTCATCTACCTCATCTTCAAGGATATCCATCAGCCGCCTCCCGTTTTCCATTGGCTCTGGGAATACGAATTTTCCATTATCACATTCCTTTTTAATCAGGACGAGGTATACCCGTTCCCGGTTTTGCGGAATCCCATAATTTTTCGCGTTCAATATCTTCCAATAGGTGTTGTATCCATATTCCTGCAATTCCTGCTCAAATAGACGGAATGTGCTGTTTAGAAACCTTGCCTGAACAATATTTTTTACATTCTCATAAATTCCAAACATCGGCTTTACTTCCCGGATAACCCGAAGCCACTCTACAAGGAGAGAGGACCTTGTTTTATCCAGATTCTTTGAGCCACATTTTTCACAAAAATCCCGTTTGCTCCAATGTACCTGCAGCGGGTTTACCTCATGCCCGCAATCTCTGCACCTCCAGACGGAACCGGCCAGCTTCCCACTTAGGGAGAAATCCTGACACGGGCTTCCACCGCAGATAAAGTTGAAATAAGGTAGCTTTTTCTCATCAACTTTCGTAATATCCCCAAGGTTGGCACTCTCGTCAACCCCATGTATGGCGCAATAACTTTTTACTGCATATTTGTCAAACTCACAAAAATTTATTAATTTATAATCCAATTCCCTTCTTAGAGGGTGTAGCTACACATTTTACCCGGGATTACCTCTTACCTCCTTTCAAATGTTTGAATGTAATCAGTTTCCGAATAAGTTACGAGCTACTGGTACAAATTAAATTTCTATGACTGCTGAATTTTTATTGGATTGGGCTTAACCACCCCCTTTCAAAGATTTGCCTTCATCTTATCTTGCCTTATGTCTCGTTTTTTTCTCTATCTGTGCCGCCGGTTGGATTGCAAGGCTTTCGGCATCAAACTGGAACACCATATTAGAGACCTGGACAGGGAACACTTCTGCTCTTTTATCCATCTCATTGCTCTTTTTTACTATTTCCTGCAAAGTTTCCAAACTGTGTCCTGATATTGGACAGACAAGGATTTTATCATTTGATAACGGCATAACATACAGGTCATCATCCAAACGCCTTGAGATTTCACTCAAACCCTCGGGATAGAACATGATTGCAATCCCATTCTCGCTGTACACCCCGTAATAGTCTTTTGTGTCTGGAAGCGCCCCGCTTAATGCCCCTAATGTATGAGCCAGAACAGCTCTGCTCGTATCCAAAACCGTCTGAAAGCGTTCATTCATATCGAAATATTTGACTTTATCAAATAATTCCTGTACCGTAAGTCCCCACTGCTTTAAATGTTCATTTTGGACAGGTCTTTTATAATCCAGAGGCCACTGTTCATCCTCGTCATAGACTTCATCAAAGAACTGAAAATATACAGCCATATCCCCAACAGGCAGATATGGTATATCATTCCCTTCCAGCTTTTCGGCTGCCTTTTCAAAATTAGCCGCCCAAATCGTAACATTTTCTAACTGCTCAATCGTTTCAATAGCACGCTTTTTTTCAAAATAATCGCAGATACTGCTTACCTGGGCCGTTAATTCGCCTTCTTTCCACTGTCTATATAAGCTATGGATTGACAATGACTGGCTACACACAGGCGGCTGCATAAGTTCAAGGGCTATTTCCTCATTGTCCGTACCTTCTGCTATTACTATCAATCTCTGATGCTCTTCATCAATGTGACGCCCAAGTTCTGTAATCAGTCCCTGTTTATATTCTTCATATGTCATTCATTTACACCCTTCAACCATTCGCGTATGGTCAGCAATTTGTTCTTGTTCTCCGATGGTGAATAGTGGAAACCATGACTTGATATGGCATACCCAGCCAAGCTGTGTCGAACCTGACGGTTCCCATTCTTGTGGACATCTTCAATGGAAAATGCTGGTGCCAGTGCTCCCATAGTATCAGGCAGGATATAAGCCTCCCTCTCTGAATATGGCAAAATATAAAAGCTATCCGGCATCAGGCGGCTAAGTTCCTGTAAGGTATCCCAGTATAATACACTTGCCGCTCCTCCAGGTCCCGTGACCACATAACCAAGGCTATCCTCTGCCTCTCCATTGTTCAGACAGCACGAAATACCTTCCAGCACATTTTCAATCTTCTCACACAACGGATAGATTTTGCTCTCCATGGATACCAGCGAATGTTCCAGTACAAAATTATGAAAATCACTTTTTCTCATTTTCCAGGATGCCAGATGTTTATTGGTTACTTCTGCCTGATAATAACGCCCGTCTCCCAGCGGTGCGTGAAACATATAGTAGAGCACCATGTCCCCCATAACCTGGTAAGGCATATCATTCTTTTTCAGGGCTTCCAGGTCACTTCTATGGTTTGCGGCATATACTGCCACATATTCCGGCTGTTCCAACTGGCCTACTGCAATACGCAGATCTTCCGCTTCCGCATCAGAGAACACTTCCATCGCCCGGTCTGCCAATTCCTCTTCCCAGGTGTCAAACATCTCCGCTCTCAAAAAAGCCTCCCTTACCGGAATGACGGGGCAGTACCGCCCCTCCTGCTCAAATAAAATTGTGATTCCCTCGGTCGGGAGACCCCTAGCCACCGTTCTAACTTCCCCGCGAATTGCGGAATCCTCAAAAGCGGAACGAATACATTGCTGGTAAGCATCTGAAAACTGTTTATATAATTTGAGGTTCATATTCTTATCTCCTTTATGATTAAATGAAAAAAGCAGGTTCTTTTCTGAATCGCTCTGAAAAGTCACCTGCTATGGTTTTTATTCACTTTTGGCTTCTGCCGCATCCTTTGACTTGTTTTACGGATCTCATCTGTTTTCCGGCTATAAACATAAATATAATCGGATAAATCTTTTTCCCTCTGCTGAAAACCATTTTGTTTAGAGTCGTAGAGGGTTTCCTGAATCCATTTTCTTCCGTCCCTGTTTTTATTTGATAATGCCACGCATTGATTGATACTTGTAGGAAATAGTATCATATCGCCACCCAGTTTATCTGACAGCTCGTGTACTTTTTCTTTGTATAAAAAAGCAGAAGCACCCCAGTAAAAGCTCTCTGTTGTCATAATGTAGATATCCTTCTTTTCCGGTTCTGTCCCAAACGGTTCCACGGAAACAGCCCTTTGATTTTCCGGATTATCAAGCGACCACTGATAAAGGGTATCAAAATCCATTCCAAACTCATTCAGCATTTCACTTGTCACTCTTAAATTAAGGTGCATATCTTCAAGCAAACAATCTGTTGAATGATAAATAATCCTCAATACAATGGCAAGGTCCCCGTCTCCATATAGCTTATGTGGGAAATTGTCCAATACCTCTTGATTTCTTTTCGCGTTCATCAATGTCGGAACTACTAGATTTGGCGATAACACCCCCATCTCTTTAAATGCGGCTTTGGTGATCCGGTCATCCCGCAATAAAAACTCTAGCGAATTCCTGACTACCAGCCACAGGGGTTCTCCCAACTGTGTATGACGGTTATATGCTACAAAAGGAAATATTTCTGAGCCTTTCTCTGGGCTGCCCTGTAAACTGATCACACAGCCATCCGAAATATGGTCAGGCAGCACCACCTTCCACCCTAATCCCATCTTTTGTAAATTATTGTTTAATTCATATACAAAGGTTTCATAAAATTCCCTTTTCTCTATGATTGAATATCTATCGTTTCTCAAACCCTCCCCCTATCTGCCTCGTTTTTTCGTTTCTTTTAACTGGCTGGGAGTAATCATACGAAACTGTGCGGTTTCACAATTATAGTGGTATAGATTCCCAGACAGGGGCTTTATACTTCCAGTGATTACCTCTTTACTACTGTGTAGTGCATTAGATATATAATCTATGCCCTTTTGGTCTAAAAGCGGCATTGCCAAAAAATGGTCAACGCTCATAGGAACCAATAAGATATCATCCCCCATAGTTTCTGCAAGTTCATACATTCTGGTTTTGTAAAGAATACCTGCAGCGCCTAAATGTTGACCAGTATTCGTTACCACATAGAAGGGAGGTAAATCCTCTACTGTTTCATCGGGTGATATAATATCTATCATCTTGTGCAACTCTATCATCTGTACAGACTCAACATTCCTCGGATTATCCAGGGCCATTTGATAAAGTTCATCATACCTCAGCCCCCATCCCTGTAAGATATCGTCTGTTACCACAAGGTTGAGATTGATACCGCCCAGGGACTGATATGCAATTTGAAGTATAACTGCTAAATCTTCAAACCTTGAATATGGAACGGTTTTCAATAGTTCCTCATTTTCCTCTGTGTTCATAAAAGTGGGAATTACCATATCTGCATGAAAAAGCCCCATATCCATCAGTGCACATTTTGTGCTCTCATCATCAAAGAAATCCTGTGTTGCTTTCCGTGCAGCGACTCCCCAGGGCATCCCCTGCAAAAACTCCTGGTAATAATCGTGAACTTTAATCGGAGGAAAATCATGCCCTCCACCATGGATTACCACCAAAACTTCTTCTCTGCCGCCTGTGTTCTCATACTTAGCCCGCCATGGAACACCCAGCATTTTTAAATTATAGTTGACTTCATGGGTAAAAAACTGGATGAATTCTTCATATTCCATCTTTGTCTGTCCTCCTTGAGATTTTATCTGCTTTGCTTTTTACCGACCAGTGTTTTCTCATGATTCATAGTTGTCTCCAATTTCTGATCAATGACAGCCTGTAATTGTTCTATACCACCCTTGAGCCTGTAAAACTTCCCCTCTGTATACGAATAAACCTGCCTGGACAAAAATAACCGCGCGTCCGTATCCTCCGTATACTCCCGGATTTTTCTTTGTACCCACATATCCTGTATACGGCTTTCCGGTAATATGGCCGCTTTTCGTTCTGAATACGGTACGATTATGACCCGCTCATGAAAAGCCTCTTCAAATTGACGCAGCACTTCGGGGTAAAGTATCGCCCCGGCACCGTTCAATCCATACAGCTCATATGGCGCATTGTAGATATCTTCTGCTCTTGCAATCACAGGTATATGGCCAAAATCATATGGTTGAAGGCTTTCCACCCAGTCATAAGCACAGGCACCGATTTTCTGTGCCTCGCATTGCCTAACAATATTGAATAATTCTTCGGCTGAAAACTTCCATTTTAGGAGATGGTCTTTTGTTACAATACTTTCCATTGTACCGCCGAAAGGCAGCTCATAATCAAACCTGAAATATACTGCCATGTCACCTACTGCCAAATATGGTATACCCTTACCCCGCAGGATTTCTTTGCTTTTCTCAAAGTTTGTTACACAGGCTAAAACACTTTCTATGCATTCCACCTGTTCTCTTTGTACTGTACCAAACTCCCGGAAACAATCCAATGTATCCTTCACAATAGAAAACATTGGTCTAGCATTTTTGCAATAATCCGAATAAATTTCCTGAAGGTCTATGCAATGACAGATTTTATCGCCTAAATCCAGGGTTGCCTTTTCCAGCGATAACCCTTCCCCTATCACGACCGGTCTGATGGAATAACCATGCTGGTCTAAAAGTTCTGCTATTTTTTGTAGATAAGCAACCTTAAATTGGTCATAGTTTATTAAGTTCATCAATCCACTAACCCACCTACCTATCTCAATTTTTGTTTCTCAATTTTCGGAGGAACTGCATGAATCAGGTTTCTGCTTTCCAGATCGTATTTAAAAACCCGCTCAGATAGTTTATGGCGTATTTCCCCTGTTTCTTCTTTCATTATATTCTCACTGGTCAGGCTCTCATATAAGTCTGACAGATTCCCAACACTTTGCGCATGGACATAAGCACCAAAGGCATCATTGGGAACAATCAGCATCTCGTCCCCTAATTTATCATACACCAGTTCCATAACTTTCGGATAGAAGATTGCACCAAAGCCATTCACACCATAGACATTGTAGACTTGCTTCAGTTCCAATGGCACACCATCCGCCGGCCTAAAAAGGATTGTTTTATCATTTTCATATCTGTTTGTAAGTGAATCGTACATATTTACGATACCCACTCCTATTTCATTTGCATCCTTGTATCTGACTTTCTCAAAAAGTTCCTCCACACCGATTCCCCATTTTTCCAAATGCTCTTTTGTAACATCTCCGCAGTACGATCTCTCCCCTCTTTCAATACAGAATTGGAAAGTGACCGCCATATCCTGATATGGCATATATGCAATGTTTCCCTCCACCAGTTTATCCTCATATTCTGCCAAATTCATAGGATATATAAGTACATGCTCTATCTGCTCAAATTGTTCGCGCGGTATCCACTCATCCCCATCAAATATACCCAGAATCTGCGTGACCGCCTCGTCTAACTCGTTGTTCTCAGCAACATAGCAGTTAAGATACACCAATTCCATCGGAATACTGGGGCAAACTAACTCCCCTCCACCTTTCAGCATAATGGCTTCAAATGGCGTGCCTTCAGCTATCAGCTTCAGTTCCTCCCCTCTGTCTCTTTCTTGTAGCTGGTCTTGAAATTCATCAATAAAATCCTCTCGTAATTCGTCATATGCTTCGTTCTCACTATAATAATACATCTATCTCCTTCCCTTCTGGCCGTCTGCGCTTCTCCCGATTAAAGCGGTTTTCATTTCACTCTATGCTTTTCAATGGTATGTTCCATTGCCGGGACCAGGTTTTTCCTGCCGGTATCGTACTTAAATATCTTCCCAGAAAGTACAAGGTGCCTATCGCCAGTCACCAGTTTCACACGATTGTCCTCCTGTAATTCTTCTTGCAGTTTTGCAGCACTCATAATATCCGGTGTCTGAATATAAGCCGTATAGGTTTCTTCAGGTACAATCAGCACTTCACTGCCCATTTTTTTTACTACCTGCTCCATCACTTTTGGATAAAGGGCAGCACCAAAGCCATTGACGCCATACAAAGCAGCCTGCTGTGAATCCTCTGATTTTTTTCCCACCTGCTCTATGGTTTTAATTTCGCCCCAAATTTGCTCCAGGTCTTTATACCTTACTTTTTCAAAGAGTTCCTTTGCATTTATCCCCTGCCTATTCAGCCATTCCCTTGTAACATCCCTGCGATACGACCTCTCATTGTCCTCAATGCAGAATTGATAAGTGATCGCCATATCTTCGAAGGGAAAATATGCAATATCATTTTCTTCCAGCTTATCCCTGCAATGTGATAGATTTACCGGAAACACTATTACATGTTCCAGTTGTTCCAGCCGCTCCGGGGATATCCATTCTGCCTCATCCTGAATCTCCAAGATAGTAGATACGGCCTCATCAATCTCTCGAATGGCAAAAATATAGCAATTTCTGTACACCAGTTCCATAGAGATACTGGTACATAATAAAGGTCCATTCCCTTTGTATGTAAAGGATTCAAAAGGAGTACCTTCCGCCACTATTTCCAACTTCTCCCCATTTCCTCTGCGTTCTAGCTGTGCCTTATATTCTTTAATGAAATCCTCCCGGACTTCCTCATATGCATGGTTTTCATCATATTCGCGCATTTTGGTTCTCCTCTTCGTCTATTTACCATTTCCTGCATCTGTAGACTCCCGTACCGACTCTTAGACCAGGGTTTTTTTCACCAATGAAGACTGGTGCACCGTCAGGGTTTTACTCTTGAGACTATAATACAAAACCGACTCTGACAACGGATGGCTTACAAATCCCTTTAAGGATTTTTTTCTTTCGAGACGCATCTGAAGGTCAGCAGGTGTATACTGGTCGGCGGCATATATAGCGGTTTCCTCTGCTGTTACTGGAAGCAGGTACAGATCCGTGTTGACCATTTCTGCAAATTCATCCAGAATATTCCTATAAAGCATGCCTGCCGCGCCTCCCGGACCTGTCAGCCGCCAGGCACTTGCGCGTTCATTTGTAATCTTTCCTCTCCCAAGCGTAAAGCCTGCCTCCAAGCCTTCCCGTATAACGGCTGCAACCGGTTCAATCTGCACACTATACTGGGAGAAAGCATTGTCTGACACGCACGCATGCAGTTGATCTACATGCATTCCCCACCGCTGTAAGTCCTCTTCATCTACGGGCATGGTGTATACAAGTTTTTCACTTTCCTCTTTCACACGGAACCGATAAAAGATACACATATCTCCCAGTCTGGTATACGGCAGCTCCAATTCTTCCAGCCTCATCTGGTATTTGTTTGCATTCACTGCATGGAACTCTACAAACAATGGATTCTTGACCGTATCCATCTTCAATCGGATACCTCCGGTTTCCGCCGTCTGAAATTCCTGCAGTGTCTCCGAAGCCAATATCCTGACTGGCAGCATTTCATACTGGCTTCTCAAAAACAGTTCCTCTATGCTGACCATAGGGCAGTACCTATCCTTGAAAGTCATTGTGATTGATTCACCTGGTAGTCCTTCCATAACCAAGTTCAACGCTCCTAACGTTTTGCTTTTCTCCATCAGGTCAATGAACTGATAGAGAAACTCTTCTTTGAAATTAAAATAATCCATACTATCTCCTTGCTTTTATGAAATTATCCGATTGCCTGTTTCCGGTCCAGATTGCTATTCCTGTTCAAATATTGAATCACTGCCTTTTTTCTTTCTGCAACAAGAAATTCATTCCAATCTTTCCCATATGGCGGGAACCGGACTTTAACGTGATATCCCATCTCTATATATTTCTTGCGTATAAGTGCCGCTGCTTTCCGGCCTGCCTTATCATTATCAAGATACAGGCTTATTCGTTTAATCTGTGGATTTTCTAGCAGGAACCGGTCCAATGCCCCGTCCCAGGTTGACCCTAATGCCAACTTGTTTGACTGCCCATCACGCTTATAATCCATATAAGACATCAGGTCAATGGCTGCCTCAAATACCTTGACTTCTTTATTTTTCTTGTTTCTTACATTGAAACCATAGGTTTTATCGTTGTTCTCCACGTCCCCTTTAAACGGGTTTCCATAATTATCCACCGTTCCCCTCATACTGGCAAACCGTGCTGTACCAAAGGAATCCCTGCCAATAAAAACCACGTTATGATATCTGCGTGTTTCATAAATCAGCTTTTTTTTAACGAACCAGTCAACTACTTCTTTGCTCAGGCAGCGCGTTTTTAACAGATAGGCATATAACCTCCGATAATTGTCGTTTGGTTCGGGAAGCACAAACTCCCCTTTCCCTTCTTGTTCTTTATTTTGCTCTTCCTTTCTTCTCTCGTGGTTTTTCCTGCTTGTATCATCTTTAAATGATTTATCCTCATACCGATAACCGGCCTCGTTCAACAAATAGATAACCGCCTCACGAAAATCCATATAGCAAAATTGTCTCAGAAACTCAATGTTATCCCCGTTGTGACCGTCCTGGCCCTCGGGTACGGAAAAACGCAGCCAGCTCCTACGATTTTTAATCCTTATAGAATCATGTTCTTTCAATGTATAGTAACTGCCTACCCGCTTCACCGTGAAGCCCTGCCTTTCAGCAATAGACACCAGGTCCACGCTTCTGGCTATCTCTAATTCTTCATCTGTAAACTTCATAGCACCACCTCCTGAATCAGAGTTTAAAATTTCATGTCAAAATAACTGCTGATTTCCGGAAAGTCTCTTTCATACTCCTCCAGATACGTTCTGCAGGCGCTCCCTTCTTTTGACAAGTGGCAAAATTCACGGAAGCTCATCTGCTTATACATCTGGGGCTGGTTACACCACCTGGACAGGTTTACATACATTCCCCGGTAAGGTGATTCCTGATATTTCTCATACCGCATGATATATGGATACGCACGCACCCCCATTAGAATCCGGATACGCTCAAATGCCTGTAAGATATCCTGTTTCCAGAAAGTCCAGTCATATCTTCCATCTGCATCAAACCCAGTTAATACATAGAACTTGATCCTTTTTGATTCCTGGAATATTGGGTTTATGATCTTCATCTTTTCTATGACTGTTTCTTTATCCTTGATATTGTCAAAGGCAAATAATAAGTCGCCATCCAATCTACAAGATGCCAGTTCCCTGGATTTTTGCCTGGTAATCAGCCTGATATCCAGTCCTTGCCGGAACTGGACCGGACGGCCGGTTTCCCGTAGTTGTCCCAATAATGCACTCCACTCCCCACATGCCAGAAAATTATCATCCAGCAGACAGATCTTCTTTTTCTGTGGATTGTAAAATTCGTACACTGGGCTTGCAGGAACGGATACCGTTTTATTTTTGTTCACACAAAAAGGGCATTGCCTAAAGCAGCCCCTTGTTAAAAACCCAATAGAATAATCCCGATAATACTTATACTTCTTACTCTTTTTTCCTTCTTCTCCCTTACCTTTAAGCCAATCCGCATACAGACTGTAATCCGGCATGGCATGCTCTATTTCGTAGGGCAGCTCGGGAGCCTGGTCTAAATAAAACCCAGTACCTCCATATTCTACATTCTCCATCTTTAAGACTTCCGGCGGATACCTCGTAGCCGTAAAGACCTTTGACAGATATACCTTATCAAACTCATTGAAGCCTGAATACTCCGTCAGCAAATGTATCTGATCCCCCATCTGCTTATGGAATCCGCTGATCTTCATGCATGCCAGATTCGGCATGCGGTGCCTGTTCTTATCCAATAAATCAGCATCTATAATTCCGATTCTCGACTCTCATCACCTTCTTTACACAAATTTTTCATCCATCTTTGCTTTTTACATTGCGGTGCTGTTGTATGTCTGCGCCTGGCAGGTGTATCCCAGGAGCCGCCCCCTGCAATCTCTTTCTCACATTCCCACCCTGCCGCTTTTAAGGAAGCACCGGATTCAGAGATAAGGATATAAGTGATAATCCGCTCATATCCCATCTCTTTTGCAATCCGGGCTACCCGCCCGTATAGGAAGCTACAGGCATTGGCTGTACCGTCTGTGCAGCAACGCGTTACTTCCAGCGTTTTTCCATCGTCTAAATGCCTGGATACTGGCCTGCCGCACTGTATCACGCCACATATTCTGCCATGCTCAGTACATGCGACACGGAATTTGTCCCGGTATACAGGGCTATGATGCCTATGATTCTGCGCGACATATTCATTTGCCGCCTTTAACTCAATCGGTACTGCTTTCATTCACTTTTTTATATAAATTAGTTCCGGTTGGAACGTAAACCTCCTGTTGTTGATTTATTGTTTTAGTCTGGTCCCATGTCCATAAAATCCGCGAGGCACAACTGTCCCTCTACATTTTTATCCTCCATCCACCACCGGAACACGTCCTCTCCGTTCTTCCACTTAGTAGGTTTCCCCGCCGCATGGATTGCCACTAACATTTTATCAAACGCCCGGATATAAGCTGCCTTATACTTTGGGAAGTCAGCAAACTCTTTGTAGCGGTTTTTTCCAGCCATCGGGCACCCTACACAGCCAACTCTTTTATAACCCATATCATAAAGCGGATTATAAGGCATATGGTTGGAACGGATATAATCCCAGATGTCTTTATGTGTCCAGTCAATGATTGGGTTGGACACTACCCTGCCACGGATTGCACACCGCTCAATAACCAGCCGCTTATCATCGTTGTCGTTCATCAGAGTAATCCTATTCTCGACTTTTGGGGCAGCCGCTTCTAACTGTCCCCTTTTGGACCGTTTGGTGCTTTCGTCCCAGCGCACACCTGTTGATACCAGTCTGTCCGGTGTTGTGTTCTCTTTTAGGATTTCACAACAGTAACGCTGCATCCTGGTGGGCGGCATCTTCTTTTTGACAATCAACTGCCACATGCTCAGTGGCGGCATATGGATAATACATGGGATTCCCTTTTCTTTTAAACCTCGAAATTTCTCCCTGATATAGTACACCGTATCGGGAGCATCGACTGTTGTATGAGAATTGTGGGCCTCAAATTCAACTCCTGACCGGATAAACAAATCCAGAAGTACGTCAGAATCCTTGCCCCCACTGTAAGTACAGATTATGGGGGCATCATAGTACCTCTTTGACATTTCACTTGCTAATTTAATCCGTTCAATGCTCTTCGTCTCTAAATCCAATAAGCGTCGAAGAGACTATCGTTTTACGTGGCCACAACTTCTTATCCCTCCTTTTTGCATTTCTATTTAGATTTTTACCAGAGGAATCTATGAAACCTCTCTACTTGAAGGGATTCTGTTTCCTTAATCTGTCCTATATTATGGACATATCCAGGCCCTGGTCATCTGCGACAGCTGGGACTGTTTCTAACAGTTACTTTTTCTTTCCATGGCTTTATTTCCTGGACCTTATGGATTCTTTCACATATATCAGCGATTCTTTGATACTCTGCGTCCGTCTTATCCAGTATTGCAAGCAATTCCTTAAAATACTCGGACGCTTCTTTACAGCCCTTTGGTTCGGACAGCCATTGATATGTCTCATGTATCCGGTCCTGCGGTGTTTTTTTTACTTCATCTTCGTCCGTAAGCCCAAATGGTCCAAGGTCCATCACAAGGCTGCTTACATCCTCTGCCAATCGCAGGATATCTTCCATTGCTTCTTTCTCCATGTGTTTATCCTTTCTCACGATTACAGATTGGATTTCTTTGTTTTACCGCGCTGTGCTACTATCTTTCTAATCTCCTGGCGCATTTTCTTTGTGTTATTACTGGGTAAAGCAAATATTGCCGCCTCCTCCACTGTCAGATTATCGTACAGAAACGCCCTTTTTATGGTCCGCATCTGGTAACAATCAAATTCTTCTTTCGCATAAAATGCCACCTGTTCATAGGCAAGCCCATAGCGAAAACCCGACAGGATTTCTTCAATCTGCTCTTCATCAAACCGGTTATCTGTTGCCAGTTCCATTTCCTGTATGCTTCTGCCAGTATAAAACCCATAAAACACTAAATCCATTTGTCTGTAATCGTGTTTTCCATCTGCCACAATCTGAATTTTCTGGATTTCCAGTTTCCGTTCCAGTGCCCCAGCTATTGACCTGATTTCCTCCGGGCCGTCTGAATCATGTACAAGACCGATAAGGTTGTCAAAATTTACACCCATCAAATACGCTTTGCGCAAAGCATTTATTTTATTTCTATATCCTCCAACCTCCATAATCTTCTTTACCGTTTCATAGGGTATCTGATCAGAATTTAACGCTTCCTCCGCTAGATACAGGTTGTCTTTTGACAAGAAGATTTCATTTTTCAGGGTATCCAAAGTTTTGTTTTTATCGTACATGCCACTTCATTCCTTCCTAATAACAAAAAGAGGAAGATCTCTGCGTCTCCCTCTTTGGTAACTGTTTATTTATTTTTACTTTATTTTTTAATCTAGTCTCTGTGGTGCGATATGCCAGTCCGTCCACAAATTACCGCTGATTGTCAGATTATCGGTCAGGTTTAGTGATAACATTCCTGCTGGTGTCCAGGCATCTATTAACCATGTATAGGGTGTATATTTGCCATCTGGCATCCATATCGGAGTGAAATGTGTCCTCCGCTTAAATGTACTGTATTGATTTTTTTTGAACTCAAATTCGGAATGATACCCACCCGACATCCGCTCCAATAAACGCCAGTATTTCTTGTATTGAAACTCCGGAAAATACGTCACGGCATTTTGGGCTCCAGTCACGGCACTGGACTGATTCGTGCTCACAGAACTGTTCACATATTCGTTAAATCCGTATCCGCTTTTTAATGTTTTGCCATGGGCCGTAGGGGATTTATCATCTGGCTGGACGCGCATTGTTGCGTTCAAACTTGCATGATATCTATCAATATTGAACTTCCACCAGCCATGATCACACCAGTATCCATCATCATCATCGTCACCACTATGCCATACCCAGTAAGAATACCAGTATGGTCGCCAAATACTCCAATCAGCGGACGTTTGCTGACTCTTTGATGGAACTGCCGGCCTCGCATAACTGTCATTACGGTCATCTGCAACTGGATTCGGCGGTGGATTCTTGTCCAGGTTTACTATCTTAACCCGTATAGTCCCTTTGTCTGTACGGCCACCACCTCTTACTGTTACTGGAATTTCCATAGTCTGCTCTGTAGATGGTGTTGTCCACCGAACCCAGGCAAGCTGACTTCCTCCCTCGGGATAATATACGCTGTCCACCTTATAATTTCTCCCTTGTATTTTAAATGTCACAGATACCTTATGGTCCGGATCACTTTGACCGCCACTCACGCGGATACTGGTGATAACCTCCGTGTTAGTGCGGTATTCATAATCAAAAGTCGTAACCTCCGGTGATGGTTCTGGCAACTCCCCATTAAAACGTATGATTCCAAGTCCCAACGAAGTTTTGATTTCCTGATGTGAACGCAATCCGGTAGTTGGACCGTTCCACGCAGGATATCCTAAATCAGATTTTTCGAGAAACATTGCAAGGGGCAGATTTTGAAAGGTAACTGAACGTAACCAGGAATATACCACCCCGCCTGCAACCTCATCATATAAAGCCGCTTCCGTTGCTGTCATAGCAACTCTTACTCCCTGCAATGTCACATACGCAATCGGCTCTATCATAATTCTGTACTCGCCGCTGATAAGTATATCAAAATCTATTCCCATATAACCTGCTATCCCACGTATCGTCTGCTCGTCCGTAAAGTACCGCTTTATTTCCGCAATACTTGATGGTCCCAGACTTTGTGAACTTATAATTATAGGAAGTCTCTGTGCTGGTCTTATGTACTGGTATCTTGAACCGGATATACCAATTCCATGACCTGATGTATAAGACATCTTGCTCACCTTTCCAAAATGAAGCCTAATATCAGATGGGCTTTTATTGGTAAGGTCAATAGGCGTGCCTACTACTTTATGGTCACTTGTACTTATCACCGATACACGTACCCCTTCATCACCTGGGGACCAAAAATTTTGCGAAGAACCTTGTCCCATGCTGCCGCCTCCGCCGTCCACATTACCTTCCCCTGCCGCATACGCTGGAACCGACATGATCAAAAAACACAGGCTGAACAGTACAATCCTTGTCAGCCAACTTATTCTGCTTTTCAAATTCCCAAATGTTCTCCTTTCCAATGAAAAAGCACAGCCATAAATAGCTGTGCCGAACGATAAAATTTATATCTTTGATTTCTCTCTATGCTTAGCAGGAGGGCGCTACAATTCATAGCCTTTCTGTCATGCATCTATTTAACCAACCTATTGATAATTAATCCATTATCCCAATTTTATTACCGTTTTCATAAATGTTACTGTCTTCAATGCCTTCCCCTTCCCCAATGTCATCAATCCATCCAAAGCCTGGGGCATATATTTTTCCTTCCTGTGACTCACCTTCTGGTGCGGCTCCAGGAACCGTGTCTGTCTCCGGCTGTTTTACTTCATCATGGTTTTCCGGAACCGGCGTGCCCTGCACGCTCTCCCCATCTGGTTTCTGATTAGGATTTTTTAATACTTCTGGATCTGGTTCTTCCGGTTTAGTCACTCTGGGCTGAATATTCTGTACAGGCTGCCCGTTGTCCTTATTTCCCTCTTTTTCCTCCTCTGATTCTTTCTGCTCCTCCGTAGTCTCCGGTTCTTTCTTCGATTCCTCTTCTTTACTTTCAGTCTCTTTTGACTTCTTGTCTAATTCGGACTTTTTGATTTCCGGTTTCACTTCTATTTCTGTAGACTGGCTCTCTGCTAATTTATCCTTTGTTTTTGCTGGCTTTCTGAAATTACTTGCAATCATCACTGCAAGAATAACACAACACACCACGCAACCCGCAATAATCATACCTTTTTTCACTTTATCATTCATATAGTTCTCCTTCCTGGTTCACATTCTGTCGCATCAAACATACTACATTTTTCCAATTCTGTCTATTGAATTCTAAAACACTTCTATATATCCAGCCTGCACTTTTAGCCTGATTTTCATTTCAGGTAGACGTTTTCCCGCAAACTGGACCGGTACTTTTAATGTTACGATTGCATCAATTTCAAATCTCTGTTCATTTTCCGGTGTTCCAGGTGCAAGCGGCGCATTACGTGCAGTAACACTTAAATCCGATATGCTATATTCCAGAACCCCACCTGTATATTTTACATGCCGCCCGGATTCAACTTTTGTTCCAAGGATTTTATCCATTTTTGACAGCACATTTCCTTTATCTACACTATACTTAAAACCTCCATTATTGGGCTGATATCCTCCACTGTATCCTTCCCTGACACCGTGATAAACGTTTGCATAATTATCATTTACAGTTATCATGATAGCCTCCTGTGCCGCGTCCCTTACGCCATTGGCTATGATCTTTAGCCGATAAAACTCCAAAAATCCGCACATTATTAACATCAATACCAATGTAACCGCAATCACAAATGGGAAAGAGGAACCACGCCTATCTTTTAAACAGCAAATCAGGCGCTTCATTTATGATATACCTCACTCTTTCCTGTAGCACTAGCCCTTAAGGTAATTGGAAAGGAACCAAAATTCCCAAATAACCCAAGGTCCCGCTGCAACGTCAATTTTACAGTAATCTCCTGATTTAGTTGGATATTACCCTTTTTTGACCACTCAACTTTAGGATTTAGTCCGGTCCTTTCTCGTAATACCTGTTCCCGCCTAGTGGTCTCAGTTCCGACTCTGCCACTCATTTCAGCCTCACGGCACAATTCCACAGCAAATGTATCTAACTGATTCTTAGCCAAAAAAACCGGAAATACGCTGACCGCCAATGCAATCACCAGCATGGCACACAATACCAGTACGCATATGTCTATATATCCCTCTCCACGATTAGTTTTTAATATTTTTTTCAAGTTCCTTGACCTCCTTTCATTTGGAGCTAGAACATACCTCCTAATGACTTAATGATTTCAAACACGATAATCGCAAGGTAAGTCAATAAGAAGCACATAAGCATGAGAAACGAAAAAACCCTGATTTTAGGCGGTATTTTCTGGGCCTCACTTTTTAATTTCTGTAATTCAAGCTGTTTAAAATCATGAGCAAGCATCTGGAAATATACCACGCTGTTATCTCCACGCAAAACCCCAATCAGTCCTCTGACAACATCAGACAACATTGGAGAGTTTAACCGTGCTTCAAATCGAGTAAGTGCCGCCTCATAACTGGAGGATCTCATGTCTGCCACAAGTACACCTAGCTCCTCCCCAAATTCCGCACCGGCATTTTTTCTAAAATTCTCTACCATTGAAAGCACATCACGGTTATTCTGCAGCTCCTGTTCAAGATTAGCAACAAAACGTGGCAGTTCGTCTTCAATTGACTTTCTTTTCGTCTTTAACATCTCGTCTGCGCGCTGAATTTCCTTAAAGTAAACCATGACAGCAAGAAACACAATAACAGGTGTTAGGAGCGGAAAAAGAAACAAACACGGAATAATGCCAGCCATCAGTAAACCAGCTTTTGTAAGTGCATACGCCTGATATACTTCCGGTGTCATATTAATCCCTGTTGCTTTCAGCACATTTTTCATTCGGCTTTTCCGATATTCGTCCATTCGGATTACATGAGACAATCTCATGGCTCCTTGCAGTAAAAACGTATCTAACGCCGCCGACCCTTTTTTACTATTTCTTCCCCTGTCCAGTAATGCCTTTTCTGTCTTCATATATGGCATTTTTAACAAATCCGCTGCCAGGAAGAACATTCCCAGAAAGAGAAATCCTCCAAATAATAACAGTAATAACACTGACATCTCCCTACCTCCTGTATTCTATCGGTTTTGTCAGCCTGACAACGACCGCAGTAGAGACAAAGATGATTGCCGCAGTAATGGCAAGTATCACCTGTCCCATTGGTGTGTGCATCAAAGTGTCATACCAGCTCTTGTTGAGAAAATAAAGCAGCGGGATATTACCAATCACAAAGATTGCCATCGTGATAAATTCTTTCCTCGGCTCCACAATCAAATATTCCAGTTCAGCATTGACGATACGGATATCGCTTAATTTTGTTACGATTGGTGTCAATGTTGTCTTCAAACTCCGATCATACTGACAATCACACAGGGCATCGCACCATTCGCGGAATACATCATTATCAATTTTCTCCCTCAACTCCTTTAGTGCTTCATGAACATCCGGATTTACTAAGTTGATCCGCACAATAAAATCCTGGAATACCCTCTGGACTGGCGGATTCAAATACTGAATATTTTCCTCTATCGCAGTTAGAATGTCCTCCGTCCGCAGATAGCCCGTCGTAATAACGCTTAATGCTGTCTCCAGCTCTGCGGCTACATTTTTTTTGTAATTACTGGCTGACAGAATTACATACCAAAAAGGGAAGAACATAAATCCAACAGCCATCACCGGAGCCAGAAAAAAATTTCCAATCATGATGGCAACCGAGGCCCCCACAGCAAACAACACCAGGGCGGCAGCACAAATAACCGAAAATTGCTTTTCCCTACCCGTCATTTTAAGTACCTGCTGTGCCTCAATGATTGCCTTTTTCAGAAATCTTGCTTTTTTCCTTTTTGTTACTGTATGGATTTCATTCCGAATATTCTCAGGTTCTTTTGCCAGAAAGCCGAACAGTCCATCTGTAAATTCTATTGGTCGAATCCCCAAAAGAAGAAATCCACCCACTATCATACCAAGGCATGCAAGAAGCTGTATACTTGTCAAGATTCCTCTCCTCCCTCTCCCTTTGAACGGAACCGGTTAAGTGTCTCCATTGGCATCCCATTCTCCAGCAAACGCTTATAAAGCCCATCCGAAATGGAATTCATTACCCTGTGTTTCCCATTAACCACAAAATAATCTCCTTCCAACTGGTTCTCCATGATCTCGTACTGATACAGTGGACGATATCTCCGTATACCGTCAGGCTTTATCTCGCATTCCATAATCTCCATGATTACCCTCTGCCGGTTTTCCAACTGCTTACAAAAGACTATGATAGGGTATGCTTCGGTCACATATCCCATCAATGTCTCGTCCGACATATCCACGGCACGCTTACACAAGGACACCATACGGCGGTATGTAGCCTCACACGAATTGGAATGGATGGTTGTAACCACCGCCACACCAGTTCTTGCAGCTTCCTGGGCGGCGTTTGCTTCCGCCCCTCTCATTTCTCCGACCACCAGAATATCAGGATTAAATCGAAGCGCAATATCCAAAAGGGCAATCTGGTCAATTCGCTGCCGGTCATTCTCACTGTCTCTTGTAAGAGTGTGGACAACGGAATTTAACACTTTTCCACTTTCCTCCCTTATTAGATCAAGTTCACGGCTACCATTTTCAATAGTAAAAATTCTTTTCCGGTCAGGGATTGTAGTAAGCAACCAGCCGGCCACCGTTGTTTTTCCGGAACTTGTAGCACCTGCAACACACACCGAAATTCCATACCGAATACATTCACTCAAAAAGTCTAACATCTCTCCCGTGGCAGTTCCACCAGAAATAAAATCCTCCTTTTTCATACTCTGGGGATTTACGATTCGGATTGAAGCGGCAAGACCTACCTCTTCATCTACAACTGGAGTTTTTAACACCGCTATACGGATATTTTTAGCCAGTGTTCCAGTCACCACAGGACTTGCATCATCAAGGATAGTTCCTGAAACATGGAGCATCCTGCGGATCACATTAATAGCATGAGAAGGGCTGTCAAAATGTTCTTCCAACTTTTCAGTCCCACCACCGCTGTACTGGATCTCAATATCCTTCCAGCTATTAATGTCTATTTCTTCCACTCCCTCTCCAAAAATGTACTTTGTTAGAAAAGAAAACTCCGCCATTTCCGTGTATAGGTTGTCAACAAGTTCCTGATTTGACATTCCCTGAACTGCAACCCGGTTTTCCTGAACATATTTAGTAATGTAACGCTTCATCTGCCTTTTTACATCATCATTATTTCCATCAGTCAAAAGGGAGCTGTAACGGCTGGCAATGTGTTCCTGTACCTCCTGTAGCACCGTTGCAAAATCTTTCCCCTCCACGGCTGCAAAAAAGAGGTCATCTGCACTCTTACTCACCACTTCTACCGGCTCTCTTGCAACCGGCTCCACTGGGGCTGCCTGTGTTGGCATAAGTTCCTGCATCCGCGAACCCCACTCTGAATTTTTTCCCTCATTAAATACTCCTCGCGTCTTTCTTTCCCCTAACATCCATATACCTCCTTAACAATCTTATCTATTTCATTTTTAAAACCACGGCTTTTTTTCCCCTCCAGACCAATCAACAAATTCCCAGCCATCCCCTGTTCCGTAACTTCGGATGCAGACGGAATCTGAAAACTTACTTTTCCAAGCACCTGTTCCATATGGTTAATGGCTTCCTGCCCCTTTATGTTGTTGATCGTTTTTAAATGCCTCTCTATTCTCCATTTTGGTTCCTGAAGTAACGGTAACTGACTTGCCAGGTAACTGATAGATTTAAGGTCGCAATTTACTATCTGCAGAACAGCATCTGCTTCCATTAGAGAAACTGCCGATAAAATATCGTTAGATATATAACTGCTACAGTCAATAATAATGTATGAGGACAATTCCCGCAGCCCTGTAAGAAATTCCAAAGCCTGTTCCGCTTCATAGGGGGCATAGCTGTATTCATTTTCCCCTCTTAACATGCCAAGCATTGCCAGATACTTTATTTTTTTGTGGACAATACAGTTTTCTTCTATAAGCCCTTTTGTAACATGTGGCGCTGCCAGTACATTGCCAAGGGACCATATGTTTTCTAACTCGTCCATTGGACAGATACAAGGCATCATGGGTAAAGTCATATCGGACAGCACAAGAATTACATTTTTCTTCTTTTCCGCTAAGTGTTTTGCAATCTTCACAGAAACCGTAGTCTTTCCGCATCCAGGGCTACCCCAGACAGCCAGTATCTGGGCCTGATGTTTTCCCACCTCATGCACTTCCTCGCTCTCAGGCTGATTTGCGCGCTTTTTGATTTTAAAGTTCAGCATTTATTCTGCACTCCCTTCTATCTGTTCCTCGGGCTGTCCAGTTTCCGCTTCCGCCGCCTCCGTTTCCGGCGGGTAAAGTTCCTGCAAAGCATGTTCCTGCTCTGTAATAAACTTTGCTGCATTTTCTTTTGTTCCCCTGTATACAAGAGATATGTGCAGGTTCCCGTCCTTCTCCATCATGGCGAGTATCCTGCTCTGTTCCGGTGTTGCCAAGAGTGTCACCGTACTGGGCAGTTCCTTTTCCTCCGGGTCTTCTTCTCCTGTATTGGCATCGTAGCCACTGCCTGCAGTTACAGCAATAACTTCGACATATTTGAGTTCGGGAGGAATCACTGTTTCGCCTTGCTTCTGGTAGTCCGGTGCAATCACAGATACAATATCACCAGATTTGAGTTTTCCGGATAACCCCGTTGCAAAAGATTTGACCGACACGGATATTGCCTGTTTCTCTCCTGATAAATTATATAAGTAGGCATTCTCCGCAGCCGGTTCGTCTGCGACCTTGCTATTAATGATATAATCGCCTGGAGCCATATCTGCAGATGCATATTTCCCAATGACATTTTCTTTATTTTTCATGACTTCAGACGGCAGATTTAAACTTCCCACCTCAACAGTCCTGACCATATCGCCAGTGATTTTATCCCCGATTTTTATATCCTTTACCACCCGCACGATTTCTACCTTTTTACTGACCTCTTTATTAAATAAAGGGGTAACTCCGAAGCAAATGAGCAGTGATACCACAATGCATATTACTCCAAGCACGGTACGGCTTTTTAATATTTTCATACTTATTATCCATTCCTTTCAATCAAATCAAAATTATCGTTTTAAATGCGGCAGGGAATACCTGCCGCCGTGATTACCTCACTAAGTATCTCTTTTTCCTCCGGCATCTGTAAAATGCCAGGACAGCACCCACAAAGGTAATTGGAGCCGCTACACAAATACAATAAAATGCTTTTCTTTTCATTCCATCCTCCTATCCAATCAAATACCCCGCTGCACACCCAGCCGATAAAAAGGGTACTAACGGCACTGCGATAACCTGGGTTTTCTTACATATTTTCAAAAACACAGAATAAGCAAGTACCAGTAATAATCCCAAAATAGTTGCAAAAATCCCTGCTGGAAGTCCCAGGACAAGTCCTGCGGCTGCCATCAGTTTGATATCACCGCCCCCCATTCCTCCGCAAAAAACTGCTGCAAGAAGAAATGGGAGTGCGCTGAAAATCCCCCATAACTGTTCTGGACGAAAAGAAATAGCGGCGGTTAATGCAATTAGCATACATAACAGATCCGGCACGATTCTCTTCTTTAAGTCCGTGACAGATGCCAGCAAAAGCAACAGCAAAAATACAATTGTTTGAACTGCCTTTCTATCCAGCATAGTTAAACATTTCAGTAATACGCCGTGTTAATGTTGGCAGCACTGTATCACCAAACAGTGCATACAGCCCTGCCAGAAGCAGCGCTCCAATCACAACAGCCATTAAAATTTTGATGGCCGTATCAACGAACCCCTCCGCCTTATTGTTGTTAATAGCCGCTTTTACCTTCATTACCTTAGCGATCAGATAGTTTCTCATCTTTGTTTTCATTTACATACCTCCTACTGGTTTTCTAATTTAATTGATTTTCAAAAATAAAAACGGACTGAAGATCAGCCCATTCCATGTGTTTTTCTTAATACCCGCGCCATCATACTCTCAGCGGACTGCCCTGTTATTTTTACTCTTGATCGGGGCATTAACAAATTCCTGCAAGCCATGACCGCACGGTACGTACTGCCTGCGGTTTTCTTCACATAGAAAAATATCATATTTCTTGCCGCCGGCAGCTTTATAAAAAGCTTCATAATCATATGCATATTTTCTCCATGGTTCATCAGTGGATGTCATCCCTAGTTCCCGGTCATCCCGCAGTTTGCATGCGCGTTCCATAAAATCGCCATCTTTATCCTCAAATGTCCTTAATGGATAAAAATGATATCCACCATACTCAAAACTTTTTTTATCCAACGGTTTCCCCTTTTCTGCTAAAGTTCAGTAACCCACTCAAGTCATTTCCCTTACGATTTAGGTTCGTCACGAATCCGGTTCATCTTCACGCCCTTCCTGCCTGTCAGCATATATTTAAAGGAACTTTCATTTCCACTTCTTTATTTCATCATCCGTTATGTAATCGCAGATTACAGCAATCATCCTTATTTGGATTGAAGTTATCTCTCCAATACTCATAATGTTCTGTTACATCTTCGCAAACTGTTATCTCCGGTATCCTGATCTTCTTGATGATTTCCATCTTTTTTTCCAGTGGTAAGTGGCAGTATCCTCCTTGTTTTAACCTGTACCCACTGAAATCAACATCGTGCAGCCAGCTCTTGATCCAGCTATTGACACGCAAAAATTCCACAACACAGCGATTGATCCCTAATGAATTTAGGCTGTCAAAGTCCATGAAATCCTCAATCAAGGGGCTTAACCGGATTGACACATCATATCCCGCAGATTGCAATTTTTTTATTGCCTCTACTCTTTTTGATGGGATACTTGCTTTTTCATAGGTCAAAGCCTTGTTATCATCTAAAGTCGTGACCGTGATTTGTATATGGGCCAGATCCTTGTCCAAAATTTCCAGATATTCGGGCTGTGCGATCAAATGGGATTTTGTTACAATCAGATATCCAACACCACACCGGTTCATTTCACAGATTGTCTCATAAGTCACATGATGTTCCGCTTCAAAAGGCTGAAAGCAGTCTGTCATTCCACCCATGCGCAGGATGGTTCCCGGAGGTATCTTCCGAATCTTCCTCTTAATCTTATCAATATCTGCGATGCTCGGCGCTGATGGGTTCCAAAATCCACGAAAAGACAGAAGTGACCGTGCATAACAATAATCACAATCGTGCTGACAGCCACATCCATACGTATCCAGTCGTACACTGTATTTGCATTTGTCTCCTTCGTTACCTCTTACTTTTTTGTAAAAACTCTTATATTCGCTTCCTATTCCTCCTCTTCTTTTCAATTGGTTGGTCAACTTATTAATCTTTGGAAATGGTTCCCTTTATTGCGGAGTGTAGTACCGCCCTACAATCTCCTGGTAAAGCATCCAGACATGTTCTTTACACTACCCCGCTTCATTTATTTTTCATTATAAGTACCAAGAAAAGCGCAAAAAAAAGCAGGCTGACGAATCAGCCTACCACAGTGATACTCATTATTCACTATTACTTTAACATTTCTTCCATATCCGCTAAATCGGGAAGAATCAACTGGCATTCGCAATCACCATAAATTGCTTCTCCACATACCGGACATTCCTCTATATCACAGCCCAAATGGTGAAAACTCCCAAATGGCGCAAAACAATCTGGGCAGATATCATCTTCGCCAAATACATCCTCAAACCTTTTCTCTGCACCAAAAATGATACGCGGGTAACTCTTTCCATTACAATTGCATATCCCTATTTTACAACCCACATGTTCCAGCATTTCTCCGCCACAAATTTTACAAATAGCCATAATTGTACTCTCCTTGACTTATTAGGAAGGGGTTCCCATGTCTACTAAAAGCATGAAAATATGAAATACAAATAAAAACATACAGCCTATCACTTTGACACTAAATGATACAACTTTTAATATTGCATACGCAATTCCAAGTAATAATTTTCCTATAAATTTTATCATAGCACATAATATGGTCATATTCAATCTTCTCCTTCGTCTTCAAATCCAGTGAATGAACTATAGAAATTAAGCAGATTAAAATCCTTTTCTGTCGCCTGGTTCGCCGTCTCCGCTGATCGTTCACTCTCACTTTGGGGTTCCTGTTCCTCTTTTGCTTTCGTGTCACTTCCAGTAACTGCAGGAATAGTAGTCGTCTGCACTGATCTCAGTACGTCTTCCAATGCACGTTTTGTCAGTTCACGGAAGTATTCCTCTTGCTCTCTTATGTTTGAGAGGATACTTTCCAATTTCTCATATTCAGCCTTCTGCTTCAGATACTCTGAATAATAGATTACCGCCTCGGCAATATAGTCATTTTGAGAAGTAAACAGCTCCCGGTTGTACTCTTCCAGACAGGTAAGTGCCTGGAAATGTACCGGGTTATTTTTATAAAGCCGAAGCGTTGTAACATATTTATCGTCCATTTATGGCCTCCTTAACCGGCCATATTCTGCCTGGCCTTCCATATGCTCTTTAAAGTTTCTTCATATCCTCTTGCATTTGCATGTATATCCGGAATACAGATTACGTCCTTACCCTCGTTATCACCAAAATTCTGCATGATTGCGGCTCCTCCACCCATAAAGATTATTTTTTCCAAATGCAGATTGTATCCGTGCTTTTTTATCAAGCTATAGATGTATTCCGTATATTGGTTCAATGCCTTTCGGATTACACGAAGATAGGCTTCGTCACCCGCATATGTACCTGTCCGCATTATCGTTTCAATGATATATGGTTTGGCTTTTTCCCCAAACTCAGCCATTAATGCCTCATTTACATTGGATATACACTTTATTGTACCATTATTATCTATAATAGGCTGTGCTCCACTGGGTCGCATATTTTCTATTGGAACTCCATCAACGGTTCCTCCTCCTATATCTACCAGAAGGCAGGATTTTCCCTGTGTCTCTGCCAATATATCTGTGATTGCTGCAAACCCCTGCATATATACGCTCACGCCTTCCAGAAAGACATTGAACCCTTCTCCCTGATAACGAAAAGATAACTCCCTTTCCCTGCCCAAGTATTTCCTGAATGCTTTCATTTGCGATTCATACCACCTCGGTGGTAATCCTGTAGCCAGCCTGACCGCCGCCTGATTCTTTCCTCTGGCTTTCAATTCAGCGGCAAGTGATGCCAATGTGAGAATGTAGTAATCATCGTCCACTGTTTTATCAACTTTTGTATCCACATCTTCCCTACTGCCACCGATTGAGTAATACTTACCTTTAAACTCCAAAATCTGATTTAGATTACTGGGCTTCACCTTATTCTGTGTTACTGTAGACAAAAATGCGGTATTCGCCGTTTTCATCTGTCTGTTACCATGGTCGATTCCAAGTATTTCTCTATCCATAATGACTGTCTCCTCCTTATGTTTAATATTCTCCAGAATGTTCCAAAAGTTCGACTTCTTCAACCGCTTCTCCGAAACCCTCATCATCTTCCCAATCTGGTTCATGTTGCTTTAATATAATAACAAGATTTCCCTTGTCATTATTCTCAAAACCCACATAGCAATCTTCTGATTCTTTTCCTAACTGTAATAACTCCATGATTTGGTCAATCTTATACATTTTCATCGTTTCTACCTCCTCTATATGTCATAACGCAGTTTAACGGCTTCCAGAAAATATTTTGCATATGGGCAATCAAAGATTTCTTCAACAGCATAATCTGAACTGTCTTCCCCTATATGATATCCTTCTATTGAATCGTCCCGTTTTACTTCCTGCGAAAATCCAGTATAGAGGTTAATCGCCAGCCGTGTTACCTTCACAGAAGCAGATGTCTGCCACCCAGCGAATAAAACCAACGGATTCACCTGAAAAGTTCTTTGATCCACAATATTTGAAAAAGCTGCCCTTGTCTTGTCACAGATACCAAGAGTATATATCATAGCAATTTCTTCACTGTCCCTGCGTGAATTTGGAAGTTCCCGCACCTTTTCATAAAAGAAACGCTCATGTGCTTCATCGGCAAATACTATGTCCATTACCTCCAGCTTGTTAATATCAAACATATTTTCCTCCACTTCTTATTTGGCAGTTATAATTCCTGCAGGATAGATTCAATATTCTCGTTAAATATCTTTTGCAAGACTAAAATGACTTTGTAGGACGGCTTTTGTTGCCCGTATTCAATTCTCTGATATGTGCGGAGACTGATATCCAGCTTGTCCGCCAATTCCCACTGTGTCAAATTCTTCTCTATGCGTAATTGTCTAACCCTAGTAACTGCTCATCACCCCCTTTGCTCATGCATATTGAGGGGAGATGTCACCATTCATCACCACTTGATTCATAACGGAATTACTTAATGTGAATGTCGCATTATATAAGGCGGTTAGCAACACTGCACGCATATTCCTGATTTTTGTTTTCGTCTCTGACAGGTTATTTAAAATAAACTGTATTCTAAACATATCTAATTTCCAAAACACCGATTTAACAATGGCTGTTGGTTTTTCTTCCTGGTTAATACGAATCGTATCCTTCGTTGAAGTCAGTACGTCAACTGCAATTCCCACAATTTCATCCAGACGATCAATATCAAAGGGACGATCAATACATAACGCATCGTATCCAATCTTTTCTCTAAATGCCTGTAACGTTTTTTGATAGGACTGGACTGGATTGGTATAATCTGTCGTTGAAATATCTGTGTTAATATCTGTATTTGTCTGCCTGTTACCAGATAGTGCTGTACCTTCTGAAAAGTGGCACCTGCTATTTTGCGGCGTGGCAGGTATCTCTTTTTTGGGTGATACCCTCTCTCTTTTTGGGGAGACAGCTCCCTCACCAATGACTGCCATCTCACTATTATTCACAGTAAAGCACTGTCCTTCAACGATTTCCTCTACAATGTCTTCCCCCCTGTCTCCCATAGAAGGGATAGGGGCATCATAACAGTGCGGATACGTTAATTCTTTCAATTTCTCAACAATCAACTCAATATACAGTACATTATTTACAACAAGTCCATTCAAGTTTATTGTCCTGAATACTCTTTTTATTACGCCTAATTTCTCCAAAAAGATGATTGCATTAGTAGCTTCTTTTTTACTCAATCCAAACTGTTCCGCAATCTGTTGATAACTTCTCTGGAGTAAATCAGCTTTAAATTTTTTACGAATTGCAATGATCTGTCCAGTGCTTTCGTCCCTCAATTCAGTAGGACGATACCAATAGACAATATCTGATAATATAACGATTGCAGCCAAATGCGGTTTTCCCGTCTCTTTAACAATCGTCTTATACCATGCTTGTGGTGTAATGTTGCCGGTAATACTGATTTCGGCACTTGCATCTACGATTCGATTTCCTGTCGTATACTCTCGCATCACGCTCACCTGCCCTTCTTTTCAAGAGAAGTACAGATGGTGCGTAATCTTTCGTCTGATTTCTTTGCTGTCACAGCCAACGAAATACTTACGACCATTGGCAACACTATCAAAAAAATAATCACAATAAATAGTATCTGCATACCCTTTTCCTCCTAAAATGCATAAGAGGACTAAGGTCAGCTAACAAAGTTGCTTCACTTAGTCCTCTATATTCATTTATTTTTAACAGCGCTGTTCTCCCGAAAGAGAGTTTTTACTTCGGACGAAGCAAAAGAAAAGGATATTTGGAATAGGACTAAGTATAAGCAGGTCCCAAACCACCCGGTTGCGACCCCTAGCCTTAAAATATCCCACTCTTTGGAAAACGACACTGGATTTTTAATGAAAAAGCAGTTCGATTGTGGTATAATAAATTAAGACCAAAGTAGCCGCAAACCCTTGATTTCATTGGGTTCCTTGCTAACTTGGTCTTATTATAACACGGTCACCGGCACCGTTTTC
>UQCR01000047.1 GCA_900539655.1 uncultured Robinsoniella sp.
TTGGCGGATACAATTCGACTGTCTCACATCGGATTGTAAGCGGGCACTGAGCTGCGAAATGCATCAGGATTTCGGAGCGAATGCCCGCGTGCCGCCAAAAAGCGCTCTGGGAAGGTTAGAAAATACCAGTTCTGCGGTAAGCCTTCCAAATCAATGTCCTGGCTCGCTCCCTTCTCTTTCCGTACACTACTTATCATCTACAAAGCGTCTTTCCTCAGCTAAACCCCAATATAATGCACTTAATAGAACATTACAAAACGTTCGCTGTAGTACTAAAGAATTGTCTGAAAATTGCTTTCTAAGGCTTCCCTTTTGATCATTCAATACCTGTGAAATTGAGATTTCCTCTTATAAAATGCACTGCTATCTCTGGCAATTCCCAGGAGCAGTTCCTCTGCCCGCAGCCCCTCTTCCAGTATTTTTCCACTACCAAAGAGTAACTCTATCATGCTTCTTGTTCCATCCTGATAAGGTGGCAGAAAGGCAAATTCCCCCGGATAGCTGTCCCTAAAAGCAAACAATAATTCCAGGCCGGTTTCCACAGGACAGAATGCATTTCTATCTGTAATGTGTACATGGACTCCTTCACATGCCGTTCCCTGATGCTTTGAACTAGAAGGTGTGAAATACGCCGGCGAAAAAATAGTCCCTGGCAGTTTTTTTATATTCATATACTTCGCCATCTTATATCCATCTGCAAAAGGAGCTCCGACCATTTCAAACGGTGCAGATGTCCCCCTGCCCTCTGAGAGATTGGTTCCTTCAAATAAACAGGTTCCGGGATATAAAAGTGCCGTATCGAACCTGGGTATTCCAAGGCTTGGCATCACCCATACGCCGTCTGTATCCGGGAACATCCAGTTCCTCTTCCAGCCTTGTACCGGGACAACTTTCAGTGGAAAATGATACCCCTGTTCGTGATATATCATATCAGCCAGCTCACCTATCGTCAGTCCATACCGCATACAAAGCGCATAGGCGCCTACAAAGCTCTCATAACCTTCCTGAAGCATAGCCCCCTCCGCTTTGTCCCCAAGGGGATTGATACGGTCCAGAATGATCAATTCCTTCTGGTATCTCTCACATTCCTGCATAGCATAATACATCGTTGAAATAAAAGTATAATATCTCACACCCAGGTCCTGAATATCATAGACCAGTGTATCCACCCGCTCCAGCATATCCCTGGTTAACCGCTTTGAATCTTTCCGATATAAACTATAAACCGGAATCTTTGAATAGGGATCCACATAGGCATCCACATCACCACCTGCATCCACATTTCCACGGACGCCATGTTCCGGACTGAAAAGCGCTGACAGCATAAATTTGTCACGTAAAATATCAATCGTGGATACCAGCCTTTTATTAACACCGGAAACCGAAGTAATCAGCCCAAGCTTTTTACCGCTAAACCAACTCTTGTAATCATCAATACAATCTATACCATTTCGAACCATTTTCTACCATCCTCCCATCAAGTAAACCCTCCCCCTAAAACTCCTGTAAAACCAGTTTCTTTGCTTCCTCTTCAACGGTAAATGCCTGGGCATACTCTTTTCTTGCAAGGCAGCCATTGCATCTCATCAAATGCGCATAGTAATCCATATATGGAAAACTGGGACTGTTTACTGCAAACCAATGTTTGGAAATGGCTTCATTCCATAAATCAAACCCTTCTTTTGATACCTCCATATATAAATATGGCGTATAATGTGCTGCGTCTTCCCAGTTCTGGGCATAATAAGGACCTTTTGCAAACCAGGCGCCCTCTGCTCTTTCCAGACCTGCAAGCCCTGCATAGAACCATGCATCTTTAACTATTTTATGAGTCAGTTCATGATCCTTGTGCATACTGTATTTCCAATGTGTCATAATTGCTTCTGGCTTATATTTTCGAATATCATCACAAAGCCTGAGCCTTACCTCTTCGTTATCCGGAAGTTCTCCATCCACATAAGGATAAACCAGAGCCTCACCTTTTAATGCCTGCGCAAATTCTGCAGCCTCACGTTCCTTCTGTATTCTGTATTCCCGGGGAGTGAGATGCGGCGGATTACCTCTTTCTCCGCCGGTCAATGCAATCGTAACGATGCGGTATCCCCTTAAGGAAAGGCTCGCCAGCACGCCTCCGCAAGTTAATTCCCCGTCACCCACATGACCGCCTATTGCCATAATCGTTTTTTGCTTTCCATTCGTTTCCATGCCTATATGCTTCCTTTCTATATCTTAATTTTCTTTCAGCCCAAGAAAATGTTTAAAATTGCTTTCTGACAGCTGTGCGTCACAGTTAAGGGAGATTTGTGTTACATCTCTTTCTCATATCTGCCCACGTATGTATAATGGAAAAGCCCACATCTTCATAAATATTTCTTGCAGGATTATTTTCCCCCGTGAACAGCGTCATATATTCTGCACCTTTTTCCTTCAGCCCTCTGCATAAGTAACAAAACAGTACCTTTGCCAGCCCTTTTCCCCGGAATGTTTTATCAATACCAATCCCTGCAAAATAGCCCCGTTTACTTTCCTCCACATCCAGAGGTCCTGCAAATCCACAGACCTGGCCCTGATAAACTGGAACTAAGATCGGCCTTTCTCCTATGTTTCCGGCAGAACTTGATACAAAATTGCTTTCTGACAGCTCTGTGCTAATACTAAGTATCTCCTTCTCCCACAATGGATTCTGAAAATCCCTCATCATCTTTTCCATACCCCGGTGAACACCGGGATCAAAAAATGTAAACGAATATCCTTCCCCGGACAGACGGATACTTTTCTCCTCCATATCAGCCGGAACCTTATAATCAGACAGATTCAGAAAATAACTGTTCTGCATGGCAAAATCCCGATATCCACAGTTTTTCAGGAAAATGTATGCATTTGATTGAATGTCCACGCCAGGTGTATTTGGATGAGTTACCGATTTTTGCCCCGGAGCGCTCCAGGGCAATGGCACCGGATTGAAAAAAGATATTTCCAGCTCCGTATTATGCCCCCGTTCCATCAGCTGCTTTTCTAATGCAGACAATACTGCTCTGCCAAAGCCTTTTCTCCGTAAGGATTTATCTGTTACTACCATCGTTACAAACAGCTTTCCTGTGAGATGGTCCACAACTCCTGATGCAAATGCAAAGCCATCCTCCAGAAGGAGTGTAATCTTCTCCATTCCCTCTTGCTGCCGCAAAAACTTATCCTCAAATTCTTTCCTGGAAAGGATCAGATGAAGCATCTCTCTTTCTTTACAAGACTGGCTGAACATCAAATATGCCTGCTCCGCTTCCCTGCTCTCTGCTATTATTTCTGTTATCTTCACGAAATACCTCCCTTAAACTGTGGCAGATAATCTCCGTGAGCCTGAAATAATTCTTCCATTACTGCACGCCCTGTCTCCTGGGACATGACCAGCGGATTAATCATCAGTGCCAGCAGTACTTTTTTCTTATCCCCTGTAAATGCAGCTTCACATCCTGCGATTTCAAATGATTTAATCTGTTGAATGAGGCCATTTACCGCGCGGGGAAGCCTGCCAATCTTAATCGGTACCGGTCCCTTTGCAGTAATCCGGCAGCTCACTTCCACTATTTCATCTTCTTCAAAATTATCGATGGCACCATGATTCACCGTATTAACCACCTGAATATCCCCTGTGTCATTATAAATAGAACTGATCAGACTGCATGCTGCATCACTGTAATAAGCCCCACCACGCTTTTCTAGCTGTTTTGGCTTCTCGTTTAATGCCGGGTCCTTATACAGTGCGAACAATTCATCCTCAACAGCTTTGACAAATTCAGCCCTCACTTCATGCTTTTCGTATTTTTCCAGAGCCTCTTTCAGATACTCCTTTGTCATATAATAATAGCGGTGATAAGAACAGGGTATTACTCCTAGTTCTTCCACAAAATCCGGATCCCATGATATGGAAGTTATATTCTGAACGCTCTGGTCACCCCAAAGCTTTAACACTTCTCTGGTCACATCGATTCCATCTACTTCTACTCTGGTACCAAATACCATGTGGTTCAATCCTCCAAAATCAACCCGTACCTCATCTATAGGCCGTTCCAGCAGGTCTGCAATTGCCTTGTGCATACCTATCGGAACATTACATAAACCGATAATTTTATGAAAGTCCGTATATCTGTGAATTCCTTCCATCACCATACCCACAGGATTGGTAAAATTTATCAGCCATGCCTCAGGACATATTTCTTTGATGTCACGGCAGATATCAGCAATGACAGGAATCGTTCTCAAGCCTTTAAAAAGCCCGCCGGCTCCGTTGGTTTCCTGCCCGAGAATGCCGTGTGAAAGGGGAATTCTTTCATCCTTTATCCGAGCTTCCAGCTGTCCCACCCGAAGCTGGGTGGTAACAAAATCTGCTCCTTCCAATGCCGCCCTCCGATCCAGGGTTGTATGTATTTCCATTGGTATTTGTGCCCTCTTTACCATCCTTCTTGCAAGCCCGGCAACTGTATTCATTTTTTCCAATCCCTCCCGGATATCAACCAGCCATAGTTCTTTTACCGGTAGTTCGTCATAACGTTTTATGAAACCGTCTACCAGCTCCGGCGTATAGCTGGAACCCCCGCCGATGGTAACCACTTTTACACCGCTGTTCTTCTTCTCAATATTCCTTTCATTCTTCTTTTCAATATTCCCTTTTCTGCTCCCTTCACTACTCCTTTCACATTTCCTTTCACATTTGCTTTCATTCTTCTCTGTCAAGCTCCTCATCCTCCTCTTCAAATGTTATCCGGTACAAATGCAATGCTCCTATTCTTCCCGCCTGATTGCCCAGGCGGCAGGCCTCAATTTTTGTATATGCCCTTAACTGGGGATAAAGGCGATAGACCTCCTCCTGCAGATCCACCAGAAAACGGGGCTGGCGGGAAACTGCACCGCCAATCAGCATTTTTTCGGGATCCAGAAGCATAGCTGCATTTCCGGCTGCCATCGCAGCTTTATGCAGCCACTCGCGGTAAATGTTAAAAACTTTCGGATCATCTAAATGTGCAAATACATAGATCCCGTCAACTTCTTTTCCCAGCTCCCGGGATACTTCCCGTACCAATACGGACGTCGCGCCGGCACTTTCCCCATCTGGCGTTGTATATGCCAGTTTCACCAATCCGGCTTCTGCCGCCTTATAATGGCTTCCTCTTTAGAGGTGTCTGTCTATAATCATTGCCCCGCCTATACCGGTTCCAAAGGTCAGCATACAAAAATTTTGTATATCCTGGCCCGAACCCTTTATTAATTCTCCAACTGCGGCACAATTGCTGTCATTTTCAATCAAAACAGGCACATGAAAGGTATCCGCCAGTTCCTTTTTTAAATTGTACTTCCGAAAATTCTCCCCTACGCTGTAATCCGTATTTTCTCCTGTTACCGGATTGATAAATCCGGCCATGCACACAGCTATGCCGCATATTTTCTGCTGATATCGTTTCACTGTCATTTTTATCTGTTCCAAAAACTGCTCCGGATTTTTAGCGGTAGGCTCCTCACCTTCCTCTAAGACCTGATATTCATCGTTCATCAGACTGTACTTCAAATAAGTACCGCCTATATCAACTGCCAAATATTTCTTCATCTTCTCCCTGTCTTTTTCCAACTGCAGGACTTTTCTCATTTTCTCTCCCCCTTTTTTTCAACAACAATCTCAGAGTACCTTCTGCCGATTCCGCCTCTGCAAGTTTCACATGAAGATGGGGGAATTCCAACAGCATCTGTTCTTTTGTCCGTCTGCAGATTTCCTTATTTTTCAGCAGGACGCTTCCTGCAAAAACCAGATTATGTTCATCCGGCATCCGACGCAGTACAGCTTTTGCAAGTTTAGCAAGTTCATCCGCACTTCTGTCCTGTATCCCACATGCCGTTATATCCATTTTTTCAGCTGCCGCTCCGCACAAAACCGCCAGAGACGCTATATCGCTTTTGGTCCTGTTCTCCTGATAAATCCAGCGGATCATTTCTTCTGTGCTTTTGATCTGCAGGTATTCAAATACCATCTGCACCAGCAGGGTTTTCTTCGCTCGGCAGTCCTCACTTTGTACAACAGCAGACAGTATTTCTCTTCCAATGAAATAAGCACTTCCGCCGTCATCGATCAGATGCCCGTAGCCGCCAGCCCTGTACAAGATGCCACTTTCCCCTGTTCCCATGCAGACAGACCCTGTACCTGCGATTAATATACATCCCTTACAAGAAGGAAAAGCCGCCGCCAATGCCGTCTCATGGTCCCCGAACAGTTCAGGTTCACATAAAAACCCTGCCCTCTTGCAGATTTTCTTTAAAAGACCTGCCGCCACAGGATTGCTGATCCCCGCCGTTCCAATACCAATCTGCATACAATTTTCCATAGCAAATCCCTGCTGCTTCAGACAGGCAAATGCGCCCAGCAGCATTTTCTGCACTGTTTCTTCCTTCTGTCCGTTCATGTTCAGGGGGCCTGCTTCCAGTCGGGCCATAATTGTACCAACACAGTCAGCTGCTAAAATCACAGTTTTTGTTCCACCGCCGTCAATTGCCAATATGTAACTTCCGTACCGGATCTTCTCATTAATATCCATGATTCACCTCTCTGCCACACTCACCCTTTCACAGCCCCCACAGTTACCCCTTCCAGAAAATATCTTTGAAGTGCAAAGAAAAGGATAAACATAGGAAGAGCTGAAACTGTTGCACCTGCCATCATAGGAGCAAAATAGGTCGTATTTGCAAAACTGAAGTTCTTAAGTCCCACTTGAATCGTCTGCATAAATTCCTGGTTTGAAACCAGAAACGGCCAGAAAAAAGTATTCCATTCTCCTAAGAATGTCATAATCGCCATAACCGAAAGGATAGTCTTAGAAAGCGGCACCACTATCTTCCATACAATCATGGGCTGGCTGCATCCCTCTATCCTTGCTGATTCCATAATCGAAGTGGGAAGTGAGGTAAAAAACTGTTTTGCCAGAAAGACGTTGTAACAGGTAATCAGCGTCGGTGCTATCAGAGCCGCATAGGTATCCTGAATTTTCAGCACGTTCACAACCAGGATATAAAGCGGAACCTGAGTCACCTGATAAGGCACCATCATCGCCACTAATAAAAGAAAGAAGAAAAATTTACATCCCGGAAAGCGCAGTTTTGCAAATGCATATCCAGCCAGACTTGCAAATATTACGTTGCTTACAGTCACTGCTGATGCCACAAGAAGTGAATTCAAAATCCAGCGAAACGAATATTTGCTGTATCCAAAGAAAAACTTATAGGAATCCAGAGAGAAATTCCTGGGTATCAAAGAATAACTGGCACCTCCCGCTTCCGTAGGCGCTCCAAAGGAGGATACTACCATATAGTAAATCGGGAAAATGGTAAGTACCGCAATGGTAACAAGCAAGAGGGCCAAAAGCAGATTTCTGAGGTTTTTTCGATACCTTTGATTCTTTCCATAGTTTTTATATAATCCCATCCTTATACCCATTGCATACTGCAGGCATACCTGCAATACTGCCACAATAAACAGATTGAAAGAATCACAATGTGGCTTCCTTTCTATATCATAATTTTCTTTCAATCAGGATCTAATATTCCACATCATTGGCACTTAGCTTGAACTGGAATACTGCAAATACCGCAATGATTACAGCCAGAATTAATGCCTGGGCGCAGGCTTCCCCATACTCAAAGTATTTAAACGCCCGGTTAAAAATCAAAAGTCCCGCCATCGTAGTCGCATTATCCGGACCGCCGCCGGTCATCAGGTAGGCATTCTGGAAAGACTGGAATCCGTTGATGACACCGGTGATTGCCAGAAATACCGTAGTTGGTTTTACCATGGGCCACACTATATATCGTACTTTTTGAAAAAAGGATGCCCCATCAATGTCTGCTGCCTCATAATATGTGGAATCAATACCAAGCAGTGCCGCAATATAAATGATAATGCTGGTACCCAGACCGGAAAAAACAGCCATAATAATCAGGGATGCCATCGCCGACTTAGAACTTCCCAGCCAGTTCTGGCTACTGATACCAAATATACGAAGCACACTGTTTAAAAGCCCCGTTGGCAGCGGATCATAAATCCACTTCCATACAAAGGAAAGAGCCACCCCGGACGCAATAGCCGGAAGATAAAATACCGCCTTAAAAACGGTCTGCGTCCTTTTCTTAAAGGGAAGAATGAATAAAGAAATAGAAAAGGATAAAAACATGGATATGGGTACTGCAAAAACGGTGTATACCAGCGTGTTTTTCAGTGCTTTGTAAAATAAAGCGTTCTTAAAAGCAGACAGATAATTGTCAAATCCCACCCAGGTCGTTTTCAGAGGTTTGTAGTGCTGAAAGCTGGTGACCGCAGCAGAAATAACCGGATACAAGGTGAAAACAATAAAAGTTGTAAGGGGGACAAGAATAAAAATATATCCCCAGAGCGCATCTTTTTTCAGTTTATGTTTTTTATTCGTCATCGTCTTCTACTTTCCAGGGGGTGCTGCGAAGTCAGCCTTCACAGATGTGAAATATCTCCGCTCCACCCCCTTAAACTTAATTATTTACACAACCATCTTCGCCAAACCTTTCATATGCTGCATCTTTGATCGCCTGATACATCTCTTCCGGTGATACTTCCCCAGCCAGCAGTCCCTGGAATTTCGGCACTATAATTTCATCCTCAATTTTGATTGCACTGGCGCTTAAATCAGCCGGGATATCCGGTCGTGCTTCTCCGACCTGTGTTAAAAGCTTCTGCACTGCTTTTGTATTATTTTCATTTTTGTTTTCTATTGAAGGAAGTGTATCATATGCTTTACGTCCGCTTTCACAGATTGGGTTTAAATATAGTTCCTGGCAGGTCTGCGCTGCCCGCTCACCGCTTGCCAGATAATACGCTGCCTTAGCTACATTTTTGAGATGGGCTTCATCCGGATTCCTTTCACCTGAAAGGCAGATATATCCGTCCACTGCACCGTATGACTGCTGTTCCCCGCCCTCAAATACCGGTACCGGAAGAACAATGTAATCTAATTCCATGCTGTTCTCTACTGCACTGTTATCCTTATTTTTCAGTTTTTCATTATTATCAGCAGCACTTTTTTCAAAAGAAGACAGTCCTTTTCCGGTAATCATTGTCTGACCGGTCAGGAACATATTCCAACGTTTCCCGGCATCTATGGATCCCAGTTCTTTCGGCATCGATCCATCATCGATCAATGTCCTCAGATCCTTTAGAAAACTTAACATTTGAGTACTGGTATAGGCATATTTTAAGTCTTTATCAAATGCCGACGGCATCCCCGCATTTCTCACAAAGATACTGAAATAATCCTTTGCCGCCACACCTGAGCAGGCAAACAGAAATCCATAACGGCTGATGGTATCCCCATCTTTTACAACACCTTTTTTGATTGCGTCACGAAACTCATCATAACTCCAGCCCTCTTCCTGTACCTTTTTCCAGTCTATTCCTGAATCTTCCAAAAACTGACGGTTGCCGCCGATACACTGAACCTCACAATAAGCCGGAAAACCATACATTCCATCTCCATTTTTAAAGTAATTTAAGATATCCTGGTCATAATCTTTCATCATATCCTCATCCGCATACCTGGATATATCCACTGCCATGCCGGAGTCTACATATTTGGATAGTCCATCTGAACCGATAAATGCAATATCAGGCGGAGATCCTGCATTTACCTGAACATCTAACTTCTGGGTGACATCTTCCCAGCTTGCCGTTGTTACCTGAATCTCAACCTCCGGATTATCCTTGTTAAAAGCTTCCACATAAGAATTGATTTTATCCTGATAGGTAGCGGATACGGGTGGAAGCAGTGCCGTGACCACATCCTTTTCCTGGGCAGCAATTTCTTTTTCATTTGCCGGACTGCTCTCCTTTGAACTATCTGCAGCGTTTCCTGCATCTGCTGTTTCCTGAGAACTGTCTTTTACGCTGCTTTTTGTCTCATTCGCAGTGGAAGCACCACAACCTGCTATAACCGATGCTGCCATCACTGCTGCCATACCTAATCCCCATAATTTTTTACCTTTCATTTTTGTCCTCCTTCTACATCTGTTTTGAAATGTTAAGTTGATCCGTTTCCCTTTTTCCATTCTTGACTGCTAACCGAATCTTTCCTTTTGCATCCTTAAGCAGCTTGCGGGCTCTTGCGATATTGCAATCCAACAGCATTCTAGTGATTGCCAGTTTTGCTTCCCCGCCAGCCTCTTTTAATGCTTCCCTTGCTTCTTCCCTGCTGCAGTTCACAGCCTCCATAACAATATTCTCAGCACGGCATACCAGCTTTTCATTTGTCTGCTGTACATCTACCATCAGGTTCTCATATACTTTTCCGATTCCTACCATGCTTGCGGTAGAGATCATATTCAGTACCATTTTTTCTGCTGTTCCTGCCTTTAGCCTGGTGGAGCCCGTCAGAATCTCGGGGCCCGTCAGAAGCTCGATTCCAATATCTGCTGTCCTGCTCATTTCCATATTTTCATTGCAGACAATGGCAACTGTCCTGCACCCGGTTTCTTTTGCATATTCAAGCGCTCCCAGTACATATGGGGTTCTGCCGCTGGCTGCTATACCGATTACCGTATCTCTGTCTGTCAATTTGATATTTATCAGATCATCTCTTCCAAGATACGGATTATCTTCTGCACCCTCTGCTGCTTTAATAAAAGCCTCCTTTCCTCCGGCAATAATACCCACTACGCAGTCGTATGATACCCCAAAAGTGGGGGGACACTCAGAGGCGTCCAGAATACCAAGCCTTCCGCTGGTACCCGCTCCTATGTAAATGATCCTTCCTCCGCTCTGCAGGCTTTTTGTTGACCATTCAACCGCCTGTGCTATCTTGGGAAGCTCCCTTTTCACCACCTTTGCTACGCTTTCATCCTCATGATTCATAATCGAAATAATTTCCAGAGGCGTCATTTCATCCAATGCCATGGTTTCGGCATTGCGCATTTCTGTTGACATTTTCTCCAAATCTACCATTTTTTTGTGCATCAATCCCTCTCCTTCACTCCTGGGTATCTGTTTTTGATATGTAAGTTTTCTTTAGGGAAACCATACATGATTCATAATTTCTCTGAATATAAGCAACATATAAAATGTCAATTACATTCAGCTGTGCCAGCCGGGATGCCAGCTTTCCCGTTTTAAATGCATACTCCGTTGCCGTTACATAAAGGTTATAATCCGTCAGTTTCGACAGGGGCGATTCTTTAAAGCAGGTAATTGCTATCATGGGTACCTGGGCATTTTTCAATATTTTTGCACAGGATATCATCTCCCTGGTCTGCCCGGAGTAGCTGATCATAATAGCCACATCCTGCCGCCCCATTATCTTTGCCTGTACCAGTTGGGCGTGGTAATCTTCACATACCTGACACGGCTTATTGATTCTCAAAAACTTCAGATAAGCATCTTTTGCCACTAAAAGCGAGGCACCAATTCCAAAGAAAGCAGCCATTCTGGCATTTCTAAGTAAATCCAGGCACTTCTCCAGCGTTTCTATATCAATTAAACTCCTGGTATCTTCCAGAGAAGCAATACTCTTATAGGTGATTTTATCCACCAGATTTTCAAGGGAATCATCACGATGAATTTCATAATCCAATCCCAGTACATTTTCTTTGCGGACAGCAAGCTCATACAACAGCGATTTCTGGAACCTTTTATACTGGGGAAAACCCGTCTTATGGCACAGCCTTGTAATTGTGGAAGCAGAAGCATATACTCTGTCTGCCAGCTGATGGATACTCATCTCTGCTGCCTCCTCCGGATTCTCCAGCAAAAAAGAAATGATACTCTTTTCTGTATTACTTGCCTGATCATAATACTCACGCAGCCTCACCAAAACACTTTCCATGCATTCTGACCAATCCTTTCTACATATCTCTCATATAGCAAAAAATTCATTATGCAATACGACCTATATTTTTGTGTTTTTTGTTTATTTATTGTGTTCATTATACATACATGAAACATATCTGTCTATAATTCAGTCTACTTATGATACTTTGTTTCATCTATTGGTACTTTCCCCTAATTTACACCCTTAATTGTGCAATTTCGATACAACCTCTTTCACCAGAAAATAAAAAAGGCGCCGGCGCGCTTTTTCCCTGCGCGCCGACACCTTTTTTGAAAAAATAGAGACAATTATACCTTCTCAGCAATAGGATACGATCCAGCAATTTAGTTCTCAAACAGAAATCTGCTATATCGCTCCATCACCTCTTGCTTCCGCTTCCTGGATACCTGAAGCTCTTTTCCGTTTTTTAACAGGATCATGTCCTTATCCAACAACTTTATATAGGACATATTTACAATGTAACTGCGATATGGCTGTATAAAACAAGCCGATTTCAATTCCTGATAAAGCATACTCAGGTTCTCATAGGTCGTAAACTCCTGATTTTCCGTATGTATAATTACCTTGTTATTAAAGGATTCAATATACTCGATCGCCTTAAGTGGAATCGAGACCTTCCGGTACCCACACCTTACCTGAATACATGCCTCCGAACAGGAAATACTAAGTCTGGCAAAGCAATCACATATTTGTAAATATCCCACCGGCTTTAGCAAATAATTTACTGCATATAGGCGAAATGCTTCTACTGCATAATCACGTAATCCAGTTATAAAAATTAATTTTCCCTGATACTCTCCGCAGATTTCCTCTGCAAGTACCTTACCCTCACCTTCTTCCATTCCGATATCCAGGAAAACCACATCATAACAGTAGCGTTTCAGTGCGTTTTTCATAGAGAATATGGAATGATGCAAATGTATCTTGATATCCATTGCATTTTCATATCCATACCTGTAAATATAAGACTGCAGCAACTCAGCGTCTTTGAAACAAGCATCACAAACAGCTGCCAGCATACCTCAACACCTCCCTTGTAACCTTTGAGCGTGGTTGAAGCACGCTCTGTCTGACAGAATAAATATCTGCTTTACTGTTATAAAAACAGATTTCAGTAAGAATAACAATTCACTTGTAATAAAACGCAGTTTTTTGTAATAAAAATCACGAAATCAAATGAAAACATGGTATAATATTACCGATAAGAAAAACAGGAGAATGAAACATGAAAATAGCTATCTGTGATGATAATACATATGATTTAGACAACTTGACGAGACTTTTGGAGGATTACGGTAGCAATCAGCAAATACCTATTGAATTATACACCTATCCATCTTCCAGGGAGCTTCTTTCAGATTTTGATAAATACAGATTCCCACTTATTTTTCTGGACATCTATATGCAATCTTTGGACGGTATGCAGGCAGCAAGACTGCTGCGCAAAAAGAATACCAGCTTTCACCTGATTTTTACTACCACCAGTCTCGATCACCCTTTACAGGCCTTCGGTGTGTCTGCTACGGATTATCTGATTAAGCCAATTACCTATGATGCACTGGATACCTCCATGAAAAAATGCCGGGATTTATTAAACCAGTCTGCTCATTATCTGGTGGTTAAAGATAAGAGGCTGGTTCGCAACATATTATTATGTGATATTTACTGGACTGAAAGCAGAGGGCGTATCACCGTACTGCATCTTGAAGATGAGGTCATTGAAACATATCTCTCCTACCGTGAGCTGAAAAAACAGGTTGCAGGATTGCCATTTCTGGACAGCATCAGGGGTTGTCTCGTAAATATGAATTACATAGAAACCGTTCTGGAACATGATTTTCTAATGACAAACAAAGAAAAAGCGCCTATCCGCCTGCGCGGTTCTCTAATGGTAAAGCAGGCTTATTATGACTATTTGTGGAAACGTACAAGAAAGGAATCAATCTAAATGGAACATAGATTTGCACGAATGATATACTATGGTACCCTGCTGATCACCTTGTTTCTATTCTCCATGAGTCTGTGCCTGCCAGTATCGGCAGGCAGTGCATCCCGTGCAGACACCTGCAATGCCGATATGGTATATTCCCGGGAAGAACTTATGAATTGGTTTGCCGGACATCCAGGCGGCGGAGAAGTTACCCTGGGGAATAATATCGACACTGGCAAATATCTTATTCTGAAGACTACGGCATCAGTTACCATACATATGAATGGATATGGGTTTAAGCTCCCTCAATCAAGTTCCTTAAACATTTACGGTGCAGTCACACTGATCAGCATTGATAATCCCGAACCGGTAATAGAAACTACATCATCTGCCAGTATCTTTTTTACTAATACAGTAAAAATAAAGGTGGTTGATGGCTGCGGGCTTTATTTTAAGGGAGATGTATATTCCGACTTACAGGATGGCTCCAGCAGCCTCCTAACCAGCAGTTTTTTCAATATGTCTGTATCCGGACCTGACAGTATTGGCATCAAATGCACCGGAGACGTATCACTTGACTCTTTTAATATCACCCTCTCTAACGGAGCGCTGGGCATAAAAGCCCTGGGTAATATAACCTTGTTTTTAACCGGTATAACTGGCAGTGGCAAACCTTTGCAGACTAAAGGAGCCGTTACACTGGACTGCTGCGGCATGTCTGTGGTACCGAATAACACCACAATCATTCGACGGACAGTGACACTAAATGAATTTTTCGTTAATTATATAATAGCTCCAGGCTCTGTTGACGCTCTTTTGAACCGGCTTCCCTTTGCGGCACGTTTTAATCTTCATTCAGATGATCCGTCTGTTTCTGATCGTATTGCTTTTTTGCCTGTCACCTGGAATATCGAGAATATAGATACGCAGACTCCCGGTATTTATAAGCTGACAACTTATCAGGAATCTTTTCCTGTTTTGGGATTGGATTATGATTTCCCGCAGATACACGGAACTGTTTTGATAACCACGCCCGGTAATTACTATTTATACAGTGCTGGTTCCATCAACAAGAATGTACGGATTTATTTTTATCAGACTCCTTCTGAGGATTCCCTGATCGAACTGTATTTTTCCACAGATGAAGGTTCTACCTGGAATCCATTTGAAAGTTTTTCTTTCCTATACCCCGGAGAGCTTTATCTGGAAACGGCTCTGGATAAAAGCTTAAGTTACCTTTTTCAGGCAGATATTACAGCAAACGGCACTACAACCAGAACTAATATCCTGAAGATTGAATTTGATGACTCCGGACGCCTCACACCTGAAATCTCCGATGGTGACAGAGATGGAAGTGACCGGGATGATCAGGTAGTGCCTCCGCCGGACAACACAGTTAAACCACCGAATAACATACCTCCAGCTGATGAAGCTCTGCCATCCCCAGCCCCCGATGAGAAAAATCCTTCTGAAGATTCAAAGCCTTCTGCTCCGGATACGGAAACAGAGCCTGCGACCGATAAAGTGCCTTCCTCTGAAACACCTGCCACAAAGCCGCCCCGGCAGGAAGTAACACACTCCTCTGAACATAAGGATAATTCATCATCCAAACCGCAAGATTCCCAGCAAGGTGCCGGTTCCACGGATAGCCCCCTGCCTGGTCAGGATGTACATAATTCCAGTGAAGGTGGTAGCAAAGAGGCAGATAATTCCCCTCTAAATGAAACGTCGCAGCAATCAGAAAACGGCATGATTACAGAAATTCCGGAGACAGAAGCTATCGCTTCAGCTAATACGGAAATACCGGAGAAAAAAGGAACTTTCATGGCGGAAACCTCACCTGTTTTAAAAGCTAACGGAAATGCGGAAAGCCCGTCCGTTAAAAGTAATATCTCAGATCCAATGCCTGTAGGTAAATCCGGTCAGGTCCTGCCCAAAATCTTACTCCTGTGCTCTGCGGTTATTTTGGCATGCCTTACGCTATATTGGAGAGGGAAACGGAAATCTTAATACAAATGATCAAATCCTCATGGAAAGGAGCTTCCTGCATTGCAGATATCCCCCAGACAGAAAGACAGCTATCCTTTATTTCTTGCCGTTATCTTGATAGCCGGCATCCTTTTATTTTCAATCAATGCCATTTACAATAATAAATATGCATTAAAAACACCACAGGGAGAAAACGGTGTACTGGATCTCAGGAATACGGATAAAGATTTTGTATATCTTATCAGCGGCTGGGAATTTTACCAGTACCAGCTTCTTTCACCTGATGAATTTCATTCCCGGACACCCATTTGCAGTGATTATGTATCAATCGGACAGCATGGAGGCTTTGAACTGGGCGATAAAGAAAAAAGCCCCCATGGCAGTGCAACATACCGTATTACCATCCTTACTGATACCGCTTCACCCAGGATGCTGGAGCTTCCGGAGATTTATTCTTCATGCCGTATCTGGATAAATGGATCGCTAGTTTCATCATTTGGAACAGTGGAGCCTGATAATTTTCAGAGAGGTATTGCCAACACCCTGATTACGATACCGGCATCCGATAAAATTGAAATCGTGATACAGGCAACCGATTTGGACAGTCTGTACAGCGGCCTTACTTATCCTCCGGCCATTGGTAACCCCTCCATCGTTACAAAGCTTTTTATTCTAAGGCTTCTCATATATACCATGGCATTTACGGTTACACTCCTCATTGGATGCTTTTATCTGCTCACACAGCTGAAAAGCAAGCAAGTAAAAAATGCTGTCCTGTTCTTTTTACTCTGCATTTTTTATGCGGGATACATCAGCTATCCATTAATTCATACCTTAGGATTAGACAGTACTTTCTGGTACCGATTAGAATCTTTTAGTTTGTATGCCATGTTATTTATACTGATTTTACAGCAGGGTAATATTTGCCGGATACCTGGAAAATACCGCTATCCAATGTCTGCTGTCAGTCTGCTTATATGTGTGATTGTCCTCATAATGCCCCTTTACTGGAAGGACAGCATTAATGCCATGCTTCTCTACAGTAAATTATTAATGTACTACAAATGGATTGCGGCTGGTTATCTCGTACTCAGCACCATGACTGCCATTTTAGATAAAACCAGATATTCCAGGCGTCTTTTAGCCTGCTTTGGACTTATGGGATCGGCTCTGGCGATCGACCGCATCTTCCCTCTTTATGAACCGATTGTTGCGGGTTGGCCTTTAGAAATAGCCGGATTTATCGTAGTACTTTTACTATTCAGCATTCTGTTTTCAGAAACCATATCTGTATACCGCAATATGTTGATTCTAAAAGAACAGGAACGATATGATAAGCGCCAGTTAGAGGTGCAGCAGGAACAATACCAGCGTCTGATTTCATCCATCGAGAGTGCTGCCAAAAACCGTCATGACCTTAGACACCACATACTTACGATCCGCTCCCTGGCTGAAAGCCATGAACAGGAAAGCCTTTTACGGTATCTGGATCAATTCGAAAATCATTTTAAATCTGCTTCAAATATAATATTATGTCAGAATCATGCCGTTAATTCTATTCTGGTTCATTATCTGATACTTGCTAAACAGGATGAAATTCCCACAAAAACAGCGATCAATCTGCCGGATGATTTGGGCGGGATATCTGAAATCAATTTGTGTATCATATTAGGAAACAGCCTGGAAAATGCATTGGAGGCATCAAAACACATGGCAAAAGGTGAAGCCCGCATTCAGATATGTATTCAGCCTATAGGCTTTATGCTTTCTATCACTATTGATAACAAATGCGACACGCTCGCCCTGGCTGACTCAAAAGGTGGATTCTTATCCGATAAAAGAGACCGGAAAGAATCCGGTCTGGGCATATTAAGTATTCGAGCTGCTGTTGAGCAATACAACGGCATAATAAAATTTGAGACTTTGCAAAATGAATTCCGGACATCGATACTGTTACCAATGGATCATGAACATTCCCGATAAAAAGGACTATAAAAAACGCCCCTAAAAAGGGGCTCTGTTCTTTTTCATTACACGATTGTGAGGATATCGCTGAATCCTGTCATATCAAAAACATCCTGTACCTCTTCACATACATGATGCAGTTCCATAGATCCCTGGCGGTTCATTTGCTTCTGTGCTCCTAACAAGACACGTAATCCGGCTGAAGAAATATAGTCCAGCTTCTCCATATCCAGAACCAGTTCTGCAACATTCTTAAGCGAATCCTCCAGCTCTTTTTCCAGCTGTGGCGCTGTCATTGTGTCCAGACGCCCTTCTAATTCCAATAATAACTTACATCCTTCATTTACCTTTATAATGTTCATTTTCATCCTCATTATGTATCGCAACTGCATGCAATACTGCCACGCTCTGACCGGTTGAAAGAATCACTGGTGGCATCCTTTCCTCATTTTATTTTCTTCCAGCCCTATTATACAAATGCAATGGCAGAAAAGGAGAAACTTCCCGCCCTGTCACTGCACCTGTGTAATTCCATGTTACTTTCAATTATAAATAAAATTCCGGCTGTCCGGCTTACCATTTACCACGAAACTCTGCCACTTACCACATCTTTTATAAAATAAGCCGATCTATTCCTCCGCTTTGATCTGCTGTCTCTTTACCAATTCTGAGAAAAATCCGCCCTTTGCATTTAATTCCTCATAGGTTCCATCCTCAATGATCCGGCCTTTATCCAATACAATGATCCGGTCACAGGCCTTAATGGTAGAAAGCCTGTGCGCTATGACGATTCTGGTGCTTTTTAATTCTGCCAGCGCATCCGATACCTGTCTCTGGGTAATATTGTCAAGGGCAGACGTTGCCTCGTCCAGCATCAGAATTTTTGGTTTCGGTGCAATGGCCCTGGCAATCATTAACCGCTGGCGCTGTCCCCCCGAAATCCCTCCGGCTCCTTCTCCAATCATTGTGAACATCCCCATTGGCATTTCACGGATATCCTGTGCTATTCCTGCCTTTTCCGCAGCGTCCCATGCATCCTGCAAAGCCAGCCACGGGGCTGAAATAGTAATATTGGAAAAAATGTCTCCGCTAAAAAGTTTTCCATTCTGCATGACCACGCCGATCTGCCGCCTGAGGGATTTCAAATCCACCTTCTGGATATCCCTGCCATCATAATAAACAGCTCCGGTATCCGGTTTCTCAAATCCCAGCATCAGGCGCATCAGGGTAGATTTCCCGCAGCCAGTGGTCCCTACAATTGCCACATACTGGCCCCGGTTTATTTTCAGACTCAGATCATCAATAATTAACGGTGTGTCTTCCTGGTAGCGAAAAGAAACCTGGTTTAATTCAATAGTTCCTGAGACCGATTTTACGATCTCTTTGTTTTCGCTGATTTCCGGCGGGGTTTTGAGAATTGGCTGTGCCAGTTCCAGGATGGGCTTAATCATGGCTACCGTTGATACCGTGGCTACCAGCGATAGAATCGCTGTACTAACCATACCGTAAGCTACATTAAAAGCAACATAATTTGCTACCGAAATTGCACTTTTCACGGAAACCCAATAGATCAACAACGTCCCGAACAATGCCACAGCCGGTGAAACTGCTTTTTGAATCTTAACCATCAGAGGTGGATTATAATCTGCATCCGCCTCATCATGATACACACCTGCCCATTTTACAAATGCCCTCTTTTCACTTCCGGACATTTTGATTTTTTGAATACCGGAATAAAGAGCGAAAATCACCCCTTCAACTTTGGAGGATGCACGAATCTTTTTTCGCAATACCCGAATCTGTCCCCATGCCCCCAAAAATGCAATGATTAGCTGCATTAAGATAACCAGAAATGCAGTTGCTGCCAATTGCGGAGAAATCTGGATAATTTGCAGAATATAGCTCAGGGAGAAGACCGCCATCAATCCCATACCCAGCACACCATTTGCAAGAATGCTGCATATATTCTCCAGGGCGCGTACCCGGTTAGCCAAATCTCCGGAATTATAATTCTTAAAAAACTGAACAGGCATATTAATTACCCGTCCCATTACGGCGCTTTCCAGAATTACACTCATCTTTGTCTCTATTTTTGTCTGAACCAGTGTTTTTGTTATATTCATTAAAAAGGTCGATATTGCGGCACCAAAAAGCAAAAATGAGACAGACAATACCATAGACATCTGTCCGGCTGGAATAATATGGCTGAAAATAAGCGTGTTGGCTGCCGGTGTAATTAAGCCCAGCAGCGTTACCGCAAGTGCTGCAAAACCAAGAAGTAATTTATCATCCATGCCAATATTGCCCAGTAAAAAGATGATCAGATCCTTTCCTGTGAGTTCTTTCTGGGGAAGTGGTTTGTAAAAACAAATAGCATCTTCTTTGAGCATCTCATTAATATGAGCATCCACCTTAATCTCATTCCCGCTCTCATAATCAAAATAACGGTAGCCGCTAAAAGCTTTTGGTATCAAGGCAACCGGCTTTCCTTCCTTTGTCTCTCCAAGGATTGGTCCCATGCTGTCTTTCCACCATTTCCCCCTTAGGCGCATATGCCGCCACATTACACCGGATGGTTCAAAGAGAAATTGAATCTGTTCATGTATATCAACCACATTTTCAGGGATTTCCGTTTTTTCTATTCGAAAGTATTTACAGATTTTTGAGAGCGCATCTTTTGCCTGCCCATTTTCTTTAAGCTGACCATAGTCAATCTTTTCTTTCTTCCCAACGACTCCGGCAAGCTTTGCATAGGATTTCTGCATCTCGCCTGCATCATATCGCAGCCGCTCTTTTACCTGACTGTCAAACCAACCCATAACCTGCCCTCCTATTCTGTAGTAATTAACCGTGTATAGTAACCGTTCAAATGATACAATTCTTCATGCGTACCCCGTTCCTTAACCCTGCCATGATCAAGAACAATAATTTCATCACAGTCACGAATTGTAGATAATCGGTGTGCAACAATGATACAGGTAATTCCTCTCTTTTGAATTGCTTTGACAACTTCGTATTCCGTTTTAGCATCCAGTGCCGATGTTGCTTCATCTAATATGGCAATTGTCGGATCCTGTGCAAGAACACGAGCGATCTCAAACCGTTGGCGCTGACCCCCGCTGAAATTCTTTCCTCCTTCGGAGACGGAATGCCCATATCCGCCTTTTCTTGTCATAATATCAGTATGAATCTGCGCATCTCTCGCTGCAATAATCATTTCAAAATCTTCAATGGATTTATCCCACATTTTAATATTATCTCCAATACTATCTTCAAACATGGTTATATCCTGGTCCACTACGGATAAAGAAGAATTAAAAATTTCTTTGGGAATATCCTTCATTGTTTTTCCCTGGAACAAAATCTCACCTGACCATGGTTCATATAATCCGCAGGCGAGTTTGGCTATGGTTGATTTACCACAACCTGACGAGCCAACCAGCGCTACTTTCGACCCACTTTTTACCGATAGGTTAAAGTCTTTTAAAAGGGGCTCTTCTAATCTGGAATATCCAAACGTAACATTTCTAAATTCCACGCTTCCATCCAGTTTTTCAAACACATCATCCGTATTTTTAATGGAAGAAAATACGACATCCTCTTTATATTTCATAACATCATCCACGCGTTCCATAGAAGTGCGCATCTCCTGCAATTTTTGCCCCGTTTCCAGCAAATCATTTACTGGCATTAGAAACTGTGTCATATAAGATTGGAATGCCAACAGCATACCTGCCGTAAAATTGCCTTTTATGATCATCCAAACGCCCAATGCCAGGATTATAACTCCTGAAAGCTGCTGTACTAACGCTGGAATTCCTCCTAAAAACTGGTTTGTCAAAGCAAATTCAACCTTTGCCTTATTTACAGATGCCTGAAATCCGGACCAGCGTTCAAAAAATCCACTTTCCGCTCCTGCAGCCTTAATTGTCTCTATCATTTCGATTCCGGATACCGTAGAAGCGTTTAGCTTACCTTGGTCACGCATCTGCGTTCTGGTAATATGGATTCTCTTTTGGGAAATAATATTTGCCAGCACCAGATTCACTGCAATTGCTGCAAAACCAACCAGTGAAAGTACCACACTATAGCGCAGCATAATAATCAGATAGAAGATCAAAAGAACCATATTTATCAACATCGGAGCGATTCGTCCAACCAGTGTTTCTGCAATATCATCATTTAAAAGCTGTCTGCTGGCAATGTCGCCTGCCATCCTCTGGGAAAAAAACGTCATCGGAAGATGCAGCGTATGCCAGATAAAAGTTGAATTTGATACAATTGCCATCTTCCCTTTGATCTTATATATGTAGATTTCATTTATCATGCCTACAACTAACAGGAATACGATGATAACAGCCAAAAATGCAAGAAAACCAGACAGCCATTGTGTATTCTGACCGGTCAGAATGTTATCGGTAAATATTCTTGAAAAAACCGGGGTTAATAAGCTTACAAATGCCGTCAGAACCGTAGTCATCATTACAAAAACTATTGATAATTTACTTCCCTGCATCCTTTTTCTGGCGAATTCCAATACACTTTCTTTTTTGCCATCAGCTACAAACTGCTCACCTGGTTCTAACTCCAGGCATACTCCGGTAAATGCCTTATCAAATTCTTCGGGAGATATTTCTACAACTCCCCGTGCCGGATCATTGATAATTGCTTTTCCTCTCTTAAATCCGTCCAGTACTACAAAGTGATTAAAATTCCAATGGATAATAGCCGGATAAGTCACCTTGGAACGCACCGATTCCACACTGTAGCGATGGGCTTTTACCTGCAGCCCATATGCACCTGCTGCCTTTGCCATATTGGATGCTTTACTACCGTCTCTGGATACCCCGCAATCTACCCTTACCTGTTCCAGGGGCACCCATTTCTTATAGTACGCCATAATCATTGTCAGACACGCTGCTCCGCATTCCAAAGCTTCCATCTGCATGATTACAGGCACTTTGACACATTTCTTTTGTTTATCTGCCACGGCGCACCTCCTAATTCAGTAAAAATACAATAGGCTTAACTTCCGCTGTTACCAGTGTCACATTAGCCAGAACATCCTGCCTTACTTCTTTGGGAAGTTCCACATCTACCTGATAAGCATAGTTTCCAACAGCCACATTCTCAACAACCCAGTCACTTTTTAAGGACTGCGCTATTTCTTCCAATGAATAAGGATTATTGCTTACTGACTTTACAATCCCTTCCACACTGGCACCGTCCGGAAGTACGACATTTGCCTTACATCCCGTCAGATCTTCATTTAATTTTGATGCATCTACATAACACTGAACCAAATTTTTGGAAACCGTAATGCCCTTAGCCGCCAATGTCTGGGGTAAAGATCCTACCAGACTCCATACAACAAGGGCTGCTGCCAGGATAATAAGGGCAGCCAATACAATCCAGATGCTGGGATTCGATACCCGGATATACTCATCCAGCTGTTCCGGAGACTCTACTGTATCAAGGCTTCTTTGTCTGAAAATACTTTTTTTACTCATAACTTTTCTCCTTCCTACTACAATGCTTTTTTAAAATTTCCTGATTTCTCACTCCTGCTGCCACCATATCAAGCTCCTCAAAATCCAGTTCTTCCTGCTGCATACTTTCTTGCAATCTTTCTTGCAATTCATCCCAAAGACTGCTCTTAAATTCCTTTGAATGACTCGCGGGATTCTGAGCATTCAATAATCCTATTAATAATTTTTCTAAATCTTCCATCCTCTTTTCCTTCTCTCCCGTACTCAAAGTGGCTTAAAATCAGGCAAAAAAATAAATCTGAATCTGGTCATCTGGTCTATCTCCTGTCACTATCTATATATACGCTTAAAGCGGACTTTTCCCTACAGCAAAAATAAAGTTTATTGAAACCGGATGATGGATCGTTATCACATCCCCGGTTCAATAAACTTTATTTTATGAATAACTAACTGTCATTAAATAGAAACTTATACGTATGCTCCGATGATAATACATCCGCCACCGTCTGTAATCTCTCCAAATAAACTGCATCCTGCATTGGAAATGAAACATCCGCCTGCTCCACCTGCAACTGCTTTCAGATCATCTAAATTTAATTCACCTTCTTCAGCATTAAAATCAGCTTCACATAATGAAAGATCATATTTTTTTGCAGCGTCGATTAACTTTGCTTTGATCGCTGCTTCATCAATTTCTTTACCTTCTGCCTCTTTGTTTAATTTTACTAACTCCTCTTTTAATTCTGCATTTTTCTCAACTTCTTCATAAAACTTTTTTAAATTGTTCATCTTAATTCTCCTTTTCTTCTTTGATTTTTTATTTTGATTTTAAGAAAATCCATTATGTAACAGTAAATAAATTAAAACTTTCTTCCCGACTTAACCCCATCCTTATAATCACTTCTTCCGGTATTGGTGTTATCTAAAACGTCGCCTACTATTTTTTCGAGGACTTTTTCGCCAACTATTTTGCCAATATCACCTGCTGTACCACCACCAGCCACCTTGTCTAATTCTTCATCTTTTAAAATTTCATCTTTCTTTTCTTCGCACATTACATAATCCTCCTTACACTCTGATCCGGATATCATCATATCCATTTTTTATTATTGTTTATATATAAATTTTAATTATGGAATATCAGCGGTATTTGATTCTGATAGAAACATTTTATTTCATAATATTAATTTAAATAACACCATATGCCATATAAAAATTTATTACTATAATAGAAATAAGTTTTATTTATCTGTTTGAAAAATAAGGCTTTTAATCTCCTGCGGATAACCTTTTCTAAAAAAAGTGCAAAGGATATCAGCTTTTCCCATTACTCCATTGCCGGAAAACATGCTCATAGCCCTGCATCCTCCGCCGCAATCGTACCTATATTCACAATTTCTACAGTCTTCATTTGCATGAATTACTTCTTTTAACTTTATCGATGCCAGACGAAAAAATGGATTCTCAATATTTTTATAAATATCGGTTACCGTTGTCTGTAATAGATTAGGCATATTTCCTTCAATCTCTGAATCCGTCATCGATGGACAGGGAAGAAATGTTCCATCCGGCAAAAGATATGGATGTATTCTGCAATTTAGACAGGAACTTGCATTCTCGCATTCCCTATTACCGCCATATCTTTGATATGGACTGCCATAACCTTCTATATTCCCTTTTTGGCATGCAAAAAATCCATCCAGCTGTATCCCCATTGGCGCCTTATCCGCCTTGTATATCTGCACAATTTTCAGGTACTCCTCATACAGTTCTTCTGTCTGAAGGGGCGTTCCCTGATTATTTTCTTTCCATTTTCCGGCTTCAAATACCAGCGAAGTTTTCCAAAAATCAATTTTCAGATCTCTAAGAAGTTCATACGTGGCTTTCAGTCCATCTATATTTTTTCTGCAAATAGCAGATTCAATCATGACCCGATATCCACATTTTTTCAGTTTTCGTATAACCTCTATTGTTTTTTCTTCCGTTCCCTCAATGCCCCGCATCCAGTCATGCTGCCCTACACCATCAAAACTAAGGACAAATTCCGGCTTAAATGAGCGTTTTTCGCACTCTTTTAAAATATCATTTGAAATTAAAATCCCATTTGTATAAATTTGTGATATGGCTATTCCCGATTCCAGAATTTTGTCCACAATCCGAAAAAAATCTTTACGAAGAAATGGCTCACCACCAGATATGGAAATCACACTGACATTTGCTTCCCGGAACTGCTCAATCATTGAAAAACATTCTTCCGTATTCATATCATGATAACGGTAATCCGGGGCACTCATATAACAATGCCTGCACTTTAGATTACATCTTCCGGTAACAGACCAGTGAATGGCCTTTATGTATGTATTATCTGCTTTCCTGTATTCCTGAATGCAAGATAGTTCCATTGGTTTATCAGAAACAGTGATAATCCCTTTATCCTTTAATTCACCGAAAAACTGTTTCTGCTTTTTACTTAACATAACCGCATCTAAATCTATTTTTCCATTGCAAAATTCCAAAACCTGAAAACCATCCTGCTCGAGAAAATTAATTGTACCACTGTCAGTTCTTATAATTGCATAGGGAAGATTCTTCCACCCTCTTAGCGCGTATGGTTCCGCTAATTTTGCATACATGTTATCACCTTCTTATGTTTTCTTTTCTGTATATATATACGTAACAACAACTACATTCCCTACATTAATTTTTAGATTTTTCCAATTTATTTTTTATTTTCTTTAGTGTTCTGCTTGCTGTTACACTGGCGCACTTTTCAGAGATATCCAGCTGCATTGCTATTTCACCATAGGATAAATTCATATAATAATGAAGGACAATAATCATTCTTTCCCTCTGGGACAGATTGCCAAGCAATCTTTGTATATCTATCTGATTTTCAACCTGGATGTAAGTTTCATTTTCCGCTGAAACATTCTGATCAATCAAATCATCCATCGATATAATCCCTTTCCTCTTCTTCCGCAAATGATCCACCCATACATTTTTTGCAATCGTTAAAAGCCAGGTTACAACTTTGGCCTTTTCTTCATCATAGAGGTTTCCTTTTTCCAACACTTTCATAAAGGTAATACTGGTCAGGTCTTCTGTAACTTCTCTCTGAAAAGTGTGATAGTAAAAATAATTATATATATAGTCATAATAATGTTCATACACCATTTTAAAAGCCTTTTCCTTACGCAAGTCTATCATTTTTACACCTCTCTTTTGCTTTTTTAAATGTTTTTCTTTAAGGTCAGAATGTTTTTTCTCCCCACGTACCGATAGGATAAATGATCCATTATTTTCTTCACCATGAGTATCCCAAGTCCCCCTATCTGTCTTCGCTCAGCACTCAGAGTGATGTCCGGGTCTTCCTTTTGCAAAGGATTGTAAGGTGTTCCAAAATCAATAAAGTGGATCACCATTTGCTTCGGATCATCTGTAATCTGACAGCGGATTGTTGCAATACCCGCCCTGGAGGGATATGCATAATTTGCAATATTAACGTAGATTTCTTCCACTGCAACTTTAATCTGCATTTTCACTTTTGCCGGGCAGTCTGTTTTGTTTAATTCTTCTTCTATAAATTCCAGTACCTGATCCAGCCGGTCCGTTTTTGCCGGTACGGTCAATTCTTTCATCTCACACCTCCAGCTTTCTTTCATCTCTTTCATGGATCTTTAATGCAAGCATTGTAATATCATCAAATTGGGGAGCTCCTTTTACAAACAGATCTATATTGTTTTTGATATTTTTTAATATTTCTTCCAAAGGAAGGCCTGCATTTTTATCCAGGATTTCCTGCAGCCGCGCTTCTCCATAGAGTTCATTATAAATGTCCGTAGCTTCCGTAACGCCGTCTGTGTACAGATACAGCAGATCTCCCTGATTCAGCTGAATCTGGTTCTGCCGATAACGGATTCCCTCCATACCTGCCAGTACGAATCCCGGTCTGCTTTTCAGGTAGGCAAAGCTTTGCCCTTTCCGCTTCAGAAGAGGCGGGTTATGCCCTGCGTTAACATAAGTAAACAGGCCGCTGTCTAATTCCAGAATACCCATCCATGCAGTAACAAACATCCCCGCCTGATTATTTTCACACAACTGTTTATTCACATTGGTAAAAACCTCACAGGGTTCTTCCCCATTTTGGGTATGATTTTTAATCAAAGTCTTTGCAATAACCATAAACAGCGCAGCCGGAACACCTTTACCTGATACGTCTGCCATTACTACGGCAAGATGATTATCGTCCGTCAGAAAGAAATCATAAAAGTCTCCCCCAACTTCTTTAGCCGGCTGCATCGTTGCATATACATTAAATTCTTTATGCTCCGGGAAAGCAGGAAAAATGCAGGGAAGCATGCTTGCCTGAATCTGGGTTGCCACATTTAACTCCGCTCCGATTCGTTCCTTTTCCGCCGTCACTGCTGTCAGGTTCCTGATGTACTCTTTTAATTTTAATGTCATTTCCTGAAACGCATTGGAAAGCTCTTCTGTTTCATCTCCGGTATGGATTTCCAGATTGTATTCCAGATTACCATCTCCCACTCCCTGTACTGCCTGGGTAACTCGCACAATGGGATCCGTTATTTTTTTAGCAACAGAAGTGCTCAAAAAGAAGATCGCCAGTAATACAATCAGGATTAAGATGATTAAGATGATCAGTACCATCCCGATATTCTGGTTAATCTGGCTGATTGCACCATTCGTCAGTTTCATAATTCCGTCCTGGCTCTCAAGCGCCGGAGCAATAACTTCCTCCTGTTCAATGACAGTTGCAAAGCTCCAGCCCAGAGTTGTCAGCGGTTCATATGCTAGGTATACCTTTTTGCCATCTATGGTTACTTCTGCAATCCCGCTTTCCCCAGCCACCATCTTCGTGACCGCTTCTGCCAGTTCTGTATTGTCACTCTGGCGAAGATCTGTTACGTGATCCGGGTCAGCCCCTACTTCACCGCTTTCTTTTGAGGATATGTTGACCTTTCCGGCGCTGTCGATGAGAAATGCATAACCGGACTTCCCCACCTCCGTATTCATTACCACATCATTGATATCCGTCAGATAGGAGCCTACCCCGGCAACTCCCATGAATTCCTCTCCTTTATAGAAAGGCTTTGCACAGATAATTGCGGAGCCCCCTCCATGGATGTCCTTAATGATATCGGTGAAAATAAGCTTCTGTTCATCCACTGCTTTTTGATACCAGGGACGCAAAAATGCTTCATATGGATTCGGCACATCTGAACCTTCATCAAACTTTGCCGAAGAAATATAATCCGCCATTATTACAATTCCGGATTTCGTAGCGACATAAGTGGATGCCACTACCTCGTCATGGCCATTGATCTGCACCAAAATATCCTTGATATTAGCTATTTTATGTATTTCAGACTGTATATCCGGATCGTTCTTATCCTTAACGGTGGAAGAAAACATCAGTTGGGCCGTCAGGTTTGTATTTCCTTTTACAGGCTCCTGTACAGACCGGTCCGGATATTCATCCGGATTATCGTAAATAGATGTCATGGTATCCGCTATGGTTTCTACGTATGTCTTCGTAAAATTAAATTTTGTTTCGATATATTTGGCTTTTTCCCGGGCAACGTCTGCAATTTTTTGTTTTGCCTGACTGATTAATGCCGCTTTGGCATCATCCCCCGCCTGATGTCCCAGTTCTTTGCTTGTCTGTACCGTGTGGGATTTCATAGAAAGCATTCCATAAACCGTTACCCCACTGATGATAACAATTGCTGCCATTGCTACTAAAATGGTTGCCGCAGTAACCTTTTTCCTGATATTATGCTTCATCATTCCTGCCTCCCATACCGCCCTTTTGCCTTTCCTCATAAAACACTTCCACATATTGGCTCAGATCACGGAATTCTTCCGTTAATACATAATTCTCAAAATTAATCGGAACCTCCAGGGGATTATGCATAACCATAAATTCATTTTCACTGCAGAGAGGCTTAAATCCGGCAAAAAAGAAGCCTTTCTCTTTCAACAGGAAATATGCGTCAACCGCCCCGGGATCGTTTACATTCAGAAATGCATTTATCGTAAAATTCACAAGGCCTCCATACTCTTCCAATATCGTGTCCACATAATCCTTCAGTCCTCCGCCGGTTCTATAGATCGTGATTGCCGCGCTGCTCTGCACCCAATCAATGGTCTTCATTACCTGGCAGGCAGCGTGTGGGTCCGACTCACTCCTATTCCCACAGATGCCAGTGCAGTCTCCTGCATTCCACGCCCTATCCTCCGGCACATCCGCCAAATGAAAGGTTACACCCAGCTTTTTATACAGCCATCCGGCAAATCCCTTTTGTTCCGATGGTATATACAGTGTTCCCGCATTGGTTTTATCCTTTGCCAGAATCTGAATCCCCTGTGAGTGCTTGAGATTCCTTCGCTTTCCATAGGACTGTTGTATCTTCTCCATATCAAAAACTGAAAAAATAAAGCCGCAGCCAATTAGCCCCCTCATCCGCAATAACCGCTGGGATATCGCGTGAAAAGTAACGGGAAGGGAATAGACCGCTGAACAGGGCATCTCACGAAGTAAAGTCATGCCATAATCAAACATATGCTCCGCCAGCCCATATCCCCGGTACTTCTTTTTGAATATCTGCGTTGCAATTTCGATCATACACTCATAGGGAAAAAACTTTTTCAAGATCATTACGCCCGCCACATCTTCCATATCCGTCACCGCCACGAGAAACGTAATAATTCCTTCCCTGTGTTCTTCCCGAATAAACTCCGGATTATAAAAATCCCTTTTAAAATAAGTTTCCCCATACTCATCCCGGATACACTCAATAACGCCCTCAGCATCCCTGTCCTCTAACGTCCGAAAAGAAATTTCCAAACGCTCACCTGTTTCTCTATGATGTACCTGCATCTTTTATCTGCTCCTTTTCCATGTGTACTCAAGGCTTTCACGATAACGTCTAAGGTCATCTAAAAGCTATACAGTCTTAATTACAATCGTCAGATTATTGACGCCAAATGTTCGATTAAACGATACCTGTTCTGCCTTTTTCACAATAAGCCGTATTCCAAGGCTGTCATCATCCAGCAATTTGCCTTTTGCCTGCTCTTTTTTCTTCTCATAATACAGAACAGGATCAAAGATCTTTCCTCCATTTCGCATACGGAGCACTACTGTTCCCGGCATTACAAAAATGCGGATATCCACAAACTGTGTCTCTTTTTCTTCAAAACAATGGTCGAAAATAATAACCAGCATTTCTTCTAGAGACAAACTAAGCATCATTGCCGTCTTCTCATCCAACTGGTTTTCTTTACAAAAAGTATTGATCTTTATGGAAGCATCCACCGCTTCCTCTACTCTATTGGGTACCGAAAAAGAAAGATATTTTCCTTTGTCCTCAAAGGTTCTGTCCAGTAAATACAGCCCGGAAAATTTGTTATTTCTGATACACACGAGCCCCACCCACATGAGCATCACAAGAAAAGCCGCTGCTTCCGCAAGGATAAAACAAGACCACACTCCCATTAAAAAACCAGCTTCTGAAAAAAGCATTGCAAAAAGAGTAACAAACCCGAATGCCCTGAAAAATGTAATTACATTTGCCAGCAGATTTCTGCCGGTCGTAAAAAACAAAAAAATAAATATATTGTTTACCATCGACAAAGCCAGGCTAAGCGCATAGCAAATGAGAGCCGCCACAGATAAGGCAAGGACTTCCTCTCCCTGTATCCCAAACATTTGGCAGATTTGCCGTGGAAATATTATTATCACCACCGTTACAGCCAGGATAATGCCGATTCCACTTTGAAAAGCCATTTTCATCGTAGTCCGGATACTTGTATTATCTTTTTCCCCGTAAAAGACTCCGATCAGCGGCGTAATTGTTTGGGATACTCCTGAGATAACCGCTGTAATAAAACTCCCCACCGTAGCCGTCATAGCAAATGCAGTAATGGCATTGTTTCCAAATGCCCGGAATAAAATCCAGTTTAAAACCATCGTGCGGATAATATTGCAGAAATTATTCAATGCCATGGAACTGCCTGTAACCACAATTTCCTTCATGCTTTTCCACACCAGGAATGGCTTCTGCAACGGAAAACAGCGGCTTGGGAATCTTAAAAACAAAAAACCGGCAATGTCCGCAATCGCCGTACTCAATACGGAAGCAAATGCCATCCCGCCCATCCCCATATGAAACACCAGCAGGAAAACCAGATCCAACACCACATTCAGAACAGCCATAAGCATAAACATCACGACACCCATCCGGGGACGCCCGCTTACTCTTAAAAAATTAAAGGGATAGTACATCAAAACAACCGACAGTCCCCCCGCCATCATAACGAAAGCGTAGTCATACGCCATCTCATATAATTCCCCCTGTGCCCCCAGCCCATGGACAATAGCCGGCAGGAAAGCCAATCCGGGAATTGTAACCAGAAGTCCTGCCACAAGAGATAAAATGAGTGCCAGAGAAGCCATATTATCACAGCTCTTTCGATCCTCTTTGCCAATATAGACCGATGCATTTGCCGCTGCCCACACACTGATCAGGGACCCCAACGTCATAAATGTAAAATATACCGGCTTCACCAGATTAAGCGCCGCCAATCCCTTTTCACCTATGAAATTACCAATAATAACACTGTCTATTAAGACCGTAATCGTGGTTCCAAGTAGTGCCAGGATAGATGGAATCAGATAAGTTCGGAAAGTAGAGCGGATAAAAAAGTCATTATTTTTTTCCATATTAATATTTCCTTTTATCAAATATCTAATAACTATTATACAAGAAAGGACCTTCTGCCTATTTACCATTTACCACGAAAGTGTGCTGTTTACCACGTATCAAACATTTGGAGGACATGCACAAAAAACCGGGCATATATGATAATTAATTATCATATATGCCCGGTCCTAAACTACCGGTTCACAGCTATTAAATTCCACAGCCAGAATCAGATACCAGACTGCCATCTCTGTTTGATTCTATTTGATCGTTCTTTTTATTAAACATTTAGTCACACACATTCCGCCCGCCCAGAATTTTATTTACCCTGATTTTCATATCATTTTCTGTGAAATAACGAATCCAAATTGTCTTCTCTTCTTCCAGTTGAATCCCATCTTCCTTCCATCTGAGCCTGACAACCAATCTCTCCTCCGGCTTCTGCCATAAAGATTGAACATATAAGACATCTTCATCCTCCTGCTTCCACATCGCCAGAGGATGGCGCTGGAACCATACTTCCCTGTGATTCTCATCCTCATTTAGCTCTACCCAGAATGGAATTACATGGCGTTTCCAGGGCTTGCATTTTCTAAGGTTAACCCGAAGTTCTGTGTTGTTCATTTGCCCCAGTTCATCCCATATGCCTTCTTTCTTCTCCGCAAACTTCCAACCGGAAGCGCCTTTAACAGTGATGCTGACATCTTCCATTTCCTTTTTCGTATACAGAACATATTGCATTGTAATGATGGACCTGTCTTGTATCTCGTATAATGGCATGTGATATCCGATGTGGTCCAGGCTATGCTCCTTCTCCCCGCAGGCAGCAGCACATTCTGTCCGTTCAATCTCTGCTTCTGTCTGATGTACCGCACTTCCGGTTTTTGTTTTAACTTCTATTGTCCCATATGGATCCAGCCATCTCTTCTCCTCAACTGCCACGGCTCCTGCTCCGGAACCATGTTCGCGAAATCCAATTTTCACCGACCACTTTAAGGATCCTTTATTTACCAGCCTGACCATGGTAGTCTCTTCTTCTTCCTTGTAATAGAAATCAAATACAAAACTCCCGACCCGTCCGTTTTCCCAGATAATTTCCTGTGGCAGTCCCTGTGGTGATATTCTGATGCTCCTGTTCCCCGTATCCGCAAAAATTCCAATCCATTGCTGCAGATACTGCCACACCAGGAATCCCTGCCCCTGGCTGCATCTGCTTATTCTTCTGACAAAATTTTTCCCCAGCGGCCACCAGTAGATGGAACCGGTGTTGTCCACGCAGTATTCCAGCATATTTACAAGACCTGCCTTCTGTTCAGCTCTGGTCACACTTCCTCCCAGCTGTGAAACATATGCTGTCCCATCATTTGCACCCCCATAGGGGAACCAGCGGAGTGTATTCATCTCAGGATTATAATTACTGGCAAATAATGATCTGGCAAATCTGTGATAATTTATCCATGGTGCATAATCAAAAGGATATATGCCATATACCGGTGCCATACAGCTGGCAGAATCTTCGCCATCATAATAGCAAAGGTCCGGATTTAAATAAAAAGATTCCCTGTTATCTTCCTTTAAATTCTTACCTCCGTTAATACCTCCTTTTATCTGCCGTCCAAAAGGCCCCTCCGATTCCAGAAGGTTCTGTATGTCTGTCTTCATTTTATCTGAGAATTCTTTTGACTCCCCCGCGGTCTCATCTTCCAGTATGGCTGCCAGGCTGGCAAATCCTTCAATTCCATACCAGATCTTCACATTTGTTCCATTGTCATATCGGTTCATGACAAGTCCATCGCTTGAAAAGTGTGAAGAAATCAGGTTTGAATCCGAAGCCTTAAATGATATCAGCTTTCTGTAGATTTCCTTCAGTTTTTCCCAGAGACCTGCCCTTTCTCTAATCCATTTAATGTCCCCTGTAAGTTCATAATATTTCCTGGCTATGATTAGAGGTGCACACAAAATAGGGGTGGAATGATCCTGATATTTGGAATAACCAGGTTCATTTCTGCTAATTATGTATTCCAGCAGCATTCTCCCCAATTCGGGCATTATGTACATGACACTGACTGCCGTAGGCTCAAAATCAATCCCCCAGAATCTCCCTATATTATGAGAAGGTGCTCCCTGCCAGTGAACGCACAACTGTCCTTTTCTGTCTGCCTGCAGGCAATTGAAATTATCCAGAATACTTCTTATAACCACATCCCTTTGCATTTCCAGAATTGTTGAACATTCCGGTGCATTTACCTGCAGCTTTCCAAGTCTGCTTTTCCAAAAACGGGAAGTAATTTTGATCCATTCATCAACATTCTTTCTGTACAAAATACATAAGCTCTCATTCAGATCATCTTTTTTTTCAGCTACAGCAATCCTGGATGTAATTGTGATTTCTTCCTGTGGCGCCAATTTTATTTTTCGCTCTGAAACCATCTCCTGATTCCAGATTCCCTCCTCCATATGGACCGCGGCAGCTCCGTCTTCACCATACAGCATCAACAGCCCCTTATCCACCCGCTGATGTTCCATGGAAAAGGTTCGTTCTTCAACTGGGCTGCCGGCAAGCTCATAGGGTTCTGCAAAACGATTTTCCAAGCTAAGAGCAACCGTTCCGCTGAATACCCCGCTGCCCGTATTCTTAATGTTAATGGCATAGAGACAGCCCGATGGCCCAGGAAGAGGCAGCGGCGAAAGTGCACTGCTCGCTCCTTCCTCCAAAACCGGAGCAATACTGACCATTTGCATAGATATATTTTCGTACTCGGTCTTCGTACAGGGAAGGAAATTATCTATATATTCCGTATTGCTTTCACAATTCGCCGCTTCATAACAATTTCCCATCTCGTCTGTCAGCGTATAGCGCATTTTCCCCAAAAGGAGGGTCACATTTACCTGATAGAACATACCCGGGCATGCCGTAATATACTGGTCCTGATTCATACACAAAGCAGGCAGTGCATAATCCTGTTTATGGGGGCAGGATACGAAATACAGCCTGCCCAAAGTATCCTGGGCGATCAATGCCCGGAGATTAGACTGGGTAAATAATAACCGCTCACTTAATGCCTTATTGATCTTCTCACTATTCGAATCATATTTCGCCTTGTAGTATAAAGATTTCTCTGACCTCTCATAATAATCCTGAAACCATCCGCTTTTCATCCTTTTACACCTCCTGCCGTTATCCCGGCCATAAAACTTTTCTGTGCAAATAAATATAACAGCATTATCGGTACCGAACAACAGCTGGCTAGAGCCATAATTGGTCCCCATTCTACTTTTTTAGCCCCCATATAAAATGCCATTCCTACCTGTAAAGTCATTTTTTCCGTATCATTTATGATAACAAGCGGCCAAAAAAAATCATTCCAGACATTCATAAACGCAAAAATTATCAAAGTCATGATTCCAGGTTTCGCCAATGGTATAATTATGCGAAAGAGAATCTTCCACCGGCTCGCACCATCAATTGTAGCCGCCTCATCAAATTCAGCCGGAAGTTCTTCAATAAACTGGCGCAATAGAAATATGGAAAATGCACTGACGCATCCCGGAAGAATTAACGCCGGCATTGTATTTCCCAGCTTCAACTGATTAAAGATCAGAAACAGAGGAATCGTCAGAATGTATCTGGGTATCATCATGGAAGCCATGAAGAATAAAAATATCAGGTTTTTACCCCTGAAATTCAGCCGTGCAAATGCATATGCACCCATGCATGATGTAATCAGCTGAATGATAGTGGTGATAACTGACACCAGCACAGAATTGCAGAACAGTTTATCCACCGGTAGAATTTCAAACACATCCCGGAAATTATCCAGGACAGCCGGTATTGGTATCCATACCGGTGGCACGCTCCAGATCTGTCCCGATTCTTTAAATGCGGTAGAAAGCATCCAAAAAATCGGAATCAGCATAATGATGGAACCTATTGCCAAAAGTACAAAACTGACCGAATTTCCCAAATATTTTTTATTTGCATATGTTTTGATAAATTTTATAGTATTTATTTCCGCACTTTCCTTCATATCTGCCCCCTCCTTAATCCTTTGCCTTTGACAGCCTCATCTGGAAAGCTGTCAGGATAAACAAGATCACAAACAGTACCCATGCTATCGCAGAGGCATAGCTTAAATCGTAGTATTCAAAGGCATGGACATACATGTAGTAAACCAGTACCATAGTCCTGTTCAGCGGTCCTCCTCTGGTCAGAAGATAAACCTGGTCAAAGACCTGGAATGAATTAATAATACCGATAATAACAACAAACCAAAGAGTTGGTTTAATACAGGGAAAGGTTATGTAACGAAATTTTGTAAACCAGTTTACCCCTTCAAGCCTTCCAACCTCGTAGTATTCTTCCGCAATTCCCTGAAGAGCCGCAATGATAATAACCATATTGTAACCCAGCCATTTCCAGGTACTCATGATTAAAATAGACGTCATTGCCAGATCAGGTGACTGAAACCATGCCTGCCCCGGCAGTCCAACCGCATTGAGTGCCAGATTAAACAAACCGTCTCCGGCGCTGAATATCCATTTAAACATAGCCGCGCATACAGTAGTAGGTAGAACCACCGGTATAAAAAAAGCTGCTTTAAAAAAGTTCTGAAACAACCGCTTTTTATTCAAAACTATAGCCAGATAGGTACTGGCAACAATCAGGATCAGATTGATTCCCACTGTATATATAAGGGTACCTTTCAGCGAATTATAGAACTCTTTATCCGTAAAAACTCTTTTGTAATTCTCAATACCGGAAAATGTTATATTGGTGATTTTTCCTCCATCCCATTGACTGAGACTCAGATAAAAGCTGTATACAAAAGGATAAAGGACAAAAATGGCAAAAAAAATAACGCAGGGCGCAAGAAATATATAAGCATCCCGCGTCTCTTTCTTCTGGCGAACACTAAGCTTTCTTCTCATATAATCCTCCTTCCCGGCACAGCCGCAGATGAATGCTCCGGGGCTGTGCCTTAGAGCGTGTCAGAAAATTGCTCTCCTTGCATTATTTATGTCACTTATTCTGTTTTGCAATAATGTCATTCACCTCTTTAACCATATTATCTATCGCTTCATCTACGCTGGATTCTTTAAAATAAGCTTTTGTCAGGTTATTGTATATGGCCGTGGACATCTCTGCATAGGATGCTGGTGCCGGATAGAATACAGAGTACTGTACATTGTCCATAGACGTCTGATAAGATGCATTTTCTTTCAGCTCATTGAAAGCATCGCTATCCCGGCAGAAGTCTGTAACCGGAACTGCTCCTTCTTTTTTGCAGACATGTGCCATTTCCTCAGGTGACACCAGCCACTTAAATACCTTATAGGCTGCCTCATTAATCTTCTCATCACCGGAATCCAGGATCATCAGATGCTCACCGCCTGCCATTGTAGCTTTCTTTCCACCGTCAGGTATCGGCATCAGTGCACTTCCATAATCATCACCAAGCGCTTCTGTATAAGGATCCAACTGCCAGCTTCCATACAATATCATCCCTATTGAGCCGCTTTCAAAGCCATTCTCGGGAAGTTCCATCGTGGAAGCACCGTCATCCAGCAGTTCCATCAGGTACTTCAATGCGTCTTTTCCTTCCTGGTTCCCCAGTTTACATTCCGTAACTTTATCATCCCAGACTACTCCTTTATTCTGATATACAAAATTTAAATATGCCCAGGTATTTACTTCATAATATGGATCATTTTGTCCCCAGGAGAAACCTACCTTTCCTGTCTTATCCTTTATCTGAAGCGCATATTCTTTTAATTCCTCCCAGGTCTGTGGCGGCTTCTCCGGGTCCAGACCGGCATCCCTGAATAATTTCTTATTGTAATGAAGATACAGGTTATTGGAGAAATAGGGAAGTGATATCTGTCTGCCGTCTATATTACCATATTTCGGAAGTTCCCCCAGCCAGTTGCCTACCGTATAATCACCGTATTTAGGAAGCAGCTCATTAAAATCCAGATAATCATAAAGCTTTGCTGCATTTTCCACATCGATATAATTGACTGCAACAATATTGGGAGCCTGTCCGGAAGCTGTAGAAAGCTGGAGTTTCTGCATATTCTGAACATGGTCTGTGGTAGCGATCAGCTTTACTTCTATCTCATCCTGAGAAGCATTATAGGCATCTATACGTTCCTGCATCCCTGCTTTAACCGCAGATTGCCTCTGAAATGTAATCGTTATTTTCTCTGCGTTAGACTTAGCTTCTTGCTTTTCCTCAGTCGCCTGCTTTGTGTCCTGTTTCTTAGTCTCTATTTGTCCGCCCTCTGTTTGTCCACTTTCTTTTTGCTCTGCATCTTTTTGTTCTGTATTTGCTCCTCCTTTACCTGAGCAGGCAGTGAGTCCCAGTACCATAATAGATGCCATCACGCATGCACACACTTTTTTATAAAACTTCTTCCTCATAATCTCCATCCTTTCTTTGAAGATGTTCTGCAGCGTCCCGCATACCACCTCTACGTTTAGTTTATTTCCACTTAAGCACATCGGCCAATGAATCTGCTTGATAACTATATTATAGCATTCCTTATTTTGCAAATCTAATATCATGATTGCCCGATTATCACACATTTTTGCCTTTTTAGCCGTACGAATAACATTTCTTTGTTTTCCCATAACACATATTTGTCATCATATATCGCATTTTCTATTTTGTTGATGATTCTATGGTATAATAAAAACTAACCTTATCATAACATTTTAATTATCACATAATCAGGAGGTGCCCATGATCCGCATATTATTAGTTGACGATGATGCTCTTATGCTGCAGGGTTTCAAATTTTCTATCGACTGGGAGCATTACGGTTACGAAATCGCTGGAACTATCCGCAATCCCGTATTATTTATGAAAACTTATCAGGAAATAAACCCGGATATTGTTATCTTAGATATAAATATGCCCGGGCTTAACGGGCTTGATCTCCTGAAAGAGCTGCGCAGCCTGAATAAAGAACTGGTAGTCATCATCGTTTCTGCATATAATAATTTTACTTATGCCCGTGAAGCTCTGCGTCTTGGCGCAAATGATTACCTGTTGAAAGCAGAGATAGAATTTGAAGATATATTGTCCTCCATGGAGCAGTATAAGCCACAAATCCTTGAGAAAAAGAAATATTCACTTGATACGGAACACTCCCTGTTTACGAATCAATTATTGTTCCAGTTCAGGGAAGCTTTTACCATTTTTGATATTGAAAAGTGCGAAGAGATTATCACCAGGATCTTTACTTTTGTGCAAAACAGCCAGCTGCCGAAGGAAAGTATTACCCGGCTGCTGCTGCTTTTGTATGATCAGATCCGGGAAATCTGTACACGGCAAATAGGCTGTTTTCCATTTAGCCGTCAGCAATACAGCACTGCGCTTGAAGACAGCAACGACATAAATTCGCTGAAAGAATACTTTCATAAATTTTTTACCAACTGCTGTGATACATTATTTGGAAAATTATACAGTGAAAAACAATCCCTGCTGGATGCAGTGGCAGATTATGCACTGTCTCATTTATCTGATCCTGATCTTACTCTCCAAAAAGCGTCTAAAACAGCAAATGTAAGTTATTATTACTTGTCCCGCTTATTCGCTGCTGAAAAAGGCATAAGCTTTAGTAAATATGTGACAGCGCAGAGAATGAAACAGGCTCAGGAATATCTGCTGCATACAGATGACCACATTCAAACTATTGCAGAAAAAACCGGCTATCAGAACCTCAGTTACTTTATAAAAAAATTCAAGGAATATACCGGATGTACTCCAAAAGAATTTCAGAAAAAACGAAAGTCACAAAAATAGACTTTAGGAGGATATCATTATGAAAATATTTAAAAAACTACTGTGTTATCGATTTAATACACAGCTGATATTAACGTACGGCTTTTTGTTTTTATTATGTATGGTTGCTATTCAAGCCTGTACTTCCTACAACATAAACCGGATCTTTATTAAAGAATATATGAACTCTGACACCATTGCCCTGGAACAGGTGGCAGATAAAATCGATATGGCCACAAGACAGATACATGACAGTTTCGTAGATTTTTATTTTGATGATGATATTAACTCCTTTTTTATTGCAAAAAACGAATTCTCTGGTTCACTATGGGACTTTTCCACCAGTTCCTACGAAAACCATATACTTTTCAACAATGTATGCCACAAAATTCATACATCCTCAAATCTTAACCTGAATGAATCTGTATCTCTCTATCTGCTAGACCCTAACGGTGATACCCTCACATCTTCTTCGGCGAAAGTCGAGCACTTTCCGGAAATTATGGATGAGATCCGACAGACTTTCCATAATGAAAAAGGCAATCTGGCTTGGATCGGACCATTTAAAAGCACTGCAGAATTGAATCAACTGCACCACTCCCTTTTTCTGGCGGGACGCCTTTTGGATAAAAAAAACGGCTCCGATATAGGGTATATTATCGTAGGAATTGAGTCTGAGGCTTTTGTGGAATTATTCAGGAATTACCAGCAGGCTCAGGAAAGCGGCACTTTCTCCATTTTAAAGCAGGATGGCAGCCTGATCCTTTCTACGGATCGCAAATCATCCGGCATTGCAGAGAATTTGCCTGAACTCTCCATGGACAGCAAGGGTTTTATAACTACACCCCACTCCACAGACAGCGGGGAATATTATATTAATCAATATCCTCTGGAGGTGACCGGCTGGACGATGTACCATGCCATTGAACGGAACTCCATAACGGATAAGCTCTCACCCATTCTGCTCTATAACTGGTTAATTGCATCGGGCTTTTTATTCATCGGACTTCTGCTTATTTATCTTATATCCAGACTTTTTACCAATCGCATCCTGATGTTAAAGCGCCAGATGGACTGTGCTTATGAAACCGAATACAAAAATCCTCTGATTGTGGAAGGTAAAGATGAAATTGCATATCTTACCCATAGCTATAATGATATGATTCAGATGGTGCAAAAATATACACGTCAGATTATCGCCTCCGAGGAGCAGAAGCGGGCGGCGGAAATCAACTTTCTCCAGATGCAGATAAACACACACTTTCTATATAATGTCCTAAATTCCATTAAGGTTTTAGCAAGGATGAACCGTAATGATGAAATCCGCCAGACAATTACAGCGCTGGTACGCCTGTTAAACGCAACTCTTTCCAAGCAGGCTGATATGATAAGCGTAGAACAGGAATTAGAAAATGTGCAAAACTACTTCTTCCTTCAGAAGCAAATGCTGCAATGTGATGTTTCCTTATGTCTGGATGCTGCACCTGACAGTCTCTCCCTGGAGATACCAAAACTGATTCTGCAGCCCCTTGTGGAGAATAGCCTTCTGCATGGTCTGTATGAACGTGCTTCTGGCTGGATCCGCATCTGTGCTTTCCTTGATTCAGAAGATAACCGAACTACCCTTCATATTACTGTAGAAGATAATGGTACAGGGATAAAACCTGACCGTTTTGATGATATCTGGAAAAAGAGCAGATTTAACAGCATCGGACTGGTTAATGTAAAGGAACGTCTGGAAATATACTATGGAAACCACTTTGATCTTAGTATCCAAAACCGCAAGGCAGGGGGTATACGGATAGATATCATTATTCCAAATCCGTAACTGCCTGCTGCCACCCCGACAGCAAAAAATTCCGTACCATGAACGTCTCATGATACGGAATTTACAAACATCACATTTTATATTTGAGTTCCTTTATTACTTTATTTCTATTTTACATCTTTCTTTAACACAACCGTACCAAACGGACCAATCCCTCCATCCGCTTCCCAATTACCAGCTAACACCGCAAACCCATCGGGCAGTTCCAGCTTCACACTCTCCGAATTATAATTCTGCACAAACAGATACACTGACGTATCCGAGTTTCGTGCAGTAACCTCAATACCTTTTGGCACTTTTCCCATATACTTTGTAAGCTTCACGTCATCCCCAATGTGGCGGCATAATTCACTGCAGAAATCCTGTTCAGTATCAGTGCACACATAGTAAGCTTTGCCTTTACCAAACTGATTGCAGGTCAGTGCCGGATAACCTTTATAGAAATCCTGTTCGTATACAGCCAGTACTTCAGCGGTTGACACTTTCACCAGGTCACATAGATGTCCGCACTCATAAGTACCTTCCCCCAGAGTTTCTTTTTGCCCGGTTATCTGAATCCGATTCGTTTCATGATCATACAACCCGTCTATTTCCATACTTCGCAGTCCCAGTACATCCATCAATCCATAAGGTGTACCGCCAAGGTAACACCGGTCTGTCTCATCTACGATTCCGGACCAGAAAGTCATGATGAAATGTCCGCCTTTTTCCACAAATCTGCGGACTTTATCCGCAAAGTCTTCCCTGTATAAATAGAGCATTGGCGCGGCTACTACTTTATAACCTTCCAGATCCTGCCCGCTGCCGATTACGTCTACATTTATTCCCTGTTCCCGTAATGCACGGTAATATTTCTGGATCGTTTCTTTATAATAAAGCCCCTGGTTTCTGGGTCCCTGAGCATCTTCCATCGCCCATTTATTTTCCCAGTCATAGATAACCGCTGCCTCAGAAACTGTATCCGTACTGCAGGTCTCCTTAATTTCTTCCAGCGTATATCCTACATCTGTTACTTCACGGAAAACTCTGGTATCATTTCCGCCATAATGGTCAATTACAGCACCGTGGAATTTCTCGGATGCCCCGCGGCTCTGACGAATCTGGAAATAAAGCACGCTGTCGGAACCATGGGCAACTGCCTGAAGTGACGAAAGCTGATGCATCCCTGGTTTTTTCAGTTTGCTCACCTTCTGCCAGTTAGTTGCACTGGGACAGGACTCCATCAATAAAAATGGTTTCTTCTGCACACAGCGCAGCAGATCGTGCATCATCGCAGTATCCATAGCGGTCACTGATTCATCTTCCTTATGCCATGTAGGGTAAGAATCCCAGGAAAGGACATCTACCACGTCGTTAAACTTAGCATAATCCAGTTCATTATAATAATACATACAGTTCACAGTTGTAGGAATCTTTGAACCTGTCTGACGGATTGCCGCCGCCTCCGCCTTTATAAAATCGATAGTCTGATGGGTAACGAACCGCTTCCAGTCCAGATTCAATCCATGAAGCTGCATCTCTCCCCTTGGTGAAGGGCTTTCAATCTGGTCAAAATTCTGATAAATATGGCTCCAAAAGGTAGTGCTCCACCGGCGGTTTAATTCATCGATTGTCTTATATTTCTCCCGAAGCCAGTTTCTAAATGCTTCCTGGCAGAGCGGACAATGGCAGTCCCCTCCATATTCGTTTGATAAATGCCACAGTATCACACCGGGATGAGCACCGAAGCGTTTCCCCAGTTCCTGATTCATGATACTTACTTTTTCACGGTAAACCGGGGACGTGTAGCAGTGATTGTGGCGTCCGCCAAACAGATTGCGCTGACGGTTCCCATCCACCCGGAGTACCTCGGGATATTTGTCTGCCATCCATTTGGGCCTTGCGCCGGAAGGAGTTGCCAGAATAACACTGATACCATTCTCATACAAGCGGTCAATGATATCCTCCATCCACTGAAAATGGAAGACACCTTCTTCCGGTTCCAGTACTGCCCAGGAAAATACTCCCAGGGTAACGGTATTTATCTTCGCTTCCTTCATATACTCAATGTCTTTTTCCAGAATCCCGGGATCGTCCAGCCACTGTTCCGGGTTGTAGTCCCCGCCATGCAAAAGTCCTTCTATGTTAAAATTCATCATTATTCCCCTTCCTTTGTATGTAATGTCTAAAACAATATTAACCTTAGATACATGGAAGCGTCAATACATTTTTTTATCGTCACGTTTATACATTTTTATATGATTACATTATTGCTGTAACCGGTAAACATAATTGGGCATCACATTATGTTCATCCGGAATTATTGCATTTGATACATATTGCACCTTTCCACCGCCCAATTCCCGCAGCGTCAGCTCATGGGTAAACGCCCGGTCGTTACTGTTCTCCAGGCAAACCACATCTATGGATAGCGTAACCGTACCATCTGTATTTTTTTTCACCGCCGTTACATCCGGGTCCATATAAGGCATTGCAACACAATTATTGTTGGAGCGGATTTCCTGCCAGGGATAAGCGTCTTTCTTTTGTTCAAACATCGCAGTTTTTCGCAGTTCTTCCTTTGTAATGGAAAAGTAACTTTGAATGACGTTTTCAAATAAATCAGCAGGAATGTAGCGGTTTTCATTTGAAGGATCAATGGGAAACTGGTCATTTTCCAGCCGTTTGCCTTCTTTTAAATTATATAAGTTTTCAAACAGGTCATTAAAGCTCAACTTTGAATAATCCTTCTCTGACCAATTGCTGATCATCAGATTATTACCTCCATAATTGATGGGCTCCACATATTTTTTCTGATAGGACAGGCAATTTTCATCCACTGGTTTAACACGGATCATCCTGTACCCATTTCCACTCGCCCAGACTGTATAATCATCCCGGAAAATAAAATTTTCTTTCTCTGTTAATCTCCATTCCGCGAGAGGTGTTATTTTCATCTCATATACATCCGGGTTCCCTTCTAAATCCAAATTGACAGAAGCCGATAACAGATATTTTCCGGTGCGGTCCATATAGAATTCATAGCGGTAAAATCCTCCATTCTGCCGTATGCGGTAAATGGCAACAGACGCTGATTCTCCCTTTTGGATCTTTTCCCAGAAGCTAGAAAACGCTTCAGTATTTTCCAGACTGCACCTGCCAGCAGTATCGCTTACGGTAATTCCTTTTTTGCCAATCTTCTTTACGATTTCACTGACAGCCTCTTCTGATATCTGCTTATCTGCCTGAACAATATCAGACGGCTGTTTATCCGAATTAAGATAGGTTTCTTTATAAATGCCGGCAACCTCCATACACTCTTCCTTCACCCGGTCTGAGACTTCCTTGGAGATACTTCCCTCCATATTTTGAGCCAGAAGATACTCTTCTTTCTGATTTGGTGCAGCATAATAGACACCTATCATAACCATACAGCATAAAATTCCGGTTACAATTACTATCTTTTTCATCCAGTCTTTCTCCTTCCATCAGTATTCCTAATATTCTTTTTATTGTGCTGAAAAATAATAATCCAATACAGTCTTATCCTTCTCCACAACATAGGTGCTTCCACCGGTTTCTTTTACATCTTCCACCATGCTGATTAACAGGATCGGCTTACTGGAAGCAGGATCCGGAGTCAATACACCAAACCATCCCAGTTCCGTACCTGTCGTATCAGATACGTCTGCCTTGATTTCCGCGGTTCCTGTTTTCCCTGCTAAAATAGTGGAATCCATTTTTGCCGCCCTGCCTGTACCTTCCGGAGATGATATTACTTTTTCCATAGCGTTTTCCACCCTGTCCGCCGTTTCCTTTGAAAATGCCTGGGGAAGCCACACCTGAGGCTCTGGTGAATCCTTGTACTGAAGATAAGGCTTTATGACATTTCCATCATTACAAAATGCCGTATACAATGCCGCAAGATGCAGCGGGTTAATTAAAATCTGTCCCTGGCCATAGCCGCTGTCGGCAAGCAGTACCTCAGACTCTATTTTCTCTGTGTTGGAATACTGGGACTGTGCCATGGTAATTTCAAAAGGCATTTCCTGGTTAAATCCCAGTTTGTCCAGCTGGCTTTCCAACTGATCTGCCCCCATCTTCAGTGCAGCTTTCGCAAAATAAATATTATCAGAATAGATCATGGCATTTTCTAATACGACTGGTTCATATGCATGTAACGTAGTCACATAATAGTCTCCCCAGCTTGTGTCCTTCTGCCAGCTCAGTCCTTCATTTCCAAAGTCCTCATCCGGATTAATTGCCCCTGTATCCAGCCCTATCCCCGCAATAACCGGCTTAAAAGACGAACCAGGACAAAGTACCTGCCGGAACCGGTTGTATAAAGGGTTCCTTTTATCATCATTTAATTCCTTCCATTTCTCGTCCGTCATGCCCTTTATAAAATCATTACTGTCATACGACGGTGTACTGATAAGGGCAAGTACCTCACCGGTAAATGGATTCATTGCAACAGAACAGCTCTTGTCATCTTTAAATTGCTGATACAGACTCTCCTGAAGCCCGGCATCAATCGTCAGCCTTATATTCTGTCCGTCTTTTTTTGGTATCGCTGCAATCACGGTTTTTGTATTCCCACTCTCATTCTCTATAACAATCTCATATCCGTCCTGTCCTTTTAATTCTTTCTCATACAGTCCTTCCATTCCGCTTTTTCCAATCACACTATTCTCATTGTAACCTTCATTTGGATGTTCTTCCAGATCCTCTGCCGTTACATTCTGGACATATCCGGTCAAATGAGAAGCCCCCGCTCCAAGAGGATAGCTTCTCACAAAGGTATCGGATATCATAACCCCCGGAATCGTAATCAGTTCGTCCTGAACTTCCTTATTCTGCATAACAATATCCGACGGAGAACCGGACATCAGGTCTGTTTCCTGCACCTTATCCAGGACAGCAATGGGTACCAGGGAATCACCTTTCACCCAGGTCGCATCCAGCTTCGCTTTTATGGATTCCACGGAAACATTCAGCAGCTTAGCCAGCCTGGCCAGATCGTTTTCTGCATCTTCACTCATTTTTCCGGGTACCAGCCCTACGCTGGCCGCTGCTCCTTCCCCGGCAAGCATATATCCGTTTCTGTCCGTTATCTCACCCCGTCTGCTTTCCACCACAGATACCCTTACCTTATCTTTTGCCGTCAGCTCTGGGAAAATCAGGCTGTCATTCCACTCCAACATATATCCATTGTCCCGCTCACTGGTAAACACCGCCTGGTTCTCAAACTTCACCTCTCCGGCAGCACTGTTCATTGTCTGTTGAAAATTTACCGTCACCTGCCCCTGAACCTCCGTCATATCCAATATGCTGATCCTGATATCCTCTGCTTCCATCCCCTGATAAATCTTTTGATTCCTGTCCGTAAAATATTTTTCGGAATAATTGCTCTTGCTCTGTTCGCTTATCATACTATACATCGTCTGATATTCTGATTTGTCTATGCATGCCATATATTTCTGCAGCAGTTTATCCGGTTCTTCCTTCTTGCCTGTTAATTGCTTTAAAATAGTTCCCGGAGGATCACCTCCCTGTAATTTTATATACAAATATCCCGCTGTGATAATTAATCCAATCAAAACTACTGCCAATAATGCCATAATTACGAAATTCTTTTTTTTCATTTCACATCCTCCAATATCCTGTATGAAATTCATAACCGCAAACTGCCGCCTTGTCATCATTCGACGTAGCCCGCTGCGCCTCATTCCTTTGCTTTGCAGTTCGAAACTCATCCTGCAAATTTATTGTGAATCCAAACTTAATATACTAAAGCGTTTTTTAAAAATATTTATTACATCTGTAATATTTAATCGTAAAAATTTTTATTCCTATATATTACATCTGTAGGATTTTAAAGTCAAGTACTTTTCCTATTTACCACAAATTTCCCAATGGCATGCTGGACTAGTAATACAGCGAACGTTTTGTGATGTTCTATTGAATGCATTATATTTGGGTTTAGCTGAGTAAGACGCTTTGTATATGATAGGTAGTGTACGGAAAGAGAAGGG
>UQCR01000048.1 GCA_900539655.1 uncultured Robinsoniella sp.
GAGCTGCTCTTCTTAACGGGATGCATTACTGGCTGTGGCTGGCGCATAATAATTTTATAATTTTAAATGTTATGTTCCAGTGAAATAAGGTACAGATAAAAGGAGTGGTGAGACTATCGGTTTCCCACTCCTTCGCTCATAGACATATTGATCGTAATGTATTACCTATTATCATTCCAGTGATTCATCCTGATAAATATTACGGATAAGAAGATAAATACGTACATTGTTACTGCTTTTATTCACATCTGACAATGGTAAAGTCTGAAAAACTTTGCTATAATACAATTAGTTTAGTAACCAGTAAACATATTAGAGAAAGGGATATAAGAAGCCGGAGTGAGTTATGGGGATGTAAAGTACCGGATTCTTATGCGCAGTGTTTTCATTTCCAAATAGGAAGATTAATACAGGCTAGAGCCTGTTTGAAAATTCATTTCCGTCATCTGCACGCCCCACTTTGCGGCATATTTGTCCCGAATTCAGGTTACGTAGCCCGCTACGCGCCCTTCATCCGGGACAAATCTCCCACAAAGTGTGACGGACAGTTGCCAGAAAGCAATTTTCAAACACGCGCTAACACCCTGGGATGCGAGTTTGGTGCGGTACTGCGCAAATGGAGGAATTTATGAAGAAAAAATCAGTTAAGAAGACAATTTCTAAAGCTTCTAATGCTTCAAAACAAAGTGTAGCTGTGCAGGAAACGTCAAAAAAAGCGGAAGAAAAACGCCCGGAGGAATTGGCAATAGCTATGGAAGATTATAAAAAGCGGCCGGTTCTGGAAACGTTTTCGGAAAGTCTGACAGAGGAGCCGTCAGGGTACCAGGAACGTTTTGACAGACATGTGGAGGAACTGAAATGGCTCTATATGGAGTTGTATAATAATGAGTACATGTTTGATGATCTGTGTAAAAATATGTATGGATTTTATCAGGACCGGAAGGCTGCACTTAAGAATCTGGACAACAAAAGGGAGCAAAAACAGGATTGGTTCAAGCAAAGTGATATGCTGGGCATGATGCTGTATGTGGATAATTTTGCCGGAAACCTGCAGGGTGTGAAGGGGAAACTGGATTATATTGAGAAATGTAACGTCAATTATGTGCATCTGATGCCCTTACTCCAGTCACCGGAGGGACGTTCAGACGGAGGGTATGCGGTGTCTGATTTCCGAAAAGTCCAGGATAATCTGGGTACCATGGATGATCTGGCGGAACTTGCAGAAGAATGCCATAAGCGGGATATGAGCGTATGCCTTGACTTTGTAATGAACCATACATCAGAGGATCATGAATGGGCAGTGCGGGCAAGACAGGGAGATGGGGAATATATGAGCCGCTATTTCTTCTATGACAACTATTCTATTCCGGCGATGTTTGAACGGACCGTGCCTCAGGTATTCCCCACAACGGCACCGGGTAACTTTACGTATCTGCCTGAGAGCCGGAATTTTGTCATGACCAGCTTCTATCCTTACCAATGGGATTTGAACTATCAGAATCCTACGGTATTTAATGAGATGATGTACAATTTCCTGTTCTTCGCAAACCAGGGAATTGACATTATCCGTATAGATGCGGTTCCCTATATCTGGAAACAGATTGGGACGGACTGCCGTAATCTGCCTCAGGTTCATTCTATTGTGCGTATGATGCGCATGATTGGGGAAATTGTATGCCCGGGTATCCTGCTTTTGGGGGAGGTGGTAATGGAGCCTGAGAAGGTAACTCCTTACTTTGGTTCGGTGGACAAGCCGGAATGCCATATGCTTTATAACGTTACCACCATGGCGACTACCTGGAATTCCGTTGCAACCAGGGATATAAGGCTGCTAAAACAGCAGATGGAGATTATCGACAGGCTTCCGAAGGAATATACGTTTCTTAACTACCTGCGATGTCATGATGACATCGGATGGGGGCTTGACTATAAGACCCTTAAAAACTGGGGAATGGATGAAAGGCCGCATAAACAGTATATTAATGATTTCTTCACCGGCAGTCTGGATGGCAGCTTCAGCCGGGGAGAATTATATAATGCCGATCCGGTAACAGGCGATGCACGTTTCTGCGGAACAACTGCTTCCATGTGCGGTGTGGAAAAAGCAGGTTTTGAACAGGATGAGCAGGGCATGAAGCAGGCTATCCAACTGGATATTATGCTGCATGCATATATGTTTATGCAATCCGGAATTCCGGTTATCTACAGCGGTGATGAAATAGCCCAGGTTAACGATTACAGTTATAAAACGGATCCCAACAAAGCACCTGATTCCAGATATATCCACCGGGGAGCGTTTAAATGGGAGCTGACAGAGTATATTGAGGAGGAAGAAACGGTGCAGGGGCAGGTGTTCTCAAGGTTAGGACAGCTGGAAGATATCCGCAGGAGCCACAGGGCGTTTGTATCTACGGCGGATACATGGACACTGGAGACCTGGGATAACAGTGTATTGTGTCTGGTTCGTATGGCAGGAGGCGAGAAAGTGGCAGGCCTCTTTAACTTTAGTGAAAATGAAAAAATAGCGTGGATTAACGAAGAGGACGGAATGTATCAGGATCTGATTTCCGGCAAAGAAATGAGAGCGTCCGGCGTTAAAATGCCGGGCTACGGATTTTACTGGTTGAAGAGAAAATAATAGATTTATCTGGCATTGTACTTTATAAGTGCAGTGCCATTTTTGTGAATACGTGGATTCCTGCTTGTGAATCATCCGTCCACATGATAAAATAAGCTCAAATTTGGTATTAGTTAAGGGTTATGAATAGGAGGAGGGAGTACAGTGAAGAAATATTTGAAATGGAGTTTGCTTGCTATGCTGCTGGTGTTGGTTTTAACTGGGATTATGCCTGTAAGGGCAGAGGCAAAACAGAGCCGTCCGGAAAAGGTAAAAGCGGCATTGGGTGACAAAACAGTTAAGCTTACCTGGAAATCCAGTAAAGGTGCAAGGTATTACCGGATTTACCAGTTTGATCCGGATAGTAATAGTTACAGGCGCGTTCAGAAGACAACCGGAACGACGTTTACTTTTCGTAAACTGAAATGTGGAGTGAGCTATCGTTTTAAAATAAAGGCCTTTGCTTTGAAAAATGGAAAGACGGTTTCCAGTTCTTTTTCCAAAACAGTAACGGCAGTGCCTAAACCTGTGGTCAAAAAGCCGTCCGGGCTGAAGGCTAAGGGAGAAAAGGAAGGCATAACCCTGAGCTGGTACAGGACAACCGGGGCAACCGGATATTCCATCTATCAATACAGTGACAACAGGAGCAAATATGTCAAAATTGCATCCACTACAAAAAGAAGTTATCAGGTGAAGGGGTTAAAAGCCGGGACTTCCTGCAAGTTCAGAATCAAGACCAGAAGAAAGGCGGATGGAAAGGTCTATTACAGCAAATACAGCGCTGTTGTAGAAGCAAAGGTGCCAAAAGTTAAGAAAAAAGGGAAATCTACGCTGAAGAAGTTCCTTCAGACAGCAATGCAGCCGGTAGGCAAGACGATGTATGTCTGGGGAGGCGGCTGGAATGAAGCGGATACCGGAGCCGGGACAGATGCGACAACCATAGGTGTCAGTCCTGAATGGGAACGGTTTTTTAATAAGCAGTACAGCGGTTATGATTATAACCAGACCAGGTATCAGATTCGAAATGGACTGGACTGTTCCGGATATGTGGGCTGGTGTATCTATAACATCATGAACACTACGAATGGAAAAGAAGGCTATGTAATGAAAGCGGAAGATATGGCATCCAATTATGCGTCCAGAGGCTGGGGGCAGTATATTGGCCGCTTCAGTGTCAAAGATTATCAGCCGGGAGATATTATGAGCTCTTCCTGCAGTGACTGCGGGCATGTATGGATTGTAGTGGGTGCATGCCAGGATGGAAGTGTGGTTTTGGTGCACAGCAGTCCCCAGGGTGTGCAGATTAACGGCACCGTAGACCGCTATGGGAATACTTCAAGTGAAGCTGTAAATCTGGCAGCTTATTACATGAAGAACTATTTTCCAAAGTGGTATAAGAAATACCCGGCATGTATGCGGGGAGAAAGCTACCTGTCCCACTATGCCCAGATGCGCTGGGATGTATCGGGAAATGCAGTTATGACAGACCCCCAGGGGTACCGGACCAAGACAGCTGCCCAGATACTCCAGGATTTATTTTCGTAATTTTGCTGAGTAAAGATACTCAGCAGATGGAGGGAAAGTTTGGAAAAGAGCAGACATAGGAAGCGAACCTTCAAACACGCTCCAGGAAGAAAGGAATGAGAAATGCCTTATTTATATGACGAATTAAGAAATTACGCCAAATCAGATTACTACCCGTTTCATATGCCCGGACATAAGCGGCGTCTGGGAGAGTTTATGAATCCGATAGAGGCGGACATCACAGAAATTGAGGGATTTGATAATCTTCATCATGCAGAGGGAATACTGAAAGAGGCCAAGGAGCGGGCGGCAGCAGTCTACAAATCCGGGAATACCTATTTTCTGGTAAATGGGAGTACCGCCGGAATTCTAAGCGCAGTCTCTGCGTGTACTTCCATAGGCGGCAAAATCCTTATGGCTAGAAACTGCCATAAAGCAGTGTACCACAGCGTTTTGATCAGAGAATTAGATGCCGTATATATTTATCCACAACAGGAACAGGTAATTGGGCTGAATTGTGGATTAAGTCCTGAAAAAATCAAGGAACTGTTGATAACTGTTCCTGATATCCAGGCAGTCATTATTACATCTCCATCTTATGACGGGGTGGTATCGGATGTAAAAAAGATAGCAGATATCTGCCATTCCTATCAGAAACCACTGATTGTGGATGAAGCCCATGGAGCTCACTTTGGATTTCATCCGTATTTTCCGGAAAACTCTATTGGAAAAGGGGCGGATATTGTGATCCACAGCCTCCATAAGACATTGCCGGCATTTACACAGACAGGATTGATACATTTAAACAGCAGTCTTGTAGATAAAGAGGTTCTTGAGCGATATCTGGGTATTTACCAGAGCAGCAGTCCGTCCTATCTGCTTATGGCAGGAATAGACCAGTGCATAAGGATGCTGGAGGAATCCCGGGACAGGCTCTTTGGTGAACTTGTGGAGAATCTGGAGCAGTTTCGAAGAAATGCCAGGGAATGGAATCGGGTTGGCGTGGCTGGCAAAGAGGAATTAGCGGGAGAGAAGGACGTTGTGGATCTGGATCTGTCGAAACTGATTATCTATATAAAAAATGGCGGTATGAGCGGAAATGAACTGTACGATGAATTACTACATCATTATCACCTTCAGCTGGAAATGGCAGCAGGGGATTATGCACTGGCTTTAACATCCATAGGAGATGACCGGGATGGATTTGAGAGACTGCATCAGGCATTGTCAGATATTGACAGAAGACTAATGGCTGATACGCCTGTTATATTAGAGAAAAGATCATATGCTGTGACAGAAAACCAGTCGGAAATATCCATCAGCCAGGCTGTGGATATGAAAATGGAGAGGATTTTGCTGGAAAATGCAGCAGGGCGCATTGCCGGAGAATTCATATATCTCTATCCACCGGGCATTCCGTTAATCGTACCGGGAGAAAAAATAAGTGGAGAGTTTGTGGAAAACGTATTACAATATAGGGAAAAAGGATTTTCCCTACAGGGAATGAAGGACTATTCCGGGGAATATCTGGAGGTTCTTAAGGACGTATGATCCAATATTTTGCAGCCGGAAGGCTTCAATTTGCGGTTTGAAAGCGGCGCCGCTAATATTTTACAGAAAGAGGATATTTATGGGAAAGATATTTTACATCATGGGAAAAAGTGCAACTGGTAAAGATACGATATTTAAGGAGGTATTGAAAAATAAAAAATTGCATTTGAAAAATGTAGTTCTTTATACCTCCCGTCCGATCCGTGCCAAAGAAAAAGATGGGGTAGAATATCATTTTGTAGATGAATCCAGGCTTTTGGAACTTCAAAATGCAGGAAAAGTGATTGAAATGCGCTCTTATGATACCATTCATGGAGTCTGGAGTTATGCTACGGTGGATGACGGTCAGTTTGATTTGGATAATGAGAATTTTCTGGCAATTGGGACACTGGAATCTTTCGAGAAGATGAAAGCATACTTTGGAGAGAAAAAAGTTGTGCCTGTTTATATTGAGGTTGCGGATGATAACCGGCTTGAGCGGGCGCTCAGACGGGAAAGAAAGCAGGAACACCCGAAATACGAGGAATTGTGCCGCAGATTCCTGGCGGATGCACAGGATTTTTCGGAAGAAAATATTGCAAAAGCCGGTATTTCCAAGCGGTTTTTCAATGATAAGGACAGAGAAGCCTGCATGAATGAAGTGGTGGAATACATTTATGGGATTATAAATGAAACAGGTTCACAGACAATTCATACAATTTAGCCAAAAAAGCTAGGTAAATGGTGGATGTTATGTTATAATAAGACTTACTAAGACAGATGGTGCAAAGAGGCAGTGAGGAGTGATATTATGCCAGGATTTAATAAAATTATAGGACACAAACAAATAGTGGAACATTTACAGAATGCAATGAAGATGAACAAGGTTTCTCATGCTTATATATTTAATGGTGAAAAAGGTTCTGGCAAGAAGAGTCTGGCTAATATATTTGCAATGGCATTACAGTGTGAGGGGGATGGTGCAAAGCCTTGCGGTTTGTGCAGATCCTGTAAACAGGCTGAAAGCGGGAACCATCCGGACATTATTACGGTGGGACATGATAAGCCAAATAGTATTGGAGTTGAAGATATCAGGGAAAAGCTGGTGGGAGATGTTATGGTAAAGCCTTACAGCAGCCCTTATAAAGTATATATCGTGCCGGATGCTGAGAAGATGACGGTTCAGGCACAAAATGCTCTGCTGAAAACAATTGAGGAGCCGCCGTCATATGTAGTAATCCTCTTACTGACGGCAAACGCAACTTCACTGTTATCCACAATTTTATCCAGGTGTGTAACTTTGAATATGAAGCCGGTACCGGATGAAATGGTGAAGAAGTATCTGATGGAAAATGTGGAAGTACCTGATTATCAGGCGGATGTCTGTGTGGCATTTGCCCAGGGAAACATTGGTAAGGCGGTACAGCTGGCATCATCGGACAACTTTAATGAGATTAAGGCAGCTGCACTTCATCTGCTTACCCATGTAAAAGATATGGATATCAGTGATATTATTGCAGCAGTAAAGGCGGTATCTGAATTTAAGATGGAGATACAGGATTACCTGGATATTCTGGCAATCTGGTATCGGGACGTACTTTACTTTAAAGCAACAAAAGATCCCAATGGGCTTGTGTTCAGGGATCAGGTAAGAGTGATTTCCGCTCAGACGAATATGAGTTCTTATGAGGGGATTGAGAAGATATTAAGTGGATTGCAGAAAGCGAAAGCGCGTCTGAATGCCAATGTAAACTTTGATTTAACGATGGAATTATTGTTCCTTATGATAAAGGAGAACTAGCAATGGTTAAGATTGTAGGTGTTAGATTTCGTAATGCTGGGAAGATCTATTATTTTGATCCCAAGCATTACTCTATGGAGCCAGGGGATCACGTAATCGTGGAAACAGCAAGAGGTGTGGAATACGGAACCGTGGTAACCAAGGTTACGGATATGGATGAGAAGAAAGTGATTCAGCCTTTAAAACCTGTAATCCGGGTAGCGACACAGGAGGATGCGGATAAGGAGCTGAAGAACAAAGAAAAGGAAAAGGATGCTCTTCGTATCTGCCAGGAGAAGATTAAAAAACACAATCTGGAAATGAAACTCATTGATGCCGAGTATACTTTTGATAATAATAAAGTATTGTTTTATTTCACGGCAGATGGAAGAATCGATTTCCGCGATCTGGTTAAGGATCTTGCGGCGGTATTTAAAACCAGAATTGAACTCCGTCAGATTGGTGTTCGAGATGAAACAAAGATCCTTGGAGGGATCGGAATCTGCGGCCGCCCACTCTGCTGTAATACATATCTTGCAGAGTTTGCCCCGGTATCCATTAAAATGGCGAAAGAACAGAACCTTTCATTGAATCCCACTAAGATTTCCGGCGTATGCGGAAGATTGATGTGCTGTCTGAAGAATGAAGAAGAGACGTACGAATATCTGAACAGCAGGCTGCCTAATGTGGGGGACCGTGTTCTTGCAGAAGACGGATTAAAAGGAGAAGTTCAAAGTGTCAGTGTCCTTCGCCAGACTGTAAAAGTGATCGTAGAAGTGAATGATGAAAAAGAGATCCGTGATTATAAAGTTGACCAGCTGAAATTCAAACCAAAACGCAAAAAAGAGAAAATCAGTGTGGACAAGGAATTGAAGCAGCTGGAAGAGATGGAGAAAAAAGAAGGGAAATCCAAGTTAGATGACAATTGAGCTGTATCCCGGTGAGCGCCTGGATGATCTGGAGCGCAACGGATATAAGATTATTCAAAATGATAAGACATTCTGCTTTGGAATGGATGCAGTGCTGCTTTCCGGTTTTGCAAATGTAAAACCGGGTGAGAAGGCGCTTGATCTGGGTACCGGAACCGGCATTATCCCTATTTTGCTGAAAGCGAAGACTAAGGGAGAGCATTTTACCGGTTTGGAGATTCAGGAGGCCAGCGCTGATATGGCGAGGCGGAGTGTTTTCTACAATCATCTGGAAGATCAGATTTCTATTGTACAAGGAGATATCAAAGAGGCCCATACATTATTTGATGCGGCTTCTTTTGATGTTATTACAAGTAATCCTCCTTATATGACAGGAAATCATGGCCTGGTCAATCCGGATATGCCTAAGGCGATTGCGAGACATGAGATACTGTGTACGCTGGATGATGTGATTGGACAGGCGTCCAGGCTGCTGCGTCCAGGAGGCAGGTTCTATATGGTGCACAGGCCATTTCGAATGGCTGAAATTATGACCAAGATGACTGCACATCGTTTAGAACCGAAGCGTATGCGGTTAGTATACCCATTTGTGGACAAAGAACCAAATATGGTACTGATTGAAGGCTTAAAGGGTGGAAAGCCCAGGATAACCGTTGAGAAACCGTTGATTGTATACAAAGAACCTGGCGTGTATACAGATGAAATTTACGATGTGTATGGCTATTAATATCTGCCGTTTCACAGATGCAGGGCTGACGCAGAGATCAGTCAGTCTGCCCACAGTTATTTGTGCAATCCGTTACTCATTTATGGGAATTAGTAAAAGGAGGTGATTCACATGCAGGGGAAATTATATTTATGTGCTACGCCAATTGGTAATCTGGAAGATATTACGATGCGTGTACTCCGTATATTGAAGGAAGTGGATTTAATTGCAGCCGAGGATACAAGAAACAGCATTAAGCTGCTGAATCATTTTGATATTAAGACTCCCATGACCAGTTATCATGAGTACAATAAAATCGATAAGGCACATTATCTCATTGAGCAGATGAGAGAAGGCAAAAATATAGCTTTAATAACAGACGCTGGTACGCCGGGTATCTCCGATCCGGGAGAAGAGCTGGTGCGCCTGTGCTATGAAGCTGATGTGGAAGTGACTTCCCTTCCCGGGGCTGCAGCGTGTATCACGGCGCTGACTCTGTCTGGGCTTTCTACAAGGCGGTTTGCATTTGAAGCATTTCTTCCGTCTGATAAGAAAGAGAAAAAGGAAGTTCTGGCTGAGTTAGAAAGTGAAACCAGAACGATGATTCTGTATGAGGCTCCCCACAGGCTGGTAAGGACTCTGGAAGAACTTTTGGCGGTGCTTGGGAACCGTAGGATTACGGTATGCCGGGAATTGACCAAGAAACATGAGACTGCCTTTGTCACGACTATGGAAGAGGCATTAGCCCATTATAGGGAAGTGGATCCCAGAGGGGAATGTGTACTGGTTATCGAAGGCAGAAGCCGTCAGGAGATTCGGGAAGAGGCAAGGAAAGCCTGGGAGGAACTAACCATAGAAGAGCATATGAAGCGCTATCTGGATATTGGAATGGATAAAAAGGAAGCAATGAAATGTGTTGCCAAGGATCGTGGAATCAGTAAACGGGATGTTTATCAGGAATTAATATAGAAAGAGCGGGGGAATACGGAATCCCCCGCTCTTTTTCTGACATGGTGTAATACAATTATGTGTGCCAGGAATATTACTTTCTGGAAATATGAATCAGTGCATCTCTTTTTATATGCTGTAATACGAAGATCATATCCTGTTCCGGGATAGCTACACACCCGGCTGTGGCGCCGCCTCCGTTGCAATGGAGGAAGATGGCGGAACCTGCGCCCGGGGTGCAGGCTGTATTATAGTTTATAGAAAGTGCATAGGCATATGCCGTGGGGTATTCCGATAAGTGTTCGGCACTGTTCCAGTCCGGAGTTATATTGTTCGTGCTGACAAATTTATTGTAGTACTGAGAGTTTGGATCATCTACCCAATAATGGGAGGGATTGATCTTTGTATAGGGAAAGGCAGTACCTGGATTCGACTTATTGCCGAATGCCACGCCAAAACTATAGGTTCCCGCCGGTGTCGTTGCAAGCCCCTCGTATGTAGCACCGACTCCCAGCCGTCCTACATAGGCGGTGGTTCTTAAAATTTCATTCCATGTGGTATCATTTTTTCGTTCCACCATGGTGAATTCAGCGGTACTGCCGGTTGCTTCAACGAAGATCATCTGGCTTGCTTTTTTATAGGAAGAAAGAGATCCGTCTTTTTTGAGATAGTACCAGTCATTTTTCACCTTTGCCCAGCCTTTCATCAGCTGTCCGCTTTTATTAAAATAGTATTTTTTCTTTTGGATAGTCTTCCATCCCGTAGCCATAACGCCTTTGGCACCTACATAATACTTCTGCTTGTTATAGGTAATCCATTTATTGGCTGCCATTGTCCCGTTCTTATTGAAGTAATACCATTTCTTTTTATATTGAACCCAGCCTGTTGCCATATCACCGTTTTTATTCAAATAGTATTTTTGGCTATTATATGTTTTCCAGCCGGTATCCATGTATCCGCTGCTTTTGAAATAATAATATTTGCCGTTAATTTTAAGCCAGGTATTTTTTGCGTAGGTTCTGTTGGTATACCGGTATTTCCACTTGCTTCCTTTTTTAACCCAATCCCCTTTTTTGGATGGCGCCTTGCGGACGTCTTTTAACGTTTTTGGGGATGCTGCCTGGGTGGGAATGGATATGGCGGATGCCATGATCAGGATCACTGCGAATATAAAGAAGAGTTTTGCAATTTTAGAATACATTCCCGTGTTGTTACGATACTTTTTCATTTGGTACCTCCCGTTTGGTATATCTTGTAAAATACTATTGTTTTTATTATAGGAGGGCAATGGAGGTTTGTCAAAATTAATTTCAAGGAGGCTGTAGTTTAGTTAAGAATATTGTATTTTTTGTCAAGGAAATAATATGTACTTCCAAATAATGTAAGATTATAATCAAATGAACATAGTTCTGCACAAAATCTATGTGTAGCAGACAAGAGAAATTGGAGGGAAGGATATGGAAATTTTTAAGAAAGCGGCAGTGATTTTCTTAACCCTGTGCCTGGTTTTGTCGGGGGTTGATCTGGGTGGAATTACCGCTTCTGCGGAAGGTATCGCGCCCACAGAGGAGCTGGGGGCAGCAGTGGTTAACGTGACGGATTACGGAGCAGACCCAAGCGGCGCACGGGACAGTGCGGTTGCGATTCAAAAGGCAATTGATGCGGTGAAAGCGCTTGACGGACAACCTGTAATATTGAATTTTCCCCAGGGTGAGTATCACATTTACCCGGAACATGCAGCAAAAAGGGATCTGTATGTGTCAAACACCTGCGGAACAGATCAGAATTATAAAAATAAAACAATTGGAATTCTCTTAGAGGATTTAAATAATGTCACTATAGAGGGAAATGATTCGTTATTTATGTTCCATGGTAAGATGACGACTCTTTCAACAATTCGGTGTAATAATGTCACTTTTCAAAATTTTTCCTTTGATTTTCAGGTGCCTACTGTAGTGGATGTCACTGTGGAGGAAACAGGGGACGGCTATGCAGTTGCCTATGTTCCGGAATGCTATGAATATGAGATTGACGGGACGAATGTAAACTGGATAAGTGATATCAGCCCTTATACCGGGAAGCGCTATTGGTCAGCCAGAAACAATATGGTCTATACACAGCGGTATGATCTGGCTTCCGGAGAAACCTGGAGGGGAAATACCGGATTTAATCCGCTGTTCAGAAATGTATCCGGAATTGAAGATCTGGGAAATAATCGTTTGAAATTTACTTATACCAATATGGATTCAGAGCTGAAACCGGGTATTTGTTATCAGATGAGAAATACGGTGCGGGATACACCCGGAACCCTGATCTGGGAAAGTAAGGATGTAATGCTGCGGAATATTAATGCATACTTTCTTCATGGATTTGGAATGGTTGGACAGCTCAGTGAAAATATTACCTATGACGGAGTGAATTTTAAAACGCCTGAAAATAGTGGAAGGACAACAGCCGGGTATGCGGACTTTGTACAGATGTCAGGCTGTAAGGGGCTGATTGACATTAAAAACTGCCTGTTTTCTAATCCCCATGACGATCCGATAAATGTACACGGAACCTTTCTTCAGGTAGTAGAAAAATTGGCATCAAACAAAGTGAAAGTCAGATATATGCATATTGAGACGGCCGGATTCCCTAATTTTTATGTGGGAGACCAAGTAGAATTTATGACACGGGGAAATATGGTGCCGGTAGCAAATTCCCAGGCGGTTGTAACAGAGGTTGAGGGTCCGGGAGCGGGAAATCTTACCGATATTATCATTACGCTGGATCGGGATATTCCTGGTGAGATTGGTCCAAATACTCATGTGGTGGAGAATATTACTTATACGCCGGCTGTTAACATCACAAATAATGTATTTCAGTCAACACCAACAAGAGGAGTTCTTGTGACAACAAGAAAGCCGGTATTAATAGAGAATAATTATTTTGACAGTATGAATATGGCGGCTATTTACATTTCCAATGATGCATCCTCATGGTTTGAATCGGGTCCGGTTAAGGATGTGACTATCCGCAACAATATATTTGATAAATGCGCATCTCCGGTGATTTACATTGATCCTACCGGGACACCGGATGTAAATAATCCGGTACATCAGAATGTGCTGATCGAGGATAATCAGATTTATATGGAAAATGGTAATGTACTGTCAGCTAAGAGTGTTGGGAATCTTCAGTTCCTGAACAATAAAATTCTCCGGTACGATCCGGGGGTAGAATTAAAGCTTACGGCGGACCATAGAAAACTGGAGTTGAATGAGACAGCGGAATTATCTGCGGATGTTAAGGGGAATTCACTGAGCTCCAATCTGTTTTTCTTTGAAGCCTGTAATCAGGTTTCACTAAGCGGCAATAACTATGACGGGGGATTGAATAAGAGAGCCAATCTGTCAGGGGGAATGTCAGCAGATGAAAAGTATATTGCCATCGATGATCGTGAAGGAATTAAGATAGGCACTGATAACAAAACACCAGCAGTGGGAACCATTAGCTATCAGAGCAGTGATGAAAGCGTTGTGACGGTATCGGATTCCGGCAAGGTAAGAGCTGTTGGGGAAGGTGTGGCAAAAGTAAAAGCTTATTCTCTCCAGGAAGGGCGTAGATTTGAATCAGATGAAGTGACATTTTATGTGGGAGAAGGGCAGGGCGCTGTCATGCCGGAGCGAATCAGTATTACAGCAGAAGGAGACAGCATTACATCAATAAATGGGACTTTACAGTTTCACGCTGAAGTATTTCCGGAAGATGCAGTAGACCAGTCAGTGACATGGTCAGTCCTGGATCCGGTGACCGGTGAGGCATCCCAGGCTGCTGAGATTGACAGGAACGGGCTGCTTACCGCCAGACAGGAGGGAGCTGTCATAGTAAAGGCATCTACTATCAATCAGGTTCAGGCATCCAGCCTGACAGTAATCTCCACACCTGCATCAGGAGGATTAAAGGATAACTGGCAGATCGTAAGAGAGGACAGCAATGGCTGGAGATTAGAAGAAGATGCAGATGCGTTGTCCGTTTTGGCTCAGGGCAACAGCCTGTGGGCTACCGGAAATTCCGTAAAAAATATTACCACGACGAACTTTACAGGATCATCAGATGAAGTGACTGCGGTTGTAAAGTTATCGGGTAAAACCGGCGCTAGTTATGATGAAGCAGGCCTTATATTCTATCAGGATGATGATAATTACACTGCAATTCAGAGGAAGCATGGCACTGGGAATCCTGTACTGGCTGTTGTAAATGAGCAGGGCGGGGCGCCTTCAGAAGATCCAAGTGTTCCGGACGTGGAAAATGCAGATATATACCTTAAGCTTGTGAAGTCTGGAACAGATATTACCGGATATTACCGTGTGGATGAAAGCGGGGAGTGGACTCCTGTGAGAACCGTCAGCAATGCCGGGCTTGGAGGCTCTTTTAGGGTAGGTATCCTGGTCGGGGGAGGAAACAGCAGCAGTTGGTTTACCCTTTCCGATATGATGGTCAACGAAGTGGGTTACGGCTTTAAAAATACGAACCATGCACCATCTGCAGCCGGTATCACATATCAGATGCCTCAGCCGGATCATGCTTTTGCAGGGGATCTGGTGTCAGTAAGCTATGGATATGAAGACGAAGACGGAGATGAGGAGCAGGATACGGTAATTTCCTGGATGGTCTCAGACAGCCAGGATGGAATCTACCAGCCGGCTGCAGGGCTCACAGGCAATGAAATTACCATACCGGATAACTTTGCAGGAAAATATGTAAAGGCAGCAGTTATTCCGGTAGATGCAAGAGGGAAATGCGGGCTGATCGCCTATGGAGATACATTTGCAGTAGCGGAAAATGCGGCGAATGGAAATAAAAAGTCACAGGATATGGGCTTATCAGCCGAGTCTGATTTAAAAAAGGCAGATATTGCCGGTACGGGATTTAGCGGCTTTCACAGTGATACCAGATATTACGTTACCACAGTGGGACCGGAAACGGAGTACACCGATCTGGAATTTGAAACCAAAGACCAGAATGCTGTCATAAAGTTAACCGTTAACGGAGAGGTATTGGCGGAAGGGACATCCGGTACGGTATCCTGTAAGCATGTACCACTGATTGCCAACCATAATATTATTGAGGCAAGCGTAACTGCAGCAGATGGTCTGGACAAGTCTTATTACCGCTTTATCGTAATGAGAAGAGGGCATAACGATTCCACGTTGAGCAGTATTCTGGTTGATGGGAGTGAGATCGCTTTTGACCCGGATATCAGGGAATATTATATAAACCAGGACAGTGAAAAGGAAGTGTCAGTTGTAGTAACAAAGGGAAATCATTCCTCCGGGGTAACAATCACAAACGGGTCTGACAGAATTGTTGGAACGGAGAAAACAGTACCCGTAATCCCTGGCATTAACCAGATCGTAATTGGTGTAAAACCGGATACAAATGCTGCAACGCGGTATTATACTTTGAACATCAGAGTTCCTAAAAATGACGACAACCGGCTGCTGAAGATGCAGTTTTCACCGGAAATCGTTATGAACCGGCAGTTTGACCCGGATACTATGGCATATACCGGAACGACGGGATCATCCACAGGAAGCCTGGAAGTGGAAGCACAGGATCTGGGCGCGAAAATCCGGGTGCTGTATAATGGTAAGGAAACATTGTCGGAAGATCATAAGTTAACCGTACCCCTGGATATCTATAACGGCATAAACCGTGCTGTTGTGATTGTAACCGCGAAAAATGGGGAGCAGAGAATCTACCGGGCAGAGATCGAGGGAAGGGCTGAAACCAGTGCTAATGACCAGAACTGGCTGAGCTATACGATAGGATGGGGAAGTATCCATATTGATTCTGCAATGAATGGCACGCCAATTACTCTGATGAATGATAAGAATAAAAGGGTAGAATATGCCAAAGGAATTGGAACCCATGCAAACTCTACAATTATATTCCAGGTGGAAGGAAAGGGGTATGAGAGATTCCAGTCATTTGTAGGTGTAGATGCCAGCCAAAATGGAAAAGGTTCTGTAACATTTAAGGTAAAGGCGGATGACCGGGAGGTGTTTAACAGCCAGGAGCTGACGTCTGCATCTGCGCAAAAGTTTGTGGATATTGATTTACAGGGAGTAAATACTTTGACGTTGATTGCTGACCAGGGCGCTGACAATGGAAATGACCACGCAGATTGGGCAGATGCCAAGTTTATCGGAAGAATGGCTGACAGAGAAGATACGGCACAGTATCAGGTGAATATCCGGACAGAGGGATCAGGAAAGGTGGAATCCAATGCCCTTGACGGAAAAATTACTAAGAATGACAGCCTAATACTTACCTTTATGCCGGATGAGGGTTATGTGCTCAAAAAGGCTTATGTAAATGGGGAACCGATAGAGGTAAACAGCATGAATCAGTCTGTTGTAGCAAATGTAACGGCGGATATGGAAGTAAATGCGGTTTTCCGTGATAAAAATGAAATCAAATGTACCTGCCGCCTGACGAATCTGATATTTTCCGGAAGTCAGCTGAGTATCGATAAAAATGGCGATAAAAAAACGGTACTGCTTGAGGCAGCAGCCCGGCTTGAGGGGAACTGTCAGATGGAGGGACACAGCCAAAGAAAAATTAACTATGGCTATGAGATTACTTCGGATACGACGGGGAGTGCAGTTATTACAGAGGGAAGTAAACTAACTGTTAATCACGCAGGTGTTGTTACGGTGCTGGCAAAAGCTTCAGCTGAAGGGACAAATGTACTGACTGGATCGGCTGAATTTGTTGTTACAGCAAAGCCGGTTCCCGATCCGGAACCTGTAAAGTATACCGTAAAATTTAATGCAAATGGTGGATCGGTATCCAAACCGGAGATAGTTGTAAATGCTAACAGTCCATTTGGCACCTTGCCGGTACCTTCCAGAACGGGTTACCGTTTCACTGGCTGGTATAATGGAACGCAGCTTATAAAGGATACAGATATCTGCAAGGGAAATGTCACTTTAACTGCAAAGTGGGAACAAATACTGGTGAAGCCCTCTATCGTCAGGAACTTAAAAGTATCCAGCGTATCCACGAAAAAGATAAAGTTAAAATGGGGTAGAGTAACTGGTGCAGATTCTTATAAAGTATACCGGTATAATGAAAAGAAGAAAAAATGGAGTACACTGAAAACTACAACCGGAACTTCATTTACGGATACAAAACTGGTACCGGGCACCAAATACAAATACTGTGTGGCAGCCAGCAACAGAGCAGGTACAGGGGAAAAATCAAAATCACTGGTCACTGCCGCAAAACCGGTGAAACCAACCATAAAAGTAACGGCAGCAGGAAAAGGACGTATAAAAATATCCTGGAAAAAGCAAAATGCATATAAGACTGAAATCTCTATGAAGACAGGAAATGGAAAATACAAAAAAATTAAGGCAATCTCAACAAAAAAGACCTCGTACGTAAAAACCGGACTAAAGAAAGGAAAAACCTACCGTTTCCGTATCAGGGCTTATGCCAGACCATCTTCTAAGGTGAAAGTATACAGTGATTATTCCGCTGTTAAAAGAGTGACAATTAAATAGACAAGTAAGTTAGAGGGATGCTGCATATCAGAATCGGGAGAATCTGGTTTTGCAGCATCTTTTTATTTTTTAAAATTAGTTTAATACAGTAGCCGGCGGAACTGATACAAGACGGTGTGAGGGTGGTATAATAGATAGGAACCGGATTTGATGTAGAAGGAAACACGGAAATTTATTAGACATAATAGATGTGAAATGTTATAATATAAGCTTATAACAGGCGTTCAGGGCAGGCCTTGGTGGCAGGTCTAGCCAAAACGGTGAAGTAATACTTTGCGTGGTACAGTGAATTATCTGCTGACTATTAATTATTATTATAATATGGGAGAAAATTATGACTAAAAAAGAAATATTGAGAATGGTGTGTTTTCTGATTCTTGCAGGTGGTATATTCTATGTTATGAATGGAATATTTGTGAAACCGGCTTCAATTGAGATTAATGACCGCTATGATGCATTTTATAAAAGAGAAATAAAGAACTCATGGGATGGTGCATTAATCGGAAGCAGTGTGGTAGACCGTGCATGGGCTGCACCGCTTGCCTGGAATGAGTACGGCGTGGCATTATATCCAATGTCTACGGACAGTCTGCCTTTACCGTTTGTTACGAATTTGATTGAAGAAATACATAAAAAGCAAAATACTAACTTTTTTGTGATAGATCTGCGTGGATTAAGAAGCAGTAAATTAGAATTGCAGGAGTTTAAAATCAGGCGTTTGACTGATAATATGAAATTTTCCAAAAACCGGATGGAGGTTCTTGGGAAAGCTTTTAGTTATGCCGAGAAATATAATGAAGATAAGTCGTTGCTGGATCATAAGATGTCATTTTATATTCCTTTTATAAAATATCATCCAAGATGGGAAGAGTTAAATAAATATGATTTTACAATCCCAGAGATACAGATGAAGGGTGTCTACGAAAAAAATGCATTTTTTGTTGAGGCCCAGAAAAGGCCTAAGACTACAGATAAAATTGGTGAGATATCAGAATTACAGTCAGAAATTTTATTGGAAATATTAGAATATGGAAAAGCAAATAACCTTCAGCTTCTGTTTACCTCTATGCCCGGATCCATGTCTCAGAATGCACAAAAGCAGATGAATAAGGTATTTGAAATAGTAAAAGAGTATGGCTTTGATTACATTAATTTTAATAAGCAGGATTTATATGATGAATTAGGAATTGATTTCGCAACAGATTATATTGACCCGATTCATTTGAATTCAAAGGGAGCCAGAAAAGTCACTGCATATCTGGGCAGCTATATAAACGAACATTATAATTTTAGTGACAAACGGGGTGAAGAGTCATATAAGAGCTGGGATGATGCATGGAAGGTATATGACGACTTTTATAATAACGGCTGGCAGAATAGCGGGAATCCACAGGCATAAACAGACAGGAGGCAATCCACATGAATATATTGGTAACACTTACCATGACGGAGACACAAAGAGCGGAACTGGAGCAAATAGATCCGTGTGCCGAATACTTTTATACGAAGTATAAGTCCGTAACCAGAGAACAGGTCCAGGAAGCAAATATTATTATTGGCAATGTGCCGCCTGATTACATTGAAGAATCTGCCGGCTTAAAGTGGCTGCAGCTTAACAGTGCTGGGACGGATGGTTACTGTAAGCCCGGAGTTCTGGCTGAGAGTACAGTGTTGACAAATGCTTCAGGGGCATATGGACTGGCTATCGGGGAATTTATGGTTGGACTTACGTTCGCACTGAAGAAAAATACCGCCCGGTATATCCGCAATCAGATCAATCACAGGTGGCATTATGAGGGTGGCGTAAGTACAGTTATGGGAAGTGTTGTGCTGGTGATTGGCCTTGGGGATATCGGGATGGAATATGCCAAAAGGATGAAGGCGCTGGGCAGCCATGTGATTGGAGTTAAACGCAGAAAAAGTGAAAAGCCCGAATATGTGGATGAGCTTTATTATGAAGAGGATGTGGACAGATTGCTTGGCAGAGCGGATATTGTAGCCCTTACGATGCCTGCATATGACAAGACGATTGGGTTCATGAAGGAAGAGCGCCTTAAAAAGATGAAGGAATCTGCAATTCTGATAAACGTGGGCAGGGGCAGCTTAATTGATACAGAGGATTTATACCGGGCGTTGAAAGAAAAATGGATTGCTGGTGCCGGAATTGATGTGATTACTCCGGAGCCGCTTTCATTCGAACATCCCCTGTGGGATCTGGATAATCTGATTTTAACACCTCATGTTTCAGGTGGATATTCGATACCTGAGACCCTGGATCGGATTGTAGGGATAGCTTTGGAAAACAGGAGGCGGTTAGCCGTAGGGGAGCCTCTGAAAAACAGAATAGATTTTCAGACGGGATACCGGGTATAAGATGGATTTTTATAAAAGAGTCGCAGTAGTATGCAAAATGGTTCCTGAGGGCAAGGTGGCAACCTACGGTCAGATTGCCCTTCTATGCGGGAAACCTAAAAATTCACGTCAGGTCGGATATGCTCTGAAAAATAATCTGTCGGGGGATCATCTGCCGGCCCAGAGAATCGTAAACCACCAGGGATATCTCACCGGCGCGGGATGCTTTCAGGAACCGGATAAACAGGATGAGCTTCTGGAAGAAGAAGGGGTGGAAGTAAGTCCCGACCTGAGGGTGGATTTAAAAAAATATGGTTGGAAAAATTCCCTGGAGGATGCGCTTTGGTTAAGGGATTACTTTGAAAAAGAAGGAATATAGAAAGGAATTACTATAAAGTCTTTTCTGTTAATTTTGTGCAATTCTGCATCCTCGTTTCGACTTGATATTGAAATAAATTTGCAGTATTATATTTATATATTACTTATTGTATGTTACTTATTGTGTATTACTTATTGTGGGACTGAAATGAAACGCTTATATGAAACGCAAAAGGCGTTTTAATTGATTGGAGGAATCCCGTTGAAAAACAAATTATGGAAAGTGACGTGTTTTGTATTATCCGCAGCCATATTTCTTTCTGCATGTTCCAACCAAACGAAAGTGAACGAAACGACACATCAGGAAGCGCCAATATATGAGTGGGGTGATATCACTGGCAGAACGATTACCGTATGGGGAGACAGGGACGACTTATCTCGTCCATATATGGTTAGGGCATTTGAAGATTATCAGGAGAAAACCGGGAATATAATTAAAACAGTTTCACTTACCAAGAGTGAATTGAATGAAAAAGTCCCTTATGCATTTTCAACGGCTGGGGAGGAACGCCCGGATATGTTGCTCGCCTATGGCGGAACTAATGTAGAGAACCTGGATCCCGACGAAAACTTTTATGATTTTACGGATGCTCCCTGGATCGATGACCTTTCGGATACAGCACTCACACAGGCGGTTTTTAATGGTAAGGTAATTGGGCTGCCACATGGCGAAGCTTCCATTTCCGGCACGCTTTACAACAAAGAAATTTTTGAGAAATACAATTTAGAGATACCGAAAACGCAGGATGAATTTATGAATGTATGTGAAACCCTGCTTAAAAACGGTGTGACGCCGGTTTATCTCCCATATGCAGAGATAACCATGCTGCTGTATCAATTTCCCATGGACAGCTTTTTAAAGGATCAGTCTATTCTGGATGGCCTTAATGACGGGACTTTATCCTATGCAGATATTCCTGAGATGAAAAAAATTGTACAGTGGTACAAAACCATGTCTGACAAGGGTTATTTTGGTGATGATTATGAGAATAATGACTGGAACGGCATGGACAAAGCAATGAAGGATGGGGAATATGCGATGATGCTGTGCTGGGATACCTGGCTTTATACTGATTACACGGGAGAACCTTCAAAAATTGGCATTATGCCTGCGTTTATGGGAGAGCCTGAAAATGGTTGCTTTGAAGGCGCAAACATTATACTGTGCCTTGCTAACAAAAATAGCAATCAATTAGACGCCACGTTGGATTTAATCAATTTCATGGCAGACCCCTGTAACTATAACAATCACTATGCGGGGGTATACACAGCTCCTGTGTTCAATAACCAAAGCGGAAGTATTACAACGCCTCAGTATATGGAGGCGGAAATAATGATTAACAGACTTTTTTGCCAATCTACCGCATGGTCCCGTGTGCGCGGTTTTTCTCAAATTGATGCTTCCTATATACAGCAATTTATGCAAAACGAGTTATCCTTAGATGCTTGTCTGACGGCAATGAATGATGCCAGACTTAAGCGTATAGATTCAGGGGAGTGAAAAAACGATAATTTGAAAATAAGGAGGTGATTTTTTGCCTGGCGAAAAAAATACGCATTATAAACGAAATCGGATTATGATCGCGTCCGCTATTTTAGTCGTATTTTTAATAATTTTTATTTGGTTTTTTTCTTCCTATATCATGCGCTTCGATAAGGAATTAGCTACGGAAAACCAAACACATCTGGCCGAAGTGTCATCTTACATTATTTCCCATATGACCAGTGTGGTTACGGAAACCCAGGATGCGCTTACTGCTGTGGCAGCGGCTGTGGACTCTATTGAATCGGATTCGACGAAGATGGATTATCTGGGCAAAATTGCGAAGCAGTACAGCTTTGCGTATGTTGGGTGTGCCGGTAAAGACGGTATGTTTCATGCAACGGTACCATCTGAGTCAGTAGATGTCAGTCAGGAAGAATATTTTAAGAAAGCCATGCGCGGGGAAAGCAGTATCTCAAATTTGGTAAGAAAAATATTCAGTGACAGAGCGTCCAGCGGAATATTGCTGTCCGTTCCCATAGGGGGGGAGAACCCTAACGGTGTACTGGTTGCCATGATGGAGGTATCCCATTTGAATTCTGCCCTGAACCTGGAAAGCTTTGGTGGGGAGGGATATTCATATGTGTTTGATAAAACGGGCACTATTATTATGCGCACAAAAAGCCTGGATTTTAACAACTTGTTTAAAGCATGGGGAACTGCAGAATTTTCCAAAGGAACCAGCTATGAAGCTTTTCTTGACGATATAAGCAACGATCGGGAGGGGATGGCATATTACAATTATCTGGGTGCAAAGAAAATAGCATATTATGCAACCATCCCGTTTAATGACTGGTATCTCGTAAATATTGTTTCTGAAGAAGCAGTCTCAGGTAAGGCTGACAGCATGACCAGAGAGCTGGTCTTTATCGGCGGGATTATCCTGCTGGGCTTTTTTGGACTTTTAGTTTTGGCTCTGCGTTCCTATGGCCAATCTCAGGACAGCCGGCAGGCGAACAGTGCCAAATCTGCGTTTCTTGCGAATATGAGTCATGAGATCCGTACACCAATGAATGCGATTGTGGGACTCAGCGAAATTTTACTGCGCGATGACCTGACTCCGGGACAGCGCAGTAAAGTATTAACCATTATTAATTCCGGTAAAGGTCTTTTGACGATTATAAATGATATCTTGGATTTGTCTAAAATAGAGGCGGGGAAATTCACAATTATTGATGAATCTTATGAAATAGAGTCCCTGCTGTATGATTTAACCGTGATCGCAGCTGTTCGGATTGGTGAAAAGCCAATAGAATTTATGGTGGAGATGGATCCGCTCCTTCCGCGCAACTTTGTGGGGGATATGGGAAGAGTCAAGCAAATCCTCCTTAACATTATCGGAAATGCTATCAAATTCACAAGCAATGGCAGTATCCGGCTTATCATAAACGGAAAACAGGACAATGGGCAATGGGTGCTGGAAATGGAGGTTCAGGATACCGGCATTGGCATACCCGAAGAGGATTTAGGCAGTTTGTTTGCCAGCTTTACTCAGGCTGATACGAAGCGTAACCATAATATTGAGGGAACCGGGCTGGGCCTGTCCATATCACTTGGTCTGTGTAAGATGATGGGCGGTGCAATTTCCGTAACCAGTGAATACGGGAAAGGTTCTTCCTTTGTGGTGACCATCCGACAGGGGATTGACAGCGATCCTCCAATAGAGGTGGTGCCCGACCCAGGCAGGTATAAACTGCTGGTGTATGAGCCGTCGGATATCCTGCGGGCCTATGAAAGCACCTGCCTGGATAAATTAAATCTGCAGTATAATATTTGCGAAAACCAGGAGCATTTCCTTACCATGGCACAACAGGGTGTGTATACCCATGTGCTGGCACCCAGAGAAAGTCTGGAGCCGCTGCTGCCGGGGAAGGGTGCTGAAGCAATAAAGGCTGTGTTAATCGCCATGTATCGGCTTAACGAACATGCATTTATCGGTATGGAAACAAACAATGTCTATATACCCCTGTTTCAATTACAGCTTCCCTATCTGCTGGCAGGTGCTCTGGAAACAGGCAGCCAGCTCAAGAATGTCAGCATTACAGCCAGTGAAATGAACCAGATGCCGTATGTCTCTATCTTGATCGTAGATGATAATATCGTGAATATTCAGGTGGCAAAGGGTCTGATGGAGCCATATCACATGCATATTGACTACGCAGTTTCCGGAGAGGAGTCCATTCAGTGCGTTCAGAAGAACTCCTATGATCTTGTGCTGATGGATCATATGATGCCTGGAATGAGCGGCATTGAGGCAATGAATCGGATAAGGGCACTTCCGAAAGAAGAATGCAGGACGCTTCCTATCGTAGCGCTTACGGCTAATGCCACCAGTGATGCACGAAAAATGTTCCTGAAAGAGGGGTTTGACGATTTTCTTGCCAAGCCTATTGAGATGAAGAAGCTGGACAGCGTTTTACGCAAATATCTGAAAGCCCTTAACCAGTCCCGTGCGGCTGAACATCCGGAAGGGTATCAGGAGGTACGGAACGAAGATACCATTTTACAAAACCAGATAGAGATAGAATTTCAGAATCTCGTTTCCGGTGAAGTGGATTTTGGAAAAGGATTGACAATGATTGGATCGGCGTCCTCGTATGTCAGTATCCTGTCAACCTATCTGCGCTCCTGCAAAGAAAAGCTCCCGTGTCTTGAGGAATGGCTGAAAACGGACAGAACCCGGTTTGTGATTGAAATCCATGGACTCAAAGGTGCTAATGCAGCTATCGGCGCAGTGCAGTTATCCGGGTTAGCGGAAGAAATGGAGTTGTCCGGTAAAAAGGAGCAGTTTGATCATATTGGAAAACTGCTTGCCAGCTTTATAAAGCGAAGCGAAAATGCCTTTCGGGAGATTGAAGAATTTCTTGCTCAGACGAATACTGTTGTTATAAATAATAATCTTGAGCAACAGGCAGATGAAAGAAAACATATTGTGGTGGTGGATGATAACCCTGTCAACCTGGATCTGGCGGAAAGCGTTTTGCAGGCGGATTACCGGCTGACGAAACTGGATTCCGGAGAGGCGCTGCTGAGCTTTCTGGAGCGCACAACGCCCAATATGATTCTGCTGGATATCCAGATGCCGGGAATGAGCGGCTACGAAACACTGGAGAAGATACGTAAGCATCAGGAGTGGAGGAATATCCCGGTTATTTTCCTGACCGGACAAAATGATATTCAAAGTGAGCGCATGGGATTTCGCCTTGGCGCAAAGGATTTTATCACAAAGCCCTTTGACCATGTGGTTATGAGTGCACGCATTCAGTCCCAGCTGGAGCTTTATCAGTATCAGACAGAACTGCAGGAAATTATTGAGGAAAAAACGGCTCAGGTGGAAGAATTACAGCACGTTATAACCGTCAGCTGGGCAGAAATTATTGAGTCCCGGGACGGTACCACCGGCAGCCATGTGCGCCATACTACAGCATATTATAAAGTTCTGCTGGATATCGTACAGGCAACCCCTGCTTATCAGGAGCGTCTTGTAAAAGAAAACGTGCCGGATTTGCTTCGCGGTTCTGCCCTCCACGATATTGGTAAAATAGGAATCAGTGATATGGTTCTCAAAAAGCCGGATGCCCTTACAAGAGAAGAATTTGATTATATGAAAACCCATGCACAGATCGGTGCAGACATGATTCAGAAAATTATTGACAGAACAAAAGAAGACCGCTTTTTGCGTTATGCGCGTGATATGGCGTTATATCATCATGAGCGGTGGGACGGAACCGGGTACCCCTGTGGGTTGCAGAAGGATGAAATTCCCCTTTATGTTCAGATATTGACGATTGCAGATATTTTTGATGCGTTGACGGCTGTGCGCCCCTATAAAAGAGCATTTACTTTTGATGAAGCGGTGGAGATCATGAATAAAGACCGTGATGTCATCTATTCGCCGGAATTGCTTGATGTATTTCTGGCACACAAGAAAGTCTTCCGGCAGCTGCTGGAAGACAAGGATTCCTGATGGTACTGTAAAACCAATGTATTTAAACATATTTTATACATATTGGTATGATAATTTAGCGTGCAGTCCATGTCAGTTAATCAGGCAGGGGATTATTCCGCCAGGAATAATCCCCTGCTATTTTTGACCAGGTAAAGCCGGTGGTACGAGGAATTCATTAGTAAGTGTGCCTCCAATAAATTCAGGCATTTATATAGGAGATAGATTTCCGGTATTCAGTAGGAGCAGTTCCAGCGGTTTTCTTGAAAATCCGGCTGAAGTACAGAGCGTTCTGGTATCCGGTAAGGTCCCCGATTTCATTTATGGTAAGGTCGGTTGTCTCTAACAATTCCTTGGCTTTGGTCATTCTGATAGAAGTAATATACTGCATTGGAGTCATGCCCATATACTGGCGGAAGGTTCGGATAAACCAGCAGGTACTGATGTGGTTAGCGGCAGCATAATCCTGGATACTCAATTCCCGGGAAAAATGTTCGTTAAAGTAGTGTACTGCAGTTTCAATTTCTTTTTTAATCTTTCTGCCACCAAGGTGTTTTTCCTGCTGGTGCCGGGAAATCAAGGTGAGAAACTCCCGAAAATATAATGTGAGCAATTCATTGTGTCCGGGACGCTTTAACTGCAGTTCCCGTATCATTTTATTCATAAGCTGGGTGTATTCCGAGGTAAAGCCGATTTCCAGCATATCCTGCTCCTTGAATCCGGCGGCATCCAGAAGGGGTTCTGCACCATATCCGGAAAAATGTATCCAGAAGAGTTCCGGAGTGTTTTTAGCATAATAATAATATTTCTGGGGCTCCAAAGGGCGGTAAAGGATCAAAGTGCCTGCGGGAAGCTCTTTTCTTATGCCGTTTTTTTCAAAATCAGCTTTGCCCTTGGCAACGTAGATCAGTTGATAATCAATACGTCCGTTCGGGCGCAGGGTAACCATTTCTTTACGGGATATGAAACGGTAATTGCCGCAGCTGTAAACGTAGATTTCGTGTTCCTGATCTAAAATATCAATATCAATATCATTTAAATAGCCTGAGTTTGAGTACAATGCGATACCTCCGGTGAACAAAATGTCTGTAATATGCTTTTATTATAACGCAGGAAATTGACAGTGACAACGATTTTGTATCATTTTGTGCATATATCAGCCTATCCTGGATATGGAAATTTTCCCGTACGGAATCTATAATCAGTATTAAGAAGAGCAGTTATCATACTGTTCAGGCAGTCCTTAAATTTAAGATTAACAGACTAATCAGCAAATGCTGGATCACTTGCATTGAAAATGCTAAAAGAACTACAGGAGGGTTCCAATATGATAATTCCAAGATATTATGAAGATTTAAAAGTTTTGCACAAAAATACAGTACCCAACAGAAGTTACTACATTCCTGCTTCCGGCAGAATGAATGGCCTGGTTGAGAACAGAGAAGCCTCTGACCGGTTTTTCCTGTTAAACGGTACCTGGAAGTTCCAATATTATGACAGTATTTATGACCTTCAGGAGGAATTTTACCAGACCGGTTATGATGCGGAGAATTTTGGAGAGATTCCGGTGCCGGGTGTATGGCAGAACTTTGGGTATGACCGCCATCAATATACCAATACCAGAAATCCGTTTCCCATGGATCCGCCTTATGTACCCCAGGATAATCCGTGCGGGGCTTATCTTAATACATTTATGTACCATAAAATTCCAGAGGCACCAAAGCAGTATTTGAATTTTGAAGGAGTGGATTCCTGCTTTTATGTATGGATGAACGGGACATTTGTAGGGTATAGCCAGATTTCCCATGGTATGAGTGAATTTGATGTGTCTGATGTGCTTAAAGAGGGTGAGAATAACCTTGCTGTACTTGTTTTAAAATGGTGTGACGGCAGTTACCTGGAGGATCAGGATAAATTCAGAATGTCGGGTATTTTCCGCGATGTGTATCTTTTAAGCAGGCCTGAAGATATGATCTTTGACTATTTTGTAAAAACAGATATTTCAGATGATTATGAAAAAGCAGAGGTGTGTGTGGATCTTACTTTCAGCGGCAATGAGATTCCGGTAGAATACAGCCTTGAGGATTGTCAGGGGCAGGTGGTTGCAGCAGGCATATCCCAGGGAAACAGGATACAGTTTGACGTGAGTGATCCGATTTTATGGAATGCAGAACAGCCATATCTCTATACACTGGTATTAAAAACGGATCATGAAGTGATAACCGAGCGTATGGGATTCCGTGAGATAGCAGTACGGGACGCCGTTTTATATATTAATAATGTCAAAGTGAAGCTCCATGGGACGAACCGGCATGACAGCGATCCGGTAACGGGTGCTGTAATCAGTGTGGAACAGATGAAGAAGGATCTGGAGCTGATGAAGCAGTACAATATGAATGCCATTCGTACCAGCCACTATCCAAATGCGCCCCAGTTCTATCAGTTATGCGATGAGTATGGTTTTTTTGTCATTGATGAGACCGACAATGAGAGCCACGGTACGGTTGATGTCTATATGACGGAGGAGGACTGGAAGGAGAGTTTTGCTCGTACAGCCCACTATATTTCCGATAATCCTGATTTTATAGAGCCAACATTAGACCGTGTCCGCCATTGTGTGGAAAGGGATAAAAACCGTCCAAGCGTTATCTGCTGGTCCATGGGCAATGAATGCGGTTATGGATGTACTTTTGAAACGGCTCTGAGCTGGACGAAGGAATTTGATCCTTCCCGTATTACGCACTATGAAAGCGCTCTGCATGCTGATAAGAACAGGGATAATGATTTCTCCAACCTGGATACATTCAGCAGGATGTATGCATCTGTGGCTGAGATCCATGAATACTTTGAAAATGGAATGGATAAACCTTTTTTACAGTGTGAATATTGTCATGCCATGGGAAATGGACCGGGAGACCTGGAGGATTATTTTCAGGTGATCCAGCAGTATGACGGATTTATGGGAGGCTTCATCTGGGAGTGGTGCGACCATGCAATCGATGTGGGAAAAACGGAACTTGGCAAGAGAAAATATGCCTATGGCGGTGATTCGGGAGAATATCCCCATGATGGAAACTTCTGTATGGATGGACTGGTTTATCCGGACCGCACTCCTCATACAGGATTATTGGAATTCAAAAATGTACACCGTCCGGTGCGGGTGATGGAGTTTGCACAGGATACCAGGGAAGTTACAATTCGTAATTTCATGGATTATCGCAACCTGAAGGATTATCTGACCATTGCATATTCCGTATCCCTGGATGGGAATATCATAGAGCGCGGGGAAATTACGGACGCTGAAATGCTGGATTTAAAGCCCCATCAGGAAAAGAAACTGACAATTCCGTTTACGGTGCCTAAATCGGGTAAATGCTATCTGAAGCTTGAATATCTGGCACTTAACACAGAGGGTCCTGTTCAAAAAGGGGATTTACTGGGATTCGATGAAACGGCATTAGCCACGGAAGACAATCTCAATCAGACCGTAAAAGCTCTTGTAGAAAAGCTTAGTGATACCAGAAAGAGCAGAGTGGATGGTCTGAACATTGAGGAAGATGACAGGTATTTATATATAGACGGACCGGAATTTGCTTATGTATACAACAAGCTCACCGGGGCATTTGAGAAGATGGTATACCAGAATAGGAATTTCCTTGAGAAGCCCATGGAGTATAATGTATGGAGAGCGCCTACCGACAATGACCGGAATGTAAAGAATTTGTGGATGAAAGCAAATTACGACAAGACAGTGACCCGTGCCTATGAGACTAGTTACAGAATTCTTGAGGGATGTGTGGAGATCAGTACGTGCCTGTCCCTGTCCGCTATCTATACCCAGAGGCTTGTGGAGATTCAGGTATGCTGGACAGTTTATGCGGATGGAACAATAGGTTCACGCCAGGAGGTATGCCGTCCTGCAGGTCTGCCGTTCCTGCCAAGGTTCGGACTGCGCCTTTTCCTGCCGAAATCAATGGGGCAGGCAGAATACTCCGGGCTCGGACCGTTTGAAAGCTACATTGATAAACGGCGTGCAAGCTGGCACGGAAAGTTCCAGAGTCCGGTAGTGAAAATGCATGAGGACTATATCCGCCCACAGGAAAACGGAAGCCATTATGATTGTGATTATGTTAAGGTCTATGGTAAAAGAGCAGGGTTGACCGCTTACGGAAAAGAGACTTTCAGCTTTAATGCATCCGTATATACCCAGGAGGAACTTACCCAAAAGGCTCATAATTATGAATTGGCAAAGTCTCCGTATACGGTACTCTGTCTGGATTATATTCAAAGCGGAATTGGTTCCAACAGCTGCGGACCGGAGCTGGCACAAGAATATCGTCTGGATAAAGAGGAATTTGTCTTTGAATGCTTTATTAAACCGGAGGTATGTAAGTAGGTTAATAGATTGTAAATGACTTAAATATTTTAGAGGTCTTAAATATATTAAATAGAAGAGAACTGCCTTCAGTTAAAAAGTGTATGATGCTTTTGGCTGGTGGGCAGTTCTTTATTGTAGTGATCTAATTAGCTAATGTGGCTAAAAGCAATAAAATTTGTAAAAAATGGAAATTTTGATAGTTTTTTATATATGAATAGATAAAGCAGTTTGGTATAATGTACGAGGTTTATTTTATGCAGAGTGTGTCGGAAGTAATTTGGGACACGTTTTGGAAAATATTTATGCGTGGTTACGCTCAGGGAAGAGAGAAGAAAATGGAAGAGCAAACAGGACAGGTAAGAATTAATTCAACATCCAGGGTATTTAAGATGTCCATTCCAATATTTGTGGAACTGATGCTGCAATTATTGGTGGGGAATATTGATCAGATTATGATCAGCCAGTATTCACAGAAATCGGTGGCGGCAATTGTAAATGGCAATCAGATCATGAACCTGGTTATTATTGTGTTAAATATGATCAGCATGGCAACTACGGTGATACTTTCCCAGTTTTTGGGCGCGAAAGATGACAAAAATGCTTCGAAGACCTGTATGGTTTCACTGACCTTGATTACCGGTGTCAGTGTTGTGATTACGATGGTTGTAATGCTGGCAAACAAGCCTATATTTACTATGATGAAACTGCAGCAGGAAATCATGGGAGAAACCCGGGCATATCTGATGATTGTAGGCAGCTTTATTCTGGTTCAGGGATTGTATTTGAATTTTGCTGCAATTCTTAGGACTTATACGTTAATGAAAGAAGTGATGTATGTTTCTGTAATTATGAATATACTGAATATAGCAGGAAACGCAATATTGATAAACGGCTGGCTGGGATTTCCCCAGATGGGAATTGCCGGTGCCGCCACATCTACGGTAATCAGCAAGACAATAGGGCTGTTGCTGATTATCATGTTGTTTGTAAAAAAAGTGCGGCTTCCACTGGGAATTCGGTTTTTAATGCCGTTTCCGAAGAAATTATTGGGGAATCTGTGTAAAATTGCATTTCCGTCAGGGGCTGAGAGCTTTTCGTACAACGTATCCCAGATTTGCATTCTGGGAATTGTAAATACTTTTGGAACTATGGTAACGGCAACTAAGGGGTACTGCAGTATATTGGCAAATCTTTCGTATGTATATGCGGTTGCCCTGTCTCAGGCCACCCAGATTGTGCTGGGATATTTGCTGGGGCTGAAAAAGATTGAAGACATCCAAAAGAGGGTTTGGAGTACTATGAAAATATGTCTGGGGGTATGCCTGGGTGTGACCCTTCTGCTATTTATTAACAGCAATCTGGTATTCCGGATGTTCACCAGTGATCCGGAGGTGCTGGCACTTGGCAGAAGAATTTTATTCCTGGAATTCTTTTTGGAAATTGGCAGAGCAATTAATATTATTATGACAAGAAGCCTGATTGCGGTAGGAGATGCGAAGACACCGATGATTGCGGGAATCACAGGAGAATGGCTGATTGCATTTGGTTTGGCATATGTGTTTGGCATAACCCTGGGATGGGGGCTGGAAGGTGTATGGATTGCCATGGCATTGGATGAGTGTACAAGAGGATTAATTTACGTTATCCGCTTCCGTCAGGGAAAATGGAAACGTCTGGCATATGGAAATATCGCCTGAGCCGTATTAACTTTACATATGCGATCGCGAAGAGGGGGAATCTTTGATGATACTGTTGGTAACGTTTATTATTATGGTTTGCTTTGGAACCGCCTATTGCCGTATGGCCTGCCAGCCTGGCACAAAAGCGCTTGCCTTAAAGGCGGCAGCAACTTCCATGCCAGTGATTTTGGCGTTATACGGCGCTCTTAGCCGGGGTGGGAAGGTGAATTGGCTTATCTTTCTGGGGGCGCTGCTTTGCATGAGTGCAGATGTATTACTGGAGCTTTATTTTATAGCTGGGGCTGCTGCATTTGGATTAGCCCATATTTGTTTTATTACGGCATTTGCAATGAATAACGGAGCCGACTGGATTACAATTTTCACGTTCATACTGATTTATATGGGAATTATCTGTGTATTCCACAGAGATATTAAAGGGCTGTCAAAACTTAAAATACCGGCGTTTCTCTACATGGCGGTTTTAAGTGTTATGGCATCTATGGGAATAACGGACGGGATTGTACGGGGCGGCACGAGCGGCGTACTGGCTGCACTGGGTGGTATCTTCTTTGTATGTTCCGATTGTATTCTGGGGTTTCGGCTGATTCATAAGAAGAAAGAGAAGATTTACCGGTATGCGATTATGTCCCTGTATTATGGGGCGGTATATTTAATAGCTGCTTCCGGGGTGTTTTAGATACCGTTATAATAGTATCATTCAGGAAAGAGAAAATAACCGAATATGTCATGAAAAAAGAACTTGTTTCATATATTAAGCCAAGAGAAGATATCATTGGAAAATAGCCCGCGGTGCGGACTGATTGGGGGTATATATGAATTTTATTTGGGGCGGTATGATCATAATCGGGATTATCTATGGTGCATTTACCGGAAGAATGCAGGAGATAACAGACGCCGCGCTGACCTCATCCAAGGAGGCAGTAACACTGTGTATTACCATGGTGGGGGTTATGTCCCTTTGGGTAGGAATTATGGAGATTGCATCGGAAGCGGGACTGATTAAGAGCCTGTCCAGAAAAATAAGGCCTTTTGTACACTTTATGTTTCCGGAAATTCCAAAGGACCACAAGGCAAATGAACATATTACCACGAATTTCATTGCGAACTTTCTGGGGCTTGGATGGGCGGCAACTCCGGCAGGATTAAAGGCGATGGAAGAACTGGGGGAATTAAACCATCATAAGCCTGTCGCCAGTAAGTCTATGTGTACATTTTTAATCTTAAATATTTCGTCGCTTCAGCTGATCCCGGTAAATATAATTGCATACCGAAGCCAGTATGGGAGTACGAACCCAACCTCCATTGTAGGGGCAGCAATCGTGGCAACCTGTGTTTCTACACTGACCGGGATTGTATTTGCGAAGATCATGGGGCGAAGAAAGAGCTTCTAGTCTGTAAAAATTGTATAAGTATATGAACCCAAAAAGATTACCCGGATAAGAGTAGTCTTTTTTGTTTGGCAAAATTGACAAAAATGCAGCAGATAGGGTTGTTTTACAGGACGATTATACGAAAGAAGTGCGCGGTGAAAAAACGTATTATACAAAAAAAATGGACATATGTACCAATACATGCCACTGATTTATAAAATATAATTAGAAATATACATAATAATCTGCCGGATTCCGTGATGATGCTGTAATTTTCAGTACAAATAAATCACTGGTTAGACGGCAGTATGTAATTACAGCGGCGGCAATGGATGAAAAAGGAGGGAACAGGATAAAAGCCGGGCTGGATATGAGTAACAGCATAACTTTAGTGAAAAATCATTTCATAAAAATGAGTAACAGAAAGGGAGAGGTTGATAAATGAAGAAGAAACGATTGTGGAAACGAATCCTGCCTTTGATTTTGAGTACCTGTATGGTCGTACAGCCGGTTTTGCCGGTATACGCTGCAGGCGTTGAAAGGGCGGCAGATTCAGCAGACATAGCGGAGCGTGTGGATGAGGCACCGGCAAAGGAGAAAACCGGGGCAGTAAGATCTGCTTCAAACCCGGGGCAGGTCATACAAGGGGAAACAAATGACATTTATGAAAAGGATTTTTCCAAAGATGGGATAGAAGGATTCACTGTAAAAAGCGGATCGGCAGCTTTGAGCAAATCAGATGGAAAGCTGCAGGTGCCCGGAGGCGGTACGAAACTGATAATTGATGAAAATTCACCCACACTGAAAAATACTGAAGTAGAATTCGAAATTGATCCGGCTAATAATAACGGCAGGTTTTATGCCGTTGTGAGGTATGCGGGCCCGAATTCTTATACGGTTATCGGCAACGGGGGCGTTGGAGGGAATACATCACCCTGGTACTTAAAAACGGCTGACGGAAAAGAGGTCTCCCTTTTAAGCGGCGGGCCCGGAACAGACGGTAATTTATACGGAGACGGCCAGCGGCTTTATGCAAAACGTGTGAAGCCCTATAAACTTCGTGTAAGAGCGGTGGAAAAGGTAGTAACTGTTTTTCTGGATGATGCAGAGATTTTCAATGGAGAAGTACCCGGAATTTCAATGGATGCCGGCAAGTCAGGGATGTATTTTGAAAATAACGGCGGAGGAATCCATAATTTTTCGGTATCATCCCAGAATGAGATAGAACCAGCTGCCGGTGATGTTACGGAGAAGGAGATTGCATCCGGGCAGATGTCCGTGAAGGTGGATCGTGATTTTCCAAGGGTCATCAGCTATTCGTTAAATGGCAAGACGATGCAGGGACAGGAAATTCCATATGATGTTGTGGAAGTCAACAATAAAGCTTACGTTCCGTCTGTAACTTCAGAAATTAATGGGAACAGGGCAGTCTATCATATAGAAGCAAACGGAATGACATTTGATACGGTACTTACTGTACGGGACAATGTTATGGTCATGACCCTTGAAAATATTGCAGAGGGAATTAAGACCATCTATTTTCCAAAACACAGCCTGGTATCTGTAAACAGTTCCCAGGAGGGTGCAGCACTTACCGTTAATGATAACCGGGTACAGAAAAGTGTGGATTTAACAGCTAATCCTGCAGCAGACCCGGCATATAAAGAGGCTGTAATCACTGTTGTAAATAACAATGAGCTGGCGGCATCGGTGCGAAATGACTCCTCCAAAGAATATGGGGCAGTGGCATATCAGACTGTGAAAAATGGGGATCATTATACCACCGGATTATGGACCAATGAATTTTTAGTCCGCGGACTGGACGATAAAGATTATGAGAAGCCCTATACAGCAGTAGCAATAACGTCTGACCGTAACCAGGATGGGAAAGTTGATTTCCAGGACGGAGCAATTGCATACAGGGATGACTGTTATGCGGATGAATCGGACAAAGAGATTACAGGCTCCGAAGCGGTTATGAATGCATATACCAGTGTTGCCATGAATGTTGGAAGTGCAGCGCAGTACCCGTTTTTACGTATTCTGGACAATGCGAAAAAGTTTAATCTGGGAACAGACGGATTCCAGCAGATGATTATTATAAAAGGATATCAGGGGGAAGGGCATGATGCCAGCCATCCGGACTTTGCAAATTATAATAAACGTGCAGGTGGACTGGAAGATTTTAATACGCTGCTGTCAGAAGGCGAGAAATACAATGCCTATTTTGGAGTACATATCAATCACACGGAGATGTATCCGGAAGCCAGCCAGTATGCAGTGGATGAACTGAATACCGGAACCGGAGCATGGAACTGGTATGACAGTGCCGTAAATATGATTCGTGAAAATGATATTTTAATGGACGGAACTAAGATTCCCGGCGGAAATATGGAGCAGAGGCTTCAGCAGCTAAATGAAGATACCAATGGGAAATTAAAACTGATATACGTAGATACTTATTTTGATAACCGTTTTGCACCTTACCGCCTGGAAAAGGCAATTAACGGGTTGACGGAACAGGGAACGGCAGTAGCTACCGAATATCCGGAGAAGATGACCACCAGAAGCGCCTGGGCACATCATATTAACAGTACATATGCAGGAGCTGGGAATATGGTTCGCTTTGTCTATAACGGACAGAGGGACATCTTTGGCCAGACAAGCCTGTTCCGGGGAGAAGGCAGCCGTGTCAATGGATTTAACGGATGGCAGGGAGCAGATGATTATTATGCGACCATGAGAGACTTTTTTATAAATGTTCTGCCGAACCGTTTCCTGGCACAGTATCCAATCAGCCAGTGGACGAACAATAATAAGGCTGTGCTGGGCAAAAATAATGAAGTTGTAACCGAGATGAAGAACGGAAAAAATGTAATCAGTCTGAACGGACATGAAGTGGCATCCGGGAATAATATCTTCATTCCATGGACAATTAATGGACAGGAAAAGATCTATCACTATAATGAAGCCGGAGGGACAACCAGCTGGACCCTTCCCCAGGGCTTTGATTACTCTAATGTGAAGCTGTATAAGCTTACGTCCACCGGGAAGACAGATGAACAGATACTGAGTGTGGGAGCAGACAGAACTGTTGCCATAACAGCAGACGCCAGACAGGGATATGTAATCTACCCGGGAGATGCGGCAGTGGAGATTCCGGATATGGAGTCATATGACTGGAGCACCGGAAGCCTGGTAAAGGATATGGGATTTGACAGCCATACTTTTGGTAACGGCTGGATTAACCTAAACGAAAACCCAAAGGTAACATTTACCGATACCAGTATTGGTAATACGATGATCCGGATTACAGGCAGTGAGGAAGGCACAATAGGACAGGAAATGACAGGGCTTACACCGGGGCAGAGTTATTCGGCTTCTGCATGGATCCGTACCTCTGAAGGAAGAAAGGTACATTTATCCATAGAAGATGCAACGGGAACAAAACTGGCTGAAAACTATATTGACAGTTCAAATGTAATATATGGTGTCCATCATACCGATAAATACAGAGAATATTTCCAGAGAGTGAAACTTTCCTTTACAGTTCCACAAGGCCAGACAACGGCTGAAATTAAAATCAAAGCCGATACAGGAAGTGAATCCGCAGAGGTTCTGATTGATGATGTACGGGTTATCCCGATTACTTTGACAGATCAGGGAGAGCATTATTTCTTTGAAGATTTTGAAAATGTGGATCAGGAATACGGACCGTTTGTTTCTACGGAATCTGACCAAAGCCATTTATCCGAGCTGAACCAGGTCAACGCAGCCCTGACAGACGATGTAATTGAAGGAAACTACTCCCTGAAAATCAGAAATGGGGATTATATGAGAACCCTTTCACACCGTGTACGCCTGAAACCCAACACCACTTATACGGTTGGACTTGACTATAAGGCATTATCTGCAAATGCATTTGCACTTGGGGTAAAATCCGATAAAGCGCTTGCTTTAGAAGATACGAAAAATGCGGCACTTGTCTTTAAGCCCCTGGGAGGTACCGGGTATGATAAAAAGGAAAGCACCAAAGTTGCTTTTACAACCGGTGATTACGACGATTATTATATTGACCTTACAAAGCAGAGTGCGTCTGAATACATCATTGATAACTTCTATGTAAATGAAGGAAAAGACGGTGATATTCAGGAGTATACATTAAGCTTTGCCCCTGGTGATGGTAATGTTACAGGAGAAAACCCAAAAGAGATAAAAGCTACAGAGGGACTGGCGGTTGTGCTTCCTGAAAATACTTACACCAGAAAAGATTACGATTTTATCGGATGGAATGACGGAGAAAAGACATATGAGGCAGGCGCTGTCTACAGCATGCCGGGCAAGAATGTCACCTTGACAGCTGCCTGGGAGGAAGGCGGAATTACTTATACACAGATTCCAAGTTCACAGTTAAGTGCCGTAGCAGAGAGCCAGCAGAATGATACGCCTGGAGCTCCCGATGGTCCTGGAAGCAATGCGGTGGATGGTGATACCTCTACGATATGGCATTCTGCATACAGTTCATCCAGCTCCACCCCTATGTCAGATATTGCAAACGACCGGTTCAATGGAATTACCATTGATCTGGGAGGTATTTATGAAATTGGCAAACTGGAATACATTCCGAGGCAGGAAGGCGGCAAGAACGGGATTATTACCGGATATAAGCTCTATTACAGCGAATCAGAAGAGGGAACCTATGAGGACGGCGCATTCCTGGAAGTACCGGAAGGAAGAGGCACCTGGGCAGGTGATGCTTCTAAGAAAACAGCTAAATTCTCTATGGTAAAAGCACGCAGGCTGATGCTTCGTGCAACGTCAACGCTGGAGAACAGTACTTTTATATCAGCCAGTGAATTTTATGTCTATCAGGCACAGAGAAATAATTATGAATATGTAAAAGCAGAAGTTAAAGCAGCATCTGCAGACAGCACCCAAACCGGATATCCGATTACAAATATGTTGAAGGATGACAATAATATTTACCACAGTGACTGGTCCGGCGGAATCGATATGGCGCAGGGAATTAACAACAAACTGACCTTTGATTTCGGAGAGACAAGTAAAATTGGAAAGCTGGATTATCTGCCAAGGCAGGGCGGCGGTAATAACGGTATTATTACAGAATTTAAATTATATTACAGTACTACGGCAGACCAGGATGACTGGCTGGAAATTCCGGGAGGAGAGATTACCTGGGCGGCAGATACGGCAAAGAAAACAGCGGTATTTACGCCGACGGATGCCAGAAGGATTCAGATGCGTGTCCGCCATGCCATGGGCAACCTGGCAGATCCTGCAGATAAATTTATCTCCGGGCAGTATATGGCATTCTACCAAGCAATTGATAAGGAAGAACCGGGAGATGAGAATCTGGTCATCACTCCTTCATCCTGCGGCTGTACATTTCAGGATCTGGTATTTGCAGACCGTAAGATAGTAATTCCAAAAAATGCAGACCAGACAACCGTGGAATTATCTGCAGAGGGAATTCTGCTTCCATGTGAGGAACCAGGACATGCAGAAGAAAATATCAGCTATTCATTCGAAATCGCAGAGGCGGTGGCAGGGACAACCGTATCCGGAAACGAACTCCGGGTTGGTTCCACAGGCATTATAAAACTGCGTGCCATTGGAGAAGTGAATGGGGCGAAAGCAGTCCGCACTTCGGTATTTACCATTGTAAAAGGAGAATACACCGTAACGGCACAGGCAGACCCGGCAGAAGGCGGATCTGTAGAAGGAACAACGGATGTAGAAGCAAACGGAACAGCCTTGTTAACTGCAGAAGCTAATCCGGGATATATCTTTGACGGATGGTATTTAGGAGAAGATAAGGCAAGTGATGAGCCTGTTTTCACTACACCGCAGATTACAGCAGATACTACCTATGTGGCAAGATTTATCCGGGACTTAAAAGATGTGACAATTACGGTACAGACGGAGGATGAAACAGCAGGAAGCGTATCCGGCGGAGGTACAGTAAAAGAAGGAGAAAAGGTAACGATTACTGCCCGGGCAAAGGCAGGATATACCTTTGAAGGCTGGTATCTGGAAGGGGTGAAGGTATCTGAAGAAGCAGAATACGAAGTGGAAGCGGCAGAAGATGCAGTCTATACCGCCAAGTTTATTAAGAATGCTCCGGCAAAGGTAACGGTTACCGTACAGTCCGAGGATGAAGATGCAGGAACCGTATCCGGAGGTGGAGTCGTAAATGCAGGAGAAAAAATCCTGATCAGCGCCCAGGCAAAAGAAGGTTACACCTTTGAAGGCTGGTATTTGGGCGAAACAAAAGTATCAGATCAGCCGGAATACGAAGTAGAGGCCACAGAGGATATTACTTATACGGCGCGATTCAAAAAAATCGAGGCACAGCAGATCACCATTACCGTAGAAGCTACAGAAGGCGGCACGGCGCAGGGAACAGCAACGGTAGATGCAGGTACTATGGTCACCATTACAGCAGTACCAGATGAGGGATATACTTTTGAAGGCTGGTACCTTAACAATGTCAATATTTCCAGAAACGAGGTCTATGAGGTAGAGGCACGTGAAAATGCTACGTATGTTGCACATTTTACGAAGGGTGAAGAGCCGCAGCCGGAAACTGTGTCCATAACCACAGAAGCTCAGCCGGGAGGAACTGTAAGTAAAGGCGGAGTTGTCATGAAAGGCGAGATGTTTACGATAACGGCTTATCCTGAGGAGGGCTTCCGTTTCGCAGGCTGGTATCTGGGGGACAAAAAAGTATCCGATGATTTAAGGATGGAAGTTGTGGCTGTGGAGGATGCAGTTTATACAGCGCACTTTGAAGCTATTCCAAAAGAAATGATAACCATACAGGTTCAGGCAGAGACAGGAGGAACTGTTGCAGGAGGTGCTGTTGTGGAGGCTGGATCAGTTGTAACAATTCATGCATCTGCGCAGGAGGGTTACGAATTCGCAGGCTGGTATATCGGGGATATGAAAGTATCGTCACAACCGGTATATACAATCAATGCATTGCAGAATACCCTGTACCTTGCTAAATTTGTTAAGAAAGAAGCTCCAAAACCACAAAAAGTTACCGTAACAGTAAAAGCAGAAAAAGGCGGAACAGCAACAGGTACTAAGACAACGGAATCCGGAAGCAGCGTCACCATAACTGCTAAACCGTCATCAAAATATACCTTCCAGGGCTGGTATTTAAAGGGCAAAAAGGTGTCCACATCTGAGAAATATACGGTGACAGTATATGAAGATACCGTCTATACTGCAAAATTCAAAAAAATTACGGCACCCAAAAAGGTAACCGAATTAAAAGCATCAATGCAGACCACCAGTAAGATCAAGCTTAGCTGGAAGAAAACCAGCGGAGCACGGGGCTATGAATTAAGCCGCTATAATTCCACAAAGAAAAAATGGAGTGTGGTAAAGACTACTGGGCAGACCGATATCACAGTAAAGGGCTTAAACAGCGGAACAGTTTATAAGTACAGAGTAAGGGCTTATTCCGTATCAGGAAGCAAAAAGCTGTATGGTAAATACTCAACTGTCTTAAAAACAGCTACGGCACCGAAAAAGCCAGTGATGTCCGGTAAGAAAATATCCGGAACAAGTGTGAAGCTGTCCTGGAAAAAAGGAACAAAAGCAGACGGATTCGTAGTTTATATGAAGACTGGGAAAGGCGGATTTACAAAGATTAAAACGGTATCGTCCGAAACTACGTCCTATACGAAGAAAAAACTGAAAAAAGGAAAGACATACCAGTTTAAAATACGTGGTTACAAAAAAGCCGGAAGGAGTAAAATATATAGTAATTATTCAAAAACGGTAACTGTGAAATTACATGAATAAAATAATGTAAATGAAAAGATTTATAATAGATTCATAAAAGCAGGATTTATAATAGATTTATAAAAGCAAGATTGATGAAGTAAGATTTATAAGGCGGGCAGTGGTTCCAAGATCTAATAAACAGATGATGTTTATCATGAGGAACCATTGCCCGCTTTTTAGATTTGAATTGCAGTGATCCGAATACAATCTCCCGGAACCGGGGATAATGTAAGATAATTCATATACCGGAGGAGAGATTATCATGGATGACATCATAGTACGGTTACATTCTGTTGAAATAAAAAATATTAAAAATACTACTTATGGAAAAGTTGAAATGCCTTCCCGGATACACCAGAGCATTGTACTGGATGACTCTGAAATATTGGGCATTTACGGGCAAAACGGTTCTGGGAAGACAACGGTAATCGACACTCTTTTCTATGTGCAGAAGCTAATGATGGGGCTTAGTATCCCGGAAGAACTGGTAAATTATATTACAAGCGGTCAGGAGTTTGCCAAGGTGAGGGCCGTATTTCTGGTAAGCGGAAGGGAAAGGCAGTTTGAGGTGGAATATGAGCTCTGGTTTCGCAAAACGGAAGAAAATACGGCGGTTATTTCCAGAGAAGCCTTATCCGCAGCAAGAATTGTACAGGGTGAGATTCGGGAAAACCTGCTGTTTATGGAGTACACCTCAGAGGACGGAGAGTGTATATTTACACCAAAAGAGATGCTGGATGAAGTCACACGTGGAAATGAGGAAAATGGAACAAATCTTATTGTTGCCAAAAAAGTAGCCCGGATTCATAACTGTTCCTATATTTTTGGTGAAACAAGCAGGGAGATCTTCTGCAATGAGAGTGGAGAAAACTTTTTAGATTATGCGTTTATCATCCAGTCCTTATATAACTATGCTATGATGGACCTCTTCGTAATCCGGGACTCCCATTCCGGAGCTATCAGTGCGGATTTTCTGCTGCCGGTGGCGTTTCGGGTAACAGACCGTAAGTCAGCAACCAGGGGAGATTTTGTAATTGCATTAAAGGAGCCTACCCTTATTGAAGAAAGCCGGTTTGAACTGCTGAAACAGATTGTAGGGGAGATCAATATTGTATTAGCTACAATAATCCCGGGAATGACGTTGGACATCAGGGATTATGGACAGCAGCTGGTGGAAAACGGAGGGATAGGAAGAAAGGTGGACCTCACTTCCAGGCGGGGGGATATTGAAATACCCATCCGGTTTGAGTCCGATGGCATCGTTAAGATTATATCCATTCTAAATGTATTGATCCGGGCTTACAGTGATCCGGGAATCTGCCTGGTTGTGGATGAACTGGATGCGGGAATCTATGAGTATCTTCTGGGTGAGCTTTTGGATATTTTTAATAAGGGGGCAAAAGGGCAGCTGGTCTTTACTTCGCATAATCTGCGGGCACTAGAGATGCTGGGCAATGACAGTATTCTATTTTCCACAGCTAATCCAGCCAACCGCTATATCCGTATGCAGAATACCGGAAGCAGCCTCAATCTGCGGGATGCTTATATCAGGAGCATCACCTTAGGGGGACAGCAAGAGTGCATCTATACCGATACGGACAGTATTAAGATTGCCAGGTCATTTCGAAAAGCAGGGAGGGAAATTACGAATGCCAGATAAAGAAAAAAAGGTGATTATTTTTATCGTGGAAGGTCCAAGCGACGAGGGGGCAATTGGATCAATTATGCAGGAATTTTTCTCGGCAAGCGAAGTAAAGTTTCATGTAATTCATGGGGATATAACAGCACGGGGAAGTGTGGATTCCGACACAATTATTAAAAAGCTCAATGATTGTATGGAAGAAGTAAAAACGAAATACCGGTATACGGATGAAGATATTCTGAAGGTAATACACCTGTCTGACCTGGATGGGGCATTTGTGGATGCAAAAAGCGTAATTGAGAAAAAGAACGGACCCACGGTTTACTATACCGACCATATTGAAACATCAAATGTAGGCTCCCTGATCAAGCGCAATGAATTAAAGTCAGAATTATTATATAAATTATCTGCAACCGGTAAGATTAATGAAGTGCCTTACCGCATCTATTATATGTCCTGCAATCTGGAGCATGTATTGTTTAATGAGCTTCGGGAGTTTAGCAGTGAGGAAAAATGGGAATACTCCGATACTTTTGCGGAACAGTTTGAGGGGAAGCCGGAAGAATTTATAAAGTTTCTTGGGAAAAGCCAGGTGGCGGTTGAAGGAACCTATAAGGAGACCTGGGATTTTATCCAGGAAGGAGATAACTCCCTGAATCGGCACACCAATTTTCAACTGGCATTTCAGATATAAAGTTCAGCTGCAAAATAAGATGCAATTATTGACGGAAATGATGTTGACAGCAATAACTTCCAGATTGGGGGCAAAAGATTACCTTGCCTGAATATTAGGCTGTTTGTTAAAATAGCAGGGAGAATTGCTATGAATTTTGTGTGATATGACTGGACAGGTAAAAAATGATGTGGCAGATGATGTATAAATTTACTATAAAAATAAATGGTTTCAATGCAGCAGCCTGTAACAAAAACGAATTTACGATGGTCTCTATAAATAATACCCGATTATCTGGAAATGTAAATTTATTCCAGTACCAATATATAGATAATGTGATAAAGTGATTCAGGAATACAAGTGTAGCAGCATGGGTGCAATAGACAGGAGAAAATATGAGTAGAAAATATATGTTGGTTTCTATTGGGTTTCTGGTTTTGCTGGTGGTTTTGTATATACAGCTGTTTATGTTCAGTTCCGTCGGACAGGCGGAGGTGGCGGACAGACAGCAGGGCAGCCGGATGATCGTCATCAGCAAGGACAACGATCTCATCTACCAGCATCTGCGTAAAAGCACTGCAGAGGCGGCTGAACAGTATCATATTAATGTAGAAAATCAGACTCTGCAGAGCTGGGAGTCAACCACACTGCGGGACAGTGTGGTGTTTGCCATATATTCAGGTGCACAGGCTGTGGCATTTCAGTCCAATGATCCGATGTTTACCCAGGAGATGTATGAACTGGCAAGTGAGCAGAGTGTGCAGTTAATCTTATATGAGAGTGAAAATTACCAGCGGGACACGATTCCGGCGGTGAGTGCCAATTCCTACAGCATCGGTACCAGAACCGGTCAGCTGGCAATAGACGCATCAGGTGAAGAGGGGTGCAAGGCAGTGCTGGTACTGGAAAAAACCCAGGAAGGCATTCCCTCTACATATCAAAATATGAAGATGCAGGGTATTATGGAAGTGTTCGGGCAGTATGAAGATGCGGAAATCGTGCAGACTCTTTTCACCGAGGAGGAAGTATATGCAGGCGAAAAGCTGGCAAACACGCTTGAGATGCTGAAGAATACCTACAATACCATCATTTGCCTCAACGCATATACTGTGCCGCTGATTGCGCAGCAGGTAATTGACAGCAATCTGGTAGACAAAGTTCAGATTATTGGCTACGGTATGCAGAAACAAACGCTGGACTATGTAAGCCGGGGAGTTATTTACGGAACCGTGACGCCGGATCCGGATCAGATGGGTAACGATATTGTAGCAATGCTGCACACGTGGGTAAACAATCACTCCTACGACGATAATATGCCGGTGCCTCTGCATACGATTACCCGTGAAAACGTGGATAAGTTCAGCAGGCAGTGGCTGGAGACGGAACAATGAGCGGGACACGGAAGCGAAGCAATCCGCCATCGCTTCGGCATACATTGCTGTTTACCTATTTTATTGCGGCAATCATCTGCGTTATGGTGGGAGTTTATAACTTTCTTTCTTCCCAGTTTCTATTGCAGAGGATGACTACCTTTGCAGAAGTAAATCAGCAGCTCTCAGAAGTGCAGACTATGACTCAGACCTTTCAGGATAACATCAGTGACTATCTTTTTTCACGAAATTCCGTTTCGCTGCAAAGCTACTATGATAATCAGAATCAGTTAGAGAAGATTGTGGAACAGCTTCAGGACCAAAGCAGACAGCAGGATATACGATATGTCAATCTGGGGGGAAACTTAAGCCATTACCTGAGGTCAGCAGAGGATTTGATCGTTGCCAAACGCAACCAGAAGAACACGGAGTATGTGAAATTATACGAAAGCGTCAGTTACGATTTCCGCCTGATCAATCAGTATATTCAATCATTGATGGCCAGTGAACTACAGGAGAGCAGTGTACAGTACTACGAAATGCAGCAGGTGGTCACGATTCGCACGGCAGTGTCCTACGGGTTGTTTGGAGCATCAATATTTTTTGTTGTATTTTTACTGATCAACCTTAGCAACAATGTCAGCACGCCGATCACACGGCTGGCGGGCTATGCAAGGCGTGTGGCAGAAGGAGACTATGGCATTGATATCTGTCTGGAGCAGGAGAATCTGGAATTTAAACAGTTGTACGAATCCTTTGAAGTTATGGTGGAGAATACCCGCCTGTATCTGGAAAGCCTGAAGGAGAAGCAAAAACTGGAAAACGAACTGGCGCAGCAGCAAATCATGACACTGGAAAAAGATAATCTGCTGCAGGAAGCAGAACTGCATGCACTGCATGCTCAGATGAATCCGCATTTTATCTTTAATACGATTAACATCGGCGCAAAAATTGCCATGCTGTCGGGAGATGAGGTGGTTTGCGAGTATCTGGAAAATGCCGCAGATGTATTTCGTTACAATCTGGCAGGTCTGGATAACGCCACTCTGGAAGAGGAACTGGGTAATGTGGAGGCTTATATGAAGCTGCTGACCACCCGGTTTGGCCCACGGCTGCAGTTTGACGTTCAGGTAGACGAAACGGTAGCGCTGAATGCAGTAACACTGCCCCGGATGACACTGCAGCCTCTGGTGGAGAATGCATTTGTGCATGGAGTAAACCTGATTGAGGAAGGGGGGCAGATCTTATTAAAGATCATTGGTGATAAGAAAGCTGCCATAGTAGTAATCGCCAATACTGGTCCGGAATTTCCAAAGGAAAAGATTGAGGCACTTTACACAGAGGAATTTCAGGAGCATCGGGGGCACTTAAGTGGAATCGGATTAAAAAATGTCTACCGTCGCCTGCAAATTGTCTGCCGGTGCCAGAGACCGGTGGAGATTGTATCCGCCGGCGGCTGGACGCAGGTACGGCTGAAAATACCCGCAGAATAAAGCCATAGCTGCGATAGTGTCAAATGATGTATGAAAAACTGAGTCATAAAAAATAGGCTCAAATAGA
>UQCR01000049.1 GCA_900539655.1 uncultured Robinsoniella sp.
CTGCTTTTGCTGCGATTTCTGTAATTGGGGACATAGTAGTCTCCTGTGCAATTTCAATATCTGATTTATAACCCATAAAAATATCTCCTTTCATTACAATTGTTACTGTTCACTCCGTGACCAGTAACTGCATAAATCCATTTAAAATCGCCTTTGGCGATGGGATTTATGCACTCCTGAATCACTTTCTCACGCACTGTGCAGTAAATGCACAGTACTGCCTGAACAGTACTTTCGATCCATTATGCGTATTCTTTGGAACGAATTATATTTTTTTTAATGTACCGATTGACACATCTCCGACAACTGCCAGATCCTCTGCTTCAAAGGAAAGGGGGAAATTATCAGAAAATAATATTTGGGATGAAGGTGGAAATTCATCATCCCCTGCCCATAGAATAAATCGTACAAAATATCCATTTATGAATTCAAACTCGTAAGATACATCTCCTGATTCTAATTTTGAGGCACCCACTTTTTCCATCTGTGCCTGAAAAAGTTCTAACTTTGAACCATAGGAAAACGCCAGGCGCATCAGGCATCTTCCCTGAAACTGCCTGAAATAAACTTCTCCCCAGGGTACTTCACGATAAGTCAGATACTTTCCGGTAGTTTCAGAAGCTACGCCTTTCGTCAAAAAACGGATTGCAATTATCTTTGCAGCCACTTCATCCAAAAGGGCACCATATCCCTCATCATCAGTTTCTGCTTTCTCCACACGGAATTCCGGATAAAAAATCAGGTACTCTTTCTGCATCATACGCAGGGTAAATGCCTGCTTTTCTTCATCAAAAGGAACGCCGGTGCGTCTGCTGGCTTCAATCGGATCTATTTTGCGGAATTCTTCCAGGTAATGCTCGAACGGGATTCGTTCTTTGTTGTCTTTTTCGTACTCAATATTCATCTGTATTCCCATCGCATATTGCAGACCCGCCTGCAATACTGCCACAATAAAACAGATTGAAAGAATTACAGCGTGGCGCCCTTTCCATATCACAATTTTCTTTCAACCTTTACGCCAGGAATACCGCAAGCAAGCTTGCGATACTCCCTGAGTATCTACTCTACTTCATTTATTTTAATCTTCAAACAGTGTTGTATCTGTATGAGGCAGGAAACATGCTGCAACAAACTCATCCATATACTGAGGTATTGCACTCAATTCCAGATAAGTCATATTTCTTGCAACTTCATATACTTTCCGTTCAGCCTGTGTGGAACAAAGCATTGCATATGCCCCCGACAGGGATGAATTTCCGATATACTGGTATAATTCCAAAGGAACCTTCGGGAACATACCAATATGAATTGCATTTTCCATATTAATGCCACTGCCAATACCGCCCGCTACATAGACATGTTCAATCATAGAGATATCAAAATCACAATAGGATAACATCGTCCGGATTGCAGAGAAAATAGCTCCCTTTGCTCGGATAAAGTTATCAATATCAACTTCGGAAATCTCCACGTCTTTCACAGAGCCTGCTTCTGACTCAAACGCCAGCACATAGCTGCCCATATCAAACTTATCATGTCTGACACGTTTTCCCTCACGGACAAATTTGCCTTTGGGATTAATAATACCGCATCGGAACAATTCACTGATAATATCAATAATACCGGAACCACAGATTCCAATCGGTTTCGTTCCTTCGTCTCCAATTACGGAGAGATTTGGTTCCATCGTATCTTTATCTATAGTACATGCCTCAATTGCACCATCTGTAGCACGCATACCGCAGCTGATATCCCCACCTTCAAAAGCAGGTCCTGCTGAGCAGGCACAGCTCATTAAAAAGTCAGAGTTTCCAAATACAATTTCTCCATTGGTACCAAGGTCAATAAACAGTGAGAATTCCGGTTTATTCCAAAGAGCACTTACAAAAGCACCTGCAGTAATATCTCCGCCTACATAACTTCCGATATTCGGAGCTATGATAATATGGGAATCGGGATTAATATGAATTCCAATATCAGATGCATACAGAGAATTTGTTTTAAAGAAAGTCGGAATATATGGTTCCATACGAAGCGGATCTGCATTGATCCCCATTAATAAATGGTTCATCGTGGTATTGCCTGCAACACACATACGATAAATACTCATAGGATCCAGCTTTGCCTGCCTGCACATAGTCTGAATCAGCGGATTAATGGTCTCATCAATAACCGCTTTTTGCAGCCGGTCCTTGCCGCCCGGTTTTGCAGATTCAATGATACGGTTGATGACATCAGCTCCATAACGGATCTGTCCGTTTCCGGAAGAACCTTTGGCAAGAATGGAACCATCCAGCATATTGATCAGAATAGCAGATACAGTTGTCGTTCCAATATCTATTGCAATTCCACCTACAATTACTTCTTCAGTTTCCGGGAATATATCATATACAAAAATATTTGTTTCAATTTTTCGTACAATTATCTTTACACGGAAGCCACTTTCCCTAAGTACATCCGGTAGTTTTTTCAAAACCGAATATGGAACACGGATCTTTTCGATACCGGTTATTGCCGTAATAGCACGGGTAAACCGTTCATTGTCCGGCATGGTATCATCTAAAGTAGGCTCATCCATAGATACATTCAAGATCTCTAACGTATTCTTCAGTTCAATACCTGCTTCTAAAATCTGTTCTTTTGCATCGGAAAAAATCTTTAATTCTTCCGGCGAACTTAGATCAGCCACTTTCATACGGCTTCTGTAAGCAGAGGCAATATCCGGTACCAGTACTTCCACATCCGCATTTATGGTACTGACACAGGCGAGACGCCAGCCTTCTGCATAATCCTCATCTGTGATATGACGCGTCTTTTTTGATTCTAATTCACCGCCAACGAGCTTTACTCTGCATTTCCCGCAAGATGCATTTCCTGAACACGGTGCATCGATAGCTACGTTTGTTTTTCTCGCTACCTCAAGAAGGCTTTCACCGAAAGCAGCGAAGACAATAATATCTTCGCTGTTTTCAAACTTAAAAGTAACTTTATGCATATATTAGATCTCCAGATAGGAATCCGCATATAAGGTATTATTTTTAAATACATCACAAGATTTGATTGTTTCCATTAATCTTAAATCACATGGATTTACGATTGCGGAAGTCAAACCATTCATCATAGCCATAGCTACTAAAGCAGAATCCATGATCGGACGGATATGTTTTGGCATACCGTTAGAGTTATTGGATAATCCACCTGTTGAATTAAGTCCCATATCGCTGAACATTTTAATTGCTTCTAAAACGTCCATCTGCTTGTCCTGCATTCCCTTTACAACCAGGAATAACGGGTCAAACCAGAGATCAGTAGGTTCCATTCCAAGTTCCAGACCTCTCTCTAACATGTTCTGGCAGTGCATCATACGCTCATCATTATCAGACGGAACACCTTCTGCTGAACATAAAGCGATAACAATTGCATCATTAGCTGCTGCTAAATCGATATTTTCAATTCTGTCTCCAGCATCTGCAGAGTTAACGATTGGTTTTCCTTTGGAACGGTTGTATACAGAAATTCCAGCTTCAATCGCTTTTTTATTAGCGGTATCCAGAGCCAGCGGTACATTATCGAATTCATTCTGAAGCAGCTGAACAGCCCATTTCATTAATTCTTCGCCGTCGCTTTCAGCCGGTCCAATATTAACATCTAAGTAAGTTGCACCAGCATCAAGCTGCTCTTTTGCACGCTGGATGATTGGAGCTCCGTCTCTTTCTGCCATTGCCTTACGGATAACTGGGGAAATACAGTGGATTCTTTCACCAATTGTTACGAATTTTGCCATTGATTAATCTCCTTCTCTAATTGAAATTATTAGTAAAATCGTTCAATACTTTCGCTCTGCTATAAAAGCAGAACGAAATAATTACTGCATATCTTTTAAGAATTTTACAAGCTGTACCGCTTCGTTTGGTCCTACAATGACATCCCATCCCGGAAGTTTCGCTTCTACTTCACCTTTTAAAACAGCTACTTTACCTGGAAGAATTAATTTTCTGTTTTTGATCTTGCCTTCAATATCAGCTTCGCCAAAATATTTAGCAATAGATGTTGCAGATAATTTACCTGCTGCCCATGCTGTCAGCACGGATAATCCGCCTGCATCACTGATAATCAGATTACAAGGAACTCCGGAACGCTCTAACTCACCGGATACTACGAAATATGTAAGTGCAAAGTCAACAGTTGTAAGACAAACTGAGTTCTCATCTGCTCCATTGATTGGGTAAATACCCGGTTCAACTTTCATTGGCTTCTGAGGATCTGTAAATACGTTCTGTCTTAAACCATATAACGGCAATGCCTGAGCATAGGTCATTTCTTCCATTACTACGATAGAACCATATTTAATGGTAAACATAGATGCTAAAGCTGCCTGCATATGGATATCTCCCTGTGCAAGTGCTGCTACATTTACAATTGAAGGATAGCCAAATGTTCTGTCGGCATCTTTAATTGCTGCTTTTCTCATCTGAACTGCTGTAGCAAATGCTTCTTTAATGGATTTGCATCCTGCATCTAAAATCAGGTTCTTGTTTCCAAGTCCTTCTAACTTAGCAACTGTTTCATATAACTCATTTACATTTTCACCACGAACACCCAGTACAATACCTGCTTCTGTAGCAATTGCACTCATGGCTTCGTAATTAGAAGCATCTGCGCCGTTTAATACCGGTTTGCTGTCTTTACATACTGCAAGAGCTGCTTTTGCAACTTCTGCATCTGTACATCCTAATACTAAGGTTCTGTTAAGACCAGCTGCTTTTTTAACAAGTTCCACATAATCAACAGCTCCGTCAGCGCTGTAGTTTACGTAAACCATTTCTACAAACATTCTTTCGCCGATACGTTCGTAATCAACCTTCGGAATTGCTGCAATTCTTGCATCAATAGCAGCTTCATCCATACAATTGCAAAGTGCAACTGCATATCTTGTCTTACTTACGAATGTTTTTTCATGTCGTTCCAGAACAGTTTCTCCGCCTAATGTAAATTCGTTTTCGCCTGTTCCTACTTTAATTGTCTTCATTGGTGGTGCAGTAGCCTCAGATAAAGTTGCTAATGCATCTGGTGAGAAATGCGGACATGCACTGATATCCATAGCGCCCTGTGCAACCTTCATTGAGAAAGCCATACATGTCGGGCATCCACACTCCTTACAGTTTTTCTTGGGTGATAATTTAAATATATCAAGACCTTTAAGTGCCATAATTCTTTTTCCTCCTTAAGCAGCAATTATACTAATTCTTTGATTAATTTTGAAATAGTTGCAACTGATACAGGATGTTTTAAAATAACTGCATTGGATCCGGAAACTAAAACTGCTGCTGCTGTTTCTACTTCCATATCAATACCACGCTGTTCAACATCTCCCCATTCAGGCATATCAGCTTCTGAAGCCATTGATTCTTTTACGCCCCAGGTTTCAGATGCTACCGGTGTAATAATCGGCATCTGTAACATTCCATCATTCTGAGATAAAGCAGCTGCTTTTACTCTCTGCATGGTGGATACAACATATTCAAAACCATAACCTGCTGCTGCAGCACCTACGTTCATAACAACGTTTGAACTGCTGACACCTAACTGTGACAATAATACATTTAACTGTTTCGCAAGGTTGATATCAACTGCTGATTCAGCACCTACTACCTGCTTGTAAGCAAGGCCTGCTGCTGCACCAACTGTCTTGTAGTTTTCTTCTTTGGCTGCTAAAAGCATTGCGTTTCTTCCTTCCAATACTTCAGCTGCTTTGCTTAAAAGTTCTGCATCTTTTTCAACGTTCTTGCTACCCGCAATAACAAGTGGCACGTCTACTGCTGCTGCAACATCTTTTACAATTTGAATTAATTCATCTGTAGATTTGTTTGCACCATTTGGATCTCCGCCTTCTAATCTCAGACAAAGAAAATCAGCACCTTCCATAGCTGCCGCTTTTTTAGCCATATCAGCTACAGTTGCACATCCTTCATAATATTTCTGGATAAATTCCGGTTCATTCTCTAAACCGAAGTCTGTGATCTCAACACCTACTTTTGGTGCGTTTTCGATAGGAGCATCGAAGGTATAAAATGGTAATACGTTTTCTCCGCCTATGGTAATTTTCTTGTCCCCGCATCCAATTTCAACAGTGTTAATATTTGCGCTGAACTTTCCTGATTTTGCATTAAATGGCATTTCTAATAAACCTCCTTCATGTTTTTAGACTGTTGTAAAACATAATTATATTTTACAACAGTCTGCCTTAAAAATCCATAAAATCTTTGTATTTCTTTAAGAACACACCCTTTAAAACCCTTGAATTTACTGAATATTTATCTATATTCTTCGTTTATGCAAAAGCTTTGGTGATTCTTAAAACAAATTACATCATTGGTTCCATGCTAAGTGCAGGATGACCTTTTTCTTCTAAGAATGCTAATAATGTTTCCGGATCCTCCGCTACTGTTTCATCTCCGATCATGTCAACGAAGTTATCGATGTTGTATAACTCTTTCGCTGTAGCATTCAGTTTGTCAGCAACCTGGTCTTTTAAGTCTTTTGGCATCCATACGATTCTACCAACACCGCCTTCTGCTTTCATGAATTTCTTGGAAGCGATGAAATGTTTACCATGTCCCATGAAACCTGGAGTCTGAACACCGCCGCCTGTCATGGAAGCTAATTCAGGGAAGGTCATACCGATTGGAGTCATTCCTGCATATTCACGGTTCGCAATACATACACCATTGGATAACGGCTCAATACCACAGATACATTCGAAACATCCGCAAGATGTCATCGGATCTTCAATAATGGAGTACAGAGTAACGGTTTCAAGCGCTCCCTGGGAATATTTCTTAACCGCATCGTTAACATCCTGGTAAGATCCGGTTCTTTCATCAATTAAGCCGCCTTTTGTAATAACCTGACATGGTCCCTGAGGATCCAGTTCATTGGTAGCTTTTGCATCCAGCCATGAAACAGCACCGCAAAGTCCAAGTCTTTCAGGTGTAACAACACAAACATGAGATGGAGAGAATGCCTGACACATAATACAGCTGTAGTATACGTCAACACCTTCATCTGTAAGTGTACTAAGTCTTTCATCACGTTTGTCATAGCTTGGAACAGCCAGCTCGGAACGAAGTCTTGTACATTCTGCTGCATCGGTAATAACTTTAACCTGGCATTTGTCAACAACTGCTGCAAATTCGCTCTTAATTTTAGCATACAGAACTTCACCGATATGTTTTGCTCTGAATCCTGCATTAAAAGTATCTTTGCTCACACGTACGCGGATCATATCTCTTTGTCCGGTATGCATAATTCCTTCGATACAGTTGATGTAAGAGTGGAATTTACGCTCAAATACAGGTTCGAAATCAGACTGCATATTCTTTCCTGCAACTTCAACGATATAAGCAATGCTCTGCTTGCTTCCAACTTCAAATTCATCAAAATCAGGTCCGATTACTTCAATCTTATGATCTTCAATTTCTGTAGCTTCTTTTGCCTGTACCAATTCGAAACAGTCTACTCTGGAACCGTCAAATTCTACCTGCATATCGCCACGACGGATGATTTCGCCTTCAAATGCAGAAGCAAATGCAACCGGAATATCAATCTTTGTAATTTTAATCTTAATATCTCTTGCTTCCAGAGATGTTGCGTTGAATTTCGCTACATCTTCCTGAACAATTAAGCTCTTTGGTACGCGGAAGATATTTTCTGTTTCGTTTGTAACTACAGGGAAACCAAGTGCAATTGCGCCTGCTCCACATGCAACTACTACATCATCCAAAGGTCCGAAAGCATTAACAAATGCAGGTACTCTTTCAAATGTATATTTCATTAATGCGCCTGCATCTCCTGCTGTAATATTACCGAAGATCAGAGCTGCCCTGATTGCTACGGATACTACGTGGATTACGCTTGTTACGTCTTTTCCTAACGGAATAACACGAACGTTAGCGCCTGTTTTATAGCCTAATTCTGCACACTGGTCGATGATTCCGCCAACCAATGTTACCAGGATACCCTGTGCCTGATAGCTCTTAATCAGGTCAACGCCTTCCTGTGCAGTGGGAGCAGTACCAAGAACAACTGCTACACCCGGGATATCTCCTGTTACAAGGGGTACGCCCAGCTCACGGATAATTGCATCACTTAAATGTCCGTAACACGGATCTTCGTAAGGAGCAGCACCGTCAATATATTTTAATACTTCAATAAACTCTGCACAGAGAGCTGTAGCAACACCTGACATAAAAGCATCATTCAGACGTTTTTCTCTTGTCATCAAAGTTTTAACAACTCCGAGAGCTGTCTTTAAATCACCTAAATTAGCGATTTTTGTTCCTGTTACACCATAGTAACAAGGTAAGCTGTATGCTGTATTTGGAAAACTTACTGCTTTATCAGCGCCATGCTGTGCGATTGCACCGTCAATTGCCTGTTCTGTCAATCCGTATACGGCATCATTTCCACTAAATACTCTATCAAATAATGTCACTGTTATACCTCCAATCAGATACTTGTATTATCGATCTTCTCTTTTATTTTTCTTATCTCTTCTGTTGCGGTGTCGCTAAAATCAAAGGGGGATTTTCCCTGTCTGTCCGCATCGATCACTTCCGTGTTGTAGTGAATGAAGCCCAATAAATCTTCTGGCGGAATTTTCGATTTTATAAATTCCTCATCTTCTTCATTACGCACCTTGTTCGCCACAACCCGCACGTGCTTCACACCAAGGTCCGTTGCAAGACGCTTAACATTCTTGTAGGTTTGGATGCTTCTTGCACCAGGTTCTATCACAACCACAAACTGATCCATTCCCTCGGTAGTTCCCCGTCCCAGATGTTCCAGGCCCGCTTCCATATCCAGTATTACTACATCATCACTTCTCAGAACAAGGTGATTGATAATCCTTTTGAGCATTACGTGCTCCGGACATACACAGCCGCTTCCTGCAGTATCAACAGTTCCAAGAACCAGCAATTTTACACCGTTCGCTGATTTTGCAAACTTATTCGGGATGTCATCTACTTTCGGGTTGATCTTATAAAACTTATTGTCGTCATTTGCACCGGTACGTTCCTGCACCAGCTTACGCATTTTGGTAATCGGTACGATCTGATCCAATTCTTCATCAGAAAAACCAAGGGCTAATCCTAAATTTGCATCCGGATCCACATCCGCCGCCAGGACATTCTTCCCTTCCTGTGCATATAACCTTGCCAAAGTGGCCGCAAAAGTTGTCTTTCCTACTCCGCCTTTTCCGGTAACTGCAATTTTCATTTTAACTCCTATCTGCTGCCAATAGCAGCGTTCTCCTGATTAGATACCAAGAGCCGCTCTCTTTTCTTCAATTCTGTCAATCATAGCATCTACAAGCTTATCTATATCTTTTTCAACCGTATATGCTGCTTCTACCCATTCTCTAACGCCGCTTGTCAATAACTCTGCAACTTCAGTAGAACCGGATACATAAGGATCAACTCCAAGGAATGTATCGATACCGGTAGAAACTACATAGTTACCAATGGATACCGCTTTTTCAGACATCCACTCCGGAGCACATCCAACAACTGGAAGCTGAGAAATATTAAGTCCTGAATCTTTTGCAAGTTCAGAAGCAAGAATCATCATACGGCTGATATCAACACAAGATCCCATGTGTAATACCGGAGGTATATCAGCTAATTCACAAACTCTCTTAAGTCCGGCACCACAAATATCTTTTGCTGCCTTATCCATAAGTCCTGCTTTAGCAGCCGCCTGAGCAGCACAACCGGAAGCAATAACTACGATATCGTTTGCGATTAATTTTTTCATTAATTCAATGTGAGCAAGGTCAGGTCTGATCTTAGGATTGTTACAACCAACCATTGCAACAGCACCACGAAGTACACCGGATGTAATACATTCCAATAATGGTTTTGTTGTACCGGTTACATCTACCTGTGAGTTGGTAACTCCATCTAATACTTTTACAATTGCTTCTACAGAATATCCAACAGTAGCTTTCTGTTTCATATCCGGGATGTAGATCAGATCCGGATTTCTGTTCTCAAAGTTATCAATAGCTGCTTTTACAATCGCTTTAGCGTTCTCGCCTGCTGTATGAGCATTGAATCTGATAAATTCAGAATCCGGCATCTGTGCGATCGGAGAAGTTGTGATAAATTTGGTATGGAAACATTTGCTTAAAGGACCAAGTGCAGGGAAAATACACTGTACGTCAACTACAATCGCTTCACAAGCTCCTGTAAGTACTACGTTTTCCTGCTGTAAGAAGTTTCCTGCCATCGGGATACCACGACGCATTGCAACTTCATTGGAGGTACAGCATACACCGGATACGGTAATGCCTTTGGCTCCTTTGCTTTTCGCATATGCGATTAATTCAGGATCATCTGCATATTCACAGATCATTTCTGAAAGTGAAGGATCATGTCCGTGAACAACAATATTTACATTTTCAACTTCCATAACTCCAAGGTTAGCCTCGGTGTCAATCGGCTTTGGTGTTCCAAAGAGAACATCAGAGAATTCCGTACCCATCATGGATCCGCCCCAGCCATCTGAAAGACCTGCTCTGAAAGCCTGTCTGATCAAAGCTTCCGGTTTGGAGGAACATCCCATATGAGCCATATGTAATGAACATGAAACTTCACGGTCAATTGCTCTTGGTGCAATTTCTTCTCTTTCCCAGATTTCCTGAGTATGCTTTGGAGCTCTCTTTAAAAATCTCTGGGTACCGAATGGCTTACCATATTCCATCATACCCATTTCAGCTATTTCATGAGCCAGTTCGTAGATATCTTTTCCTTCAGTCTCTACGTTCCACTCTTTAGCAATACGAAGTAATTTTTCCGGATCTTTTACTTTGTAATTGCCATCAGCAGCTGATTCATAAAGTGTGTGACAGATTTCACGTCCGTGATCGGAATGTGTTGCAGATCCGCCTGCTGTAAATTTAAGGTAGTTTCTTCCTACGATACCATGTACGTCACATCCACAGATTCCTTTTGGAGCCTTTGGAGTAATACGGCAAGGTCCCATAGCACAGATTTTACAGCAGACACCTGTCTCGCCGAATTTACAGTGCGGTGTCTGATTTTTTACTCTGAACTGCCAGGCATCAGCACCAACCTTTGCGCCTGTTTCCAACAATCTGGCTGTAGCCGCTTCAAATTCTTCTACTGTTGTTAATTTAAAGTTTCCCATTATAAACCTCCTTTAAAATTGGGTTGTTTTCCCGGGGCTGTTTTTATCCCATCCGCCCCCACGGGATATTTCTCTTTAAAATTAATCCCCCTGGTGTCTGGTGATCCCTTCCATCAAGGGGAATTAATAACTCGTGTAATTACAGACCTAATGCATCCACAATATCTCTAACCGCTTTTTTCACCGGTGAATCCTCAGGAAGTTCAACCGTGGGCTTTCCGTCACAGTCAAATTCATATACATCCGAATTCTGTGGAACGACTCCTAATAGCTTCAGTCCCTGCTTTTCAATCTCTTCGCGGGTTCCTTCATTCAGTTCTCCGCCCGGAGCACGATTGATAATCAATCCCATATCCTTCGGATTCATCTCACAGTCGTTTACAAGCTTTGCAATCCGCCCTACAGCCTGTACTCCTCTTCTGGAACAGTCACTAACCAGTATCATGGTATCAACTTTAGGCAGGACTCCTCTGCTGATATGTTCCATGCCCGCTTCATTATCCATAACCATGTATTTATAATTCGGCAGTAATTTTGTAAGCTGTGTCTGAAGCAGTCCGTTAACAAAACAATAGCAGCCTTTTCCCTGGGTTCTGCCCATTACAAGTAAATCATAATCATCTTCTTCCACCATACAGCGGTTGAACATAATCTCCATATAGTCTGCTTTAGACATACTTGCCGGAATAGGGTTCTTTACACTGTTTTCCGCACGTGCCACTTCTTCTCTGATATCCCCCAGAGTCATATCTACTTCCACTCCGAGAACTTCATTCAGGTTTGAGTTCGCATCAGCATCTACTGCCAAAATCGGTCTTTTTCCCTTTTCACAGAGATACTGAATAATAAGTCCGCAAATTGTGGTTTTTCCCACTCCGCCTTTTCCTGCAACTGCAATCGTATGTGTCATAACGGGTGCCTCCTGTCATTTCCCTATAGTCTACTCTGCTTTTGTTCTGAGTCCGGATCTTGTTAAGATTTCGGAAACTGCAGCAGATTTGTTTAATGCATATAAATGTATACCTTCTACACCTTCGCCAATGAACTGGTATAACTGATGTACGGTATAATCGATACCTGCTTCTTTAAATCCTTCCGGATCATTGTAATATTTACTGATTACTTCAGCAAGGTCTCTTGGAATGGAACATCCGTTCATGGACAATGCCATACGGATTGTAGCGTCTTTGTTTAATACAGGCATTACACCTACATCGATAGGAAGTGTAATTCCAGCTTTTCTGATCTGATGTACCCATCTCTTAAACTGTTCGATGTCAAAGCAAAGCTGAGTCATAATATAATCAGCGCCTGCATCCTGTTTCATTTTCAGATGTGCAATATCTTCTTCGAATGTTGGACACTGAATATGTTTTTCAGGATCTCCAGCCATAGCGATCGTAAACTGATCACCAAATTCTGCTCTGATGAATGCTACCAGTTCATTTGCATAGTTGAAATCCCCGCGTGTTCCTTCCCAGCCTGCCGGTAAGTCTCCGCGAAGTGCCAGAATATGGTTTACACCGTTATCCAGGTATGCCTGTAACTCAGCTTTCATTTTTTCTTTTGTGTTTCCAATACAGGTAAAATGAGTTACTGCTCTGTGTCCGCTGTCCGCAATAGCTTTACAAATCTCCACATTACGTCCCGCATTTGAGCCGCCGGCGCCATATGTACAACTGATAAAATCAGGATCGAACTGATAGAGCTCGTCCAGGGTGTTTAATAATGGTTCCATTGGCTGTTCAGCCTTTGGAGGGAATACCTCGAAAGAAAATGATGTTCTCTCCTTCATAATGTCGATTACGCTTTTCATCTTACTAATACCTCCGTTATTTTTTCGTTTTATTTTAATTGCCCTTCCTAATCAAGACAATTAATTTTAACAACTCCGCCGGTCAGGTCCACCATTGCAATGGTCCCCTCCACGACTTTTCGTTCCCCCATTACATCAGTCAGGGTGATGTTCGTGCCTTCCACTTCGATCATACTAACATATTGTAAAATAATACTGTCTTCTTTGTTGATATTATATGCCGTAGCTAAGCACATCTCTATGACCTCCTATTGCTGCTCCTTGACCATTGCAAGTGCAACTCCTAAATACATGTTTCCCTTTTGGAACTCATCAACTGCTTTTCTGATCTGTTCAGCTGCGCCTTCGTCACCGGATGCGCTTAACTTAGCCGCCATCTGATCCAGTTCTGCCGCATGATGTTCATTATGCTGTAACATGTAGGTTAATAACGCAATATTTTCTTTATTAGGGGTTTGTTCCCCAGCTTTGCATCCGCATTCACAATTGTTTTCACTGCAATCTGCACTGTCACAGCTGCAATTGCCATCATGAGAATGCTTATGCTCTTCTTCATGGCCATGCTCATGATCATGTGCATGGTTGTGTTCGTAAGTATGGGTGTGAGGATGGACATGTTCATGCGCATGCGCACAAATGTTACCATTTTCATCTTTAACTAAATGCACTGTTATCCACTCTCCTTTCCTCTTATTTGTTAAATACTTCACAGAGTCATATATCATAACCCTTAGATGGGGATATTATAACATACAATATATGAATTCTCAACAATGAGTATTGTATTTTTTTAAATAATTTTAGAAGATTCACTAATACTAGTAAATATATAACATCACTTCGGCTCACTAAACTGATGCATTGCCAAATAATTAACACTTTATTTCGTCCAAACCCTCTAATCCGTTATATTTCCGGTATATCTATCGTATATTGTGTTGGTTTATCCCGGTAGTAATTATAAAAATCTCCGGTTATACTATCCACCCCTTCCCTCACCTGAACCACCTGCTGCACAGATCCTGTCTCTCCGGATGGGATACATGGCTCGCTTACGAATGAAAACGGATTATCATAATCGGTTTCCGGATATGGTGTTACATCAATGACATTATCTCCGTCGTTTTTATAAAAGGTCAGATAATAGTTATACACTGAATCGGCATTGGCTTTTCCATTATTGCGGATAAGGGAATTGATATAATAAAAACGATACCCCGCCTGGGCTTCCATTCCCTGATAAACGGTTCCAATCTCCTGTGCAGAGATGCTTTCCACCACAAGATCCGTTTTATAATCCTTCGCCACCTGGTCCGCTTCCTTATCATCCGCCACCTGCATGATAACACCGACTACTACAAATAAAAGAATCACTACCAGGACTGCCTTTGAATTTTTTGTTCCGGTATTCCTTGTCTGAATCATCATTTCTGCCTCCTATCTGCCCTATCTATATTCAGCACTATCTGATAGATTCTGACAGGAGTTTTCTCCTGCCCTGCACCGCCCCAGTCCGGCACCCGCAGCGTTATCTGTTCCAGATCAGCATCCGTCAGATACAGTATAACCCCCTGTTGTATGCCGTCATACTGCCCCTGGTAAGACGCAAATGCATCATTCATCACGTTTAACTCTGGCAGATAATCCTGCACTTCATAATATTTAAGCGGCATTTGAAATAAACCATCTACTGCTATATAGGGATCCGTATAGTAATAGGCATCTGCTTCCCATTTGTCTGTTACTTCCAATTGTTCCTCTACAGCCACCAGTTTTTTCCCTTCAGGCAGCATCCCTGCTGTCTCATCCGTATCAATAACTCTGGCAGCCGTAAAAGCAGCCAGCTGTCCCCCCACATCAATGGGTGTTCCTGCTTCTACCTGTAATACCTCAGCTGTCTTTTCCACTTCTACTTCTTTTTTTGAAATCATACTGTAAAATGATACAGCCCCAACAGCACCAAACACAACGATTAAAATTACTACTACTGTCAGTATCCTTTTAGCCAGCTGCTTGTTTTCTGGTGCCTGTGTTTTTTCATGATAGATATCCGGTCTGGCTTTGTGAACATCCTTCCCTGTATCATACTTTTTATGAAGGTCTTGATGTACCTCATTCATGCGGAACATTTCCTGTCCGAAATCCATATCAAATCCCGTGTCGAACAGATCTGCTTCCGGCCTGCCGCCGGGTCTGTTGTATGCTGCACATTTCGGACAGATCCCTTCCGTCTTTTCGTAGCTGAATATTGCTTTGCACCGTCTGCATTGCATAACCTGCGCCCCCTTCCCTGCCTTTTATATTAAACATACAATTTTCGACAGGATAATATATGATAAATAAAAAAACGCTAATTTTATAATAAATCATTATCATAAAATTAGCAATCTTTTCCATTAATTTTTTCACAATTAAGCCAAAATCATTCGGTCGTTGGCAAATTCTCCGCCACTTTCCATTTCAAACTTTTTCAAAAGGTCTGCCACCTGCAGATTTTTCTTCTCCTCACCGGATACATCATAGATAATATGTCCGTCATACATCATAATTAACCGGTTACCGATACGGATGGCATCCTTCATGTTGTGTGTAACCATAAGTGCAGTCAGATTGTGGGTATCTACAATCTTTACCGTGAGATCAAGTACTTTTTTGGCTGTCTTTGGATCCAGGGCAGCCGTATGTTCATCCAGCAGCAGCACTTTCGGACGCTGTAGGGAAGCCATGAGCAGTGTCAGTGCCTGACGCTGGCCTCCTGATAATAGCCCGACCTTGGAAGTCATGCGGTCTTCCAAACCTAAATCCAGTGACTTAAGGGCAGTCTGGAATATTTCCTTCTCTTTTTTGGTAATTCCCCAGCCCAGGCCTCTTTTCTTGCCTCTTCTGTATGCAAGTGCAAGGTTTTCCTGTATTTCCATACTGGACGCCGTTCCCATCATGGGATCCTGGAAGACCCTTCCCAGATTTCCGGCTCTCTGATACTCCGGCTTTTTGGAAATGTCGTCCCCATCCAGCACAATGCTTCCCGAATCAATGGGGTATACGCCGGCAACCATATTTAACATTGTAGATTTACCTGCGCCATTACCGCCTATAATTGTAATAAAATCACCAGGATTGACATGCAGATTCAGCCCCTGAAGTGCTCTTTTCTCATTAATTGTCCCGGGATTAAATGTCTTATATACCTCTTTTATTGTCAACATATCTGCTTGCCTCCTAATTCTTAACTACCAGTTTTTTAGAAAATACCGGAACGGCCAGAGCAATTGTTACAATAACCGCTGTTAACAGTTTCATATCATTAGAATCCATACCTAACTGAAGAACTACTGCTACAATTACACGATACAGGATAGATCCTAAAATAGCAGAGCCAAGCTTTCCTGCGAAGTTCAGACGTTTTCCCATAACAACTTCACCAATTACAATAGACGCAAGACCGATTACGATAGTACCGGTTCCCATACCTACGTCCGCAACCTTCTGCGCCTGTACAACCAATGCACCTGACAGTCCGACAAGGGCATTTCCGATAACCAGACCAAATATTTTCATTTTGTCTGTATCCACACCCAATGCCCGGATCATAGCTTCGTTATTTCCGGTAGCACGCAGTGCACTTCCGATCTCTGTTCCGAAGAGCCAATAGAGCAAGACGATTGCGGCAATTGCTATAATCAGTCCGATAAAACAGACTACGATCGTATTGATATTTGTATTTTTCTGAAGACTGTCCGGCAGCAATTTTACAAGCATTGTTACTATGGTGTCAGTTCCTTTTTCTCTGGTATTAATAGGCGTATTTGCCTGCCCCATAATTCTCAGGTTAATTGAGTAGAGAGAAATCATCGTCAGGATTCCCGATAATATAGCCGGAATCTTAAGCTTTGTATGGAGTATGCCAGTCACTGCTCCTGCCAATCCTCCTGCCGCCAGTGCAAAAAACAGGGTCAGAAATGGATTCATATGCAGCTTAACGCAAAAAACCGCACTGATACATCCGCCCAGTGCAAAACTACCATCGCATGTCATATCTGCGAAGTCCAATATTTTAAATGTTATGTATACCCCCAGTGCCATCAGGCTCCACAATAATCCCTGGGACACTGCCCCAAATATTGCCATTAAAATGTTCATCTCTACCTCCATTGTTATAAAATGGCCGTTTCAAAATACCTTTTGAAACAGCCACTTTTCTTATTCTTCTGTCGCAGAAGTCTCCTCTGAAGAAGCTTCTGTTGTTGCAGCCGGTGTTTTAACAAACTCCTGTAAGTCAGCCGGAATCTCAAGTCCCAGTTCTTCTGCTGCATCTTTGTTGATTACGGTATCAACATCTTTTAAATACTCGATAGGCATAGCCGCAGGATCACTTTCGCCGGCTAAAATTTTAGCAGCCTGTGCCCCTGTCTGTTTACCCAGATTGAAGTAATTAATACCTCTGGTTGCAAGGCCTCCGTTATTCACCATTCCTTCTTCACCGCAGATGATCGGAATACCAGCCGGATTTGCTACCATAGAAACAGTCTGCATTCCTGCTGCAATCATATTATCGGTAGGCGCATAAATAGCATCTACTTTACCAACCAGGTTCTGAACTACCTGCTGGATCTCGTTAGAGTTGGAAACGGTTGCTTCCTGGGTCTCCAATCCGATTGCTTCTGCAGCTTCTTTTGCCATATCAGCCTGAATCTTGGAATTGGTTTCACTGGAGCAGTAAAGGACTGCAATTTTCTTTGCATCCGGCAGCATTTCCTTTAATAAGTCCATCTGCTCTTTTACCGGTGTCAAATCAGATGTTCCGGTAATATTTGCACCCGGCGCTTCATTTGATTCAACTAATCCGCTTGCTGCAGGATCTGTAACTGCTGTAAGTACAATAGGAATCTGCTCTGTTGCATTTGCGCATGCCTGTGCTGCAGGCGTTGCAATTGCAAGAATTAAATCTGACTGGTCATTAACCAGTTTGGACGCAATGGTACTGCAGTTTGACTGGTCGCCCTGAGCATTCTGGTAATCAATCTGGATATTTTCTCCGTCTACGTATCCAGCTTCCTTCAAGCCCTCAACAAACCCTTCATAAGCCGCATCTAATGCATCATGCTGCACCAACTGGCAGACACCAATCTTATACACCTTATCCGTATCTGCTTTTGCTGCACTTGCTGATTCCGCAGCATCCGTGTCTCCTGCTGCGTCTGTGGCAGCGCCTTCTGTAGAGGCACCCTCTGTAGAAGCTGCGCTTGTCTCTTTTGATGCTGAAGTCTCAGTGCTTCCACTATTTGAACCGCATCCAACAGCCATAGTAACAACAAGACCCATTGCTAATAACATAGATAATGCTTTTTTCATAATATCCTCACTCCTATTTTCTTTTCCGAATCAACGCTTTCTCGCATTAAAGCGCCGTGTTCATTAATGTGACTATACACTATTTTAAGATAAAGGTCAATATATTATATGAAAAAAGAAATAAATACTACTATTTTTTGTAGAATGTACCATAGAGTTTTGACATAGTAGAGGAAATCGCTCCCGTAGGACAGGATTTTTTGCATTTCCCACAGCGGATACATTCTGCACTGTTTGGTGTCTCATAAACCGGTATATTCATTTCACATACCTTCTGGCATTTTTTACAATTGACACACTTTTTTTCATCCACTTTGTATCGGTATATGGAAACTTTATTGAAGCATCCGTATATTGCACCTAATGGGCAAAGATATCTGCAGAATGGGCGGTATATTACGATTGACAGCACTATGATTAAAATCAGGATTCCCATCTTCCAGTTAAACAGAAAGCCGATCGCTTCCTGAAGCGGCGGATTGGTTGATACCAGCGGTATACCGCCAAAGAGTGTTCCCGATGGACAAATCCACTTACAGAACCAGGGGTCTCCGTTCCCCAGAAGATTTACCGCAAACATGGGTAGTATGATAACGAATACAACCAGAATTATGTATTTCAGATACTTTAAAAACTTATCACCCGGAACTTTACGTATTTTTACCGGAAACGGAATCTTATGAAGCAAATCCTGAACAAGTCCAAACGGACACAGCCACCCGCAGATAAAGCGGCCGAAGAAAGCTCCGAATGCCATCAGAAAACCAATTACGTAGAAAGAGAACTGGTATTTCCGGCTGCCCAGCACCGCCTGAAGCGAACCAATGGGGCAAGACCCCAATGCTCCCGGACAAGAATAACAGTTCAAACCCGGCACACAGAGATTTTTTGTACTTCCTTTAAAAATAGTCCCACCCAGAAATCCATTCACATAACCATTTGAAACAGCTGTAAATGCAATTTGTACAACGAGACGTATGTGATTCCTTAATTTTGTCAATATTCCCATCTTACGCCTCCTTATCCGATCCCAATACATTCCAGGCATATATTGGTTGCCTTTTGGAACACCGTTGCTGCTTCCCCGTTAAACACGCCTACAATGAGGAATACTGCGGCTGCGCATATGATAACAAGGGCTGCTTTGTTTTCTTTTAAAAATTTTACCATCTGTTTTCCTCCAATTTGATTAATTGTGGCAGTTTAAAACACGTTTTAGTATAACATTCCCGGGAAAAAGTTGCAAGCGAAGACAAAACCAGGGGCATCTGTGATGGATGCCCCCGGTACTCTTGCCCATTATTTATATGACGTAAACCCGATATACTTTATGAAAAGGCCTGGCCGGCTTCTCAACAGATTACCCCAGACTTGCTTCGCTTTCATCAAATACACTTAAAAAACTAAACCTGTCTTATGCACATTGTTGATATAGTAATTCTATACATTTTGATTCAAACTTTATAAAGAAATATTTTGCTTAATATAAATCGACAACTCAGTTAAATACTTATCGTCCGGACGAATTCCAAGACCAATAAAATCGTACAATATCTGAAGCGGCATTTCTCCTTGTTTTTCCGGCTGCTGTCCGATTGTCGCACCTATTACGCCTTTGTCAATCAAATACTTCTGTCTGCTTACGATATCATTTGTAATAATGCGAATTCTTTTCTGCATGTCCACTTTGGCTATTTCCTCACAAATGGTATAATCTCCCGGATTTACTACATAAATCGCATCCAGATCCGGTGTGGCTTTAACCAATTCTAATATGTTTGAATAGTTATCATTCAAAAACACAAAATAAGAATCCCGATTCACGATGTCTATCCCTGGATAGCTGTTATCCAACTCGCCTAAAAATCCCTGAAGTCTCTGGCGGAATGCCGGAGACTGTTCATCAAAGTTTGTCGCCAGTGCAATTTTGCCCCGTTCATGCGTTACTAGTGCAATCAGTCCTGCCGCCACACGGCCTGCTGCATAATAATCACATCCCACATAAGACAGCCTTTGGGTATCTTCCATATCAAGATTCAAAAAAACTAAAGGTACGTTTTTTTCATCCATCCTTTTGATGAAAGCTGCTATCGACTCCATCTGCAGCGGAAGAATCGCAATTCCATCCGGCTGGTCTGATTCTACCTGTGCAAGCAAGGGCTCAATAGCCCGGTCTGACAACTCCTTGATCAGATAAAACTTTACACTGACTCCAAAAGCCTCCAGTTCTTTTGCCTTTTCACGGGCTGCTTTATAGACGTCAGCGAAGAAGAGATCGATTGGTGTGTCACATACCACAAACCCAAGTCTAATCTTTTTCTTCCGTGCCGCCAACATCTGACCTGCCATATTGGGTTCGTACCCAAGCCTGTCTGCAATCTCTTTTACCATCTGATATGTCTTGGCATTTACACCTTCCCGGTTATTGAGTACCCTGTCTACCGTTCCTCTTGAGACACCGGCTATTTCAGCAATCTTTTTAATTGTCACCATTATCTATTCCTCATCAGTATTTAGAATTACGGGAGTACAAAAGTTCAGAACGTTCCGTATATATGATAATAATTATAACATCATTTCAAACTTGTGTTAATACAAATTTCAATTATTTTCTCAAAATCCAGAGTTCCATAGTACTTCTCCAGGCTATCGAGATTGTATATTGCCATCGCATTTACAAAACCATTACAGGTATCGTTATCATCACCCTTATTCTTTGCTGCTGCACCAGAAAATTCACTGTATTCTGTATCAGCCAGCCATAAGGATGTCATAAAGCCTTCGCATTGTACACCCGGCATTGCATAATCATACATATTTCCAGGAGTGGACAACCCGTGCTGCATCCCCCTGGTTACTATTTTCCCCAGCAACGCCAGTTTTTCATCCCTGCAATATCCTGCAATCCGCATTAAATCGGGAATCACCTCCTGAAATGAACAGTCTACATAACTACATGCGGGGATGACATCGCATCCTGCCCACCCGGTGGTTTTAAAGGAATACCTGCCAAGCAGTGTCTTTTCATCAAATGGAATATCCCACAAATAAGTCCAGCTTGCCAAAATTCTGGCTGCATCCCTGGCTCCGCAAAGCAGGTCTACATCTTTATTCTCCTCATACACGACCAACATGCTTCTCATAGCAAACATCACACTCGCTGCGTCAATCTTAACTGATTTCTTATGTGTTGTGTCATTGATGCCGCCTATGTATCTGACTTCTTCCACGTAGTTTTCCATAATAAATGCCGCTGCCCTTTCGGCTGAAATCAAATATTCTTTATTCCCTGTATAATGGTAGACATCCATTAAAAGGGGTACTGGAAATATAACCCCGGAGCCCTGCTCCGACTCTGAGGCACCAAACCACTCCGGTGGATTTGTCAGCGGCTCTCCCTGCATCGAATATCCCCGATTCCAGGAACCGTTCTCATTTTGCATCTTAAGCAGCTTATCGCAGAACTTAAGGACTGCCCGCTGCCAATGGGGATGCTCTCTTCCACGTTCCTTTTCAAAGAGATAGCATTTCATCAGATAATACATGGTATCCACCATAGATCTGCAGTAATTCCCCTTTACCTTCCCAAGCTCCGCTGCAATCCCCATCAGTGAATCCACTACCTGACTGCCCAGATAAGCTTCCAGTTCTTTACGGTCATTTGAATATTGAAATGGAAATAGTATACCCGTCCACCAGTAGACGAATGTTTCTTTATCCACATTATATATGCCATTTGGCAATCCGGAATCATCCATACAATGTTCCACAAGAAAATTGATCGTCTTTACTGCACTGTCACTGTATTTCTCCTTCTGTGCTGGATCACTGGTTTCCTCCCCTGCAGTGAGCATATCAAGAGCCAGCAATGTCTGCGCTCCGCAAAAACCATATTCCAGCAGATTTGCACTTCCATACGACTGGCGTGGTGAGAAATGTACGAAGTAACCTGCCGGTGCCCCCTTCTTATCCTTAAACTCCAAAAAACTGTTTAAGATCATCTCTCTTCTAAAAGAGCGGGCCTCACGAAGCGTTACCGGCAGTGACATCTCTGTATTCAGAACTCTGTTCATCTGCAATACTGTCGTGTTCCATGATGCTTCCGTCAGGCTGGAAGCCAGACCTGACTGAAGCAGATAAGAAACCTCAAAAGCCACCCCCTCTTTTACCTTTTTGTAAGCAGACCAGCCGGAACCGTCCACATTCAGACAAAATGAATTTCTTTCAAAAAATGGATAATCACAGCGCAGGATGAATTCCTCAGCACAGTACTTAGATGGCGCAATCCCAAGCGATCCAATATCCGTTTCATGGATAAAATGTCTTTTTCTGATCTGGTCTCTGGTGATTGTCGTATCTTTTACCGGAGTGTCGGCTCTGATCAGAGACACAAAATACTTATTTCGGGGAATATACGCCGTCACTGACAACGTGGGATTCCTGTCATCTTTATAATCCTGACTGAATGTACCGAGATAGTCATCCCGGCCATCTTCGTCGGTATCATTTTTATTGTAGAAAGACCCGGGTATAATAAACTGATAGTCGTCAAACGATTGAGCATCTTTGTCCCGGCAGCGCAGTTCGGTCGTCAGACGGATTCCGGTCTCCTTTACACAATGTCTGCATTCAACTGCTCGTTCCAGCCTCCATAGTCCATCTTCTTCATACCAGTAATCATTAATTTCATATTCATTATCATATCGGTCAATAACTCTTGCCGTACCGCAATAACCCTTCATTTTTGCTTCCCACCGGTCATAGCGCACGCGCTTTATTACACCGCTTATATCTTGCAGCATAATGGGATAATCCAGATATACCGACAATCCCGCCTGCCCATTGTTATTGCTGGAAACACTCCGCAGCATCAGTGCAAACTTCTCATTTCGCTGCACAATTTCCAATGTCATCTTCATATTCCCTTCACCCCGCATTATCCTCCCCTTTTCTATGATATGTCAAATAATCAAACTCTGCCGGACAGCGTTGTCCTGAGGTGTCCTGACAGCACAATGTGATAAACGTTCCCGTAAAGCGCAGCCCATGGCGTTCCTGGTCATAATAATCATCAGACAGGCTGGTGGCATCCAGCACTTCTCCTATCCGATTATATTCCTGTCCATCAGGGGACCAGTAAAACTCTGCCGAGTCATTGGATATATCCATTCGCATAAATACTGCCTCTATTTCCTCCGACAGGGCAATCGTATCACTGCCCATTCTGATTTCTCCATGGTCACAAACCAGCAATTGTAATATCCTGCCCCGATTTTCATCCCAGGATATATTCAGATAGAAATAGTTTGTAGTATCGTAGTACAACGCCATTCCTGCTGTCTGCTGAAAATTTACAGGGCGAAAATGTATCTTTGTTTCCGCTGTAAAATTAAAACAATCTCTTCGGATTCCAGCCAGACTCTGCGTGTGCAGCGACTCCATTGATTCCTTGCCGTACAGTATCAGAGATTCCCGTTCTGTATTAAATGCCATCCACCTTTCATCCAGTGGTATCCGAAGAGTTTTAAACGCAACCGGCAGTTTTCCGTGAAATGTCTGCTTCTCCGGTTCCTGTTCCCCCTGATAAGCAGGCAAGTCCGGTGCCGGTACACTTTCTTCTGCAAAGCCGGATGTATTGTCAAGCTTAAACCAGTCATCAGGCGTTCTTCTGAGCCTCTGAATAGCCGTTTCACGCCCCAGCATACATCTGTCCCCGTTACCGTTTGGCCTGCCGCACAGATGTGCCAGGTACCATTCACCGCTTTTAGTCTGCACAATGCTTCCATGACCGCATTTTTGCAGTCTGAGCTCAGGATGCCCGGCTGAAGATAGCAGTGGATGATACGGCGAAATCACATAAGGACCGGTTATTTTATCTGAACGAGCCACTGTTACCGCATGTTCATAGAAGGTTCCACCCTCTGCACAGATCAGGTAATACATGCCGTCTATTTTATATAGGTTAGGTCCCTCTACCGAACCGATTTCGCTGCCCTTAAAAATATTAACCGGTACTCCAGTAAGCGCTTTTGCTTTTACATCATATTCCTGTAACGCTATGCCCGCAAAGGAACGCTGTTTATCACGCTGATCCCATATTTGATTCAAAACGTATTTTTTTCCATCATCATCGTGAAACAGTGAGGGATCAAAACCACTGCTGTTTAAGTAGATGGGATCTTCCCATGGTCCCAATATATGCTCGCTGGTGGTGAGGTAGTTATCAACATCCTTAAAGTAATTACGGTATGTCTTAACGTTGGAGTAAATAAGATAAAACCGACCATCGGCATAGGAGAGGCATGGGGCCCATACTCCGCCGGAGTCTGGCACTCCCGTCATATCCAGCAGCCGCGTATTATCCAGGACTCCGCCCAGTCTGTGCCAGTGCACCAGATCCCGGCTGTGATGAATCTCAACACCCGGAAACCATTGAAACGTAGAAGTAGCAATATAATAATCATCACCGACACGACAAATAGACGGATCTGGGTGAAATCCCGTCAAAACAGGATTATTAATCATTTCTATCATAATTTGTACCCGTGTCTTTCTTTTTCAATCAGTCCAATAATATGCTCAAAATCCATCGTACCATAAGTTTTCGACAGGTAATCCAGGTTTAGAAGCGCCTGTGCATTTACCAGCCCGTTACAGGTATCATTATCATCGCCTTTATTTTTTGCCGCCGCACCGGAGAAGCCTTTATACTCAGTATCTGCCAGCCACAACGACGTCATATAGCCTTCACATTGGATACCAGGCATTGCATAACCATACATATTCTGCGGCATAGACAAACCATGCTGCATTCCTCTGGTCACGATTCCGGCCAGCCTTGCCAACTCGCTATCCCGGCAGTATTCTGCTATACGCAGCAACTCCGGAATGAACTCTACAAACTCACAATCCACATAGCTGCCTCCCGGTATCACATCACAACATGCCCAACCGGTAGTCTTAAAGCCATGCTGTCCCAGCAGCGTGTCCCGGTCAAAGGGGATATCCCACAGATAAGTCCAGCTCGCCAATATCCGCGCGGCATCTCTTGCGCCTGAAAGAAGCTTTATATCACCGGTCTGCTCATACACCAACAGCATAGTCCGCATTGCAAACATTACACCTACCGCATCAATCTTGACCGATTTGCAGTGGGTCGTATCGTTTAGTCCGCCTATATAACGAACATCCTTCACATAGTATTCGTACACAAACTCTGCCGCACGTACCCCTGCCGCTAAATATTTTTCTTCGCCGGTGAACCGATATAGTTCTATAAGAATCTGTGCCGGAAAGATCGCGCCCGATCCCTGCTCTGCGGCTGTTTTTCCAAACCATTGCGGCGGGTTTGTCAACGGTATGCCATCCATCGTATAGCCACGGTTCCAAGAACCATTCTCATTCTGGATCTCTAACAGCTTATCGCAGAATTTTATTACGGCTGCAAGCCAGTCGGGATGATCTGTACCATCTTCCTTTTCTACAAGATAACAGCGCATCAGATAATGCATCGTGTCTACCATTGACCGGCAATAATTTCCTTTTACTTTGCGCAGTTCTTCTGCCACAGGCATTAATGAACTCACAATCTGATTCCCCAGATAGCCTTCCAGTTCCTCCCTGTCATCAGAATATTGAAAAGGAAACAGAATACCTGTCCACCAGTATACATATTCTTCTTTATCCACATTATATATTCCGTTTGGCAAACCAGAATCGTCGATGCAGTTCTTTATAAAATAATCAATCGTCTTAAGTGCCTGTTCTCTGTATGTGATATCCTGATTGTCCTTAGCGGCTGTCAGCATATCCAGACTTAAAAGTGTCTGCTGTCCGCAAAAACCGTATTCCAGCAAATTTTGTGCACCGTATTCCTGGCGCGGCGAAAAATGAACAAAGTATCCTGCCGGGCTGCCCTTCTTATCAGGAAACTCACGAAAACTGTTATGTATCATTTGTCTTCTGTAATGGCGGGCTTCTTCCAGGGTAAATGGAAGCTCGACTGATGGATTCAGAATCCTGTTCATCTGAAACTGTGTCGTTTTCCATGACGCTTCCGTCAGATCGGCTGCTTTATCTATTTTCAACAGATAGGTCATGCCAAACTTTACTCCACTTGTTATCTTTTTATAGGCTGACCATTCAGAACCATCCACATTTAAGCAGAAAGAACTGCGCTCGTAAAACGGATAGTCACATCTTAGAATAATTTCCTTTGCATGATACTCCGAAGGTGCAAGCCCCAGCGAACCAATGTCGGTATCATGGATAAAATGCCGCGCCCTTATCTGGTCTCTGGTAATCGTCTCATCTTTCTGAGGAAGATCACCACGGATCAGCGAAATGAAACGTTTGCTGTTACGGCAGAATGCCATTACTGACAGTGAAGGATTTCTGTCATCCTTGTAATCCTGGTTAAATGTTCCAAGATAATCATCTATCCCATCATCATCTGTATCATTCTTATTATACAGAGCGCCCGGAATGATAAACTGATAATCATCCAGTGTATCCGCTTTATCATCCCTGCATCGAAATTCAGTCGTTAGCCGGATGCCAGTTTCCTTTACGCACTTTATACAACTGACATTTCTATCTAAACGGATGAAATCCGCCTCCTCTCTCCATACGTCCGAGATCTCATATCGGTTACCATGCAGATCTTCTGCCTGAATGACTGCATTGTATCCGTTTCCGGAATCATTATAACTATCATAACGAAGCTTTCTTTTTGCGCCTTCCAGATTCTGAAGAACAACCGGAAAATCAAGAAATATGTCCATATTCCTGCCTTCCTTTACCCTTTCATCTCTAATCGCTACCGAATACTTTTCCTGCTGTCCGACAAACTTTATTCTCCTACTCATCGACTATCCCCTTTTCCTGATATGCAACCGCTTGTTGCTTTTTAGTGTATCCAGATATACTGCCAGTAATATCAACAGACCTTTTACAATAATCTGCCAATAAGATGTAACATGCAGCATATTCAAACCATTGTTCATGAAACCAAGAATCAAAACACCGATCATGACGCCGCCTGCGGTACCAAGTCCTCCGATGAAGCTGACTCCGCCAAGTACTGCCGCTGCAATCGCATTACCTTCATATCCTGCTCCTGAAGTAGGTTGAGCCGAATAAACCCTGGAAGCCAGCATAATACCTGCTATAGCACTCATCACACCGGTAAAAACAAAGACCATCGTAGTAATAAATTTGACCTTTATACCCGCATAGACCGCTGCACTTTTATTGCCGCCAATCGCATACATCCCTCTGCCAAACTTCGTCCGGTTCAGCAGCATGCTGAGCAAAACCAGACAGATGACAATTACAATAGCCAGGATCGGTATCGGACCGATATATCCTGTACCGATAGCGCTGAACTTTTCGTCGTAGCACATGATTGATTTTCCATTTGTCATGAGGTAAGCTGCGCCCCTGAAACACTGTTGAGTAGCAAGTGTAATGATAAAGCTGGGTATTGTCGTAAATGTTGCCAAAAGACCGTTAATCCCTCCGCAGGCAGCTCCGAATACCAGCGTAATAATCACCGCTGCTTCTGTTGGCATTCCTCCTTCAATTAACGTAACACAAACACATCCGCTAAGTGCCAGCACGCTGCCAACCGATAAATCAATACATCCGATAATCAACACCAGCGCCATACCAAACGCAAGAACGGAATCAACACTGATCTGCCGCGTGACGGACAAAATATTATCCGTCGTAAGAAAAGTCGTAGTAAATATCGATAATGCCAGGATGATTAAGAACAACGCAACCAGTATCATAGAATTTCGCTTTAAAAATTTCTCCAGACTTCTCTTCCCTGATATTATATTATTAGTAGCTTTCATGTTCATATCCTCCTGTCGCATAGTGCATGATCAATTCTTGCGTCACAGTTTCCTTTTGGGGTTCAAATATTTTAACCATCCTACCCTCACACATTACAGCAATTCTGGAACTCATGTTCATCACCTCCGGTAATTCTGAAGAGATTAATATTACTGCCACACCTTCTTCCGCTATCTTGCAGATCAGGTGATAAATGTCGGACTTCGCTCCTACATCCACCCCTCTGGTCGGCTCATCCAGAATCAGAATCCTCGGAGTTGCTGCCAGCCATTTTGAAATCACTACTTTTTGCTGGTTCCCACCGCTAAGTTCAACCGCCAGCTGGTCGGTATCCGTCATTTTGATTTCCAGTTGATTTATATATTGTGTCAGTATCTCTTGTTCTTTTGTTTTATCTATCCTTATTCCTTTTATAAACTGATCCATCACGGTCAACGTCATGTTAAAGGATATCGAATTATCCAAAATCAGACCATTTGCTTTTCGATCCTCCGGAATCAGCCCAATTCTTTTTTTAATGGCATCCCGTGGTGATTTTACTGTGCAGAGCTGTCCGTCCAGATACATCGCTCCGGATAAGATTTCATCCAATCCAAATATGGCATTTACTAACTCTGTCCGCCCAGCTCCCATCAAACCTGTGATACCAAAGATTTCACCTTCTGCCAGAGTAAAGCTGATATCTTCTACTTTTTCTGTAGTTAAATTCTCTATCCGCAGTACCTCCGAACCTGCCTTTACTTTGTAATCAGGATAGTAATCCTCGATCTTATGACCAACCATATTGTGAATAATCTGCTCATAACTGATTTCACTTATAGAAGCAGTAAGGATATGCCTACCATCCCGCATAATTGTTATGCTGTCGGCAATACAACTGATCTCGTTCATCTTATGCGATATATAGATAATCGCAACGCCTTTCTGACTTAGAGTCTTTATCTGCTGAAACAGAAATTCCACTTCCCGATCGGTTAACGATGAGGTTGGTTCGTCCATGACAATGATACCTGCATTGGTGGAAAGTGCTTTCGCAATTTCCACCAGCTGCTGCTGTGAAATACTAAGTTCCCTGACTATGGTATCCGGGCTGAGTTTATCCAGCCCGACCCGCTCCAGAATCGCAGATGCTTCCCGAAACATTTTTCGAAAATCAACGAATCCAGACTTATTCTTAAATTCACGTCCCAAAAAAATATTTTCCCCAACCGTCATATCCTGAACCAGAACAATCTCCTGATGGATGATGGAAACACCGTGCTGTTTTGCATCCTGTACAGAACCGTTATTCAGCCTTTTATCATCAATAACAACCTCGCCTGAATCACAGTCATAAATCCCTCCAAGGATCTTCATCAACGTTGATTTCCCCGCACCATTCTCTCCTGCCAGTGCCCTCACTTCTCCTCGGTGCAAATTAAAATCCACATCATGCAATACCTCTACACCACCAAAGCTCTTACTAATCCCCTTCATCTTCAAGATATAATCTTCACTCATCATCCGTTTCTCCTCTGAAACTCTTTCCTTATTTAATCCCCCAGTATTCCTTATAAGTATCAAGATTATCAATCGTACACAGACTAAATTTCATCTTCGGATCTTCTTTGCATTTCCCTGTATTCAGAACCTCCACTGCTCTGTCCGCTGCTGCTGCTGCCAGTTCTTTCATCGGATATACGGCTGTAATATCCAGGGCACCATCCTCCATATTGCGGATATCACCGGAAAGACCGTCTACATTTGCAACCAGGATATCATCAATCTTATTTGCTGATCTTACCGCTGCGGAGATTCCGATACCACAGTTAGAGTTATTTCCGAATATAGCCGTGACTTCCGGATACTGCTGCAGCCAGTCCTCTGTCTTCTTCATTGCTTCATCCTCTGTACATACACCATCAAATACTTCCAGCACTTCAATTCCATCATTTTCTGCCATCGCAGCTTTAAAACCATCGCCTCTCTCCCGGCATACAAATGCTACATCATATGTAAGAATGCAAACCTTTCCTTTCCCATTCAACTGCTTTGCCACTTCTTTTCCAACCTCATATCCAGCGGTGTAATTATCACTTGTCACAGATCCAACCACCAGCTCCAAGAGATCATCTCCTAAAATCTGATTTACACTTAGCACCGGTATCTCAGCCTTATTGCACAGTTCAAAAGCAGACTTAACACCAACCGAATCACATGCTTCAACGATGATTAGCTTTGCTCCCTGACTGATAAAATCTTCCACATCTTTGATTTGCTGTGCCTGGTCAAGATTTGCGTCTTTAATCACTGCCCGATAACCTTCTAACTCTACTTTTTCTTTAATTGTGTCACACATAATCGTAAGTCCTTCATTGGTATACATAGATGTCGTAATGCCAATTAGCCCCTTTTCTCCCTGATCCAAAACCTCAGCGGCGGTACTGCTGCCCTCGCTGATTTTGCCGGTATTGCCGGTATTGCCACCATTGCCCCCTGAACTACATGCACTTAAACTTGCCATCATACTGATACATAATAAAATACCCAGAACCTTTCTCATACCTTTCTCCTTTCTGTAGAACCAATAGTTTCCATTACCGTGCTCGTGCACGGTTAATGTTATATTTAGAATAGCATCAATATACATAATTGTCAATAATATTTTATTTACATCTTTATTTTTGTATATTATTACTAAATTTTATCCTTTTCAGTAAAATCTTGATATCTTGTTTAATGTCTAAAACTATGATGTTTTCCCTTTTGTCAGAAAGAACATCTTTGTGCAAAAGTTATATAATGTATTTCGGGAATTGTATCTTTGATGATGACCTTGCGGGTACGGACTATCTCCGACAAGAATTAGACAATTTCGAAAATGATGAGTTTGGGGGAAGAATGATTTTGTATCTTTTAAAATTTAACTATCTGTTTGCATTAAAGCAAAAAAAGACTTCATGCCTGTCCCCATTGGAAACAAACATAAAGTCCTATTTCGTTTTAATTTAATTCCTTAGCGCTATTCTTCCCAGTTATGATATACATTCTGCACATCATCATCTTCATCCAGAAGATCTAAAGTTTTCTGCAGATTCTTTACCGCAGTTTCATCTGTCAATTCCACATAATTTTGCGGGATCATGGTTACTTCTGCTTCTGCCATCTGGATGCCTTCTTTTTCCAATGCTTCACGCACATTGCTGAATTCATCAGGATCTGTGATGATCTCATAGCTGTCTTCTTCTTCCTGGAAGTCTTCAGCACCTGCATCCAGTGCAATCATCATCAAATCATCTGCATCCATATCACATTCTTCTTTGTCAATGATGATCTGGCCTTTTTTATCAAAACTATAGGATACGCATCCCGGAGTTCCGATACTTCCGCTTCCTTTTGTAAACGCACTTCTGACATTGGCAGCGGTACGGTTCTTGTTATCGGTAAGTGCATCCACAATAATTGCAATGCCGTTTGGTCCATATCCTTCATAGGAAACATATTCGTAATTCACTGCATTGGCATCGCCAGCTGCTTTTTTAATGCCACGGTCTATGGTATCATTTGGCATATTATTGGCTTTCGCCTTTGCAATTACATCCCGAAGCCTGCTGTTATTATCCGGATCTGCACCGCCTTCTTTAACAGCAACAGCGATTTCCCTTCCGATAATGGTAAAAATCTTACCTTTTGCAGCATCATTTCTTTCCTTTTTGTGTTTAATATTGGCAAATTTTGAATGTCCTGACATCTTGATTACTCCTTTTATCTTTATTTATCTTTATTTATTCTTCTGTTATTTCTTCGGGAATTTCTTCCACCAGTTTCCTGACTCTTACTTTTTGTATTGTTTTATTGGCCACGTTCAGAATCTTGAAAGCATAGCCGTTTTCTATGATTTCCGAGTCCTCCTTTTCGTCCGGAATCTTATCCAGGCGATAGATCAGATAACCATTAAGTGTTTCAAAGTCATCTGACTGAAGCTCGATATGAAGTATTTCTTCCACATCTTCCAGAGGCGTCATACCATCCATAATATAATTTCCATCCGGCTGTTCCTCGATTAATATTTCATCCAGATCATATTCATCCAGGATATTCCCCACTATTTCTTCCAGAATATCTTCCATAGCGATTAATCCCGCTGTCTGTCCATACTCATCTGCAACGATTACCATCTGAAGCTTTTTAGACTGCATACTCTGAAATAAAAGATTGATATTTCTGGTCTCCGGTATAAATACTGCCGGGCGGATTAAGTCCGGTATGTCCTTGACTGCCCAGTTATCATATTTGTTTTTTGTATGAAAACGCATAGCATCTTTCAAATGCAGAATACCGGTAATATTATCAATATTCTCCTCAAATACCGGAAATCTGGAGTTTGTACTGTCCAGCATAAACTGCAGGCTTTCCTTGAGGGTTTTTTCTTCATTTACTGCAATAATATTTTTCCGGTGTGTCATAATATCCTGGGCTTCTTTGTCCCGGAATTCAAAAATATTTGTAATCATCTCTGCTTCGCTGGCTTCCAGGACTCCCTGTTCATGGCCTTCATTCACCATAGAGATGATTTCCTCTTCCGTTACATCATCCTGCAGCTTCTTAGGGTCAATTCCAAAAAGCCGGATAATTACATTTACAACTGAGGTAAATAAATATGTAACGGGACTAAACAGAACGACGATTGTATGCACAAGCGCTACCTGTCCAAATGCCCATTTTCTACAATAATGAGCTCCCAGTTTTTTCGGGAGCAGTATGCCAAATGTATACAAGAGAAAAAGCATACAGACAACAGCCAGAAACATGTATAGAAACTGATAAATACCACCTGGCAGGATTTGCCCGAGACCGGTTTTATCAAGCAGCAGCTTCCACAATGCAGATGCCGGACGCAGCAGCACACCGCCGGCCAGCATGCACAGCAGAGTTGTTGTAACCTGGATCGTGCCAATCAGCCGGTCCGGGGCCGCTTTGGCGCGCAGAAGCATCCGGGCCTTACCGCTGCCCTGTGCTTCATCCCGCTCCAATTCCCCTTCATTCAATGCCTGCACGGCAGAACCAAACCCAAACAATACCGCATCCAGCAATATAAATATTAAAAAAACGATGAATCCTGTCGCAGGACTCCCACCACTATCCATTTGTAAAAATACTCCTTCTTGTTGTACTGTTAAGTTTGAATGAAAATCACTTTCAACGTTTAAAAGAGAATCCTTTTCAAAGTCAGCTTACCCTATTCAGGGGTATAACAATGAAACAGTTACATATCAATAGAAAATATATCATCTTCCCGGGAATTAGTCAAGTTATGTAGATAATTCCAGACTGATTTTAAGTGCCCGGTCTACCTGACGCAAAATTTCCATATCCAGATGACAAACCCTGTCTTTTAAACGTTTTTTATCAATTGTACGAAGCTGTTCCAATAAAATCACCGAATCCTTTACAATTGCATATTTTCCGGCATCAATTTCCACATGGGTCGGCAGCTTCGCCTTATTCATCTTTGATGTAATTGCAGCACAGATCACAGTTGGACTGTGCTTATTTCCAATATCGTTCTGAATAATCAGAACCGGCCGTATTCCCCCTTGTTCGGACCCAATTACCGGCCGCAGGTCCGCATAAAAAATATCTCCGCGTTTAATAATCACACATTTCACACTCCGATTCATACGTTATGGCTTTAAAGATTAACTCTAGTATTTCCATATTCTTCATGAGTATGCATCTTTGTGTTCTTATTCCTGCAGGCTGCAATTCAAATGGACACTTTTCTGTTCATTTAACGGTTGCCGCAGGCGTCAAATGCTCCACAGCTTGCGCTTGGCATTTGATCTTACCGGGCGTTATTCATTAAAATAATCCCTTGTCAACACAATCTCCCCTTTGTGGACATAAACCCTGGGTATCCGTTTTCCAATATCACAGACAAATTCATATGGAAAACGTCCACAGATACTGCTTAAATCTTCTACCGGCAGGATTGCCCCCTCGCTCTCCCCAAAAAGCGTAACTTCATCCAATTCCCTTGCTTCATCAATATCACTGATATCCACCATAAACTGATCCATACAGACTCTCCCCAGAATCGGTGCCTTTTTCCCATGGATCAAAACCCAGCCCTTCCCTGACAGGCTGCGGGGATAACCATCTCCATATCCCACCGGAATCGTGGCTACCTTTGTTTTCTTCTCTGTTACAAAGGTACCACCATAACTGACAGGAATTCCTGCTTCTAATTCCTTTATGTAAACAATATGGCTTTTGAGCTGCATTACAGGCTTAAGCGGAACATTTTCCTTCTTTACTTCCTGGGAAGGATATATTCCGTAAATACTGATACCCGGACGCACTGCATCCAGATTCGCTTCCGGAAGATCGATAATCCCTGCACTGTTGCTGCAATGCTTCAGGGGTATCCGGATGCCTGCTTCAGATAATTTCTCTAAGAAGTCCTGGTAGCGGGCTAACTGCCCCCAGGCACTGGTCTTATCTGATTCATCCGATCTGGCGAAGTGGGTAAACAGCCCTTCTATCTTAAGGTTTGGTAATTTTGCAATTTCCAGGATCACGTCAATACTCTCTTTTGTGTCTGTAAATCCAATTCTGCTCATTCCGGTATCCAGCCCAAGATGAACGGTAATCGTCCTTCCCTGCCTTCCGGCTTCCTCTGACAGAGCTTTCGCCGTTTCCCATTTAAAGACCACAGGACGTATATCAAGCCTTACCAGCATCTCATAATGCTCTTCAAATGTGTATCCCAGAATCAGGATTGGCTTTTGGATATTGTTTCTTTTAAGAATCTGAGCCTCTTCCGCAGTAGCAACTGCAAATCCCCAGATATAATCATAATCTTCCACAAGCTTTGCAACCGGGACTGCTCCGTGTCCGTATCCGTCAGTTTTCACCACTGCAATCATTTTGGTATCGGGATTTGTATTTGCCCTCATGTTCCTAAAATTTTCTTCTACGGCATCCAGGCTGATGACAGCACAGACCCTGCTATATTTCTGCATGTTCCTTTTCTCCTCTGATCAGTATTTCCTGCAAGCCCTCTATAATATCCGTTGCCAGCATGGCATAGCTGCCACATTTGTTCCGGGCTGCATCTCCTGCCAGGCCATGGAGATAGACTCCCAGTCTGGCTGCAAGGACTTCCGGCATCTTCTGGGCCATTAACCCTGCGATAACTCCTGTAAGTACATCACCGGAACCGCCCACTGCCATACCGTTATTTCCACTTTGGTTTACATAGATTTCCTGCCCGTCTGTTACCATTGTCCTTGCATCCTTCAGAACACAGATTACGCCCTGGGTGGATGCATAAGTACACGCTGTTTGAAATAGGTTATCCAGAATATCTTTTTTTTCTGCATGGCAAAGTCTGCTCATTTCGCCCACATGAGGCGTCACCACTGCAGGACGTTTCCGTTCGTCCAGAGGCTGTGGATTTTCTGCCAGCAGATTCAGACCGTCCGCATCAATCAAAAGCGGCTTATCCTGCAGTTTTACAAGAAGCTCCAGCATTTTGCGCTTATCTGCTTTCTTTCCGATTCCGGGTCCAAATACAATCACATCTGCCTGGTCCGCCGCTTCTTCTAACTGCTCATGCCTGAAATCACAGGTATCATAAGTGGTAAGAATTGCTTCCGGCAGCATCGTCTGGAGCATGGTACGGTTACTTTCTTCCGTGAAGATCTGCACCAGTCCCGCCCCTGTCTTATATGCTGCCTTTGCCGATAAAAAAGCTGCCCCACACATATTAAAGGACCCTGCCACTACAAGAACTTTTCCGTAAGTGCCCTTATTAGAATACGCAAATCTGGGAGGCAGCAGATGCAGATCCCTTTCGGTGTAAGAGACTGCTTTGGGCAGCTGCTTTTCAAAACCTTCCACGGTAATTCCTATATCCTTCACACTGACGCTCCCGGCGTACTCTGTCCCCGGATATAATACGTGGCCAATCTTTTTAAATGCAAACGTTACCGTTTTAACTGCTTTTACCGCCGTTCCCATCACTTTTCCGGTATCTGCACTGATTCCGGAAGCAATATCAACCGCCAGGACGGCTGCCTCTGACTGATTCATATAACCGATCACATCCGCATAACGGCCCTCTATATTTCTGGATAGACCTACTCCAAACATAGCGTCTACTATACTAGTATATTCACCTACCCCCAACTTACTTACAAAAATCACACCATATTTTTCGCAGATATTCTTCTGTAATCTGGTTTCTTGTGTACAAGATGCCTCTTTTCCCGCAAAATATACGGAAACTGCTATCCCTCGCAGATGGAGAAGCCTGGCAATGGCAAAACCATCGCCTCCGTTATTGCCGCTTCCGCACACTACCAGGACATTTTTCAGGTCAAAACTGCCATCTGTCAGCTCCTCTGTACAAGCAAGAGCCGCCCGCTCCATTAAAACCATGGACAAAACTCCATATTTTTCAATGGTAGTCTGATCGCAGCGTTTCATCTCTTCTGCTGTTACCAGGTATTCCATATACATTCACCCACTTTCAAACGCAAAACAACGCGTAAAAATATCTTTCTGATATCCTCCTACGCGTTATTTTGACCATTTCCTTATTCTTTAATCTCATGTTCCTTTTCATAACGGTTAATGTTATAGGATAACTGCATCAGGCTCTCTGAAAGATGTACATTTTCCACTATTACATCTTCCGGCAGGCGCAGATCAATATGAGCAAAATTCCAGATAGCCTTCACTCCGTTCTCAATCAGTAGATTCGCCATCTGTTCAGCGTTTTCCTTCGGCAGGGTCAGCGCTGCTATCTTAATCTCATTATCCCTGACAAACTGCGGAAGATCATCTGTCATCCGAATCGCAATTCCACGTACCGTCACGCCCTGAAGCCTTGGATTTACATCAAAGATACCTTTGATCCAGAACCCGCGCTTTTCAAACTTCACATAGTTTGCCAATGCCTGTCCAAGATTCCCGGCACCTACGATAATCATATTATACGTTTTATCCAGGCCCAAAATCTTTCCTATTTCATTGTAAAGATACTTCACGTTATAACCATATCCCTGTTGTCCAAAACCGCCAAAGTTATTTAAATCCTGCCGGATCTGAGATGCTGTCACCTGCATGCGGTCGCTCAACTCATTCGAAGATATCCGCTCTACACCATCCTCCAGTAAATCTCCCAGGTAACGGTAATAACGAGGCAGCCTTTTAATGACGGCTTTTGAAATTTCTTTTTCCTCCACAATACCATCCTCCAAATGCATAATCTCGTTTTCTCTATCGTATAAACATTATAACGAATTGTGAATTTCATGTCAAACTATTATGGCAGAAAATACAAAATTTCCTGTTAAACAGGCTCTTGCCTATAGCTGGATCGTTACGAATATATCATAGATCGCTTTAATCGCCGTCTCAAAATCTTCATTCCTTACGCCAATTATGATATTCAATTCACTGGAACCCTGATCAATCATCTTCACATTAATGTTTGCATGGGCCAAAGCAGAGAATATCCTGCCTGCCGTGCCTCTTGTGGAACGCATTCCCCTGCCTACCACTGCAACAAGTGCAAGATCGGATTCCAAATCAATATAATCAGGATGAACATTTCTCTGGATACCCTGAAGTACCTTCTGCTCTTTTTCTTCAAATTCCGACTGATGTACAAATACGGTCATGGTATCAATCCCGGAAGGCATATGTTCGAAAGAAATGTCATTTTCTTCGAATACCCCAAGAACTTTTCGTCCAAATCCAATTTCTGCATTCATCATATCTTTTTCAATATTGATAGCAGCAAATCCTTTTTTACCTGCAATACCGGTAATGGTATATTTAGGTTTATGGCAGGTATGGGCAACAATCAGCGTACCCTTTTCCTCAGGGGCATTGGTATTTTTAATATTAATTGGAATTTCCGCTTTACGGACCGGGAAAATAGCATCCTCGTGAAGAACGGTTGCTCCCATATAAGCAAGCTCCCTTAACTCACGGTATGTAATAGTTTCGATTACTTCCGGATTCTCTATAATCCTAGGATCTGTTACCAGAAATCCGGACACATCAGTCCAGTTCTCATATAAATCTGCCTGAATCGCTTTTGCAACGATGGAACCTGTCACATCAGAACCGCCTCTGGAAAATGTTTTTACAGATCCGTCCGGCTTTGCACCGTAAAATCCGGGAACAACTGCCTTTTCTGTATCTTTTAATCTTTCAGCCAGTTCTTTATCTGTTTTCACTTCATCAAAATTTCCGTTTTCATCGAAGAAAATAACTTGTGCAGCATCCACAAACTCATAGCCCAGATAGTTTGCCATAATGATACCGTTTAAGTACTCTCCCCTGGAAGCTGCATAGTTGCTGCCTGCTTTATTCTCAAAATTTTCGTGAATTACCTGGAATTCGTCATCCAATGAAAGCTCCAGTCCAAGCCCTTTTATAATTTCGTTATAGCGTTCTTTTATTTTATCCAATTTTGCGGTGAATTTCTTGCCTGATTCTGCGATATCATAGCATTCATAAAGCATATCCGTGACTTTTATATCACTTGAAAAGCGCTTGCCCGGTGCGGATGGAATTACATATCTTCTAGATTCATCTGCACGGATAATGTCGGCTACCTTTTGAAATTGCTCTGCGTTTGCTAATGAACTGCCGCCAAATTTTACTACTTTCTTCATTACCAATTTCCTCCTCTTGTATCTCCATAAACGTAACAATATCCCTATATTATCGCAAATCATGCATAAAGTCCAGTATTTTTGAAGAAATCTATTTGCAAAAACCGGATTATCTATTATAATAGTTTCTGATAAATATTAGAATGTATTTGAAAATTCATTCTAGAAAGATTAGGTGAATTACTTATGATACTTGCATGTCAGAACATAAGCAAAGCATTTGGGACAAGCGAAATAATTAAAAATGCTTCCTTCCATATAGAAGAACGTGAAAAAACAGCAATCGTGGGAATTAACGGAGCCGGGAAATCAACTCTCCTGAAAATCATTATGCAGGAAATGCCGGCGGATTCGGGTGAAGTGATCATTACCAGGGGGAAATCCATCGGATACCTGGCACAGCACCAGTCTGTTACAAATGAAAATACAATTTATACAGAATTATTGGAAGTGAAACGGGATGTTATAGAACTGGAACAGCGAATTCGAACTATAGAGCAGGAAATGAAGACACTGGAAGGCGCCAGGCTGACGGAAATCCTGGAAACTTATAATCGCCTTACCATGGAATTTGAACACAAAAACGGTTATGCCTACAAAAGTGAACTTGTAGGGGTCCTAAAGGGTCTTGGCTTTACCGAAGATGAATTTGACAAGCCCATCAATACCCTTTCCGGAGGCCAGAAAACCCGTGTGGCTCTGGGTAAGCTGCTCCTCTCGAACCCGGACATTATTCTTCTGGATGAGCCTACCAACCACCTGGATATGAATTCCATCGCATGGCTGGAAACATACCTGTTAAATTATAACGGAGCCGTTATCATCGTTGCACATGACCGCTATTTCTTAAACCGCGTTGTGACGAAAGTAGTGGAAATTGACAATGGTGAGGTTACCACTTTCCTTGGAAATTATACAGACTATGCCCAGAAACGGGCGATGATCCGGGATGCGAAGTTAAAGGCATACCTCAACCAGCAGCAGGAAATCAAGCATCAGCAGGAAGTCATCACCAAACTGAAATCCTTTAACCGTGAAAAGTCCATCCGCCGTGCGGAAAGCCGTGAAAAAATGCTGGATAAGATTGAAGTCCTGGACAAACCGGTAACGGAAACTTCTGAGATCCACATAAAGCTGGAGCCAAAAATTTTAAGCGGCAATGATGTACTAACCGTGGAGGGATTGAAAAAATCCTTTGACGGCAATACCCTCTTTCGGGATCTGGATTTTGAAATCAAACGGGGTGAAAAGGTTGCCATTATCGGCAACAACGGCACGGGGAAAACAACCATTTTAAAAATCATCAACGGCGTAATCCAGGCGGATGCAGGAAAATTCACCCTGGGCAGTAAAGTGCACATCGGGTATTATGATCAGGAGCATCATGTATTGCACATGGAGAAAACTTTATTCGAAGAACTCTCCGATGCCTATCCCAATCTTACCAATACGGAAATCCGCAATATCCTTGCTGCATTCCTCTTCACCGGAGATGATGTATTCAAACGGATCAAGGATTTAAGCGGCGGTGAGCGGGGACGTGTCTCCCTTGCCAAACTAATGCTCTCTAAAGCCAATTTTATTATCCTGGATGAGCCTACCAACCATCTGGATATTGTATCAAAAGAAATTTTAGAAAATGCGTTGAATCAATATACCGGAACGGTTCTGTATGTATCCCATGACCGTTATTTTATCAACCAGACGGCAACCCGTATTATGGACCTCACCGGCAATACCCTGGTGAATTATATTGGAAACTACGACTATTATCTGGAGAAAAAAGACGAGCTTACCCAAATTTATGCCGCTTCTTCCACCGCTGACGCAGAAGGCGCACCTGAAGAAGACAATCAGACAAAACTGGACTGGAAACAGCAAAAAGAAGAACAGGCACGAATCCGCAAACGCCAGAATGACTTAAAAAAGACCGAAGACCGTATCCACCAGCTGGAGACCAGGGACGGAGAAATTGATAACTTGCTTACAAAGGAAGAAGTTTACACGGATGTGGAAAAATGCTTGTCCTTAAACACAGAAAAGGCTGCTATCCTGGAAGAGCTGGAAACCCTCTACGAGACCTGGGCGGAACTGGCTGAATAAAAGCATCGCTGTTCCGATGGAGCACTATAATAAATAAGAAATCCCCATATCATCCTCTGTCTAGTACAGCATTGCGTAAATAACTGTGAATAGAGTGCCTGATATCTGCGTCAGGTGTCTATATTCATAGTTATTTGTGCAATGGTGTACTAGTTACCACAGGGAACTCATGATATGGGGATTTTATAATTATCATCTAAAAAACAACTACAGATCAAACAATGACATCTGCGTATACTGGGGCTGGTTCAGTTTCTCTTTCATTAATTTAGAATAACTGCCCGACAATCCATATTTTTCTTTTAGCTCATTTACCATCTGATAGAGCTGGTTTTTATATTCCTTCGGTGCTCCTCCCGTTTGATACAGCGTCTGCAGCGGCTCATACAAATCCGGATATTCACTTGAGATAAAGTCAAAAAATACGTTTCGTGTCTTTCCACGAAGATACAGCGTGCCCGGCAGGACATAACCCACCCGGCTCTCTTTTGCCATCTGATAAAGCTCATCCACATTTTGACGTCCATCTGTGAGATAGGGGATAATCGGCATGAAATGAAGTCCTGTAGATGCATTGGTTTTGGAAAATTCCTTTAGCATCCGAAATCGTTTCAGGGATTCTGCCCCGTTTGGTTCTATTTTTTTACGGATTCCTTCATCCATACAGGTTATGGTTGCCGCAACATTTACATATGTGATCTGAGCCAGTTCTGCAATCAAGTCATAATCCCGCAAAATCAGATCTGATTTTGTAGAAATAATACAGGGGGTCTTGTACCGGATCAATAACTTCAGGATATCCGGCATCTGCCGGTAAACACTTTCTGCCGGCTGGTAACTGTCAGTTACCCCTCCGATATTTACCACTTCCCTCTTCCAATTCGGGGAACTCAGTTCCTTTTCCAACTGTGCGGCAACATTCGTTTTCACATAGATATCTTCAAAATAATCCCCCGAACCCAGATATTGATTGGAATATATTGCGTAACAATATTTGCACGCATGTTCACATCCTCTATAGATATTTAAATCCCAGCCATAGGGAATCTTCCTTTTTAATTTATTACAGGCAGATGCACAGGTAATTTCTTTGTAAACCGCCATATTTCACCTCCAAAAAAGGCATATCAAAATTCATCAATTCTGATATGCCTTTCCAATGCCTGCACGGTCACAGCCCGCCTGAGCGGGTGTACAGTCAGCGAATTAAATATTAATCCGATTTCGTGCAATAAATTTTACATTTGTTCCAGTTCAACGCGTACAGCCTTAATGAAGTCCCCGCTGTTTAAAACAACAGGGTTTGGCGTACTTGTAATCAGCGCCAGATCCTTTGTCATCTTGCCGTCTTCAATGGTCTTTACCGTAGCTTTTTCCAGTTTGTCGGCAAACTCCATTAATTCTTTATTTCCATCCAGTTCACCTCGTTTACGAAGTGCACCGCTCCATGCAAAAATAGTTGCAACGGAATTTGTGGATGTCTCTTCCCCTTTTAAGTGTTTGTAATAATGTCTCTGTACGGTACCATGAGCTGCTTCATATTCAAAGAAGCCTTCCGGAGATACTAATACGGATGTCATCATTGCAAGTGATCCAAAAGCAGAAGAAACCATGTCGCTCATTACGTCTCCGTCATAATTTTTACAAGCCCAGATGTAACCGCCTTCGGATTTCATAACACGGGCAACCGCATCATCAATCAGTGTGTAGAAATAGGTAATGCCTGCTTCTTCAAACTTTTTCGCATAATCTGCATCAAAAATTTCCTGGAAGATATCTTTAAATGTATGGTCATACTTCTTTGAAATAGTATCTTTCGTAGCAAACCAGAGATCCTGCTTTGTATCAAGGGCATAATTAAAGCAGCTCTTAGCAAAGCTTTCAATGGAATCATTTACATTATGCATGCCCTGGAGGATGCCTGCCCCTGTAAAATCATGAATCAGCTCTCTGGATTCTTTGCCGTCCTGATCGGTATAGACAAGCTCAGCCTTACCTGCTGCCGGAATCTTCATTTCCGTTGCTTTATATACGTCTCCGTAAGCATGTCTGGCAATTGTGATGGGCTTTTTCCAATTCTTCACGCATGGTTCAATTCCTTTTACGATAATCGGGGTACGAAATACCGTTCCGTCTAAGATCGCACGGATGGTTCCATTCGGGCTCTTCCACATTTCTTTTAAATTGTATTCCGGCATTCTGGCAGCATTTGGCGTAATGGTAGCACATTTCACTGCAACACCGTATTTCTTGGTTGCATATGCACTGTCAAACGTCACCTTGTCATCTGTTTCATTGCGGTGTTCCAGTCCCAAATCATAATATTCAGTATTGAGTTCAATAAACGGATTCAGTAACTCATCTTTGATCATCTGCCAAAGAATCCTTGTCATTTCATCTCCATCCATCTCTACCAACGGTGTCTTCATCTGAATTTTGCTCATGCTTGTCCTCCATTTTCATCTAAAATGTTTTCTATCTTGTAATGATTCATATTATGAATCGTATTCATAATATGCAGTGTCGCCAGTTCATCTGCTTTATCCGGATTCCGCTCACGGATTGCTTCCAGTATCTGCCTGTGTTCATAAGTAGACTTCTCTGCCCTCTCCTGATGCTTCAGCGCCAGCTTGCGGGCCCTTTGTACATAATGGTGGAAATCCGACAACAAATGTTCCAGCATCTTACTTTGGCAGGCTTCATATAAAGTTTCATGAAACTTGCTGTCTAACGAAAATAATTGTTCATAATGCTTTTGTTTCTCGTGGAACTCTGCCAGCATTATGATTTCTTCCAGGTGCTCCAGCTCTTTTGGAGTAATGGACTCTGCCGCCATTCTGGCACACAGCCCTTCCAGCCTTGCACGGATCATATAAATATCCTTCACGTCTGCGGGAGTAATTCCGGTCACATAGGCACCTTTGTTAGGAACAATCTTTACCAGCCCTTCCAGTTCCAGCTGCCTTAGGGCTTCCCTCACCGGAGTGCGGCTTACGCCCAGCTCAGCACCGATGGCTGTTTCCCGCAGTTCTTCTTCCTGACGGTATCTGCCATTTAAGATATCTTCCCGTATGGTGTGGAACACTCTTCCACGAAGCGAATATTTATCATTTACTTCTTTAAGCATTTCATGATTACTCAAAATGTTTCCTCCTGCCCTGCCTACTATACTAAAACAAAATTCAATTTTTTGCAACAGTCATCAATCACTTTTATCAGTTCATTATCAGTAATAACTGTCACACGGCCATCTTCGTACTCTTCATCCACCCAGGTTTTAACCATTTCCACAAGTGGAGTATCCTTCGACAGACGCTTTTCCTCCGGCAAACGATAATATGTATTAATCCAGTGTGCAATTCCCGCCAGCCCTGACGTATTGGAAACAGCAACCAGTACCGGACGGTTTAAGAATTTCTCCGTGTCAAAGATATTATAGATCTCTTCATTTTTTAACAGTCCGTCAGCATGTATTCCGGCTCTTGTCACGTTAAAATTCTGTCCTACAAACGGTGTCCTGGAAGGGATATGATAGCCTATCTCTCTCTGGTAGTAATCAGCCATTTCTGTAATGACAGTGGTATCCATACCGTCCAGAGTTCCCCGAAGCTGGGCATACTCAAATACCATGGCTTCGATTGGTGTATTTCCGGTACGTTCCCCGATTCCAAACAGGGAACAGTTTACGCCTGCAGCACCGTAAAGCCATGCAGTTGTGGAGTTGCTCACCGCTTTGTAAAAATCATTGTGTCCATGCCATTCAATTAATTCGGAAGGCACTCCTGCATGCGTCATAATTCCATAGATAATTCCCTGTACAGACCTTGGAATTACAGCACCGGCATAGTTTACGCCATAACCCATGGTATCACAGCAGCGTACTTTAATTGGAATCTGATACTCTTCCATCAGTTTCATTAATTCCAGACAGAATGGAATTACATAACCATAAATGTCGGCACGGGTGATATCCTCCAGATGGCATCTTGGGCTGACACCGGTTTCCAGACATTCCTTAATAACACTTAAGTAGTGTTCCATAGCCTGTTTTCTTGACATTTTCATCTTATAGAAAATGTGGTAATCAGAACAGCTGACCAGAATACCGGTTTCCTTCATCCCCAGATCTTTGACTAACTCAAAGTCTTTTTTACTTGCACGGATCCAGCTGGTGACTTCCGGAAATTTATAACCTCTTTCCATACATTTATAGACAGCGTCCCTGTCTTTTTTACTGTATAAGAAAAACTCGGATTGACGAATCTTACCGTTTGGTCCGCCCAGTTTATGAAAATAATCGAATAAAGTCACAATCTGTTCTGTGGTATAGGGTGCGCGGGACTGCTGCCCATCACGAAACGTAGTATCTGTAATCCAGATCTCTTCCGGCATATGGTGTGGCACAATACGGTCATTGAAGGCAATCTTCGGCACTTCATCATAAGGAAACAGGTTGCGGAATACATTTGGCGTTTCTACGTCAACTAAATGATACATATGCTCTTCTAACTGCAGCAAGTTTGTGTGGGAATCCATTTTAACGCGTCGATTATCCATGATTCAATCTCTCCTAAAGGTTTATTTTGTATCATTGTATACAATCATACACGTATTGTCAATAGGGATTGAAATGTTTTTTTTAAAAACACGCTCTCGTACTACAGCGAACGTTTTGTAATGTTCTATTAAATGCATTATATTGGGGTTTTGCTGATTAATTACGCTTTGTAGATGGAGGTAGTGTACAGAAAGATAGCATTCGTTGATACAAAGCTGGTTTTCTCAGCGTGGTGGAACCCTGGGGT
>UQCR01000050.1 GCA_900539655.1 uncultured Robinsoniella sp.
CAGGATTTCGGAGCGAATGCCCGCGTGCCGCCAAAAAGCGCTCCGCAAAGGTTAGAAAATACCAGTTCTGCGGCAAGCTGACGGAGTCCATATCAGTTTCCCACCCCCATCTTTCCGTACACTACCTCCATCTACAAAGCGTAATTTCCTTAGCTAAACCCAAATATAATGCATTTAATAGAACATTACAAAGCATTCGCTGTAGTATTATTCCTTGCAATATTTTTTACGTACATTATTTTTTGCTATATTTTTTACATAAATTATCCTTTGTCATGTTTTTACGTACACTATTCTTTTCTGCTCTTTTAAGTAAACTTTCTTTGGCGCCTCTTTAATATTATCTATTTGTTATTATCATTTTATTAATATCATAATACATCAGATTACTGATCCTGTCAAACATTTTTTTAATAACTTTTTGATGAAAAAAACAGCCTGCTTTTAAGTGCTTGTCCATAAGAAAATATATGGCAACACTAGAATGAACATTTCTAAGGGCATCGGACAACTAACGCAGCAAACACCTTGAAATCTTACATTCAGATCTGTTTGGGTATAATCACAATTAATGCATTGACAGCAAGATTGCACATCTTTACAATTAACTTATGGTTAAGAAAATATACTTAAAATTAAAATACTACTCAATAGTAACAACACAATAATTTCGTTATAATAAAAGCAGGAAAAGGAGGAACTGATTGTTATGAAAATGAATGAAATTATAAGAAAAAGAAGAAAAGAAATGGAATTGACACAAGAACAAGTTGCGAGTTATCTGGGTGTTACTACTCCGGCGGTTAATAAATGGGAGCGTGGAAATTCTTATCCGGATATTTTGCTGCTTCCGGTACTTGCCAGACTTTTAAAAATAGACTTGAACACACTTTTTCTTTTCAAAGAAAACCTTACCGAACAGGAAATCAGCACATTCGGAGCGGAACTTGTTGAAATAATGCAAGAAAAGGGATTGGATACAGCTTTTCATGCTGCTCTGGAAAAGACTCATGAATATCCCGGGTGTGAAGGCTTAATTTATGCAGTTGCAACTGTAATGGATAACTGCCTGACATTAAATCCTTCAGAAATTGACTCAAAGGAAGCGTATGAGCGGCAAATCATTTTATGGTATAACCAGGCAGCATCTGGCAAGGACATAGTTATTAAAAATTCAGCCACCTATATGCTTGCAAAAAAGTATATCAAAAATTCTCTTTATGATCAGGCACAGCAGCTTTTAGAGACAATCCCCGAAAATACTATAGATAAATCGGTTTTACAAGTCGACTTATTACTGCATCAGGAACAATTCGTTGAGGCTGCGGCGCTGATCGAACAGAAGCTGCTGACCACATTATGCAACATTCAACCCCTTATGCAAAAACTGATAAATATTGAATTGACAACCGGAAACAAAGATATAGCAGCGCAAATTGCTCAAATTGCCGAAATTATGGTTTCTTTATTTGGTCTGTGGGATTACGGGGCATACGTACCGGAGTTGCAAATCGCACTATTCGAACAGGATGTCAAGAAGAGTATCCTGCAATTAAAAAAAATCACAGATGCTCTTCATACAGACTGGAACTTAAGCAGACTGCCTCTTTTTTATCGAATCTCTCAGATACCCATTGATATGAAAAAGGCGCTTGTCCCAGCATTATTTTATGAGCTGGAAAATAGCCAAGAATACAATTTTCTTCGTGATAACAGCGAGTTTCAAAAAATAATATCCGATTTAGCCAGGGAGCGTGTATGAAAGCATTCTCCAAACACGCTCTGGTATAAATAGGATCAGTCCTTTTAAATGCTATTCTTCCTGTAATCTGCAGGGCTGCAGGCATTTAGCTTCTTAAAAGCCTTGGAAAAATAATGGTAATCATTAAACCCCGATTGTTCCGCTACATCTTTAATCTTGGATCCTGTATCACGCAGTAATTCCCTTGCACACTCCATACGGCAATCCAGAAGATAGTTGGAAAATCCAATCCCCATTTCCTGTTTAAAGAGATAACTGAGGTAGGCATGATTCACCCCCACAGCATCCGCAACATCACCCAGTCCGATCTGACGGCGGTAATGGCTGTGTATATACTCTAATGCCTGCTTAATTACAGAACTGACATTTCGTGGAATTTCTTTTTGCCGCTCTGAGAACAAACGCCTGGAATAATCTTCACAGATCCTGCCCAGATCTTCGATTTTAATAATCGCTGCATAGTCATCCGCCGTTCTTTCTATTTTTACCTTAGCATCCAGGCGTTTCAGCCAGTGCACTACGGCTTTGCTGTCGGCACAGTTTTTATGGCATGCCGATATTATCTTATCAAAGGCATCCAAAAGTTCATCTTGTTTCTTTCCGGCAATGATCCCCGGCATATCTTCCAGAAGTTTTTCTGCCTCCGCCGGCACTTGCCTTGCTATGGTTTTTGACCCGTCAAAATACAGTATGTCATTATCTTCATAAAATTTAAGCTTGATCATTTCCCTTGCCTGCTGATATGCCTGTCGGATTCCATCTTCTCCAATACAGATATTGCTCACCCCTACCGCATATCTGTACGGTTCCTGCTTACAGCATTTAAAACAGGCAGATGCCACACTGGTCAGCTTCTGTTTCATCAGGCTGCTTCTGCACATTGCAGATAAGTCCAAAAAGCAGCAGAAAATCCCTTCTCCCAAATAGATCTCTTCCACATATGCACTCTCTGTTCCCAGAAGCAGTTCCAGCTGTTCAGTCAGCGTATGTAAAAACATCTGGCTGTACTGATCCGCCTCCAGAGGTGTCAGCTGTGCCTTTACCACCGCCCAGTCCGGGATGAACATATTAATTACCGCACTGTTGATAAACTTTCCGCTGATTCCTGCCTCCTGCCTCTTTTTCTCTCTTTCATCCAATGTCATCGTCCCTGACAATAACTGGTTAAAAAAATGATACTTCAGAGAATGGCTGCCCATTTTAATCAGCTTTCTGGTCCGTTCCTGTTCATCCAGCCTAACCTGCGTGTGCTTCATCTGATGGCTGGCATTTTCTAAAAGTTCATACAGGGAATCTTCATCCAGGGAATTTTTCAATACATATTCATTAGCCCCAAGCTTCATCGCTTCCTTTACATAATTAAAATCATCGTGGCAGCTCAGCACAACGATATATATTTCCCGGTATTTTTCCCGGATTCTCCTGATCAGTTCTATTCCGTCCATAAGCGGCATGGAAATATCCGTTACCACCACATCCGGCAAAGTCTCCTCGACCAGCCGGAGCGCTTCTTCTCCATCCCTTACGTCCCCTATGATCTCATAGCCTGCCCGTTTCCAGGCGTCCAGCTGTTTTAAATATGTCCTGACTAAAAAATCATCATCTACAATTATTGTACGAAACATCCCACACCACTCCTTTTGCCGCTATGCGTTTTTATCAGTCCTGATTCCCACATAATTGATTATACAGAGAATTCATCAACCTCTCTGTATGCCGGCAGAAACAGGCACGCTTTCGTCCCATGCCTGCTGCTTTCGTAAGAAATCCCGCCTTTTTCCCCATAGTACAGTTCCAGCCGATCCCTCACATTCGCCACGCCGATACTGCTTAACCCGCTTGTTTTCCTTGCCTTTTGTGTCAGCAGGCTTTCAATCTGCTCCGGTGTCATGCCTCTGCCGTTATCCTCTACTTCCAGACAGAGCCGTCCGTCTTCTACGCCTGCACGTATTATAATTCTGCTGTCCGGATTTTTCATATCCAGGCCGTGCAGGAGGGCATTTTCCACGATAGGCTGCAGTAACAGCCTTGGCACGAAGCAGCCGTTTGCCTCCTGCTTAATATCAATATCCACAGCAAATTTTCCTTCATAGCGGAATTCCTGGAGACGAATATAATTTTCCAGGATATGCAGTTCATCTGCAACCGTAATAAATGTCCCTTTTTTATTAATGCTCGCCTGCAGCAGTTCAATAAAATCAGAGAGCATCCCGCCCAGCTCTTTTTCTCCCTTCAGGAGAGCTGCATACTTGATGGAATTAAGTGTATTATACATAAAATGGGGTGTAATCTGATATTGCAGCGCTTCCAGTTCCGCATCCTTCTTCAGCATTTCTTCCTTTACCAGCTGTCCGATCAATTCATTGATATGATCCAGCATGCTGTTAAAATTGCCGGATAACTCACCGATTTCATCATTTGTATTGATTTCAACTCTTTTATCCAGCTCTCCGCCGCTGACTTCCTTCATGGTCTCTGTAAGGCATTTAAGCGGCTTATACATGGCTTTTGTGATAAAATAGGCAATAAATACCGCTGCCAGTACAAATATGGCTAAAAACACAGCCAGAAAGTATTTCAGCTGATTCAGGTCTTTCAGGATCTCACTTCTTGCCACTACCATGAAGAACTGATAGCCGCTGAACGTCCCTTTATAAAAGACCCCCAGCTTACTTTTATCGGCGCTGTTGGCAAATCCTTTCTTGTATAGTGCGTCAAAATCATTGTTCTGGTAAACAGTTCCCATAATATCTGCATTTTGTGAAGATACAATTTCACCCTTATTATTTAAAATCATGGCAAGGGTTGTTTTCTGGTCATAGAGCCCATCCAGATATTTGTAGAATATTGTCCGCTCTTCTACATTTACCATAATGTAACCCAGAATCTCGCCGCCATCAGTCTCTATCATATCCACATAAGATAAAAAATCAGATGACGAACGCAGCGGATCCTGTAGTATTACAGGCATACTGCCGGAATTTGCCGCCTCTGCAATGGCATCCGCCTTTGTCCTGGCAAGCTGTTTTTCATAGACAGGATAATCCTGGGATGTAACAATAATCCCATCCTTTGGCAGCACTAAATAGACAGACCCAATATCACTGTAGCGCCGTTTATAGGTCTTAAGCGCAGAAGCAATATCCTCCAGGATCAGATCCCCTCCTGTCCTTTGATATTCCTGAATCTGCTCTTTTATTTCCTCGTCGCAGGAAGCCTGTACCGTAATATAATAGATTTCTTTTAGCGAATCATCAAAGACCTTCCCCAATTGTTCCATGCGCCCATACAGGTTTTTCCCATAGTTGTCTTCCACCATTTCTGAAGATTTGAAGTAAAAGGCGATGGTGATGGACAGCGCCGTAACCAGGGTGATACCAACTATTGCCAGCAGGATTTTGCTGCGTATACTGTGAATCATAGATACCCCTTTTCCCGTAAATAATTATCAATCAGGCTCCGTCATGTTAATTGTATTATAAGAACTCTTGGCGAAAGAGTCAAGACAGCTGCGCCTTTATCGGCTTCTATTTCGAAAATTCTCAAAGCCCCGTCCCGGAGCGTACGTTCTCCAGTGGGCCAGGGCTTTTACAGAGCTTATTTAATATTCTATTTTTACAATACCGCCCTGACGGTAAGCTTCCGTTGTGGCAAATCCAATCTGTGTGGATTTTGTTCCGTCATAAACAGTAACTTCCGGTTTGGTATTGTCTTGTACACAGTTGATAAATTCTTCCATTTCAAGGCGATAGGATTCTGCAAATCTTTCCGGGAAACCGCTAACACACTCCTGAACCACACCCTGGTTATTATAAATCATACACAGATTCTTTGCAGGAACCGGACTTACGCGGATGGATCCTTCCGTCCCCACAATTTCCGTTTCCACATGATACCCGTGAGGAGCGGTACGCCCCACATGTACAAAACCAACGGCACCATTTTCACATTTATACATTGCCACACCTGTTTCGTCATCACCTGCTGCTTTGAACTCCGGATGGCGGAACGTAGAACCTGTGGCATAAACTTCTACCGGATCGGAACCAAGGAACCAGCGCATCAGGTCAATATCGTGAATTGCCATATCGATAAAAATACCGCCGCTGGTTGCCGCAAATTTAATAGCTCCATCTACCATAGCTTCCGGATCGATTCCAGTTGCCTTTACCATATAAGGAGTCCCGATTGCGCCGTCTTCTATTTTTTTCTTCGCATAAGCATAGGAAGGATCAAATCTTCTCATGAAACCAAGGAAAAACACAAGCTCCGGATGGCGTTCCACGGCTTTTTCTGCAAGCTTACACTCTTCTACATTTACTCCCAGAGGCTTATCTGAAAATACATGTTTACCTGCATCCAATGCGGCTTCTATCTGCCAGCAGTGTTCCCCGCTGGTTGTTATGATAGCAACTGCATCGATATCAGCCTTAGCCAGCATTTCCCGGTAATCGTTGTATACTTCTTTCACTCCCAGCACTTCCTGGGCATAGGTAAGTTCTGCTGGCATAATGGAACATGCCGCAGTTAATTCTGCATTCGGAATCTTAAATGCCAGATTCCCCGCATGCACCTTTCCTAATCTGCCTAAACCTGCAATTCCAACTTTAACCTTCTTCATGGATGAATACCTCACTTTTTTATTATTTTTCACTATTTTCCAAGTCCCAGAGGGGAGAAGATGAAATATAATACTACAAGGCCCGCCACACAGAATACAGATGCAAGTTTCAAATGCTTCCAGGGCGTTAAATCTACCGCTTTTACATCCTCCAGGACAAAATCCGTTTTTCTTGGATGAATCTTTCCAATAAACAGCAATACCACTACATCAATGATGAACAAAACGCTTAAGATATATAAATAATGGACATTCAATGGTAAAAACTTTGAAATACTATATAAAATAACGTGCGATATCAAAACTATTTTGGGCGCCGATGCCGGTACCTTTTTTGAGAAAATCCCTACAATTACCGCTGCCAGTATGGGCATGTTATAAAATCCGAAACAAGACTGAAGGAAATCATACAATCCTGTAGGTGCAAAGCTTACCAGCGGAGCTACAACAATAGACAATGCAGCCAGCGCGAAGCCAAACCGCCTTCCAATTTTCACCAGGTCTTTATCCGTTGCTTTAGGATTGAATAATGGTTTATGTATATCCAGTGTGTACATGGCAATGGACCCGTTTAAAGCGCCATTAAAAGAGCTTAAGATTGCCCCAAATAATACTGCTGCGAAGAATCCCAGTAAAGCTTTTGGCAGTACATCCAGTACCAGCATCGGATAAGCAAGATCCGGATTGGCAAGTGATGTTCCAAATTTTCCATATGCTATAATGCCGCAGAAAGTGATAAAAAGTGGTGTAAGCAGCTTGAATGCCCCAGCCAGCAGTGCCCCTTTCTGTGCTTCTTTTAAATTTTTGGCAGCAAGTGCCCTCTGGATGATGGACTGATTGGTGCACCAGTAAAACAGGTTATTAAACATCATCCCTGTGAATAGCAGCGGCCATGGTACCATAGGCGCCTGTGCATTTGCCGGATTAATTGCATTAAATTTTTCAGCAGGAATCAGCTCTATTAAATGCTGGATTCCAACCAGCGGATTTCCTCCTCCAAGAGAAGCCAGCCCCAGCAGTGGAATCATAAAGCCCCCGATAATTAACCCGATTCCAAAGATGCTGTCTGCGGATGCCGAAGCCTTCAGTCCGCCGATTACCGCATAAGCAGCGCCGATGAATCCAAGTGCCGTAGCCGTAACTACCACGCCCATAAACTGGGAACTCCCAAGCATTTTGTCTATTCCAAAAATCTGGTTAAACACCAGTGCACCGGAATACAATACGGTCGGCAGATAACAAAACAAATACCCCAGCAGAAACAAAACCGATACAATTCTTTTTACTCTACCGTCATACCTTTTTTCCAGGAACTCCGGTATCGTTGTAATTCCCGCCTTTAAATATCGGGGAAGAAAGAGCGCTGCCAGAAAAATAGTTGCGATACAGGAAGTTGCTTCCCATGCCATTGGCCCCATATTCGCCGCATATGCCTGGCCGCTTTGCCCGATTAGCTGCTCGGTAGACAGGTTCGTCAGAATAATTGAACTTGCAATAACCGGAGCAGTGAGCGATCTGCCTGCCAAAAAGTAACCGTCCTGGGTATCCAGGCTTGACTTTCTCGTTTGTCTTACAACGTAAATCCCCACTAAAACCATACAAAGTAAAAAACTAAATACCGTAAATAACATTTCCTTACCGCCTTTCTTTTTCCATCTGATATCTTAATTCTACCTGATTTCAAAAGCTTTCCCAGTAAGGGATTTTTTAGATTAGTAGGTTCTTTTTATGGGTTATATTTTATGTATTCAAATATTTTACCAATTTCATAATCTCATCATTATCAAGTTGTAATATTTCTATATTTTTGTGTCTTATTTTTAGGTTTGGGTATTTTATGATAAAGTTTCTTTTACTTTTTCATAATCTTCCACATTTTCATATGTAATTACTTCAACCGGAAGAATTTTCTGGTCCTCCTGGTCAATTCCATTTTTATAATTGACAATATAACGAACAGTCTCCTCCCCGATCTCATAACCGGACTGAGAAGCCAGTGCTGCTATTCCGCCGTTTTTCACTGCATCAATAGCATCTTCCTGAGCATCCACCGTAACGATCGTAACAGGGCTTCCTTTCATATACTCCATAATGCCAAGGGCAGTCACTGCACTGGTGGCAAATATACCGGAAATATCAGGATTATCTTTCATAAGCCTGCTTATCTCCCGTTCAGACATCTGAAGGTTACTGTATCCGCTCTCGGCAAAAGCCACCTCTATCTCCGTGTTTTTTTCTAAATAGTCCTTAAATCCATTCATTCTGCTGGCATGTGCCGTCTGCTTCAAATCCCCGGAAATAATCCCCACTTTTCCTTTACCGTCCAATTGTCCTGCCAGGTACTCTGCCAGTTCCCTTCCTGCCTTCTCATTGTCAATCCCAATATAAGGCACGTTGGCATCCGCAATCTGGGTATCATATGAAAATACCGGTATCCCCATTTCCTTCGCCTCATTTATGTAGTCAGCATTGCTGTAGGAATCTATGGGTGATACAGCCAGTGCATCCACCTTTTTATCCAGTAGATCCTGAATCATTTTTTTCTGGAGCAGAACATCGGTTTCTGTATCCGGCGAAACTATTAATACGGAGACTCCTTCTTCATCGGCAGCTTTTTCCATACCGGAACAGACCGACATCCAGTACTCGCTGTCTCTGGATTTTGTAACTACTCCGATTACATACTGATCACTTCTCGTAACCGTCTCCTGCCGTTTACTGCATCCCGACAAAAGCACCATACACAATACTCCCATAAGGAGCAGCCCTGTTTTCCTCATACACTTTACCCCGTCAAACCAATTTTATATACAGAAAAGAGAGGTTGAAATAACATTCCTGCCTCCCACTTGTTTTTTCATTATATCGAATATCGGGAAGGTAAACAAGTGAAGATTCATGATAATCCTTTTAATCAGGGCATAAGCGGTTCATAACTCTTATCCCGTAAGCACTAAAAACAGGCAGCCTTTCCAAAACCTATGCATATATCAACCGTTTTTATATATCGTCTCAAATACCTCTATATGCCGTTTTACATTTTCATATACACCGGCTTCCATAGCCGTATTTAAATCAAAATAGTTATGTTTTCCTTCTGTGTTCATATACGCCTCCACTTTTTCCATGAGACTGTTAAAACTAGCCGTCGCTATATTTACTTTGCAGATTCCCAGAGATATTGCCCTTTGGAAATCCTCATCCGTAATTCCGCTTCCTCCATGAAGTACCAGGGGTACACTTGTGTTGTGATGAATTTTCTCCAGTACATCAAATGCCAGCGTCGGTGCTACCGGATAATTGCCATGGGCATTCCCAATAGCTACCGCCAGTGCATCCACGCCTGTTTTTTCACAAAAAACCTTAGCATCTTCCGGGTCTGTACAGCGGATTCCATGGTCGCAGCTTCCATCTTCACTCCCGCCAACCAGTCCCAGTTCCGCTTCTACGGTAGCCCCATAATTTTTAGCCAATTCTACTACTTCTTTTGTCCTGGCTATGTTTTCTTCAAACGGGCTGGTTGATCCGTCAAACATCACTGAGGTAAATCCCAGTTCCAATGCCTTTTTCACCGTCTCCATGGTAAGGCCATGATCCAGATGCACTGCTATATCCACTTTCGCCTCTTTCGCCGCCTGCACCATCATTGGTCCCATCAATTCCAGAGGCGAATGTTTTAACCTCACTTCAGCAATCTGAAGTATAATCGGAGTATTTGTCTCTTGCGCCGCCCTTACGGCGCCTTTTACCATTTCCATGTTCCCTACACTGAATGCACCGCATCCCGTTTTTTCTGCCTTCGCTCTTTCTAACAGATCTTTCATTTTTACTAATGCCATGGTTGATTCCTCCTTTTTCTATTTAAATGTGATCACATAAAATGCAATTACAATTCTTTTGCCGTAATGATTCCAGCAGGTTTCTTTTCCTTCCGATCTTCCAAATTTATTCCTGATCTTTTATCGGACAGTTCCCTTTCTATGAGAAGAATAAAGACAACGGAAAGCGCTGCACAAATGATACCAACTACAAAGCCCATATTTGTATCAAAGCCAGTGGCTGTAATTAAGTTTGCCACAAACGGTGCTAAAAGGGTGGCAATTACAATTCCCGACATAACAAATCCATAGTTTTCACCGGAATGGGAAAGCCCGAAGATGGAACTTGTCAAGGATGGAAAGCTTCCCATGATACCTCCGTAGCAGCCATACATCATCACAACCGCAACGGTGGTGATGGAAGTAAACATGGATTTCGATACTACCAGCATAACCATCGCCATAACAGAGGCCACAAGCACTCCTTTTACGCATTTCACCCTCCCTATTTTATCTGCAATAGAGGGCAGGAAGAGCCTTGCGGAAGCATTCATAACGGAACCAAACATGACTGCCGACACTGCAATGGACACTGCAATTCCCCGCTCCGTCTGAATCCCCTGAGCAACCGGAGAAATCATAAAATACGAAATCAGTCCGAATAGCATCGTTGCAACCAAGTAGTAAAATTTTCTGGTACGTATCATTTCTTTCGATGTATATTGCTTTTGTTCCGGCAAAGCTGGCGTTCTATTCGCTGCCCATCCGGGATGGTCTGCCTCTTTGACACCTGCCTGCCTTGGATTTTTAATAAAAATGCAACCAAAAACCCAGGAAAGGGCAATTACACAGCCAATTACCAAAAATGCCGTTTTCGGTCCTCCATCTGCTAATATTACCCTGCTGACCGGAGCCAGAAAAAATCCGCACAGCCCATTAGCCGTAACCACAACACCTGACGCAAATCCAAGTTTTCCGGGAAACCACTTCTGCGCAGTGGAAAGAATGGTCGTATACATCATTCCCTGCCCGAATCCCTGCATCACTCCATATGTAAAATACATTGGCAACGGCGATGGTATGATCAAAAACGCTGACAGCAAAATTCCTGCTGCAAAAATCCCGCCTCCTGCTGCAATTGCGATCTTCGGATTATATTTATCCTGAATATGCCCTCCAAAAATGTTGCCAAATACAAACGTTAACATAGACAGATAAAAACACATAGACGTCTGTCCTTCAGTCCATCCTGTCAGCTCCCGGATATAAGGCTGATATACGGACCATATATGTGGGTAACCCGTAAAAAATATCGCAAATGCTCCAAATACCATCATCAGCACCCGCTGCCTTTTCTGACTGCTGTTTAAATGCATTTTTTCTCCTCCTCATTATGCCAAAGCATAAATTAATAATTGTTAAACAACTTTTTATTATATTTTTTTGTTTTTGGATATGTATTGATCATTTTTATGCATTCATCCTAGCATGTTTTGATATTATTGTCAATTGTTTTTGGTTATATTTTAATTTCATCATGATTATATCATGGTCTTCTTGATAATTTTTTCAAAAAGATACAATCTTCCACTCTATAATTCACAGATTTATGAAATTCACTTTGTATTTTCTGGCATACACCTCCATAAAATTAAAAATATTACAAAATACACCTTTTCAACTTACCCAAAATATACTATAATATACTCATCATTTAAGAGAGGGAATGGACTATGCGCACAAAAAGAATTGACTCAATTGAACAATACATATTAGAACAAAAATCAGTTTCTCTGGATACGCTCTGCGAGCAATTTGCGGTATCTAAAAATACCATACGAAGAGATATCGACACCCTGGTTAAAAAAGGGACGATCAAGAAAGTTTACGGCGGCGTTACCGTTGCAGAGGCTCCTCCAATCAGCGATGTCATTCCGTTTGAGGAACGTCATACAAAATACGCTGCTGAAAAAGATTCCATTTGCAAGATGGCTGCCGGATTTGTCAACGACGGAGATATTATTTATATTGACACAGGCACAACCTGTATTAATATGATTGATTATATTTCTCACAAAGAATGTACCATCATCACCAACAGTGTTCAGGTTTGCCTGAAAGCAATTCCTTATCCGAATCTGACCCTGATTTCCCTTCCGGGTACTTTAAAACGGGAAACGCTGTCATTTGTGGGTAACGAAGTAATTGACTATTTAAAAACCTACAATATTACGAAAGCATTTATGGCTTGTACCGGACTTACCATCGCAAACGGCCTTACTAATGCAACCCGGGAAGAATATACGGTTAAAAAGGCGGTTATAGAAAACAGCCATACTCATTTCCTACTAGCGGATCATACTAAATTCGGGCACTTTTCTCTAATGACCTACTGTCCTATGAGTCAGGTAGACCATATTATTACAGATGAAATGCCGCCTCAGGAATATTGTGATTATTGCCGTGACAACCATATTGAAATACATTATTAGATTGTTATGAAAATAAGATAAGAAAAGCTCCCACCTGCCGGTGAGAGCTTTTCTTATCTTATTTTTGTTACTTTGTTATTCTGCTATTTTTGCATGATCACAGTTATTCTCTGTGCTGTCTGCGTTTGGATCTGGTTCTTACAACTAATACCACGATCACTGCACCAGATACTACCAGTAAGATAACCATCAGCATAATGGGATTTACATCTCCGGTCTTAACTCCGGTCTTATTGGTTGTATTCTTGTTGGTAGATGATGTTGTGGTTGAAGTTACAACTTTGTAGGAAACTGATTTCGTATCCTTCGTTGATGTCTCATTTACCCAATTTGTTCCATCATATTTCTGTTTTTGGAAAGAAACTGACAACGTATAACTACCGGAACTATTCAACTTAAAACTGCCGCTGTTGGAAGATGCATTATTATCCCAGGTTCCGTTCACATAAGAAGTCCAACTTACCGGAATATATCTAACATCATCTAACGATGGTGATTGGGATGGAGATTTAATCTCTGATCCCGCTCCCGTTGCTGTAAAGGTTAAAGTAGACCCTGTCTTGTAACTGGTTGTGGTCTGTACGCCTGTAACCTTATTATTCTGCGGATTGCTGATAATTGGGTTACGCAACGTAGTTTGCTCTACCGATACAGATTTGGATGCTTCATAATTTGTTGATTCTTTGTATCTTGCTAAGATTTTATAAGAGGTCTTTTCTTTCAAACTCTTAAAGGAACCTGTGCTGGTCCAGTTGTCACCATCATCGATGGAATATTCAACTCCGGAAGCCGTCTTCATTGTGATTGAATTGTAGGTAAAAGAAGAAACTTTTACGTCTTCCGGCTTCTTGGTGTTTTTCGCTTTACTGATCTTAGCAGAAGTTGTTTTATTCTTAATGGAAGTTGTACTCAATACATAGTTCTTATCATATCCACTACCCAATTTAATATCAGAAACACTAACTGCTTTTTTCGTTCCGGCATCAGCACTGTCAAATACAAATTTTCCTGTTGCTGTCGGTTCGTCATTTCCAAAACTGTAACCGCTTGGTGGTGTTAGTTTCAGTTTTCCTTTTGCATCTTTACTCTTATCATATGTCTTTGATTCAACAGAATCAATTGATGGAGTAACTTTCATTTTATTTACAGTTAATGATACTTCTGTGGTAGCTGTCTGCCCATTATTATAAGCTACAACTACTGATGCATTATATATACCAGTATCTAAACCTGTTTTAATCTGTACAGCGCCTAATACCTTACCTGTAGTTGTTTTAGCCGGAACTGTCAAGTCAGAACTTTTATTAATAATTTCAAATGCATCTTTGCTAGCACCGCTTAACGTTATGTCTGTTACCACCGCGTCGGCATCTCCAGTATTTTTAACTGAAATATTTAAAGATGCAGCTTTGTATCCATAAGACTTTTCAGAAAAAACTGGTTTTGCTATGGATAATTCAGCTTTTGCGTTTACGCTTACCGTAGTCTCTGCTATATTACCTGCAAATGCTGCATTCGTAGCTGTTACACGAACTTGGTATGAACCTGCTGCTAAACCTGTAACCTTACCAGCTGTCATGTTTCCCCAAGTACCATCTTTTAAACGATACTGATATTCTGCAGTTCCCGGATTGGTTACTGTTAAAGTACCATCTTTTATATCTTTAGCTGATGCATTTGTAGCTGTTACTTTAGGTGCATCAGGCTTACCAGGAATTTTAAATTCTGTTCCAGTAGCCTCTGTGCTCATTTTTATCAGAACAGGTTTCCCGAACATCGTATCCATGATCTTCATGCCCTGACCTTCAACTGTACAGGTAAGCCAGTTAACACCACCATCAACACTGTACTTCATATCCGCTGTAACATTCGTCAGCGTCTCATTCGGATAATCAATCTTAATATTATCAATTGCCGATGCTTTATGCGATCCATTCGTATCAGTCGTTTCTGATTCACCCGGTGTCTTATTATTGCTGCCTGTCTGACCCGTTGTTTCAGTTGCTTTCTGGCTCTCTGTATCAGGTGCTTCCGTATCCGGTGCTTTGCTTTCTTCTGTAGCCTTCGTATCCGTTACCGGCTCAGTTTCCGGGGACTTCTTTTCTGTTGATTCAGTTGGCTCTGTAGCAGCCTCTGTTCCCTTCGCTGTTTCTGTCTCAGGGCTTGCAGTTGTTTTCTCAGTAGCCTTTTCGGTAGCTTTATCTGTTGCCTTTTCAGATTCTGTCTTTGCCGGAGGTGCTGCAAATGCATTGTCATCATTCGCGTTTACGGTACCGGAAAAACTAACGTCATTTACTGTAATTGATGTTGTCTGGTCCTTGGCATTTGCCGGAAGTTTTAGATAAAGGACTCCTTTATCATCCGTCTTTAAATCTTTGTAGTCATATGTGTAATCTTTCCCGTTTTGTTTGACGGATAATGATTTTACACTTGTTGCCGCTGTGATACCAGGTAATGTAAGTTTTACTTTGTAAAGCGTTGATGTACTGCTTGTAGTTTTTTCTGTTGTTGCTTCGGTAGTAACTGTAGTCTGTGGCGTATTCTCTGTACCCGCTGCTGTAACCGGTAATCCCGTTCCAGCTATCATACTTATTGATAAGCAGATCGCCAACAGTTTATTTACGATCTTTCTCTTCATAACGACACCTTCTCTCCTTTATATTTTATTTTTCGATGACATTCGTCATAAAGCCTGAAAACAAATTGATGCAACCGAACGAAATTTCCGTCGGCCGACTCATGATATTATAATTAGAGTCTTAACAAGTATTGTCTGCATACCTATCCCTCATCACAATTGTTTCTATATTCTTATAATACCCGTTACTATCTTGTTTGTCAACAATTCCCAGACATTATAGGAAAAATTAAGAAAAGGCTTTCCATAATTATAAAAAATTAAGAAAAGAGGGTCTGCATAGTCTGACAACACATCTAAATGTCATAACAGACCACGCAGTACCCTCCTGCTGTTTAATCTTCAAAAGTTTCTTTTAATTTATCCATAAATCCTTTTTTCTTGGGCTTTTCAGCGCCTGTATTCTTCTGGTTTAAGGAATTTCCGGTTGCTGCATCAAAGCCGCGAAGCGCCTCTTTTGCATCTTCATTCAATTTGGTCGGCACCTGAACCACCAGAGTTACATAATGGTCTCCACGAACGGATTTGTTACGCAGTGAAGGCACGCCTTTTCCTTTTAAACGCACTTTGGTATCCGTCTGGGTACCTGGTTTTACATCATATAAGATATCACCGTCTACGGTACTGATTCGAACTTCACCACCCAGAGCTGCCTGTGCAAATGAAATCGGTGCGGTAGAGAAGATGTTCATATCCTGTCTCTGGAAAATCGGATGTCTTGCAACTCTTACTTCAACCAGCAGATCCCCTCTTGGACCGCCATTTGTTCCCGGCTCACCCTTATCCCGGATACGAATGCTCTGACCGTCATCAATACCTGCCGGAACACTGACAGCAATTTTCTTTCTGCTGGATGTATATCCGGTTCCATGACAATCGGTACATTTTTCTTTTACAATTTTACCTGTTCCGCTACAGTCCGGACAAGTCTGCACATTACGAACTGTGCCAAATAAAGACTGCTGTGTAAATACAACCTGGCCTTTACCACCGCATTTTGGACAAGTCTCAGGACTTGTACCCGGCTTTGCACCGGTACCGTGGCAGGTTTTACACTCATCTTTTAAATTCAAATCCAATTCCTTCTCACAGCCAAATACTGCCTCTTCGAAGGTTATACGTACGCTGGCACGAAGATTGGCACCTTTCATAGGACCACTGTTCGCACTTCTTCTTCCGCCGCCAAATAAATCGCCAAAGATATCTCCGAAAATATCTCCCATATCGGCGCCATTGAAATCAAATCCACCGAAGCCGCCAGCTCCGCCGCCTCCCTGGTCAAAAGCTGCATGGCCAAACTGGTCGTACTGCCTCTTTTTATCAGCATCACTCAGAACTGCATATGCTTCTGAAGCCTCTTTAAATTTCTTTTCCGCCTCTTTATCTCCGGGATTCATGTCAGGATGATACTTTTTGGCTAACTGTCTGTATGCTTTTTTAATCGTAGCATCATCAACGCCTCTGTCTACGCCGAGGACCTCGTAATAATCACGTTTGCTCTCTGCCATTGTGTTCACCTTTCCTAATACAGATTCTGCCTGCTGTTATTTCAGACAGTTTCCCTGTTAATTCCATTCATATCAATGACTTCAGCAGCCAGATGGTGCTGAAGTCATTGTTTCAAGTATCTATTCTACACTTCTTTGTAATCGCCGTCAACTACATCATCTGCCTGGTAAGCTTCGCCGCCTTCCGGAGCCGGGCCTGCACCTTCTGCTCCTGCTGCTCCCTGAGCCTGCTCATATACTTTTGCAAATAATTTCTGAGCGCTTTCCATTAATTTTTCTTTTCCGGCTTTGATTTCAGCAACCTGTGCTTCTGTCATTTCTTCCGGATTGGATTTTTCAATTAATTCTTTTAAAGCTGCAAGATCAGCTTCTACTGCAGTCTTGTCGTTCGCATCAATCTTATCGCCTACTTCTTCCATTGCTTTTTCTGTCTGGAATACCATAGAATCAGCATCGTTGCGGGCATCAATTGCTTCTTTACGTTTTTTATCCAGTGCTTCGAATTCAGCAGCTTCTTTTACAGCCTTATCGATTTCGTTATCGGACATATTAGAACCGGAAGTAATGGTGATGTGCTGTTCTTTTCCTGTTCCAAGGTCTTTTGCAGATACGTTAACAATACCGTTTGCATCGATATCGAAAGTAACTTCGATCTGTGGAACGCCTCTTCTTGCTGGCGGGATACCATCCAGTCTGAACTGTCCAAGAGATTTGTTATCTTTGGCAAACTGTCTTTCACCCTGTACTACATGGATGTCAACTGCTGTCTGGTTATCTGCTGCTGTAGAGAAGATCTGGCTCTTCTTTGTAGGAATTGTTGTATTTCTTTCGATTAATCTGGTAGCAACGCCGCCCATTGTTTCGATAGACAGTGACAATGGTGTAACATCTAATAATAAGATATCGCCTGCACCTGCATCTCCTGCTAATTTACCACCCTGTACGGATGCGCCTAATGCAACACATTCGTCCGGATTCAAAGTTTTGCTTGGCTCTTTACCTGTCAGGGATTTTACTTTATCCTGAACAGCCGGGATACGTGTAGATCCACCAACTAATAATACTTTAGAAACTTCGCTTGCTGTTAAACCTGCATCTTTTAATGCTGTTGTAACAGGTGTAGCGGTTCTCTCTACTAAATCATGTGTCAGTTCATCAAATTTAGCTCTTGTCAGGTTCATATCAAAATGTTTTGGACCTTCTGCTGTAGCTGTGATGAATGGCAGGTTGATATTTGTTGTTGTTGCGCTGGAAAGTTCTTTTTTAGCTTTTTCAGCAGCTTCTTTTAATCTCTGAAGAGCCATTTTATCGTTGGATAAGTCAACACCTTCATTTTTCTTAAATTCTGCTAACATATAATCTGTGATCTTCTGGTCAAAGTCATCTCCACCCAGTCTGTTATCACCGGCAGTAGATAATACTTCGATAACGCCTTCACCGATTTCAATAACAGAAACGTCGAATGTACCGCCACCTAAGTCATATACCATGATTTTCTGTTCTTTTTCGTTGTCAAGACCATAAGCAAGCGCTGCTGCTGTTGGCTCGTTGATGATACGTTTTACATCTAAACCTGCGATTTTACCAGCATCTTTTGTTGCCTGACGCTGAGCATCGTTGAAGTAAGCAGGAACTGTGATAACAGCTTCGGTAACTTTTTCTCCAAGGTAAGCTTCTGCATCTGCTTTCATTTTCTGAAGAATCATAGCAGAAATTTCCTGTGGTGAATATTTCTTGTCATCAATCGCTACTCTGTAGTCTGTACCCATATGTCTTTTAATAGAAGAAATTGTTTTGTCTGCGTTTGTTACTGCCTGACGTTTTGCCGGTTCACCTACCAGTCTTTCTCCTGTTTTTGTAAATGCCACTACGGACGGTGTTGTTCTTGCTCCTTCTGTATTGGCGATAACTACTGGTTTACCACCTTCCATAACTGCTACACAGCTATTTGTTGTTCCTAAGTCAATACCGATAATTTTTCCCATTGTTGTTTCCTCCTAATTTAATAGATTATAATTTGAAATTGTTATTTACTATTTAATGAGATGACCGTTACGTCATTCTTCTTGCTTAATTTGCTACCTTTACCATACTGTGCCTTACTACATTTTCACGGTATGTGTAACCTTTCTGGAATTCCTCTGCTACGATATTATCGCCCAGTTCTTCATCTTCAATATGCATTACCGCATTGTGGAAATTCGGATCAAATTCCTGTCCCACAGCTTCAATTGCCTTTACTTCCAACTCTTCCAGAGTGCCAATCAGCTGTTTGTAGATTTTCTCCATTCCTTCGGCAAAAGGATCATCCTTTTTATCCTCCGGCACTGCTGCCAGCCCACGCTCGAAATTATCTACAACCGGAAGTATCTTCTCGATTACGCTTTTGGCTCCCACTTCGAACATTGCGCTCTTTTCTTTTTCCGTTCTCTTACGGAAGTTATCAAATTCTGCCATCTGGCGTTTCAGCCTGTCTGTCAGCTCTTCAATTTGAACGTCTTTCTTGTCTTTTTTGTCTTTCTTTTTGCCAAAGAAACCTTTTTTTACTTCTTTGCCGTCTCCCGAATCTTTGTCAGCCTCTTCTTTTTCAACATCTTCATCAGCTTCATCGCTTTCAGGAGCTTCGTTTGATTCCGCGGTTTCCTCCTCCGCAGTTTCGTCTACTGCTTCTTCTGTGGTCTCATCTGCCTGGTCTTCCACAGTTTCTTCCATTTCTTTTTTTAAATTTTCATCTGCCAATTTCGTTACCGCCTTTCCCTAGCTTTTGTCAAATAATTCATCCAGCTGCGCCATTAATGTTTTCAATGTATTCACAACCTTCTCATAATCCATTCGTTTTGGCCCGATAATACCTATCGTACCCTGCATTCCTTCACCTAATTCATAGGTAGCTGTTACTACACTGCAGTCTTTCATATTCTTGACCGGCGTTTCATCACCGATATAGACTTGTATGCCATTGTGCTCGCCCTCGGACATGGTTTCATGTACGAGGCTTACCAGCTGCTGCTTCTCTTCAAATGCACTGATCAGCTCACTGGCCCTTTCACTGTCGCTAAGCTCCGGGTATTTAAAAATATTGGTTGCACCGCTGGTGTAAATCTCCAAATCGTCATCATCCAGCCTTATTGCTTCCGCCACAGCGTCCAGAACACTGTTTACTACCTGGCTGTGAATGCCTGCCTGTTCCTTTAACTTCGCAATCATCCCAAGATTGATCTGTTCTATGGTCAATCCGTTTAAGCTTGTGTTTAGTAAAATATTCAGCTTCAGGATGGTTTCATTATCCAGACAGTGTTCTATATGAAGCATCTTATTCTTGACTACATTACCTTCTGTCACAACTACGGCCAGTATCTGGTCTTCGCTTACCATAGACAGTTGAATGAACTTAAGCTTCGTTCGGTGATACTGAGGTGCCGTTATCATAGTAGCGTAGTTCGTATTCAACGCCAGAACCTTTGCCACCTGCTTTAACACCAGATCCATCTTATCCTGCTTTTGAATCATCAGTTCTTTCATTTCGGTAACTTCCCGCTCTTTTTCCTCCATCATACGGTCAACATACAACCGGTAACCTTTATCCGAAGGAATCCTGCCAGCCGAAGTATGAGGCTGTATGATATACCCCAATTCCTCCAGATCTGACATTTCATTGCGAATTGTTGCGGAACTCAGATTCAAATCAGCATACTTAGATATCGTTCTGGATCCTACCGGTTCTCCGGTTTCCAGATACGTTTTAATAATGGCATGAAGAATTTTTGTCTTTCTGTCATCCAAATGCATCCTTAAATCCTCCTTCCTTTTTTGTTGTTGTTAGCACTCGTCTGAGTGGAGTGCTAACATCTATGTACATAAAATAGCACTCTGCCTTTTTTTTGTCAATAGTATTTATACTTTTTTTAGAAATTATTTTAATTTTTATATTTAACAAAGATTCTTGTTGATTTAAAAAAGCTTGAACTATTTGACATTTATAGGTAAAATAGTATAGGAAATTTAAAAACTATATAGGAAAGGATACTGCCTGACCGGCAGCATGAACATTATGAAAAAAGGAAATACGCTGATTGTGATTTTTGCATCCTTATCGATAGCAGCTCTTCTGGCGCTGTCCGCCATTCTGACGCTCTATATGATGGACGATACAAATCCACTGAAGAAATACCTCCCTTTTTATGAAAACGCCTTAAATGGAGGTAATAACGATCTTAAAAGCGCAGATGGACAACAGGCGGATGACATTTATTCTGATCAGGCTAAAAACAATTCTGCGGTAAATCACGATAACTCTTTTATTCTGGTGGGGGATTCCCGTACCGTCGCTATGAAGGAAGCCATGAAATCATCCACTGATTCTACTGTATATATTGCAAAAGAGGGCGAAGGATATGAATGGTTCAAGGAGACAGGCCTGCCTGAATTAAAAAGCACACTTGCCGAATCCCCCACTAAAACAGTAGTCTTCAATCTGGGTGTCAATGATGTGGAAAACATCAGTCTCTATCTGACATTATATAAGGAGCTGGTTCAGTCCTATCCCGATGTTTCCTTTTATTTTATGTCTGTGAATCCTGTAAATGAAGAAAAAGCTAAGGGAATCACCAATGCTCAAATTCAAAATTTTAACGGATCCCTGCAGGAAATATTCAGCACCCGTTATCTGGACTGTTACAACTACATGATTCAGAATGGATTCGATACAGTTGACGGACTTCATTATACCCAGGATACATCAAAAGACATACATCAATACCTGATGGATCAAATATTTCATTCGTAACGAAATGCCTTAGCAAAAACCAATTGGTCTCTGCTAAGGCATTTTAAATTATCTACTTATTTTTATATTAAGTATATGTATCCTAAGATTCTTCTTCCTGCACCCCATTCATACATATTTCCATAATGGAAAGATATATTGGAAGCTGTTGGCTTTTTACTGCTCATACTGTATCCTGATTCAGATACATAAGGCACGCCATTGATAATTGCCTCTACCATTGCGATATGTGCATCTCCTGATGAGTTATAGTCAAAAATGACTAATGAACCAACCTTTGGAGTGGAACCATATGCATACACCTTGTCTTTCTTATTGGCATTCCAGATACCTACCGGATCCGGTCCGAAGATAGACATATTTGGATATTTCCCTGCCTGTAACATTACTTCTCTTGCTCTTCCGCATGCATACCAGGTACAGTTTCCTCTGTTATAACCACCGCTTGTCTTCTTTCCTGTCGGTGCCAGATAATCAAAATTAAAGTAAATATTGTAGAGTCCTGAATAATAGCTTGCATTATTCAAATCCGGCGGAACCGTTCTCTGAACAAAATTAGCTGTGGATCCACTGGAACTTCCTCCAGAACTGCTTCCTCCTGAAGAACCTCCGTTTGAACCATTATCCGGGTCGGAAGATGTATTGCTCTTTACCGTCAGGTTCCTTTTTACTAATGTTTTGGATTTTCCTGATTTATCCTTTGCAGTTACAATGTACTTATATGTACCTGTCGGAAGTGTATTAAATGACATCGCTCCGTCAATTTCAAAACCAATCCTGAAAGTCTTGGTATTTGGCTTTACTGATCTGGAGAACTTAGTAGCTCCGCCCGCATCAGTAACTTTTGCTGTTACATTCGTAATCTTATAATTGGATTTTATCGTTCCGCCTACTGTGTAGTACCCGCCTGCATTGATTGCAAAATCGGAACTTGGTACCGGACTTGAAATCTTAAGTTTCGAAGTCTTAGTAACAACATTGAAAGTCCTTTTCACTAAAGTTCTGGACTTCCCAGACGCATCTTTCGCTGTAACCTTGTATAAGTACTTCCCTTTTTTTAACCGATCAAACTGTAAAGCATAATCAGCCGGTGAGTACGCCAGATTGAAACTCTTCGTATTAGGATAAATATTACTCTTATAATACGATTTCTTACCAGAAGAATTGTATATTCCAGCGGTTATCCTTTTGATCCTGTAATTAGATGAGATCATTCCCTTTAGTGAATAGCTGGATCCTAACTTGTGTGATACCGGATAATTATGTCCGCGAATCTTTAGTGTGGAGGCAGCCGCTGCTTCCGGCTTCATTGGTATAATCATGCCAACTACTAGACAACACATCAAAATTAAAACTTTAACCTTTTTGTTCATATAAATTCCCTTGTTTTCTTCATACTCCATTTCAAAGTTACGAGCTAATTATACACAATATATTACAACTTTTCAACCACTATTTAACATTTCTTTAAAATTTAATTAATTTCCTTCAGAAATTTGGTTATATTTTACTGCCGAAAACCTGGAATCACCACACTTATACCCCTGCATACCGCAGATAGTTCAGCGGTATTGCTTTTTACTGCTATTGCAAAAACTGCGCCAATGTATAATTGCTTAAATCAAATCCTTTTTCCGTTAAAAGGATTCTTTTATCCTCTACGTGTACCAGCCCTTCCTTTTTCAATTCCTGCACTGCCTTTCCATAGACAGCGGAAAATGGGGTATGGAAAACTGTTTCAAACTCTTCCAAAGATACGCCATCTTTCATACGAAGCCCCAGAAACATGGTTTCTTCCATTTGCTCCTGTACAGACAGCACCTCTGTTTCTTCTTTTTTAAATACTCCCAGGTTATACTGCGCTAAATCTGCTGTGTTGCGGAAACGCACATTATCTACCAACGATGAAGCACCCAGGCCAAATCCCAGATAATCCTGCCTCAGCCAGTAAGCCTGATTGTGCCTGCATTCATATCCGGGTTTTGCATAATTCGAGATCTCATACTGTTCAAGCCCATACTCTTTGGTCAAACGCCGTGTCTCATAGTACATCCTGCGCTCATCCTCTTCTGAGGGAAGTATCTGGCAGTCTTCTCCCATATCCCTCAGTCTTGCATCCTCAGCATACTTTTCATAGAAAGGAGTCCCCTCTTCTATAATAAGGCTGTAGGCTGAGACATGTTCTGCTTTCAGCCGCAATATTTCAGACAGGCTTTTCCTCCAGGAATCCACGGTCTGTCCCGGCAATGCCGACATTAAATCCACATTTATATTTTTAAATCCCGCTTCTCTTGCCATGTGAAAACCTTTTAAAAAGTCTTCATAGGTGTGTATTCTGCCAAGCAGCTTTAGTTCCTGATCGTGAACAGACTGAAGCCCCAGGCTCAGCCGGTTAATTCCATGTTCACGGTAGGTATACAGCTTGTCTTTTGTAAGCGTACCGGGATTGGCCTCTGTCGTAATTTCAGCGTCATCATCCACCTGGAATTTATTGTAAACCGCCTCCAGTATCAACGCAGTCTCCTCTTTCTTTAGCACCGACGGCGTACCGCCTCCAACAAATATGGAGGTGATATGCCATCTTTTTATATCATTCCACTGCTCTATTTCTGAAATTAGTGACCGGATATATTTTTTTCTGGCCTCCTCTTCCGATGCAAAAGACAGGAAATCACAATATGCACATTTACGGATGCAGAAAGGTATATGAATGTAGATGCCTAAATTTTTCGTCAGTTCCATTTTTTAGATTCCTTTGGGTTCTTATTTTACTATTATTGATTTTACTTTTGATAAACTTCCATCGCTTGTTTTAGAATGGTAAGCGCGTACTTTATAATAATAAGTTTTATTTGATTTTATTGTCTTTCTATCTTTATAGCTTATTTTTGTTGTTACTGCAACCTTTTTATATTTACCCTTTTCTTTTTCTGAACGGTAAATCACATATTTTTTCGCTCCGGCAATCTTATTCCAGGATATTTTAACCTGTTTCGTTTTTACTGATTCCAGTTTAATCTTAGGCGTGGAAAGGGATTTCGTTTTCAGCCGTGTAACAGATGAATATTTTTCGGAGCTTTTGTTAACCGCTTTAACTTTATAATAGTAGGTTTTTTTCGGAACCACTTTTGTATCCTTGTAACCGGTCTTCTTTGTCTCAGCCAGCAGCTTATATTTTCCATTTTTCTTCTCCGCCCGGTATACTTTATAGGAAACTGCATTTGCTGCCTTTTTCCATGTCAGTTTCAGGCTGTATGCCTTAATGGATGAGCCTTTTAACTGAACGGGTTTTGCCACTGCTGCTTCCGGCTTAGGCTCTGGTTTTGGGTCTGGTTTTGGCTCTGGTTTCGGTTCTGGTTTGGGCTCTGGTTTTGGATCCGGGTCTGGCTTTGGGTCTGGCTCGGGATCCGGATCTGGCTTTGGCTGCTCTCTGAATACTGCCAATAATTTTCTATCTTCTGATGCAGTGAATTGATAATCTGACTCAGTGGATACTTTTTGCCCTTCACTTACCGTATCTTCAAACCATCCTTCAAATTCATAACCCTCGTCCGGGGCTGCGATGGTCTTAACAATACTTCCCTCCGAAACTTCTGCTTCTGCCAGCTCACCATCTTCTGATTCTATATAGGCTCTGCCGCCTTTAGTTGCCGTAACCGTTATCAGATAGCTGGGTATTACCGGTTCTGCATCTTTGGTAAATGACTGATATTGATAGTATGTCTTATTATTCTTATCTTTTCCACAATAAACAACGATATTCTCTGTATTGTCTCCAAGCTTTACATAGGTATCATCGAAACTGATTATTGCTTTTCCGTCTTTGACTTTTTCACTGCCTGCATAATTCCCATTTACGGTAAGGGCTATTTCTGTGAATGCCTTTGGAACTGTAACGGAAGCCGTATTTATATTAATTTGGGAAACATCTAATTCTCCTGCTATGCTGTTGTTCAGCCGGTTTGTATTCCAGGAACTCATGAGGGAATCTACAGTAGCAAACTGATTGTCCAGCCAAGATATTCTTTTTGTAAGAAAATCTTTCAATTTATCCACTTGATAATCGAATCCACCATTTGGGAAGCCTCCGCTGTTGTGCCATCTCTCTGTATTTGCCCGGGCAGCACGGTCTAAATAACTTCTGTTTGCATCTATGATACCATTGGCACTGATGAGATCCTGCAGATATGTCTCACGGATTTCCAGATACAGTTCTCTTGCTTTTATGGCAAAGTAAGGATCCTGTATAATATATTTATACCATTGATTTTTCTGCTTATCATCATTAAAATGAAGGGTTTGCCACTCATACGGAAAATTTGTTGAACTGATATCGGACGCCGAAGACCAGTCCATATCCCAGATTGGTCCCATGTAAAAAGGCCCTTCTAGATTCTTATACATATACGTGCTTTTTTTCATTGCATCTTCGTTCATAAACAATTCATTTACCAACCAGAATTTCACAAGGGCATCCATATCAAACAGCTGGGGGTAGCTCACTTTATTCTGGTTCCAGGTGTCTGAAAAATCATAGGACTGAATTGCGTTTTCCAATGTTTTTATATAATCGCGAGCATATTGCATCATATCAACATTTGAACTAATATATTCTGGACTTTTAAACTTTAGCTTATGTCCCAGTTTTGTATCGAAAAAAGATTCTATTTTTTCCTCATAAGAATCCATTTCTATTAAAAATCCACCTGTCAGTTTCGGAATCTTAATATCTTTATAATTATCCAGGTTAAAGTATTTTCCATTGAAATAAACTTGATGAGTAGATGCCCATGACATGTCCTTAAGCATTGTATTTTCTAAATCTGCAACGAGAGTATCATCAGAATCAAACATTATATCTTCTGCTAAAATAGCGGCAAAATCCTCGGATGCCTTCTCCCAATCATAAATATCCACACGGTTACCTTTTGACTTATAATCCACACGGATCTGCTCACAAAACTGGTAGATCCCGTCATACCTGCCGTTCATGATCAACACCACATCCGTTGACTGCATATAAGGCATGCCCAGAATTCCGGACATTTCATATGCGAGCTTATTGCGCATCAGGGCACCGTCCAGGTGGTTTGCCAGAAGAACCCAGTGTTTGTTCTTTCCAAATCCAAACATATCAGTCTTTTTATCCAGTTTAATTTTGTATGGCTTTTTGTCATATCCCATAGTACTGTTTCCGCGGTACCTTATTTCGATATCACCATTGTAAACGGTTGCTTCCTGAGCCATATATTCTTCATTCCGCTTCGTGGTCAGAGTGCCGGCAACGTAATCCTCTTTATTCTGAATCTGTGCCTCTGTGGTTATATACATAACCGGAAGCTGGCTGCAATATAACTTGCAGGAATAACTATTTTTTCCATCCTCTGTATAAGCCGTCACTTCAATAAAAGTCTCCAGATCCTCTTCTGAGGGAATATAGGAGTTTGTGTCATTATCAATTGCATTACCATTCACAGTCCACTTATACAGATAATCTCCGGATACAGAATCCTCATGCAGCTCTACTTCCAAAGGCTCACCGGGTTTCGCATATTCTGATGTAAATTCCGCATAGGTTTTTGTTCCTTTTGCATTTGCCGTCAATACCGGGAGCATCATTCCGAGCATACAAATCCCCGCTGCCATCAATATGTAAACATAAACGGCGGCAGCAAACTTCCCCAATAAACACTTCCTTAATAAAGACGTTCTTTCAAAATACCTTCTCCCTGAATTTCCTCTCCTTAAATACCCTCTCTCTCCCATCTCTTTTCTCCTCTCATATTCATTTTTTGCTCATTGCTTACCCCTTTTCCCCTGCATGTCCTTAGCTCTATTTCTGCTTGGAGTATAACATTTTTCCCCTTATTTTACAACGGATTCCAGACGTATATCAGGGAAGTATAACAATGCATAAAATATAAGCCAATATTTCTAAAATTCAATAAATATATCTTGACTTTCAAAATATTTGGAGTTATTATAATGATATCAAATTAATATCATTTTAAATCATCTGAAGGAGGATGGGATTATGGAGATCAACAAACAGAAGATAACAGAGGAGAAAGACTTAAAAGCAGCAAACGGCATGGGGATGTTATTTCTGTGCATTATCGGTCTTTTAGGAAGTGTTGCCCTATTCATTGTAGGGCTGTCAGTATTCGAAGGTGTTTTAACCGGAATTTTGGTTGTACTGTCAATTATTATTTTTACCGCTGCATGTATTGGATTCGGAGGTTTGAAAGTTATTAATCCGAATGAAGCTCTTGTTCTTGCACTTTTTGGTAATTACTACGGAACTTTAAAAAATGACGGATATTTCTGGGTAAACCCATTTTGTTCTGCAATTAACCCTACCGTCAAAAGGTATGTAAGTGCTTCAGCAGGAAACGGAGCAGCCGTTAACATCGGAGGAGAAGGCAGCAAAAAGGTATCTCTTAAAACGTTGACCTTAAATAATGAAAAGCAAAAGGTGAATGATGTGCTTGGTAATCCGATCGAAATCGGAACCGTGGTGATCTGGAAAGTAGAAAATGCAACAAAAGCTGTATTAAATGTAGAAAACTACAAAAAATACCTTTCTATCCAATGTGATGCTATCACCAGAAATGCAGCCAGAAGATATCCTTACGATACCAGTGAAGGCGGGGATGAGAGATCACTTCGTGGCAGCAGCCAGGAAGTTGCGGACATTATGAAAGGTGAATTACAGGAAAAAGTTGCAGATGCAGGTATTAACATTATGGAAGTACGTATAACCCACCTCTCCTACGCTCCTGAAATTGCTTCAGCAATGCTGCAGAGACAGCAGGCAGCCGCTATTATCGATGCCCGTCAAAAAATCGTAGAAGGTGCTGTCAGCATGGTAGAAATGGCTTTACAGAAATTAAGTGAAAACGACATTGTGGAATTAGATGAAGAAAGAAAAGCTGCCATGGTAAGCAATCTTCTGGTTGTGCTTTGCGGCAACAAGGATGCTCAGCCAATTGTAAACAGCGGCTCACTTTATTAATTAAAACACTATTTTTATAAAATAGAAAAGGGAGGATGGCAGCATTGGAAAATAAACCAAAAGACAAAAGTAAAAAACAGGTTCCGTTAAGGCTGTCTGCCAGCCTCTGGAATGACCTGGCCCAATGGGCGGAAGATGACTTCCGCTCTATTAATGGGCAAATTGAGTATTTACTTACGGAGTGTGTAAAACATCACAAAAAAAAGGATTCCTGAACCGGAATCCTTTTTTAACATATTTTAATTCACTTTTACTTCTAATATGATAACATCATTCATTTTCAATATGATTCAAAGTATTGAAACACCTGATTAAGATCTATTTGTCATCCAGCTTCAGAACGCTCATAAAGGCTTTCTGCGGAATCTCAACATTTCCAATCTGTCTCATCCGCTTCTTTCCTTCCTTCTGCTTCTCAAGCAGTTTTCTCTTACGGCTGATATCACCGCCGTAACATTTTGCAAGTACGTCTTTACGCATTGCCTTTACCGTTTCCCGGGCAATTATTTTACTTCCGATTGCCGCCTGAATTGGTATTTCAAACAGCTGCCTTGGAATCTCTTCTTTTAGCTTTTCACACATTTTGCGCCCTCTCTCGTAAGCAGTTGCCGCATGTACGATAAAGGACAGTGCATCTACATCTTCCCTATTTACCAGGATGTCCAGTTTTACCAGTTCCGAACGTTCATAGCCTTTCATTTCATAGTCAAATGAAGCATAGCCTCTGGAACGGGACTTTAATGCATCGAAAAAGTCATAGATAATTTCATTTAAAGGCAGTTCATATTTTAATAATGCTCTGGTCTCTTCCATGTATTCCATGCCTAAGTATACACCGCGGCGTTCCTGGCAGAGTTCCATAATAGAACCGATGAATTCGGTTGTTACCATGATCTCGGCACTGACAACAGGCTCTTCCATGTATTCGATTTCGGAAGGATCGGGCAGGTTGGACGGATTGGTGAGTTCAATCATATCTCCATTCGTCTTATATACCTTATAGATAACACCCGGTGCCGTTGTCACCAGATCCAGGTTATACTCACGCTCTAACCGCTCCTGGATAATTTCCAGATGCAGCAGTCCCAAGAATCCGCATCGGAAACCAAATCCAAGTGCAATGGATGTCTCAGCTTCAAACTGCAGGGAAGCGTCATTTAACTGTAATTTTTCCAAAGCATCACGTAAATCCGGATACTTGGCGCCATCTGCGGGATACATACCGCAATAAACCATAGGATTTACTTTTTTATATCCCGGAAGGGGTTCTTTACAGGGATTTACCGCATTCGTGATGGTATCTCCCACCCGGGTGTCTTTTACGTTTTTCAAACTGGCTGTAATATAGCCAACCATTCCGGCACTCAATTCTTCACATGGAATGAATTGCCCGGCACCAAAATATCCTACCTCAACTACTTCTGCTGTAGCTTTTGTAGCCATCATAAGCATCTGAGTACCGCGTTTCACCGAGCCTTCCTTAATTCTGCAAAATACAATTACCCCTTTGTAAGAATCGTAAATAGAATCGAATATCAATGCCTGCAAAGGTGCTCCCGGATCGCCTGTTGGTGCCGGTATTTTATTTACAATCTGCTCCAGTACCTCATCAACATTCAGTCCTGTCTTGGCTGAAATCCGGGGTGCATCCTGGGCTTCTATTCCAATCACATCTTCGATTTCATTGATTACACGTTCCGGATCGGCACTTGGCAAGTCAATTTTGTTGATTACCGGCATCACATCCAGGTCGTGATCCATTGCCAGATATACATTCGCAAGAGTCTGTGCCTCTATTCCCTGTGCAGCATCTACTACTAAGATCGCCCCGTCACAGGCTGCCAGACTCCTTGAAACTTCATAGTTAAAATCCACATGCCCAGGCGTATCAATCAGGTTGAAAACGTACTCTTCCCCGCCTTTTGTCTTATAGATCGTTCTTACGGCCTGTGCTTTAATTGTAATGCCTCGTTCTCTTTCTAAATCCATATTATCTAATACCTGAGCCTGCATTTCACGGCTGGTTAACAGTCCCGTTTTCTCAATAATACGGTCTGCCAAAGTTGATTTACCATGGTCAATATGAGCGATAATACAAAAATTCCTTATTTTGCTCTGATCAATCTCTGCCACGTCTGTTCCTCCTCAGTGGGTCGAATCGCTATCCGTCGACTTTATTTCCGCTGGCAGTGGACCAAAGGTCGTACGTCTGCTGCGGTTTTTGACTTTCCAACACAGTGTATCACATTTATTCCCCTCTTGTCTACTCCTCACTGAGTACCTGATGTAAAATATCTGCAAGGGGCAGCATGGCATTGCGCTGTTCCTCTACCGTGCTTAATTGTGTTCCGGATTCCACAAGCAGAGTCTTGGGGCGCAGATGCATATTAAACCGGTATGCCATCAGATAATTATTTCTCGTAAAATCTGGATAATACTCCATTGCCTTTAGCTTCATCTGAAATGCAAACGCCAGATTATCCGGAATGTACGGATTCGGCAGATAGGTGATATCTCCATTCTGGGTCGTTCTGCTAAGCCCGTTGATAAACATAATCTGAGCGGTGGGCTTTCCGTCAATCTCTGTAACCATTTTCTTACCGTCAACTCCATCTCTATGTAAATCAATTACCACTTCGATGGAGGGATTATCCGCCAATACCTGTGATACTTCCTCGAATGCCAGATCATATGCTTTATTCCGGTCCAGTTCCCCATCAATCAGATCATACACGCCGGTATTATGAATCACGTTGTAGCCGTATTTATTCCGCAGGATATTGGATAAATACTCCCCGATGCCCACAATTGTGGTACTCACATCTCCCGGCACGCTATCGGCAAAGGCCTCCTGGGAGTGGGTATGGTAGATTAAAATCTGAGGCTTGGAATTGTCCTGTTCCAAAGTCATCTTCTCATTGATCAGGTTATTTACATCAAGATGCTCTCTGTCAATCGTCGTTGTCATATCGATTGCATAAAAATTATTCAGGACGTAATCATAATCCAGAAGCTTATCCATGGGAAATTCCACAACCGGAGACCGTTTGATCACCTCTGCATCTGCTGCAACGCTGTCCTGTCCTGCATCTCCTGTCTGCCCTTCCGTCTCTCCCTGGGCATTTGCCACTTCCGATTCCTTTGCGGCAGGCGTTTCTAAAGTATCCTCCGGCATCTCTTCTTTTGGCCTTGGCACCATGTTGTCTTCCGCCGCTGCTTCCGCCGCCAGAATCATCTCATATTCACTTTTGCTTTCTATATTCTGCTCGTAACCTTCCTGCATATTTACGTATTCATACAAAGGGAAACTTTCACTAAACAAATCAGACAACCAATGCTCCCCATTGCTTGTCTGATTTGCTGAGTAGGAAAGCCCGGGCATAAAAGTGCCCACAGACATTTCCTCAATCCCTTTGTAAATACTGGAAACTACAGATGATTTCTCAAACCATCCGTTTTCCGATGCAATCCCGATTCCTCTATATATAATGTAACCCCCCAAAACAAAAAACAGCAGCCACAATATGATTCGTATCCATTTCTCTGTATGCTTCATATTCTCACCCCATATTCTTTAATATATGAGATGAAACATTCATTTATGCCAACTGCAATGCAATATTTAATGCTTCTGATATGGTATATCCGATTCGTTTTACTGTTTCGTCAATATCCTTGGGAGTTACAAACATCGTATTCAGATGGGGGGAGATCAGTTCGCTGATCATCTGGTGCTTCTCCATTTGGTTCATGGTTCCAAGTACACCGCCCAAATCCTGCATCTGAGGGGTAGCGTCCATGGTAGCGACCAAATTTTCCATAGTATCATTCACAATTGTTGCCGCATCCACTACAGTAGGCACACCAATTGCAATTACCGGAATGCCCAGGGAATCTTCGTTAATGCCGCTGCGATGATTTCCAACACCGGAACCCGGATTGATTCCCGTATTCGTTAACTGAATTGTCCTGCTGAGCCTTTTGGTACTTCTGGCTGCCAGGGCATCAACTACAATGGCAAGATCCGGTTTGGTTTCATCTACAACACCACGAATGATTTCTAACGTCTCCATTCCGGTCTGCGCCATAACGCCCGGAACAAGCCCGCTGACCTGGTTTGCTTTATCCATGTCCATGGAAGCTTTTCCGTATTCTTTGATAACATGGCGGGTTATTTTCACATTGTTAACAACATTGGGACCAATAGCGTCAGGGGTTACTTCCCGGTTGCCAAGGCCTACAATCAGAACCGATTTTTCCTCTTCCCCCATCAGATCCTTTAAATGCTTTGCGAGTTCTTTGCTGATCTCCCGGTGATAATCCTCATCTGGCACAGACATGTTAGGTGCTTCCAGCGTGATATAGGTTCCAACCGGTTTCCCCATGGACTTCGCACCATTTTCCGTCTCAATAACCACTGTGGTCGTTTTGATCTCCAGTTTCTCGTCTTCTTCCTCCTCGATCCTGACACCTCGGATCTTCACATCATCCTCTTCAAAACTTTCTTTTGCCTCTAAAGCAAGGTCTGTTCGGATATTAAATTTACCCAGCATATGTTCCTCCTTCTATGGGGTGCGCTGTTATAATAGAAAAAAATCCATCGTCAGACACACCATCTCTTGTTTTTACTATTTTTTACATAATTTTGCGAATTATGTATTGACAAGTAAGATATCTTAGACTAGAATATATGAGTATGTTTACATTAGAACGTCCGTGTCCGGCTTTAATGTAACAATAAAAATAATCATTTCATATTAAAATATTTTGGAGGTGTACGGATTGGCTAACATTAAATCTGCAAAAAAAAGAATCTTAGTAAACAGAACAAAGGCTGAGCGCAATAAAGCGATCAAATCTGGCGTTAAAACAGCGATTAAAAAAGTAGATGCTGCTGTTGTTGCACAGGATAAAGAAGCTGCAAAAGCTGCTTTATTATCAGCTACTGCTATTATTGATAAAGCTACTTCTAAAGGCGTTTATCATAAGAATACTTCTGCTAGAAAAGTATCCCGTTTATCAAAAGCAGTAAACAGTATCGCATAATTTTATACATGTAAAAAGAACCTTCGGCACCGTCAACCGAAGGTTCTTTTTTTATACTTATTTACTTCACAGCCAAGTATCACCACATATGCCATAATTTATACGCCGAAGCACGATTGCGCTCCCTAATGGCTGTATTTCACAATCAACAGTTCAACACTCATAACATCGTTCATCTGCCCCGTCTTAACGGCCTCTTCCGCTCCCACGCAGTCATTTACCGCCTCTTTCAACCGCTCCAGTGTAAAGGACTCTGCCTGACGCACATAATTCCTTGCGATAAAACTCTGCAATCCGATCTTAGGCGCCAGTGCCTGGGTATCAAATCCCTGATTCCGCAATTCCTTTACCTGCATTAATAAATTAAACTGTCTCGTAATCAGAAATAATATTCTCATTGGAGGTTCTTTCAATGCCAGAAGGTCATAATACAAATCCAATGCTTTTTTCTGCCTCTTTTCTGCAATGGCATTAATCATATCAAATATTTTATTTACCGTGCGCGTGGTACAGATAGCTTCTACATCTTCTGTAGTAATCACATCACGCCCCATGGTATAACAGACCAGCTTTTCCAGCTCCCTTTGGATATTCTCCATATCTGTCCCCGTTTTCTCCATAAACAGATGCATGGTAGATTCTGTAATGTTCCTGTGCTCTTTTTTCAACGATCCCAGAATCCATCTGGTCAGGGTCTTCTCATCCTGCCTGCCAAGCTCAACTACCCTTCCTGCGCTCTTAACAGCCTTATAGACTTTTCCCCTTTTATCTACCTCATCCTCCACAAATATCATGCAGGTGGATTCCGGTATCTGGGGAATATATTCCGCCATTTGTACATTGGCATTTTTGAAGAAACCACTGTTTTCGATTAATATCAAACGTCTGTCCGCAAAAAAAGGCATAGTCTCAGCCTGATCGATCACTGCCCGCACATCTATGCTCTTTCCTTCATAAGAAGAAAAATTCATCGTGTCCCCTTCCGGAATCAGAGCCTCTTTTAGTTTATTTTTATATAGATTCTTTAAGTATGACTCTTCCCCATATAGAAGATAGGCCTTCTTAAACTCTCCTTTATTTAAATCTTCCAGTAAACTTTTCATTTCTATGTATCCATCCTTACTTTCATCATTTTAATATTATAAAAGAAATGCAGATGGAATTCAACCATTCTTTCTGTTATGGTGTTGAAAAAGAGCAGGGGATTCCCCCTACCCTTGTAATGCTTCCTTTTTCAGCTCCCTTTTCCGCTTCGTCATTAACCCTCCGATGCGTCCGGTTTCTTTCGCTGACAAGGTTTTCCATCCGGATTCCAACACTTTATCTAATAATCCAAGTTCCTCTGCGATTTCGTATTTTAATTCTTCCTCTGGCGTTAAGTTATCTAACTCAATTGGTTTATCTTTTTTCTTTGACATAAATTAAGCCATACCCCTTTCTGTTTTATCAGGAGTATGGCCTGTTTCACTGCTTTTATTCAATTCATTTTGTAATCTTTTTATAATTTTATTAATATTCATCCGGTATAATGATTGCTGCAACAATGTAGATGATAATTCCGGTGGTAGTACATCCAAGCAATACCATCAACAGACGGATGATGGTTGGATCCACCTTAAAATATTCTCCAATGCCTCCACATACACCACATATCCAACGATTACCTTTTGATTTATATAATTTTCTGGGTTCCATACTGATTTCCTCCTTATATTTTCTATTATTATGCGTTAACCTGTTTATTCATTAATTAAAAATCTACCTCAACGCTTCCAACGCCGCATTCAATTTTCATGTTTTTATCTGCACCATTGTCAATTTTTTTATCCCTATCCAGTGTGGAATAGTTCTCACCGTCAACACTAACGTTACCGATGCCACAGTCGATATCATAATCAAAATCTTCTGCTTTTCCGGTCAGGTTCATTTCAATTCGTCCTACGCCGCAATTAAGGTCAGCATCTCCTGTGATGGTTCCTTCCAAGGACATACTTCCTACACCACAATCAATGGAAACTTTTTTGCCTTCAAAACCAGATACATCCAGGCGTCCGACACCTACTTCAAAATCCGCTTCCCTGAACACTGTCTTTTTAGGAATCCGAAGAGTTACTTCTGCCGTTTCAAAATTATTACCTATGTTAAAGGAATGGTTGCTTTCTTCTTTAATCACCAGCGTGTTTCCTTCTTTTTTGCAGTTAAATCCTTCCGGTACGTTTCTGGCCTCTAACTGGAATTCATCTCCGCCGTATTCTTCCACTACCATATCTACAACACCGATATCGATCTTGAGTTTATCAATGTCCTTAAACACTTCATCCATGTCTTTTACTTTCTGGCTTCCTTTTGTTCCCCAGAAAAAATTATGATTTGACGAATCCCAGCCCCAGCCATATTTGGAAGAGAAAGACACATCATTCAAGTCACTGAAACTTACTCCCAGGCTCACTGCTACAATACAGAATGCCAGGCCCAGTGCAGCTAATATACCACTGATAATTAAGCAGACCTTTGTAAATGTTTTCATAATTAACCTCTCCTCCTTCTAAATAATCTGCCGCAGAAACTTGTGATTCCCCGAAGTATCCAGGGTACAACTCTTCCGACTACCCAAAATGCTAACAACAGTAAAAGCAATCCGACTGCAAGTGCAAATAAGCCAAATCCGCAAAGCAGAAATCCTACCGGAGGAGCTACAAACATCTTCGCAATACCAACACCCACTAACACCACTCCTGCTACAAAACATGCAAAGGTTCCTGCAATCACAGCGACACCCGCGCCAAAAAGTGCTCCTAAAATTCCCATTACCAATCCAAATCCTGCTGCAAGGATGGGGATACCTACCGGCACTGCAAAGATGCAAAGCAACACGATTAATATAATCTTACCTGTGCTAAATCCCTTTTGCTCTCTTCTGCGTTCATCCTCATAACCGTATCCCTGTGTGCTTCCACCATAGGATTGGCGCTCATATCCCTGTCTGCTATATCCGGATCCATTCTGATAACTGCCGCTATTTTGATAATCACTGCTTTTCTGATAGCTGCTGCTCTGATATCCGCCGCTTTTCTGATAGCCGTCTTCCTTGGACTGGTTTCCCTGTTCTTCATCTTGGTATCCGCCCCTGGGTTCCGGAACCTTATTATCTTCACGGAAACGGTCATCCTGATATCCGCTTTCGGTGTATTCTCCTGCTTCATCATCCGAACCATTCAACCCGTCTTTTATCATTGCTGCTACCTTTTCCGGACTCCCCAGAGTAGCAATCACATTTGCTTCTTCCGACTCTCCTGCATCCTCGAAATAATCCTGGTAATACGCAAGAGCCTCTTCTCTCTCACTGTCAGGTACATCCTGCAGCAAGTATTCTAATTGCTTTATATACTCTTCGCGATTCATTCCTATGCCCTCCCTGTAAATATCTTCGTAATATTTGAAGAATATTGCTTCCATTCTGTCTTATACAGATTCAGTTGGACGGTACCTTTTTCTGTGATTTTGTAATACCGTCTGTTTCTTCCTCCGCATTCCATATCATATACTTCCAGACAATCATCTTTTTGCAGTCGTCTAAGTACCGGGTATAAAGTTGATTCCGAAACATCCAGCGCACTTCGTACATCCTGGGTTATTCGATATCCATATGTCCCATCCGGTTCCTTTGATACAACAGCAAGTACGATTGCATCCAGCAGGGCCGCGCCTGTGTTAAATACCATGCCATCAACTCCTTCGTTGTTATTTGATAAACAATACTATTTTAGTTCTTATATTATTTTTATCTCAATACTATATGGTGTATAGTATTGCTTTGTGACTATATTATATGACATATAATATTGGTTTGTCAATAGGTATTTTACGAAAAAATAAAAAAATCCACAAATGCCCAAAACACGGTACATTCGTGGATATTATACTGCTATTTACTTGTAATACTCCCAATATTCTTAATCAGCACCGAAATGCTCCCATCCGGATTCGTAATAAACTCAACTGCATTTTTATTATTATATTCTTCCATCGGAATCTTGATCTCAATCCCGGTGTCGGTCATCAGATGCTGCTTGCCAAATTTCTTTGTGGTATTTGGATTCTGGGGAGCAACCGGTTCGTTGGTCAGATTATACTTTTCCATCTTTTCCTGTACTTCTTCTTTTAATTCCGCTTTTTCTTTAAATATCTTATCCATTACGAAGGGAATATCCAGGCTGCCTTTTTCCGCCAGTTCCTGATTGATTATACTCTTTGTTTCCATCTGGACTTCGAACTGTTCCGATTCATTGTAGTATTTTTTCTGAACATCTTCCACTACCCTTGCTACGATGGCAAGCTTTGTCTTAGAAGATAATGTTCCCTTGCACTGAAGAAACAGGGATGAAAAGTAATTGGTTTTTACTCCGTTTACATCGTATTTTTTCTCTATCAGCGAAATTGCATAATCTTCCATATTGATAACCGCTGCTTCCGTTAGCTTTTGTGATTCCCCGGGCAGAATTGCTTTTTGTTTAATAATGTCATTATTATTACCCCAGGGATCTTCATTTGTCATATGGGTATACGAAGTCTTGTAGTTCATTTTAAGCAGCGCAAGATAGGGGTGCTGTTCTATTGTATATGTAACCACCATCAGATCAGCAGGTGGTATTTCAATGTTTGCATTCATAATCGTATATAATATCTTTCCGATTTCCTGTGAGATGAAAACAAATTTTTCTTCGTCCCATTCTTCTAAAAGCTCATATACTTTTGATTCTTCTTTGATAAAACTGCAATGCTTGATTTCATCACCAGTTATGATACGATGAATATGGCTCCGTAAAAAATCTCCCAGATCGGAACCATGATCCAGTACTGCATCTGATAAAACCGGCATGCCAATGGTGGAATCCATAATATGAACGATAGCATTCGTTATCCGGATATCTTCTTTTTCCATATATACCCCTTGCATATTGCAGTTCAGCCTGCAATACTGCCACAATTTAATTGGTTGAAAGAAACGCCGTGGCTTCCTTTTCCTATCATATTTTTCTTTCAACTTTCTTCCACACTTATCTTCTTTTACTTTAAGATTATAGAAACGCTCTAGAGCGTGTTTTAAAATTGCTTTCTGGCAGCTGTGCGTCACAGTTTGTGGGAGATTTGTCCCGGATGAAGGGCGCGTAGCGGGCTACGTAACCTGAATTCGGGGCAAATATGCCGCAAAGTGGGGCGTGCAGATGGCAGGAATGAATTTTCAAACACGCTCTAGCCCTACTGCCGGGATGGCGCAGTATGGGATCTCAGGGATCTACGATAACATAAAACACTGATCACGGCACCAAGTACCACCCCTCCAAGAATCATAACTGCACAATGAAGGAAAAAAGTATCTGGTAATATTGTAATTACCGGATCTAACGCCGGATCGAATATCCAATAGTCATTGTTGAAGAAAATGTGATGAAACGTCACAAATGCCTTATCCCAATTGGCTGCAATAAAAACACCCAGAATTGCCGGTACTGCTACTGTGAGAATACCCGCAATTTTCAGGAAACCGAACTCTTTTCGCTTCCGTTTCCAAAGAGTTCCTGCAATACCTAAAACAAGGGTTACGATCCCGATCACTTCAAATGCCACAAAGATTCGTTTTACTTCAACAAAATGAATCCTTCCCAGTTCGGACATAGCCAGCGTGGGGAATTTTAACTCACTTTTTCCAGGCAGCACATTATAATCGATTAAGGCATCGTAATTTTCCTTTATTTCCTCTTTAGGAATGCCTGACGTCTCACTGATGTTCAGATGGTCAATATCAAAATAATATAACGGTCTGAAATTTAGTGTCAATATTACCGAACATGAGATAATAAACAGCATATAAATCAACGCCAGCACCCAGTTGCTTATGGATTTTTTCATATTTTCTTCTTTCCTGCAAAATAACCTTTGATGAGCTCCAGCGTCTGTTCTAATTCCTGCTTTGTATGTGCAGCAGACAAAAACATCGCTTCAAACTGGGAAGGTGCCAGATAAATTCCATGAGCCATCATATATTTGCAATAGCGGGCAAATTCCTCTGTATCCGATGTTTTTGCCGAAGCATAATTATCAACCTGATTCTCCGTAAAGAATATACATCCAAGAGAACCTGTATGATTGATAGTACAATTTGCATTGGCTTCTTTTAATATGTTGTCAATTTCTCCGTAGAACCAGTCACCCATTGCATTTAGATTCGTATAAATTTCCGGATGATCCCTTAAAATACGCAGCTGGGCAAGGCCTGCAGCCATTGCAACCGGGTTTCCGCTTAAGGTGCCTGCCTGATACACAGCCCCTACCGGCGAAACCATTTCCATAATTTCTTTTTTACCGCCATATGCACCAACAGGCATACCAGCACCAATAATCTTGCCAAATGTCGTCAGGTCCGGTGTAACACCAAAGTAACCCTGTGCCCCGTCTAATGCAAGTCTGAATCCGGTGATCACTTCATCGAAGATCAATAGGCTTCCATTCTTATCACAAAGTTCACGAAGCCCCTCTAAAAAGCCTTCTAAGGGAGGTACAACACCCATATTAGCTCCTACCGGCTCCACGATGATTGCTGCAATTTCATTCCCCATCTTATCGAACAGTTCTTTTACACTTTCCAGATCATTGTAAAGTGCTGAGAGTGTATCTTCCGTACAGCCCGCAGGAACACCCGCACTGTCCGGAACTCCGCTTGTCATAACTCCTGAGCCTGCTTTTACCAGCATTGCGTCGGAATGACCGTGGTAGCACCCCATAAATTTTACAATTTTATTTCTTCCGGTAAACCCTCTTGCCGTACGGACAGCACTCATAACGGCTTCCGTTCCGGAGTTTACCATACGCACCATTTCAATAGATGGCACAATAGCGCAGATCAGTTCTGCCATTTCTACTTCTTTACGGGTAGCAGCACCAAAGCTCAGGCCGTCCTTACACGCTTCCAGTACGCTTCCCAGAATATCCGGATGATTATGCCCCAGAATCATTGGTCCCCAGGAACATACATAATCCAGATACCTGTTGCCATCCACATCAACCATATATGCACCGTCAGCACGTTCAATAAAACGGGGAGCTTCCCCAATTGAACCAAATGCGCGGACAGGACTGTTAACTCCGCCTGGAATATAATTCACCGCTTCTTTAAAAAGAGATTCTGATTTTGTCATTAGCCTATTCTCCCTTCATCCATCATTTTCGCCAGTTCTTTCGCAAAATATGTAATATAAATGTCGCTGCCTGCACGATATGCGCTGACTGCCATCTCCTGAATAATCTTTTCTTCATCAATAAATCCCATTTTTGCAGCTGCTTTTACCATTGCATATTCTCCGCTGACACTATAGCTTGCCACCGGAACATTTACTATTTTTGAAACTTCGGAAATCATGTCCAGATATGACATTGCTGGTTTTACCATGATAATATCTGCACCTTCTTCGATATCCAGCAGTGCTTCCTTCATTCCTTCTTTTCTATTATGGAAATCCATCTGGTATGTTTTTCGGTCACCAAATGATGGAGCAGAGCCTGCTGCATCCCGAAATGGTCCATAAAATGCTGAAGCATATTTGACTGCATAAGACATCACAGGAGTATTTAAGTATCCTGCCTTGTCCAGTGTTTCACGAATTGCACGCACACGACCGTCCATCATGTCAGATGGAGCAACCATATCCGCTCCCGCTTCTACATGGGACAGCGCAGTTTTCGCAAGAAGGTTCAGCGTTGCATCATTATCCACATCCTGTCCCCTAAGAACGCCGCAGTGTCCATGAGAGGTATATTCACACATGCAGACATCGGTAATCAGATACATATCCGGGAAGTTCTTCCTGGCTTCCCGCAATGCCCTCTGCACAATTCCATTCTCATCATAGGCTCCGCTTCCCACTTCATCTTTTTCATCCGGAATTCCAAAGAACATTACACTTTTTACCCCGGCATTATTTAACCGCTCCAGTTGGAAATTCATTCGATCCACACTATAGCGATACTGTCCTTCCATAGAGGGAATCTCTTCTTCGATCTGTTTTCCCTCCCGAATGAAGATCGGATAAATCAAGGAGGATTTATCCATCCTGGTCTCACGAACTATCTTCCTCAATACTTCATTTCCTCTGATTCTTCTTGGCCTGATTAACATATCCATTTTATAATCTCTTCCTTCTGTTTAAAATATTTATTCCTGTTATCTTCCATATATTTTCGAAACTATGGCTCTTCAAATCTCACGCATAGTGTGCTCTATTTCATTACTGAACTACGTTCTGCCGAACATAGTTCTTCCAGACATTCCACAACACTGTCCATGGTTGCCATCTTAGCAACTGCTGTCTGCATCCCAAGTTCCGCGGCTGCTGCCTGAGTCTGCTTTCCGATACAAACTGCCCTCACCTTGCTGTAATCGATATTTTTCACAGCCTGGGAAAATCCTCTGACAGTAGACGCACTGGTAAATACCGCATAATCTATATTTCCCTGGTCGAATTCTTTCTGTTCATCGATCAGTTCCTGAGTTTCATAAACCGTATCATATGTGGCTATATCCTGAATCTGGATGCCCTTCACTGTTTTTAATTCTTCTAATAATTCCTGACTGCCCATTCTGGCTCTTGGTATCAAGATTTTCTCTGTACCGCTGCATACTTTTGCCAGGGCCGCACCCAAAGCTTTTCCATCATAGACTTCCGGTATCAGATCCGCATAAAATCCTCTGTCTTCAATTGCCTTTTTTGTTCCTTGACCGATAACTGCAATTTTTGTTTCAGCTAAGCCTCTGATATCGATCTTCTCTTCCTTTAATTTATCAAAAAATACCTGTACACCTGTAGGACTGGTAAAAACCAGCCATTGATACTGCTTCATGTCCCGGAGGCATTTTTTCAGTTTCTCATTCGTACGGACCGGCTCTGTGCGGATAGCAGGCAGTTCCAACACTTCTGCTCCTTTTTTCCGAAGCTTATCGCTCATAACAGACATAAGCTGCTTTGGCCTCGTTACCAGTATCTTGCTGCCTGCAAGAGGCAGATCCTCGAACCAGGAAAACTCATCAGCCAGTGAACATACTTTTCCTACAACAATAATTGCAGGGGTTTCGATTCCCTGCCGCTCTACTTCTTTCTCCAGATCAGCAACTGTTGACACAATTCGTTTCTGTCTGGCAGTAGTTCCCTTTTGCAGAATAGCCGCAGGCATATCGCTGCTCATCCCGGCATCCATAAGGCCTTTGCATATGTCTCCAAGAGAACTCACTCCCATTAGGAAAACCAAGGTTCCTTTCGTTCTTACCAGAGCTTCAAAATCTATATCATAAGACTGGCCCTGTCTTTTATGCCCCGTGATAATATGTAATGAAGAACAAAAATCCCTGTGGGTAACAGGTATTCCATTGTATGCCGGCACAGAAAGGGCACTTGTCACACCGGGAACAACTTCATATGGAATTCCGTTCTTTTTCAACAATTCCAGTTCTTCACCGCCGCGTCCGAATAAAAAGGGGTCTCCACCTTTCAGTCTCACCACTTTTTTCCCTGCCAGAGCTTCCTTTACCAAAACCTGATTGATTTCTTCCTGAGGCATCGTATGGCGATTTGCCCGTTTGCCTACATCAATGAGCTTTGCAGCCTGGGGAATCATTCCCAGTACCCCCTGACCCACCAATGCATCATACACTACTATTTCTGCCTCTTCTAATACTCTTTTCCCTTTTAATGTAAACAAACCCGGATCCGACGGACCTGCGCCTACCAGCCAAACTTTTCCAGCCATATTAGTTGCCTTCCTTTCTGTATTGCTCACGTAATTCCCGTGCCAAAGCTGTTCCTGCCTTTGCGGCATTTACGGCAAGTTCCTCTTTACTGCCTTTGAGATAAGTATTGGATGCTTCATCGTAGTAAAGACCTATCAGGAAAATTTTATCTTCCTTTACAACTGCATGCGCTGCAACAGGCGAACTGCATCCACCGTTTAATTCTCTGACAAAGGCTCGCTCTGCCTCTGCTGCATAAGCAGCTTCACCATCTGCATAGTCTTTTAAGAAACTGTAATCTTCACCTGCTCTTCCCTGTATTGCCAGAATTCCCTGTCCTGCAGCAGGCATCATCTCCTCCGGTTCAAAATACCGGCTGATGCGATCTTCAAGTCCCAGTCTCTTAAGGCCTGCCGCTGCCAGAATAAGCGCACTGTATTCACCGTCATCCAGTTTTTTCAGCCGTGTCAGAACATTCCCACGCACGGTCTTGAATTCAGCATTTGGAAATATTTCTTTCATCTGGAGGATTCTGCGCAGGCTGGAACATCCAATAGGAAGAGAGGAATCCCACTTTGCAGCACCTTTTGGCAGCACCAATACATCCCGTGGATCCTCCCTTTTGGAATAAGCTACTACAGGCAGCTCTTTTGGAACTTCCATGGGCATATCTTTCAAGCTGTGAACAGACAGATCACTTCTTTTGTCCAAAAGCGCTTTATCCAGTTCTTTTACAAATAATCCTTTGCCGCCAATTTTATCCAGGGTTTTATCCAGAATAATATCCCCAGTTGTTTTCATCGTCAGCATTTTTACTTCTATTTCCGGATGGTTATTTTGGATGTGCTCCATTACCATCTCCGTCTGTATTACAGCAAGCCTGCTCTCCCGGCTGCCGATACATATACTTCTTTCCATTTTATTATCCCCTTTAGTTTTCATATACTTTATTTAATCCTTCCACACATTCCCGGAAAGTTTCTTTACTGACCTCATCCCGAAGGCCGAACATCATTTTATTTACCACTTTTCCTGCAGCCGACTCAATGCTTTCCTGCAGGCTTGCCTGAATATCCAGTTCCACGGGAAGATCCCTTACGATTTTCTGGATTCGAAGCTTCAAATCTATCACAGCACTATTGCGGATATCCTGTATTTTCGGAATGACATCCCGGCATTCATACCACTCAAAAAATTCATTGATCTGCTCCTGCAGGATCGCCTTTGCATCCTCTATATTTTTTTTCAGTTTTTCATTCTGAAGATCTATATGAAAATAATCGATGTCATATAACTTGATATAAGGAAGTTCTCTTGCTGCCGGATCGATATCTCTGGGCACTGCCAGGTCAATCAACACCATATCATGACAGACCTTTGCCTCCCTGATACAATGCTCCTTCAGGGTGTAATTAGGACTCGCCGTTGCACTGACCACATAATCACACTCGCCAAACAAAGACATGCGTTCTCCGTAATCAATTCTTTTACACCCATGGGGAATCTCTACAATTCCACTTCGGTACTGCCTGACAGTAACCGTTACGTCGGCGCCTTCCCGGCACATTACCGTAGCTGTGAGCTTTCCCATCTCACCATTCCCTATTACCATACATTTTTTGCCGTCAAAGGAATAGCCTTCCTTCTTCAATACCTCTATCGCCTGATGAATCACAGATTGATTTGCTGTAGACATGGTCACATTCGTCTTCACCTTTTTTGCCGCTGTAACCGCCATACGGAACAATATTTCAAGCACATTATCGGTAGCATAATGTTCTCTGGCAAAAGAAAGCGCATCTTTAACCTGGGTAATGATCTGGTCTTCTCCCAATATCTTGGATTTCAGACCGCAGGACACTTCAAATAAATGCCGTACCGCCTCCTCTTCCCGGCGTTCCACAAAATATTCTCGGTATAATTCTTTCGGTACCTGGCGTATCTCACACAAAATCTCATACAAAGAACCTTCAAAATCTTCCCGGCTGCTCACCCATAATTCCATCCGGTTACAGGTAGAAATTATGATGCTGCCCTGTATGCCTTCAATCTTTTTCAGTTCCTCAAAAGCCTGGACAGTACTCTTTTTAGTAAACGAAAAAATCGTCCGCACATCTAATACTGCCCTGCTGTGGTCAATACCTATCATCTGAATCCCCATAAAACATTCCTCAACATTCTTTTTCTTAAGTTTAAACAGGCTCTAGAGCGTGTTTAAAAATTCATTCCCGACATCTGTACGCCCCAATTTTGCGGCATATTTGCCTCGAATGAAGGTTACGTAGCCCGCTACGTGCCCTTCATTCGGGACAAATCTCCCACAAACTGT
>UQCR01000051.1 GCA_900539655.1 uncultured Robinsoniella sp.
AGCGAATGCCCGCGTGCCGCCAAAAAGTGCTCCGGGAAGGTTAGAAAATGCCAGTTCTGCGGTAAGCCTTCCAAATCAATGTCCTGGTCCGCCCCCTTCTCTTTCCGTACACTACCTCCATATACAAAGCGTAATTTAATCAGCGAAACCCCAATATAATGCATTTAATACAACATTACAAAACGTTCGCTATAGTATTAGAGCGTATTTAATCATTCATCCCTGCTATCTGCACGCCCCACTTTACGTCATATTTACCCCGAATCCAGATTACATATCCAGCTATGCAACCTTCATCCGGGGCAATTGTATAATGAGAATATTTCATCCTCACAGGCATATTATCAAAAATAGTTTGAAATATCCTTCAAGCTATCTCTCCAGTTTTCAATTTCTTCATGATTTATAATCTCTACATTTCCCCCCTGGATATCCCCTGCTGTTTCCAGGCCTTCTTCCATATCACCTTCGATTATCAGGTAATTTTCTTTCAGCCTTTCCAGAACTTTTTCATTCGGATGATATTTCCCTCTTGTATATAGCTCCAGCATCCTCCTGGCTATTTCCTCCATGGCATAAGGGTTGTGTCTTCCCAGCCATTCTCTCATCTCTTCATCATTTACGTAAGATTCTGTGATTTCATCCAGGATTTCATCTGTCAGGTTTTCACAAACGCACTGGGCGGAAAATACATTCTGAATCCGATGCATGATATCAGATGCGCCATCATATTCCTGATCCGAAATACTGACGGACGATTTCATCAAATTCCAGACAGTTAGAATTGGAATTGGAAAACACAGGAATAGTACCTATTCCCTTTCTTTTTAATTAGATCCATAGAATTCATCTGGAATAAAATTAGAACCTTCTCTTTTGGAATACGACTGTATATCTGCTCTCTGACCTGATGCATCCGCACTTCATTTTCCATATCATTTTGAATCACCAGTTCCATATCAACCCCGGCATTTTCAAATGGGGATTTCCAGATCTGGTATTCAGATTCGCACCCGAAACATGCCATATACATATTACATATCCTCCAGATCTCCCTCTGTTTCCAGGAAAATTTCTTTGATGGCTTCCAGTGTCTCTTCTCTTGCTTCCCACATTCCGCGCTGCTCTGCTTCCAGCAGACGCTCGCTCATGGAATGGAGCGCCCATGGATTTACTTCTTTGATCCATGACCGCAGTTCTTCGTCCAAAAGGTAAGTTTCGGCTACAGACTCATACATCCAGTCATCCACCACACTACTGGTAGCGTCCCAGCCAAAAATGATATCCAGCATAGCTGAAAATTCCTGGGTTCCTTTAAAACCATGCTTTTTTAATCCCTCTATCCACTTGGGATTATTAATTCTGGCACGCATAATCCTGGAAGTTTCTTCATGAATACTTCTCGTTTCCACATGTCTGGGATCACCGGCATTGGTAGTGAAAGATACCGGAAAACTGCCTTTTGCAGCTTTCACTGCGCTGATAAGCCCTCCATGATAATTATAAAAATCGTCACTGTCCAGCATATCGCTTTCAAAAGAAGATATATTCTTAACAGTCACATCACACCTGGACATCCTGCGGGATAATACTTCCTGAAACTTTTCACCATGAAGTTTCTTGCCATATGCATGACCGCTCCAGGTAAGGTATGCTTGTCCAAGATCCTCCGTCTTCTCCCATTTTTTACTATTTACTAATATATCAACACCTGCTCCATATCCGCCGGGCGGACAGCCAAATATGCGGACACCAGCCATTTCAAATGCACGCTCACGCTCCATTCCCTCAGAGAGAAAATGCCGGAAGTCTGACATTACATGCTTTTTTACATAATTGATGTCTTCTGGTTCATCCAGTGCGGCTACCAGGTTAACTGCATCCTCAATCCGCTCTATCAGGTTCGGGAAAGTATCCCGGAATAAACCGCTGATTCTCAGGGTCACATCGATCCTGGGCCGTCCCAGTTCTTTTGCCGGAATCACTTCCAGCCCGATTACCCGGTCCGTAGACTGTAGCCAAACCGGCCTTACCCCATACAGATACATTATTTCAGCCACATCATCTCCATGGGTCTTCATAGTCTCACCGGAGTAAACAATTATTGCTGTTTCTTCCGGATATTTTCCCTCTTCTGCAAGAAAACGCTCTATCAGCTGATCTCCCAGCCTTTTTCCAGTCTCCCAGGAGGCACGGCTTGGAACAGCAGTAGGATCAATGGTATAAAAATTCCTGCCGGTTGGCAATATTCTGGCATTGCCTCTGGTTGGTGCACCGGAAGGACCGGGGGATATAAACCTGCCGTTGATCCCCTTTTCAAAGTATTCCAGCTCATCCGTAACCTTGTCCAGACGCTGCCTTAGCTCACCGGCAGCAAAGTTCAGGCACTTCATTAAAAGGCTGTCTTCCCTTATTCCCTCTGAGCGGTCAGCGCCCAGGATCTCATTTACACATTCACTAATAGAACCACCAACGGATTCATCATTGAATATCTTCTCAAATATCCGTCTTCCCAGTTCATCTGCTTCTTCCAGAATCATACGATTTGTCCGTCCGTCATTTCGTACCTGCCCCGGCATATTTAAAAGCTCTTCCAGCTCTTCACCCAGATATTCACAGATTCCCTCCCTGAGAGAAGGTACTTCATCGTTTCGCAGGGATACCAGACTCCGAAGCATATTACGGTACCGTTCCTTCCGGGGGACTTTTCCAAATATATGAAGCCCGTCTTTTATCTTTGCACTTTTAATATCACTGATCCACAAATGCATTCTTTCAACAGCCGTTTCCGGAGCCTGTAAATATTCGTATTCCGATAGCTCTAGGTCCTGATCTAAATGCATTTTTTCGGCTGTCTTCCATATTTCGTCCAACAATACCGGCAGCTTCCCGGGGTCACCTGCCTTTGCATCATAGTACTGGGTGATTTGCTCATCAATCCGGGCTAATTCTCCATACACGCCACTCTCCGTCATAGAGGGAATTAAATGGTCCAGCACTGCTGCTGCTGTACGCCGTTTTGCCTGTACCCCCTCTCCCGGAACATCTATGATATAGGGATAGAGATGGGGCAGGTCTCCTATAGCAAGATCAGGATAACATTCCTGCGACAAACCGATTTCCTTACCAGGCAGCCATTCAATGGTTCCATGCGTGCCTACGTGGACGATAACGTCCGCGCCAAAGACTTTTTCAACATAGCGGTAAAACGCCAGATACTGATAAGGGCACACCATATCGGTAGAATGGTAAGCCTGCTCCGCATGTTCTTCCATTGCCCTGGGCGGCTGCAATCCTATAAAGAGGCTGCCGTTTTTAATTCCGGGAACCAGAATCTCTCCATGAATGGTCATGAATTCTCCCGGCGCTTCTCCCCAGTCCCTCTTCAATTCTCCTTTTACTTTGGCGGGAAGACTGTTAAACCAGGGTGCATAGTCATCCTTTTGGATGAGATCTGTACTTCGCTCCAGCATCTGTTCTTCCGAAAGAAAACGTCCGTCATTGGTTACCCCTGCGATAATTTTATCCAATATTGATTTTCCGCTTTCAAACTCATAATCCAGGTGAAGCCCCCGTTTCTTTAAAAGCAGATACATCTGATAGACTGACTCCGGTGTATCCAATCCATAAGCGCATCCAATCATATCCACTCTCGGCGGCATATTGTGGAAAATAACAGCCACCTTTTTTTCTTCTATGGGCGTATGCTTTAATTTTCCCCAGTTGTAAGCCAGGCGTACTGCCTTTTCGACACGGTCGGCTATGGGAAGGGTAACGCTTTTAGCTCCATAAGGAGTTTCAATCATATCCGTATATGCGATAGGAACACTTATGATCTGTCCATCGAACTCCGTCTGATATACATTGGAACACAGGAGCATGGAATCCATTCCAGCGGGAGAATCCACCCATTGTTCATAGGTAAAATACGTAGTCATCGCCTGAAGAACTGGTACATCCAGCATCTCGAAAACGCTTGCCCTCTCCTGGCTGCAAAACGGGTCAAAGGCTTGTACGCTTCCGTCTCCCGGAGCGCTTAACACACTCAGAGAATGCCCGCCTGTTACGATCAGCACATCCGGTATGGCTTCATTTCCAGTCATCATATAGCGTTTTAATGCACCTCTAAGCCCCTCATAATCACCCGTGGGCATCATATTTGTATACATTGGAAGGGGAACTGCCCCTGCTGCTTTTATGGCTTCTATCAATGCATCGATATGTTCCAGGTTCCTATGCTGGATATTATGAAAAGGAATCAATATTCCAATTATTATTTGTGATCTGCAGCTCTTTACCCAATCCAGGTATTCTTCTTCCTCTTCTTCATTTTCCCAGTCCGGCAGATAAATGCCATCCCACTTTGGAATCCGTACCGGTGAAGGCTCACAAGAAATATTTCCCAGGGCTTTTAACAGATATAACAGCAGGTTTCTGCTGTTCACCTTTCCACCTGCATTCTGATATTGAACGATCTGCCCGTATACGACCGGTGAAAGCAGGGAAATCTTTAGCATTTCTATGTTTTCATCTTCGATTCCGGAATGCACAAAGGAAGGGATTTTACCGGAAAATTCCTTTTGAAACTGGTCGAAGGATTTAAAATACGGCAGTCCTCCATGAACATCCAGATAAACAAAGTCTGCTGCCTTTAATTTTTCCATACCTCTCAGTCTATACTCCGGATCGGAGTCAATCATTCCCGTATCGAAAAAAGCTGCTTCCATTTCCAGAGCATATGTCTCCAAAAGCTCCTGATATGCCTGCTTTAAAAAATAACTCTGTCCATCTCCCTGAAAAGCAAAAAACATTCGAAACATAAGCAGCCCCCCTATTCTTCCTCTTTACACATGCACGTATTGGTATTTTCCTTTATACCCTCTCCTGCCAGAATATCCCGCAAGCCTTCCCGGTAAAGCTTTATCATAGATGCAATACATTCTTCTGCCCCATCCGGCACCTCACCTAAGGCAGAGTGCATTCCCATTAAGTTCAGCAGTTGTATTCCGCTTTCATACGCTTCCTCTGCCGTGATCATTTCCCAGTCCAGCTGGTCCAGCAAGTGGGCATACAGGGATGTGTAGACGACCATTTTCCCCTGTACGGCAAGCTGATCCAGTTTTACACTGAATCTTGCCCGATCAAGAGGACTCTGACTGTCACGCTGGCAGTCTTCCCAGAGCAGGTCTTCTGTTATCCCAAAACGATCCATTCGCTTTAACACATGATGCTGGCATTCTGGACACAGCCCGGACTGCAGAAATAATGCCTCTTTTACCGCCGCAATAACTGCCTTTCCAATCAATTCGCCGAGCTTTGCATGCTTGCCCGCATTGGTCAGGCAGATTTCGGAATCTCGGTTTGCGATTATAATGGTTCCATCCGTGCCGGAACCCGTTGCCAACCCCCTGGAATAACGGCTGGGTGCGATCAGTTCCTGTATTGCTGCAGTCTTCGCCTCTGTACAGGTAACGAGTGCTCTCGCGATAGCGCCTTTGGAAAGATCCACATTAAAATGAAGCATAATATTAATAGTCCCCAGTTTCATTGTGTGTACGGAGCTTCCCCCTATTTCGTGCCAGTCAGCCGGATCCCCGACCCTTCCCCCGTTTGTCTCAATTCCTCCGGTTACTATGGCGGTAACGGTAACCTCCCGGTAAGTTTCACTTTTTACAGATACATTTTCCATCTGTGCCGCAGTCGATATTCCACATGCGGTTTCCGGGTCCAGCCCGATTTCTTTTGCAATCAATGCCATATGTTCCGCATAGGTAGGCGCCTTTAAAGTGCAGGCGATGCCGGCCCCTACGGTTCCATCCTGATTAAATACCGCCGTCAGGTTTTCCCGATATCCTCCATTATGGGGTGCCGTACTAAGTACTCTCCTCTTCCCTGTAAATCCGATTACAATTGCTTTTTTATATCTGTGTACCTCATCCCCGGTACTAAGTTTTGCTAACAACATTTTACTTTCCGCAGCCTGAAGCAGCTGCGTTCCTCCTCTCTGTGCGCTTCTATTTCTTTCCTGCATAGCTGGCAACTGCTTCGATGATTCCATCTGCCTTTAATTCTTCCATAGTGAGCAGCGTTCCATGTAATTTTTCATTCAGCTTATCACATAGGTGGAATTTGATAAAATCATTTTCCGTATCCAGTATAATGGTATGAATCTGCTGGTTTCCAATCCGTTCGGCAGCCCTTAATGCCTGGTCAAAAGGATTGCTTCCAGGCAGTTTTTTTCCGCTTGCCCGCCCGTCAGATACCAATACCACAGTTGGCATGATATCCGGATCTTTCATTTTCAGTCCCATAACCACTTCATATGCCAGATCAAGGCCTTTTGCAAGAGGGGTTTTCCCTCCTGTAGGCAGCTGCTCCAGCTGCTTTTGAGCCAGTTCCACACTTCTGGTTACCCCCAGCAGGAGTTCTGCATCATCTCTTCGAAATGCAATGAGCCCCACTTTGTCACGCTTCTGGTAAGATACATTTAAAAGAGATAAAATAGCTGCTTTTACCTCTTTCATCCTTTTATTTGCTCCCATGGATGCACTTGCATCAACCACAAATAAAATGCATCCTCCGGTTCGTTTTTCTCTGATTTTCACACGCAGATCGTTTTTTTCAATTGCAATCATTCGATTACCTTTTTCCCTCAGCCTCTGGAAAGGAGCTGCCGCACGGACAGTAGCATCGAACGCCAGATCCGTCACTTTCTCTTCCCCTGCCTGGCGGTACCTCACATACCTTCCCTGACGGTTATTGGAGATCACCAGATTTCTTCTCCCGCTTCCCCGATACATCTGGCTTCCCGTCTGCGGTTCCTGCCATCTTCGGATCATAAAAATTTCGCCGGATTCCTGAATCTCTTCTTCTATGGTATCCGTACCATTTTCATTTGAATGATCCTCCATTTGCTGATCCGGATTCTGCTGCAAGCCGTTCTTGCCTGCATCCTGTTGATGGTCTTCCCCATCAGTTTCTTCACCGCTTTCACCGCCTTTTGCATCACTGCCATTTTCCAAATCCCCCGACTGGTTCTCAGGACCATCCGTCTGATTTTCCTCTTGGCTATCCCCCTCTTCCTGCTGACGTTCTTGCTGATTCTGCCCGTCATCTGATCCGCCGTCTGAAACATGATCTTCGTCTTGACCATCTGCAGGCGGCGTTTGACAGGACTGAGCATCCTGCATCCGATGAACCAGGGCATATTCTGCAGCTTCTTTGATATCATTCAAATTGATCATACGCCGTTTATCAAAGGCCGCAATTGCCCTTGCCGTTTCCACGAGTGCAATTTCTCCTCTGTGTCCTGCACAATTTGCCTGGCTTGCAAGAGTTGCCGCCAGCTGCATTGCATTTTCGGTTACTTCCACTTCACAAATCAGCTTCTTCGCATGGTTAATAGCAGCTTTTAATTTCTTAGTTTCATCTCTGTAATATGCAATAAAAGATATGGGATCCCGCTCATACTCCAGCCTGCGCTTCATGATTTCAATACGGGTATCCATATCCTTTTCTCCCTCCACCTCCACGTACAGGCCGAAGCGGTCCAGAAACTGGGGGCGCAGCTTGCCCTCTTCCTGATTCATACTACCGGCAAGCACAAAACGGCTGCTGTGGCTGCAGGAAATCCCCTCCCGCTCAACCACATTCACACCGCTGGCTGCAGTCTCCAAAAGCGCATTAACGATATGGTCACTGAGAAGGTTCACCTCGTCTACGTAGAGTATGTTGCCATCTGCCTCACTTAATATTCCCGGCTCCAGCCTGCAGGTTCCGTCATTCAATGCACTTTTTAAGTCAATTGCTCCCACCAGCCTGTCTTCTGTTACATTCAATGGCAGTTCCACTAATTTCATATCGTCCATCAGCAGGGCTGCTCCTCTTACCAGCGTAGATTTAGCTGTCCCTTTTTCGCCGCTGATCAAAACTCCGCCTATTCCAGGGTTAATCAGATTCCAGATCAGCGCCTTTTTAATTTGTTCCTGACCGAGTACCGCAGTAAACGGAAATACAATTCTATCCATCTTGCCTCCATAAAAACGATTAATGATCGTTTAATTCTTCAATATCCCCTTCTACTTCCATATAGAGGGAGCGCAGCTGGTCTTTCATGTCCTCTGATGCATCCCACATGCCTCTGCCGGCCGCTTTAAATCTCAGAAAATTTGTAACGGTACCATGAAGATACATCAGAATAAAATCAGCCTCCAGGGTCTCTTTTTCACATTGTTTGTAAAGCTCTTCCTGCTGATCCAACAATTCCGTGTCGTATACTCTTATGGATAATACGCCGGGATATTCCTGCTTAAGCCTGCTGTATGCATCCGTAAATACATCAAACGGTTCGCTCTGTGTCAATAGTACAACTACTTTGAAAATCATTGACTTCTCCTTTAGACTCCATTGTGAAAGCAATCAGGAGAGAGCCAGTTCAGTCCCTCTCCCAAATGCTTTTACAAGATTACTCTCCCAATTTAATATAGTGTTTTAATTCATGATCCGGCACTGCTTCCGGATGCAGAATAGATACCAGATCCTGGAATTTTTCGTCTACTGCAGTGTTATTCATATAATAGCCGTTGTCATATACATATATCTGCTGATCCTGATAGGCTTTAAACTCTGACATCAGAGGATCCAGATCCGCTATAAATTTTAAATCCGGCGTATACTGAATCATGGAAGCGTAGATCAGGATGTCTGCGTCTTTGCATTTATCCACAAATTCTTCCATACCAAGCTGTACGCTTCCATCCCCTTCCAAGTCACTTAATGCATATGTTCCCCCGGCACTTTCAATCTCTTTGGCCGTTGTAGAATCACCAGCCTGGGTATAAACCACGCCATCATAGACCATACCAACAGCTACTTTCGGTTTTTCTTCATCTTTTGTATCTTTCACTTTATCTCTCAAATCAGCAATATTCTGTTCAATTTTATTAAATGCATCAGCAGCCTCCTGATCCAGGTTATAGAAGGCACCGAAGAACTTGATCCATTCCATATTTGCCTCGCTGCTTTTTTCAGTATAATCTCCTACGGATACATAATGAATGCCTACTTCATCAAGCTGTGCACGAAGATCTGCACCCGACTGGTCACCGACACCGGAAAATACCATATCCGGTTTGATGCTGGTGATTTCCTCTACGTCTCCGGATGTCCAGTGATCCTGATTTACAAATTTGATTTGTCCGCTCTTAAAACGATCCAGAATTGCCTGTGTGGTCCACTGGGATTCATCTGTCGTAACGGCTGCGATAGAGTCATATACCGACTCATTATTTAGTGGTGCCAAATATCCCACATGGGTTGTTGAAGTATACATGGCATGTTCTAAAGGTGTTCTTACCAGGATTTTGTCTTCGTAACCGGCAGGAACTTCAGCATCCTTTGGTACCAGAAGCAGTTCTCTGTCCTCTGAGTCCGTCACTAGTTTTACATCGTTATCCATGTATTCAATCTTGAAGTTTTTGGCATACTGTATCGCAAGTTTTGAAGCATCTGCCTGATCATCAGCTCCATCTGCAGCTTCACTCTGGGCAGTTTCTTGCGTTTCCTTCTGGCTATCCGCCTCCGTGTCTTTCATTGCCTCACTTTGTGTTTCAGATGCTTTCGTATCTGATACCGCCCTCTCAGTTGCTGCAGGGGTTACGGCTTCTGTTGTCTGGCTTTCCGTAGCAGCACCATTACTTCCACAACCGGACAGGCTTCCTGCTGCCAGAGTGATCCCAATCATAAGCGGTAAAACTTTCTTTCTGAATTTCATTTTTCATTTCCTCCTTATGCATCTTCTTTGCAAAATCTATATGATATTTTTTTCATAACACAGTCCAGTTCATCAAAGCCTCCGTTTAGTAAGGATCTGGATGGACAGCCTCCAGTACAATAGACACGGTGCTCACAGCTTTTGCACCGGACAGGTATCTGATAACGGATTGCCAATGGACGGACTGCAGAATGAACATTTCCCATGCAGTACTCTTCTTTTCCGGTCAGGCTGCCGCAAGGGTAACACTCACCATCCGGAAGGACTACAAACGATCTGCCCTGAGAGGCGTAACAATAATCCTGACAGGGTTTCGCCTGGCGATATTGAATCTTCGCTTTTTCAAATTCTCTTACAATGACCGGCTTTGGTAAAACCGGATTTATTTTATTCAGATAATGATGAAGTTTCGTTAATCCTTCTTCTAAATCCCAAACGGAAGCCCTTCCCACATCGGCATTCTCCATAGACGCTCTGCCGGCATTTCGCAAAAGATCCAGGCCGATTCCGTGGATATTTCCAAGATATACAGCCATATCCACCATTTCGGTAAGATGCAGCACATTATATCCCGTTACGACTGTATTCAGATTTAATCCCAGACCATTTTCCCGGAATAAAAGGATTCCATTTATTGCTTCTTTGGTTTTCCCTCTGAGCCAGTCATTCGTGGCGGGTTTCCCATCCAGGCTTATGCCTGCTGCAACCCGGTACCTGGCAAACAGCTTTACAATCTCGGGGGTAACTAAGGTACCGTTTGTCTGAATGGAACAGGAAATATTTCTGGACCCGGAGGATACATATTCCAGCACCTGTTCTATTAATCGGGAATTTAACAGAGGCTCTCCCCCGGCAAACTGAATTTTAAAAGGTTCTTCTCCCATTAGCCCAATTGCTTTCCTGGCGGTTTCAAAATCCATATCTGCATGAGACGTACCGGCTGCATAACAGTATTTGCATTTTAGATTGCAGCGCCCCGTCACCCACAGAACCAAAAGGTTATTTCCTTTTTTCATCTTTATACCCCACATTTTTTGTTTCAAACTTTGACGCTCCTGCCTGAATCATAAATGCTCGAAACCGGGCTGCCAATTCTTCAATAGCCTGTGGTCTTTGGCACTTTTCAAGGGGGCTCCAGCAGTATGAAACTCCGGCATGTTCCGCCATAGCTGCAAGCAGCAAGGATGCCGGTCCATCAACCTCTTCCGATTCCAGCAGCCCCCAGTCAAGCTGGTCCATGAGATGAATATAGAGGGAAGTATATGCCACCATGCAGCTGTCTTTATCCAGGGAATCCAGATTGGACTTAAATATCTGCTCTGTTACCGGAACCTTTAAATCCTCATGTTCTTTTGCACATGCTACCCAATATTTTTCCTGTGTGAGACCGTACCGGAAAGTCCGTTTTTCTATACTGTGCTGTGATTCAGGCGTTAATCCCATATGCTTTCCAAGGGCTTTCTTTACAGCTGCTTTCACTGTAATTCCGATCATCTCTCCCAGCTTCCCATGCTTTCCTGTATAGGTAAGTTCAAAATCCGATGCTGTGGCAATTGCCGTAACACTTAAATCTTTGTAGGAAGCTTCCTCGATACAAACATTTTCCATAGATACGATTGTAGCCATCCCGGTTGTCGTTTCCAGAGACAGCCCCAGCTTGTTATTTACAAAATCCGTAATATATTCCTCATAAGTAACCGGAGCATCTTCGGGATGAGTACAGTAACCATAGCCGGATTGATGGTTAAATACAGACTGCAGGTGTTCGGTATAACCTCCGTTTCCACCTCCGGTGCTTAAAACCTTTCGTTTTCCGCCAAACATTACGACTACAGCTTCCTGATAGCGGTACACAGGATCACCGGTGGGCAGTGTATAGATTAATTCTTTTTTATTCATACAGGATATTACTCCTCTCTGTTTTCTCAAAAGCTCTGGAGTGGTGTCTTCGCTCTATGTTTCTTGTCTTTATAAAAAATCTCCGCAATTGAAGTGTGCAGGGCGGTGGCATTTTCTGCGGTTATTACATGCTCCCGTGTACCATAAAGTTTTCTGGTTTCACCGGGTTCTCTCATACAGAAAATCCATTTCCCCTTTGCTGCATGTTCCTGCAGGAGGCTGATATTCTTTTGGTTTCCCTCTCCCACTGGAAATCCCGTATCAATGGCAAAAATAGTATTTTCAAGAAATCTTCTCGCTTCTCTTTCCTTTTCTTCGCTTATGGGATTATAACAGCCTTCGGAAATTACGGTCAGCTTCATATCCCTTGCCAGGCGGCAATCGATATCGTTCTCCTGCAATACTCCCGTCACAATTCCAAGCCCCATGCGGGAAATCAACCTGTAAATAGGCGCTCCTGCGCCGGCACCCGCTCCGATAAATACCTGCGGTGCCTTTTCATTGCAGATTTCCATACTGCCCAGCAGGGCGTCATAAGATGCCCCTTCGATACTGTATAAATTGCTGATGGTATTTTTCTTAATTACATCCTCTGGTCTGCCCTGGTCTATGACCTCTCCGTCTTTTACCAACAATACTGTCTGGCAGGATTTAACTGCAATGTCAATATCATGAAGAGCCAGAATAACCGTCATACCCTTCTCCCTGGACAGCCGGTTTAAAATCTGCACCACTTCAATCTTATGTTTGATATCCAGATGGCTGGTTGGTTCATCCAGAATGATTAGTTTGGGCTGCTGTGCCAATGCTCTGGCAATCAGTACTTTCTGTTTTTCACCGTCGCTCAGGCTGGTAAAATCCCGCGTTGCCAGATTTGCCGCTCCTACAGTATCCATACACTGACGAACAATTTTATGGTCTTCTTCTGACAAGGTACCGAAAAAACCTGTATATGGCATGCGGCCCATGGAAACCACTTCGTATGCTGTGGTCATATTCAGATTTAATTTCTCAGTCAGCACAACCGCCATCAGCTTTGCTTTCCATGATGGTTTAATTTTGCTGATCTCTTCCTTTTCCACATATACAGTCCCATTTACAGGCGCCAGCATACCGGACAACGTACGTAAAATTGTGGATTTGCCTGCTCCATTTGGTCCAATCAGACAGATAGTCTGGCCTTTCAGCGCATTCACATCCACATTTTTAATCACTACCTTGTTATCATATCCCACATTCAGATTTTCTGTTTTTAAGATTGTTGTCATTCTACATTCCTCCTGGTAAGCAGATATACCACAATTGGAGCTCCGATGATAGCTGTAATTGCACCAAGAGGCAATTCTACCGGGGATACAATATTACGTGCGGTAAAATCACAGGTGCCTGCCATAAATGCCCCTCCCACTGCCGTCGCCGGAATTAATATTCTGCTGTTTGACGTGCCGAACAGTATCCTGCAGATATGGGGGACTGCCAGTCCAATAAATGATACCGGTCCTGCAAATGCAGTTACTGCTGCTGTCAGAATGCTGGAAATAAAAATCAGGGCATATCGCACAAGCTTAACATTTACTCCCATGCTTTGGGCATACTTATCTCCCATGTTTAGGGCATTTAACGGCTTCGCCATGAGAAATGCAGCTACTATCATAGGCAGCACAATTGCAAACAGAATTCCGATCTGCTTCCAGGTAAATCCCGAAAAACTGCCCATTGTCCACATAGCATAATTAGCCAGCTGCTCTTTTTCAGCAAATGCACTTAATATACTGGTCACTGCACTGCACAGATAACCCGCCATCATTCCAATAATCAGCAGCGTGATAATACTTTTTACTTTCCTGGCTGCAAATATAACAATCGACATTACAGCCATTGCCCCTATAAATGCACCGCCAAAGATGACAAACGGCGTAACTCTTTTAAATCCAAAAGAAAAACCACCCAGCACCACTAAGCCTACAAACAGTGATGATCCGGAAGAAATCCCCAGAACATATGGTTCCACAATAGGATTGGAAAAAAAGGTCTGTAAAAGAAAACCGGCTATTGAAAGAGCCGCTCCTCCGGCGGCAGATGCAAGTGCCCGCGGCAGCCTGATTTTTTGAATAATCAGAGCATGGGTATCATCCGCCGGGACTTTTCCCAGAAAAACATTCATAATATCCGTAACTGATATATCTGCCGAACCTGCACCAATATTGAGTAAAAATATTAGTATCAGACCTGCACCTAAGACCACGAACCAAAATACGGTTCTGGATATGATTTTTTGTTTACCTGGTCTGATTGTACCTGCCGGCTTACCTGGGCTTGTTGCACTTAGCGGCTTAACTGTACTCGATGTTCCCTCCAGCTTACCTAAACTTAATGTACTCTGTGGCTTATCCGAACTCAATGTTCCTTCCGGCTTACCCGAACTAGTTTTACCCTTCGGCTCACCTGATCTCGATGTTCCTGCCGGCTTACCTGAACTCGATGTATCTGCTTTTCTATCTGGATTTATGCCTGTCATTGATTTCGCTCCTGTTTGATCTATAATATATTTTCCAGCTGTGATAAATCGAACTGCGTATCTTCAAAAGGTTTCCTTCTCATTCGATGTGGCAGTACCAGTTTAGCAGATTCCAGGATATCCGCTGTGTCCACTTCTTTTCTGCCGTGATATGCTGCAAGAGTCATGGCTGTCTTCAGCATAACGATATCCGCCCGGTGCCCGTCCACATCCATTGCGATACAAATCTTTGCTATTTTTTCTAATATCCCGTGATTGTAAGTGACATGAGGCATTAATTTCTGGGCATTTACGATTTGCTTCCGCAGTTCCTGCTGCTTTGGCTCATGCTCTGCAAAAAATTTTTCGGGATCATTTTCAAACTTTAACCTGCTTTCTACCACAGCAACGCGCCTCTCAATGTCCCGTTCTCCTATAACGGTAACGGACAATCCAAAGCGGTCAATCAACTGGGGACGCAAATCTCCCTCTTCCGGATTCATAGTTCCCACCAGGATAAACTGTGCAGGATGGGTATACGAAACTCCTTCTCTCTCAACTGTGTTTACACCCATAGCCGCTGAATCCAAAAGTACATCCACGACATGATCATCTAACAGATTGACCTCATCCACATAGAGAATATTTCGGTTCGCCCTTGCCAGAATCCCTGTCTCAAATTTCTTCTCACCGGTTTTAATGGCATATTCCATATCCAGCGTTCCCACGACCCGGTCTTCCGTTGCACTGACCGGAAGATCGATAACCTGCATGGGATACATCGTGGCAGACAGTTCTTCAACTTTATCTTTCTTTTTCAGACATTCGCTGCACATGTGTGCTATGTCATGAGGATCACAGCTAAACCTGCAGCCCTCCACCTGCTCTCTTTCCGGCAAAAGCTCCGCCAGTGCCCTGACTGCGGTAGACTTGGCCGTTCCTTTCTCCCCCCTGATCAATACTCCCCCAAGGGAGGGATTAATTACATTCAAAATCAGTGCTGTCTTCATATCCTCCTGTCCTACAATTGCAGTAAAACAATACCCTTTTTTATCCTGCTGCATCTTACCTTACCTCCTGAAATTTTCTTAAAAAAAGACCGAAAAACAAGATTGTCCTTCGGTCTTTACAGCTCCATATATAATTTTGCATTCTTTCCCCTACCCAATAGACTCCGCTTTATATTTGCATAAAAACAAATGCTTCACGCATAATGGGCAAAAAAACAGCACCACCATACGGTGATGCAATATACAAAAATAAACTGCCCTTTTAATAAACAGAGCTATTTCTGTGTATCCTCCCCACCGAAAGACATTGACACGACAGCATCTGGCAGGTCTCCTGGCTCGAAATCAACCTCATTATCTGCCTTCCCGGCTATTAGCCAGTGGTCTGTTGATAATTTGTCCTTCTTACAGTAGCGAGGGCTGCTACGGATTTACACCGTATTCCCTTTTAAACATTCCGGAATCATCCGGATGTACCATATGCGTTATTTAATTGTATTTTATTATATACATTTATTAAACAATAGTCAATAAGAAAGTGACATTTGAAACAAATTGTCAAAAATTCCTCTTGACATTCTCTCGCAAAAATGCAACAATAGTTATGCAACGCATGTTACCTAATACTTTTTTGAAGGAAAGTGAACCTTTATGCCCCCGAAAGCGAAAATAACAAAAACTATGATTTTAGACACAGTTTTGGAGATTACCAGAGATACTGGTTTTGAAACTGTAAATGCCAGAAATATTGCAAGTAAACTGCAGTGTTCCACACGGCCAATCTTTACTTGTTATGAAAACATGAATGAGTTGAAAAATGAATTTCTCAACTTTGCGTACGGATACTATGAGCAGTATGTCGTTCAATACCGCAAATCAGTAAATGTCAGTCCCTATTTCATTCTTCCTCTTTCCTATATTCAATTTGCCCAGGAAGAAACAAATTTATTTAAATTGTTATTTATTAATGATATGGATTTAGATATGACAGAGGCTATGGATTTTTATAAAGAATCCGGCAACGAAAAAAAAGCGCAAATTTTTTCAGATGCCATAGGCATAGATCTGGAACGGGGTAAGGTAATATATTTAGATTTATTCCTTTATACTCATGGAATTGCCGTCTTAACAGCAACGAAAAAATTAGCTTTAGATCAGAATAGTGCCGAAAAAATGCTGAAAAATATATTGTCTGCTTTTATAACACAAGAGAAACCAGAATGTAAGTTAACCATTTGATATTAATGACTAATCTCTTAAAAGGAGTACATATTATGAAGATAAATCAATACATAAATGACTTTTACAATAATTATGATGAAGACATCCGCCTGGCATTAAAGCATGGATCCGTTGAATTCTTCACAACTATGCATTTCATTGAAAAATATATAAAACCCAGCGACCGTGTACTTGAAATCGGCGCCGGAACCGGCAGGTATTCCCATACATTAGCTCGTCAGGGCTATTCCGTTGATGCAGTAGAATTGGTCAGTCATAACATCGAGGTCTTCAAACAGAATATTCAGCCACATGAAGATATCACTATTGTCCAGGGTAACGCCATGGATTTATCTGCTTTCTCAGACAATCAATATAACATAACGCTGCTATTAGGTCCACTATATCATCTTTATACCAAAGAAGATAAACAACAGGCTCTTCGCGAAGCAATTCGTGTAACAAAACAAGGTGGTGTGATTTTTGCCGCATATGTGATCTCCGATGGCTGTCTCCTGGACGAAGGTTTCCATCGCGGCAATATAAGTGTTGCAGATTATATGCATAAGGGTATGCTCGATCCAGAGACATTTTCTGCAAAGTCCCTGCCAAAGGATGTATTCGAACTTGTCCGCAAAGAAAACATCGATGATTTGATGTCAGTATTTCCCGTTACCCGGCTGCACTACGCCGCTACAGATGGCTGTGCATTATTTATGCGGGAATCGGTGGATGCTATGGACGATACCGCATTTGATCTATATCTCAAATATCACATATCTACTTGTGAGCGCGAAGATTTACTGGGCATTACAAGTCATGCGATAGATATATTCAGGAAATAAGAGCCTAACCACAATCCCTTCTGAAAGGAGATACTTATGAAAAAAATAATTGCAATCACTATACTTTCTTCTCTAATTTTATTACTGACAGCCTGTAATTCTGCGACGCAGACCGTAAGTACTGAAAAATCAACTTTAGGTACTGAAAAGCAGACTGAAGTTACTGATGACACGACCTCACATACAGTAAAAGAAACATCAAACACGGAAAACCTGGCGAAAACTACTGAAAAACAAATATCGGTATATGAATCAGCAGAAGCATCCACACCGGAGACAGTCTATGTAAATACCAAATCCAAAAGCTACTACATGGAAACCAAAAATGATACTGATGCTTTCACTCCATGTCTTTCCGTCTTCGATGACGGAACTTTTGGATTTACCTACGATATCTTAAGTTCCTATTTAGCGCAAGGTACCTATACCATTGAAGACCAGGAACTAATTTTAAAAACAAATGACGGAAATCACCAATATATCTTTCATATAGACGACGATGATACACTCTTATTTGTGAAAGATAAGTCATCAGATGTATCACTGATCCAGAAAGATTTCGGTGACGAGATTACGGATGGCGCACGGTTTATTTTGAGTAAATAGATGTATGTATGTCCCGGGAATCCTGTTAATAACCTGTTCCCATAACTTGATTCCCGGGATATTTAGATCCATTTGCAGAATCTAATTTCAACGTCATATCTCATTCCTTACTTCTTCCGGTTACTGCATTTGCCGTTTAAATTCCTCAGCAGTATCTGAAGCAATTGCAACTCTGATCCATTTTGTCAGAACACTTCCATCCTTTTCAGCGATAATCCGTTGCCTTACATCTTCTGATATAAATCCCTTAATATCTAAAATTTCTAAAATTGCTTCTGCTTTACCCTGTGACATTCCCAGGGACATCCCTTGAGATATACCCTGAGATATACCATCATCTACCAGCATTTGTCCTAACCTGGTCATATTCATTACCCCCTTTATTTCATCCATCTCTTCATTTCTTAAGAATTTTTCTGCCAGGGCATAAATTACTGCCTGCATTTTTTGCACTTCTTCTATTTTCATGCAATGCTCTTTCCCGATAATCTGGAATGCATTTTTGATCCGGTCTTTCATTGGTATTTTTCCTTGCATCAACGGAGTCAACACCAGGGAAACCAGCTCTTCCCTGGATATCGGCCTGCTCTTCTTTTGCTTTTTTAGTAATTTCCTGATAATTCGATCCGCATTCTTGTTTTGCATAACTATTGGAATTACCCGGTAGGTATTGATGCCTTCTGTAAATTGATATTTAGGATTCTTAATTTTCCCGGAAAATAAAACATAGGTTATTACGGGAACTTTATTCTGCTGACTTGTAATTGCTTCATATACCCGAAATCTTTTTAAATCTGTGATCCCTCCATTCGTTGACTGAAACTCAAAGTGTTTCCAGGTTCCATCTTCCATAATTAAATTCATATCCTCATACAACCTCTTGATTTCCATATGAATTTCTTCTGTGGGAGCAATCATCTTCACCTTCCCCTGAATTCCCAGATATGGGAGCATCTCATCGGCAAAAAAACGTACCATAGTTTTCATTGCCGAATCCTCAATCTGATTTGCAGTGTTCTGCTTTTGCTTTTCTTCCTGCATTTATCCTCTCTTTCCATTATTTTATGCAGAAATTTATCCACTTTAATAGCAGAGGGCAACAAAAAAGCTCTCCTATGATCAGATAATGGTTTTTCTTATAAATATGATATGGTAATTGATTTTCGCTTTGATATAAGCTTAGAATTAATAATCTGATATTAGAAATTGATACTTAATGATAAAATAGTTTATAAAATAGATAAATTTTTGCCTCTAACCATTATCTTTATAAAAATAATAGCAAAATAACTGTTTGCTGTCAATAATATTTTTTCGGGAAGCCGAACAAAGCCGACTTCCGTCAATGATATGCATATTATGCTTCTCGTTAAAATGAACCTGTTAATATTTCATAAACACTTCTAAACACACCTCTAAGTTCACTCCCCGCTATTACAGGACTTTGAGAAGTTAACTTTTTCAATTATTGCAATATCCCAATAATCTAATAAAATACTCCTTTTCATATCATACATTACCACTTCCCAATCCCACAAACATACCCCTCAATTTCCTCCAAAACCTCCACATCCAGTCCCAGCCTGGTTCCGATCCCAAGAAAAAATGGCAGTTTTGACATCTCAGCAAGAGTCATATTCTGTATCTCCGCTCCATCTGTATGAACCAACATAGGTACTTTTTTATACAGATATTCTTTTATGACCGGGTTGCGCACCAGCTCTTTCACACTGTCTTCCAAGTGATAGCATGGGCAGTAATTATCGGAAAGTTTATATTCGAATACCCACACGCCTGCATCTGCAGGTATTCTGCTTTTCGTCTGGTATGGCTGTTCTTCACCATTTAAGATTATTTTTCCAAAACAGCAGGGGAGAATTATTTCTGCAGTGGCATCAAAGGGAATGCTGCAAGTTAATAACATCCTGTTTTCCTTTTGGATTTCCCAGTGGATTTTATATAGTCCTGCCGCTGTCTTAAGGACGGTATCCATCCACCCGGTCCCCGGATGTATCTGGGGTTGTATCAACACGCGCTTAAATCCGGCGCCGTCACTTTGGGGCGTTATGCCTGCCATCCTGGCATACATCCATTCCTGAACGGAGCCATTGGCATAATGGTTCAGGGAATTCATACCGCTGTCACTCATACTTCCGTCCGGATTCAGCGCACCCCACCGCTCCCACATTGTAGTGGCACCTAAAGTCACAGGATACAGCCAGCCGGGGCATTCTTTATCAAGCAGGATCCGGAAAGCCAAATCACTGCGGCCGCACCGGGACAATGCTTCTAATATAAAAGGTGTGCCTACGAATCCGGTTTTGAGACTGTAGCCATCCTTTCGTATCCGCAGCAGAAATTGTTCTTTGATCAGTTCCAGCTGGGCTTTTTCCCTAATCAGTTCGAAGACTATTGACACCGTATAGGCCGCCTGGGTATCGATACTCAGTTTGCCGTTTGCCGTAAAATACTCTTTGAGAATGGCATTTCGGATTTGCTCTGCCTTCCTGCTGTATTTTTCACAATCTGCATCTTTTCCTAACACACCGGCTGATTTTGCCAGCAGCTTTACGGAATAGTAAAAATACGCGGAAGAAATGTAGAATACGTCTGTCCCACCGGTAGGCATATGATAACACCCGCCGTCCAGCGCGAGCCAATCCCCGTAGTGGAATCCGTTCTTCCATAGGTTGGGATCTGTTCCGTTTTCACTATTCTGCCTGTCTATATAAGCAATCCATGCTTCCATGCTTTCATATTGTTCCGCCAATATGCCGGAATCCCCATAATATTGATACAAGACCCAGGGGATGATCACGGCTGCATCCCCCCAGGCTGCCGATGTCCGTTCATTTCTTCCGACAGAAGGTACGATCTGCGGAACCAGTCCATTAGTATCTGCCTGTTCCAGAGAAATGTCATTTAAATATTTGCGGAAGAACTCATAGCAGTCCATATTCAGACATGCGGTTCCGGCAAATATCTGGGCATCACCTGTCCATCCCATCTTTTCATCACGCTGGGGACAATCTGTGGGAATATCCAGAAAGTTTCCCTTTTGGCTCCATATAATATTAGATATCAATTGATTTAAATCCTTATTTCCGGTCTTCATCCATCCGGTCTCTTCCAGATCGCTATACAGGACTTCACCCTGGAAATCTTCCAGCCGGACATTCTCTATTCCTGTTATCTTCACGTATTGGAATCCAAAGAATGTAAGGCAGGCATGTACAGTCTTTGTCTGCCCATCTGATATATAATCGTACCGGGCTTTTGCTGTACGGTAATTTTTATTGTAGAAACAACCGTCCTGAAGGACTTCGCCATGCTCCAGGCTGATCTTCGTTCCTTTTTCTTCAAGGCATTTAAAAGCAATCCACCCAACCATATTTTGTCCCATATCCAGAACGGTTTCTCCTTTGGGGGTTGTAATAACAGCCTTTGGCTTTAAAATCTCTTTCACCTTTACCGGCAGTCCCAGTCTCTCTTTTACTACACCTTTATCCAGACTTCCTGCCTTTACCGGAAATCTTATGGAGTCATCCAAAGTATCATCCCTGTATTCCCCATCATAGATGTCGCTGAATATAATTTTACTCTTTTTCACCTGCCAGCTGAGATCTGTACAAAGGACAAGTTCACCGTCCACATACAGGTCAGCAATCAGTTCAAATGCTTTACCAATCCGGTAATCATTATTCTGGCGATATCCGTACAAGCCCTTATACCAGCCATCGCCGGCCGTCACCTCGATTACATTTTTGCCCCGGCGCAGCATACTGCCAATATCATAAGTCTGATATTGTACATAATGCTCATAGACAGTCAGTCCGGGCGCCAAAATCTCATCTCCCACCCGGTTACCGTTTAGATATAATTCATAGACTCCAAGACAGCTCATATACAGCCTGGCTGATTCAGGAATTTTATCCAGTTCAAACTCTTTTACAAATACCGGCTGTATGGCGGGTTTTAGATCCGGCGATATCCACTGACCCTTAAATCCTGTTTCCATAAGCCCTGTTTCAAACCACTGTGTACCGCTCTCTTGGGTATTTCCCATATCATCCCAGACTTGTACTTTCCAGTAATAGCAGGTCTGAGGTTCCATTGGAAAGGAAAGCGGAGTCCCCAGACCGGATACCTTGGAGGATTTCCCGGTATCAAATACAAGGTCTGTAAAATCAGTGTCCCGCGCCACCATAATCCGGGCACTTTCCTGCCTCTTTCCGGTGCTGCTCTCTGTAATATAGGATGCTGTCAATGTCTTATACAGATATCCCAATGGACGCGTTATATGGTTTATTTTCAAACTATGGATGTTCATATGCCACCTTCTTTCTTATCATCCCTATCCCCTTAAATAGCGCAAGCTGGCTTGTGCTATTCCTTAATTCGTAGCTGAAAGGATTTTTGTTTCAACCTTTCACACTTCCTGCTGTTAAAGAGGATACAAAATATTTCTGTAAAAATAAAAATACCAGATACAGCGGAATCACTATCATACAGATTGCCGCACATAGAAGCGGCCAGTTTGTTCCGAATTCTCCTTTGAAGTTCATTAATCCTACCGTAAGGGGAAGCCCGCTGACAGTTGTGATGGTTGCTGTTTTAGCCCACATCAGTTCGCCCCATACAAAAGTAAAGTTCATTACAATACAGGTAGCCAGCGCACCTTTCATAAGAGGAAGAACAATTTTGAACAGGTTACGTACCTCACCGGATCCGTCGATTCTCGCCGCTTCCAGCAATTCCTTCGGTATAGTGTCAAAGAAGTTTTTCAATATAATGGTGGTCCCGGGTATGGACCAGCCCACATAAGCAATGATGATGGGAAGATATCTTACGCCCAGCATGCCAAGCTTTGACATCATCATATAAAGGGGAATAATGATCGTCTCCGTGGGAAGCAATTGAATTGCAAAACACAGCATAATGATCAAACCCGTATGGGGAATACGCAGTCTGGCAAGGGAATATGCCGCCATGACGGAAATCACCTCTATACTTACAAGAGATACTGCCGCAATAATAATACTGTTAATAAAATACTCCCCGATATGTCCCTGGGTAAATGCTTTCACGAAATTATCCACACCAAGAGTATGGGGCAGCGCCCAGATATTTGCAAAAAATTCATCCAGTGTCTTAAACGATGTCTGCAGGGAAAACAATACCGGATAAATCCAGATCAGTACCAGTGAAATCAGTATGACCCGGCAGATTACGGCAAAAGTATTGAATTTCTTTTTTTGTGCCCTGAAGGAAATTGCTGTTGAATTAGTACTCATATTTATCCCCTCCCACTCCTTTTCTCAGAATTGCTAAAATTACGATTACAATAATGGCATAGATGACACTGTTGGATGCGGCAAGACCATATTTATTAAACATAAATGCCTGCTCAATAATCTTCAGGGGCGCTGTTTTAGATATATCTCCGGGGCCTCCACCGGTCATTGCAAATACAATATCATAGGTTTTAAAAGCACTCATTACGCACATGGAAAGTGCCAGCTGGATGGTAGGTTTCACAAGGGGCAGAATGATATGCCGAACCTCCTGCCTGTAGGTTGCACCATCCAGTTTGGATGATTCGAATAAGTCAACAGGCAGACCGATAATCCCTGTAAATACCAGCATCATTACCGTGCCGCTGCTGCGCCATCCCTGCACCAGTCCAATCACGGTAAGAACCAGTCCTTTTTTTGCCAGCCATGCATTCTGCAGGGACTCAAGCCCAATCAGCCCCAGAATATTGTTTAAAAGGCCTTCGTCAGTAGCCAGCACCAGCGTAAACAATAAGCCTACCACAGACAACGGAAGCATAACCGGACTGTAAAATACAAAACGGTAAATAGCACCCTCTAATTTTGTTACTTTATAGATTAATAATGAAAGACAGATACCGATTATCATTGCCGTTGCCGTTGCAATCAGTGCAATAACCAACGAATACCCAATTGCCTTCATGCTGGATTTGTCTGCAAAAACCTTCATAAAGTTTCCGATTCCATTGAAGGTCATTGCAGACACCCCATCCCAGTTGCAAAAACTCAGAACCACATTCCAGATAACCGGAATAATTGTGGCAAATGTTACGATAAGTAAGGCTGGAAGACTGAATAGTCCACCGATAAGCTGTAACTTTCTGGTACTGCTCATAGCTTTTTTGCCAACCTTTTTCACTGTTGTAGAATTTTCTTCCAATTTCTATTCCTCCTCTTTTCTCAGAGCGCCCTTTATCCGGGCTTTACCTTGCTCTAACCTCCCATAAAGTGTGATACGAAGCCGTCAGTAAGCAATTTTGAAATATGCTCCAGCGCAGAACAAGTCGTAAACTATCATCATGTAGTCGATTTTGCCGAAAAAATCGTATAAAAAATACTGCCCCAAAACAAACGTGCATTTATTTTGAGGCAGCACCCTCTTTCAATATAAATCCCCGGTACCTGGTACAGCATTGCATAAATAATTGAGTAATGATGTACTAGTATCAACTAGATGGTATACTAATAATGCAATTATTTATTAACTGCACCCTCTCTTAACTCTTCCAATTCATCCAGGGATGCCTCTCCATTGTAAATATAATTTGCCGGCATCTGGTTCTGCATATAGTCAGACAGTTCCGCTCCAACGTTGATAATTTCCGTAGGATAAATCTGCTCAGAACATCTGGAAATAGATTCCATGAATGCTTCATCAACATTGGCTCCTTCTGCAATTTTGGCACACGGTACCTGCCCGCCTTCTGCACGGAATGTCATAATCTCTTCGCTGGTCAGGTATTTCATAGCTTCCACAGCGCCTTCCACATTTTTGGAACTGGTGGGGATAAAGTATCCGTCACATCCGCCAAGTACCGGATTCGTCGGATTTTTACCCATTGCCGGATAGTCACAGATCTTATAATCTTTTAATCCGGAATTATCAATTGTTGTCTTAACCGATGTTGTAGGTTCAAAAATAAATCCAACTTTGTGTGACGAAATAGCCCCATAGAGCTGATCCTGTGTCACAGCAAGTGCTCCTTCTCCCGGATAGAATAGGCCTTCATCAAATACAGATTTCACCATTTCAAATGCATTTTTGATATGGTCATCTTTAAAGGAAACTTCACCTGCATTCCATTTATCCAGTTCCTCGTTGGTGTCCCATACCTGCATTACTGCATTTCTTGTAAGCCAGCATGCATAGGTATCCGGGATTCCTGCTCCATATGCATCCGACTTTTCTTCTATTCTTCGGCACAACTCACAAAATTCTTCCCATGTCATCTGGTCTTTAATCTCGCTGTCTTCAATGCCAGCAGCACGGGTTACCTCCAGGTCAACAATCATTGCCGGGTAAACTGTTTTATAAGCCACATTGTATAACTTATCGTCATAAGTCCCTATTTCCAGCGTGCCTTCGTTAAATGTAGACCGCCACTCATCATCCATATACTGAGTCAGGTCTGTGGCAAGTCCTACCTCCGTAAAACTATTCATCTGATTGGGCCAGTACTGCACCAGGTCAATCTGCTCGTTTGCAGCCGCAGCTGTCTTCACCGTCTGTTCAACGGAAGCGGAATCCCAGGTCTTAGTGATAATATTGTATTTATCCCCCAGTTTATCAATCAGCTTCTGCTCTACCGCATTATTGACATCACCGGGATTCGTTATCATAATCACAAGATCCTGTTTACCTTCTGCGGATGCGCTTTCCTTATTTTCTTCTGTTCCCGCCGCATCTGTTCCCTGTGATTCTTCAGCTTTTGTTTCCGCTGCTTTTGTCTCTGCCTTTGTCTCTGCTGCTTTGTCCCCCGTTCCATTTCCGGAACCTCCAGCACATCCCGCCATGGCGAATGCTAACGTTCCTGCAAGTACTACCGCTAATAATTTCTTTTTCATCCCATGTTACCTCCTATTTGTTTTGTCCTTTGAACAATTACCTGTAACGGTTCAGCAGGTCTGCACTTTTTCTGTGTATCCGTACTGATCAATTACGATAACATTATTATAGCAGCTGCGTCCTTGTCCACTTATGCAAATATTCTACACTAATATGTCATTTTTCCGCACTATCAACAGCTTTATCTCCACCGCTTCGATATGCCCCTGCATTCCTCCCCGTACATTTCCGAAAAGTCCTGGAAAAATATGCATAACTGCTAAAACCTGTTCTTTTAGCCACTTCACTAATGGGAAGATCAGTATACTTCAACATATTTAATGCTTTGCCAACCCGCAAATCAATCAGAAAGTCCGTAAAACTTTTTCCCACTTCTTTTTTAAACTTAGAGGAAACATAATTCGGCGTCCTCCCGAAAATATCGGCTACCGAATCTACACTGATAGGTTCACTGTAATGTTCATCCATATAGTTACAGATATTCTTAATCATTACAGAAAAACTTTCTGACGCTGACAACTCCCACCCTCTTCGTAATCCCTGCATCAGATAATCTTCAAAATCCCGGATGCTATTTTCATAATGGGCTGAATTTTCCAGTGCACGCTTTTCAAAATCAGGGTCACTTTGAAGGCCTGCATGGCGGATCAGATAAAGGTAGAGCTTTTTTACAAAGCCAATCATCCTTGCTTTGTCATATCTTTCCCTAAGCCCCATTTCCAGCAGTGACGCTATGTTGGCATGTAATTCCTCCACATCACACTTTTGGACGCTTTTCGCAATACGTTCCATATAGTCCTTCTGCTGCTCTTCTGGGAATTCCTTTTCTTCTTTATTAGCATGGGTATAGATCACACAGGCGCCGGACAGGCTGTAATAAGTCTGTTCCAATGCTTCGTTTGCGTGGGCATAGGCTACATGCAGTTCATTTAACCCTCTTGCTTCTGAAATGCCGGTGGTAATAGCCAGATTCTGATCTTTCCATTCCCTGCCCAGCCCTTCTACCATATTCTTCAGCCGATACTGATAATCCAGATTCAGCAGCTGTGACCGGTCTCCTTTACCAAGGAACAAAAGCAGGTCCTCCTGCAAAGTGAAGACGACTCCCTGGTCTGTCAGCCTTTCCCGGATCTGTTCCGCCTGATCCTTTAAAGGCCTTTTCCGAATGGAACCATCCGCCTGCTCAAGCCAGAATAGTGCCAGGAATGCATAATTAGAAGGCAGCTTCATCTGATATTTATGCTCCAGCATCTGACTGAACTTTTCCACATTTTCTATTTCCCCGCCATTGACTATGGAATGCAGAAAACTTTTTTCGTATACATCATAATAAGCCTTTTTTTCCTTTTGTGCCTCTAGCAGGTCTCTGGCATTTTTCATCACTATTTCAACTAATTTTCCCGGCTTGACTGGCTTAAGAATGTAATCATCGGCTCCAAGCCGGATTGCCTTTTGCGCATAATTAAAATCAGAATACGCACTTAATAAAATATACCGGCAGTTTTTTCTCAGCTCCCTGACATGCTCCAACAGCTGAAGTCCATCCATTCCCGGCATTTTAATATCCGCTATGATAATATCCGGCTGATAGGTGTTCAGTGCCTCTCTGGCTTCCACACCATCGGCATATTCCCGCACTTCATCGACTCCATACTCACTCCACGCAATCCCGTAATGGATTCCCTCCCGTATCTGTCTGTTGTCATCCACAACCATTAATCTCATAGTTTTCTCCTGCGGCATCCTTTCTATCTCTTATTTTTCTTTCACACTTTACCCCTTGAATACCACAAGCTAGCTTGGGGTATTCCTAAATCAGCAGTGTGAAAGCGGTTTTCTTTCACACTTTAGCCTCCAGTTTCACTTTGACCTGTACCATACATCCCCTTCCTTTTTTGCTGTACATCTTAAGTCCGTATCCGTCCCCATAACGCAGCCGGACTCTTTCATCGATATTGCGCAGTGCAAATGCCTCCTTTCCGTCCTTATCTTTTATCATCTTTCTGATTTTTTCCACATCGCAGCCCACTCCATTATCGAGAACCGTAATGATCAGATCCTCCTGCTTTCTGCGCATCCTGATTTTTACCTTTCCTCCTGTATTCACATTTCGCAGTCCGTGCTGGACAGCATTTTCCACCAGCGGCTGGGTAATCAGTTTTGGTATTAAATAACCATACAGTTCCTCCGGAATATCATTTCTGAACTCTGCCCTGTCACCCATCTGAAAGTCCAGAAGAAACAGATAATTATCGATAAATTCCATATCATCCTGAACTGAGATCATGCCTTCGCCAAACCGCAGGATATGGCGGTATACATCAGCCAGCGCTTCCAGCTGTTCGCTTACTTCATAATCCTTATTCCGGATTGCCAGCCAGTGCATGGAATCCAGTGAATTGTAGAGAAAATGCGGATTCATTTTTGCAAGCAGCATTTCCCTCTCTGCATCCTGCGTCTTGATCGTCTGAATATAGACCTGATTGATCAACTCATTGATATGGGAAACCATATCTTCAAAACCTTTCTCCACATTTCCCATCTCGTCATGAGCGGTCTCATAATCCCGCTTTTCGAGTACACCGCTTTTTACAACATCTATGCGGTTTGAGAGATGATGGAGAGGCATAATAATTGTCCTGTTCTGGATCATACTGTATACAAATCCAAATACCACACACAGCAGCACTGCGCAGACTATGAAAATAATCTGTGTACTATAAATAGAGAGTTTTTTCTCGACCTGAAACAAATACCATCCCCCTGATCCGCATTTGGCATATAATACAATATATCCCTCATTGCCTGTTTTTACAGGGAAATAACCGGAATCCCCATCCTCTCCCTGATTTTGGAATTCCCTCCAGCACAGGTTTCGCAGTTCCTCATTATTGCTGTTCTCTGCCAGCACACTTCCCTGTTTATTAAAAATGAATACATCTGCAATCATGTTCTCACCCTGATAAGGGGTAAACTGTCCGATAAATTCCGGTGCATTAATATGTACGCTGATAACGCCTTCATTTTCCAGCGTAAGCCCTTTCATGATGGTCATATAATATGAAATCTGGCTCAAAGTACTCACGTTAATTCCTTTCCTAAAGGTGACAGGATGTTCCGCTGCCCACAGATACGGGATATTATCCTCTTCGATCTGACTGGTATATGCCGTATTTTCACGCTCATCCATATAGCGAGGACCTCTCTGGAACAGCACCTGTCCATTTTTACTCAGTGCAATGCTGCTGCAGCTGTTAATCTTTTCACTGGCCTCCAGCATGCTTTTTGCAGCGTTTTTAAAGTCCATGACAGATGCATTTCCAGCTGTGATTGCCTGTATGGACCGATCACCTGCCAGGGCAGATATTTCCTGAATCACAGTGTCATATAATTTTTCAACATCTTTTCCCGACTTTGTCAGCTGATTAATCTGTATTTCATACTGGTTCTGTTCACTGAGCCGCAGCACCCTGGTGGTGGTAATGACCCCCAGAAGAATAATGGGCAGGATAACGCAAAGTGTCAGTGCCAGCAGCATCTTCTGGCGGATGGACAGATTTTTAATAAACTTTTTCCAGGATATTCTTCCAATAATTTTTCCCATGCAAAACCCCTCCTCTATTGCTATATTCTAACATGGAAAATGCCGCTCAGGCAGAAAGTTGTAAAAATCGAAATCCCCTGCCTTTTCTATCCTAAAGCAGGGGTATTTTTTATCATTATATCAAATTTTAATACGGCAGCGTATGTCAAAATTCTATGGTTATATGCTAATATTCTATTGGACGATTTTCTGTCACCAGTTTGATAAACAGTTCCATAGCAGGACTGATCCATTTATTTTTATGATGTCCGCATACTGCGGAAATCCGCACATTTAGCATATCTGTCGGAATCTCAGTTAATTCGCCCCTGTCCAATTCTTCCTGTATTGCAAAGCTCGGAAGAAAAGATATGCCCGCATTGTTTTTTACTAGATTTTTAATCGTAGGAATACTCCAAAGTTCAATTGTATGTTCCAGCTGGATTGATTTATCCCTCAGATACTGTTCAAATATCTGGCGGAAAATACAATTAGGTTCATTGATTATCAGTGGGAGGTCTATTTTCTGATCAGGCGTTATAAAATCGGGATAATCCGCCTTTATTTCCGGAGAAGCCACCAGCGTAAGCGGATAGCTTCCAAAGGGGCAGGTCACCAGATTTGATCCAAATCCGCCAACATCTTCATAAAATATCCCTAAATCAAGTGTCCCATTCATTAACTCATCACGAATGTCATAACAGTTCATGGAGCGGAGATACAGTTTTGCTTTGGGTGCCCTGCTATGGAATTCCTTCAGTAAGGAAGGCAGCAGATAACATAGCAGTGATTCTCCCACTCCAATCCTTATATCATCCTGGCATTTTGCCAAATCACGTTCAAAATACCGCATCTTCTCTACAGATGTAATCACATCATCAACATAAGGAATCAGCTGTTCTCCCGCTTTTGTCAGAACCATCCTTCTTCCGATTTTTTCAAATAACCTGGCTGACAAGTCCTGTTCCAGCTGTCCGATCTGAAAAGTGATGGTTGACTGAGTATAATTCAATTTGTCAGCAGCTTTGGAAAAACTCCCTTCTTCCACAATAGTGCGAAAGGTTTTTAAATATTTAAGATCCATTATTCACCTCAATATCATTCAAAAATATTGAACTATTATTTCTAAAATTTCAATTTGTTATAAGTATTTTCAGATGTTATTATAACTGAAAAGCCAGTTTATAGCAACAACTGTAACGAGTATACCGGAAAAGAAAGCGGAGGATTGTATATGATTCAAATTAGATTATATGAAGAAACAGACAGAAACGAAGTTATTACTCTCGTGCTCGAATGCCAGAATGACGGAACCAGACCCGCTGTCAGCGTGGAAGACCAGCCTGAGCTGTTGAATATCCCGAAGGCTTATTTTTCAAAAGGAGGCTGCTTTTGGGTTGCTGAAGATAACGGTAAAATAATTGGAAGTATTGGGCTTATGAATTGCGGTAATGGCACGGGCATATTGAAAAAATTTTTTGTAAATCAAAATTACCGCGGAAGACCCTGGAATTTAGGCCGGAAGTTATACGCCGAATTGCTTTCCTTTGCACAGAAGCATGACTATAGAGAACTTCTTCTTGATACACCTAAAAACACAGAACGCGCACATAAATTTTATGAAAAAGCAGGTTTCGTAAAAATCAGTGAAAAGGATCTTCCGGTAAAGTTTGACCATCCTTATAAGGAATGTGATTTTTTTAAACTTATACCCCTGCATACCGCAAACGGGTCTGCGGTACTGCTTCAATAGAAAGTTTGGAACGCTTTTGTTCCAAACTTATCTTCCAGCAGGCGAATGAAATCGGATCTGAAAGCATTTCCATTGGTTAACGGATTCCTGGTAGGTAAGGCTGCCACGGTGCCTTTCCATAATTTTTTTACAGATGCTAAGCCCAAGCCCGCTGCCGCTGCCGGATGTTCTGGACTCATCACCGCTTACAAATGGTTCAAACATATGCTGCTTCACCTCGTTTGGAATCGGATTTCCATTATCAGCAACTTCAAATAAAACATCATTAGAATCCTCTTCATATAGTTTTAAACATACTTTTGTATGAGGAGGATTATGGTTAACCGCATTGATCAAAAGATTCCCTATGACTCTCCTGATCTCTGTTTTTGCAATCGAAAGCCTTATTTCCCGCTCCGGAATCTCGAACTCAAGATCCATTTCCTTTCCTTCAAAAGCATCCATATACTCAATGGCTACCTCACGCACAAATTCTGTGAAATCCGTCTCTTCATACACAAACTGGTAATCAGAATTTTCCAGCTTAGTATAGACCAGTAATAATTCCACCAGTTCATTGAGATGTTCTGTCTTTTTAACGATTGAGCCGATATACTCCTGTTTTTTCTCTTCTTCCACCACAACGCCTTCTGCAATTGCTTTTGCATATCCTCTGATCGTGGTAATCGGAGTTCGAAGATCATGGGCTATATTGCTGAACAGCTGCTGTTTTTCTTTTTCATATTGCTGTCGCTGCTCCTCCGCCTGCTGCAATTCCTGGGCCAGAACCTGAAAAGATTTCTCAATGGCACAATATTCATACTCTGCCTGCAACGATAGCCGCAGGTTGTAATTTCCGGCAGTCAGCTCTGACAATCCTGCCACAAGCTTCTGATTAGGCTCTCCCACATGCCGTTTGATGGATTTGGCATACCACCATACACATATCAAAAATATCAGCACAAAACCTGCACTTAGCAATAACATTGTATTTCTAAGCCATGCCGCCATATCACCTTTTGGATTATAAAAAGTAAAGCTGGCTTTCAGCTTTCCCGCAGGAAATTTCACAATTCCCAGATACCGCTTCCCATCTAACCCTTCAAAAGATGTTGTCGTACTCACATACCTGGGGCCTTTAGCTTTCAGATCCGTAGCATTAATTTCCAAAATACCGGCAATCTTGGTCACATTGTGCTTTAGCAGATATTCAATTCCTTTCTGGTCCAGTAGTTCATCCTGGGTATAGGAAGCCTTTTTATCCAGGACATTTCCCTTCGTATATACAACCTCGTTCTGTGCATTCAGTATTTCAATCCATCCGTCAAAATCCTCCAGCGCTGATATATCACTGTTCTCATAGTCCTGCCGGATAACTTCTTCGGCGCTGAATACATGCAGCGCATCTTTGTCATTGCCAAGAACATAGGATCCCAGTAAACCAAACAGACTGGTCAGAACAATAATCAGGATAGAAAATGTAATATACTGTTTGATCAGATAAATACTCAGGCTTTTTTCTTTTCTTCCCATTGTTTAATCTGAGACCATCTTATATCCCAGTCCCCTGATTGTTCTGATATAAGACTCTCCGTTCCTTTCTCCGATTTTATCCCTGATTTTGCTGATATAAACCATGATATTATTATCGTCAACGATATATTGATCCTCCCATGCAGCCTCATATATCTGCTTTTTGGTAAACACTCTTCCCGGTGCGCCCATGAAAAGCTTCAGGATCTTGAACTCGATAGAGGTCAGCTCAATTGTCACTTCCCCTTTGCGGAGGGTACACTGCTGTAAGTCCAATTCCAGATCATGCACATATAAAGGCTCTTCTGCTTCAGACTGGCTCAGGCAGTAAAACCTTCGGATATTTGCATCCACTCTGGCAACGACCTCTAAGGGATCAAACGGCTTTACGATATAATCATCTGCACCAAGTCCAAGTCCTAAGATTTTATCCGCCGTTTCCCCCTTTGCTGATATTACAATAATCGGAAGATTCTTCTCTTTTCGAACTGCCTTAATTAATTCATAACCATTTAAATTCGGCATCATAATATCCACCATCGCCAAATCCACTTTTTCCCGCCGCAGAGCCTGCAATGCAGACATGCCATCACCCACTGCAAGGACATCATATCCGTCTTTTTCAAGATATAACCTTAACAGTTCAATAATTTCCCGCTCATCATCTGCCAGTAAAATTCTCTTTCCCATATCCAGGTGACTCTCCTTTAACAGAAGCTCTATACGCACACTATCCACCGTTTACGCTTTAGATATCCTGCTTTCTAAAAATATTAATTGCCATAATTATCATAACACCTGTTATTCCAAATGTACAAGCTGCAATTAAAATTATATCCCAGACGTTCATTGCCACGCCCGTCAATAGATTATTCACAAATTCCTCCGGCAGATATCTTAAGATTTTAAGGCTCCCCATCGTTACAAGATATTTTTCTCCAAACATAAGTATTAGGGTAATTATAAATGTAGCAAATGGACCAAAGAGGGTTCCAGCCAAAAATGCTGCCGCAATTAAAATAATATAATTTGCCGCCCAGCAAAGCACTATCCCAAACGCTTTTAAATTGGTCAAACCGGATACAGACACAGAAAAGGCACCGTTTCCCAACCCTTCCGGTACAACAATGAAATAGTAGCAGCATATTAACGTTATTGCCAGAACAACGGTAAGCATTGCAACAACTGATATCATTACTAATAATTTTGCCAGAATCACCTGACTCCTTTTTCCAACTCTAAGCAAACTGGTCTTAATCTGTCCTCTTTCTATTTCCCCGGAGAACTGCAAAGAAGCAGTAATAATAACTAAAATGCCGATAATTCCAAAACCGGATAATAGATTCCACACACTTAGAAAAAAATCCATACAGGATAATGCCTCTAAATGGGAACCCCCTGCCTGCGTTACCGTTTACTGTATTCGGCACACTTAAACTAAAACAAAAGGGTTTACCAGAAACGTTGAACTATATATACCACACAGCAGATTATGCCAAGATTCATTATGATAAATGATATACAGCTGACTTTAACACATTTTCGTTCTTCCTCCGTCTCCATCTCCTTTTTACTTTTCCTGCTCAACAGGTATATGAGAAACCCTCCCATATTCTGACCCGACAATCCAATTACCGTCCAAAGTCCCGGACGCATTCTCCTGCTCTTTGCATCCTTATAAATCCATTTCCCCAGATGATAAAAAAACACCACCATAGCCGGAACCACTAAAACCAAACCCGTAATAAGCCATACCATACTATTCATCATCATATCCTCCATCTTTTTTGAGTGTTTTGGTTAATTGATGAATACAGCATAAACCTGCTTACTTATTTTCAGCTATTGATAACCTTAAATGAACCTTAATTTGACAGTAAGTGAGCACATTAAAATGGAGGACCCGATATTCCTGAAAAAAACCTGGATTAGATTAATATAATTATTTGCCACTTTTGCTTTCTTTGACAAACTAAGTTTCACATGATATATTTCATATATAATAATCAGCCTCCAAAAAAGGCAGCGGCAACTCTGATTTCAGAGTATTTTATACTTAAAGGAGAATTTAAATTCATGAAATCTATTGGTATTGATATAGGAACAACGACCATTTGTTCCGTTCTGATTGATACGTCCAGTAAAGCTTTACTGGATGCTACCACAAAGCCTAATCATTCTGCACTGCCAGGTGCTCAGTCCTTTGAGCGCTTACAAGACCCGGCTGCAATTCTGAACAGCTGTACTGCAATGGTAAATCATTATCAGGAAATCTGCTCAGACATTGTAAGCATCGGTATCACAGGACAGATGCATGGAATTGTGTATGTAGACAGGGCTGGTTATGCGATAAGCCCTTTGTTTACCTGGCAGGATGGAAGAGGCGATACATACTTGCCGGAAAACGGTAAACATACTGAAGCTGCTGCCCGACACAATACCGAGACTTATGCAGACTTTTTAACAGCCCGAACCGGATATTCACTGGCTACTGGATTTGGATTGACCACACATTTTTATAACTGTGTGAATGGGCTGATTCCTGCGGAAGCAGCTTATCTATGTACGATACCTGACTATATCGCCATGCGCCTGGCGAACCGAACTACACCTTTGGTCCATCAAAGTATAGCAGCCAGTCTGGGAATGTATGATCTGAAAAGCCATCAATTTGACTATAAGGCTATATCTTCCCTTGGTTTAGCCACGTCAATATTGCCTGAAGTTGCCCCCTGCGAATGTTATATCGGAAAAACCACTACCGATATACCAGTCGCGGCAGCCCTGGGGGATAATCAGGCAAGCTTTCTGGCATCTATGGTATCAGAAGATGCCTGTCTGGTTAATGTAGGTACCGGAAGCCAGATATCCATTATGACACATACTCCATACCAGTCAGAGCAAATTGAATGCAGGCCCTATCTGGGTGATACCTACCTGCTTGCCGGCTCCTCTCTGTGCGGCGGATATTCCTATTCCCTTATGAAAAACTTTTTCGAAGAAGCCTTGGCACAGTTTGGCGTAAAGCCGCAGATATCCACATATGAAGTCATGAACCGTATGGCATCAGATGCAGCTGCTCATTCAGATTCATTAAAAGTCGACACACGATTTTGTGGTACAAGGCAGGATGCATCTATTACCGGCTCCATTCAAAATCTCAAGCTGGCAAATTTTCATCCCGGTGATTTTACTCTTGGCATCCTTCAGGGAATCTGTGATGAAATATATGATTTATATACTAAGTTTCCACAAGACGTCAAACCTATTAAAACCCTGGTGGGAAGCGGGAATGGAATCCGGATGAATCCTCTGCTGCAGCAGCTTTTTGAACGTACATTTGACGCCAGGCTTACTATACCGGACATTAAGGAAGAAGCGGCTTACGGATGCTGCCTGTTGGGAATAAATTTAAGATGATAGGAAACAAAAAGCACCATCCCGGATGATTCTGAGCGCCCTGTTGGAAAGGGATATCAGGTGGTTCCAGGATGGTGCTTTGCCTATTCACGTTTCTCCAGATAAACATTAACAACCAGTAGTACCATAAACATCATAACCAGCACCGCACATAATGTTCCTGCAATAATAATAAAATATTGTAACTTAAATATGGCATATAATAATACAAAAATTAAAGTAAAACACAATATCACGTAATTCATAATCCTAATGACCAAATTGCTGCTTTTCATAACCAGATATATATCTCTTTCATCTGCGTTTTCTGCCATTTCTTCTAAAACACCCTTTTTAGTAAATGCTCTTATAAAATTAACCGCTGACAGTGCAATTAGCAAAGCACCTGATATTATGAATCGTTGTTCTGAATAGTTAAAATAAGCTGCTAAACATATAATCGCTATTGTTGCTGTTGTCATACCAATTATAAAACTACGTTTATTTTTTATTCTCATAATCATGATCCTCCAATTTTGAATTTTCTCTTAGACAGCATAATTCCTCTATACTTACACCAAATATTTCAGACATATGGAATGCAAGCATTAGGGAAGGATTATATTGTTCTTTTTCAATAGAAATAATTGTTCTTGCCGAAACATGAACCAATTCGGCAAGCTGTTGCTGCGTCAATCCCATGCTCATGCGCAATTCTTTAACCCTGGTTTTCATACAATACCTCTTTTCAATATGAAGCATACTTCATGTGAAGTCAACTTCATAATACACTCAAAAATAATATTTGTCAACAGATAATCCCACATTTTCCACACAAATAAAAATTCCAACAGTAAAATATATATGTTATCACTTCATGTAATCACTTTATGTATTCAATATAAAAAAATTACAGCCTGAATGATTGCCGCCATTCAAGCTGTTCTTCCTGCTTATTATACTAATACTGTCGTCTTTTGATTATTGTACTATTTATCCCTTTCTTATCCATGGAGAAGGGCATCCAGATTGGGTGCATCTGTTTTTCCAGCCAAAAGATATGCACAGCACTGCAATTACAAGCAGGCACATCATCCCTGCCAGAACAGCCAGGTAACTTTTTGTAAGATCGAAAATAAAACCGTATGCTGGAATCAGGATAATCGATGCTATGGGCGCTCCCATAGAAACCTTTGCAAATATTTTTTCGTAATCCTTCTGTCCATAAAATTTGATGGTCAGAATTGGTGCCAAAACCATTATTGCTGAACTTATCAAACCATGCAGAAATGTGGATAAGCCAAAAATCAGAAATCCGCTTCCACTGAATAAAAATCCTGCAACAGCGGCAAATCCAATGCCGATTATTCCATAACAGGTCTTAAGGCTTCCGATTTTATCACTAATCATACCAATGGCGATAGATCCAATGGCACTCCCCACAGAAGCATATGCCAAGGCATTACCAGTCTCCCTGGCACTATATCCCAGCAGAGAGCCATAAGTTGGAATATGCTGTGTAAAAACTCCAATTCCAGTAATGGATATCATAAAAAACAACAGCAGATAAAAGGAAGTGGACCGAAGCGCTTCCTTTTCTGAAATATCCGGCGTATTCGAAACTTGGTCTATCTCATTTGAGCCAGATACCCTTCCCTGATCTTTTGCTTTTTGAACTTGTCCCTCAGTCTTTGCTGCATCCTGATATACGGGCCGGCTCCGGGCTTTAAAAGGCTCTGTATTTATGTCTTCCGGTCTGTTTTTCAGTAGTATCAGAGCCGCTAAAATAACTACAATAAAGGCCCCGGCTCCTATATAAATATAACCGGTCCGCCAGCCCCTGAGGGAAATAATGCTGGATGCCACAGGTTGAAATACAGCACCAAACAGACCGACAAATGCCATTTGTATTCCCATCATCATTCCAGCGTTTCTTGAAAACCACCGGTTAATGAGAATTGGGCCTAAAAGGCTTACCAGGATCGTGGCACCCATGGCATAGGGAATTGCAAGGAGATACCATCCATATACCGCATTCATAAATCCCATTCCGGCAAATGAAAGCGCCTGCAGAATGGCGCCTGCAATTGTCACGATACGGATGTCATATTTATTAATCAGTTTTCCCGCAAAGGGCAGCCATAAGACCGTAACAATTGAAGTAATGCTAAAGTAAATGGACAGGGATCCCATTCCCACTCCAATCTCCTGAGAAACCGGATACAGGAACAGTCCTGATGTCATATTAATCCCACCCCCGGCAAACCCCCGGATTAAAATAACGCCAAGCAGAATCAACCAGGCATAATGTAATTTATTTCTTTTCATTGGCTAACGTACTATACGGCAAACCTTTTTTAAATCCTTCTGCTAAATACTAATACCAAAATTTTTCCTTTTGGTGAATGCCGTTCTTCTCCTTTATTTATTCTCATAAATAAGTGTCTTCCTTTCTCTCTATATTTATACGCTTTATATGCCAATCCCCGGCGTAAAGCTTGAAATGCCATATATAGGGTGTGGGGATTCCGGGAATGAATTTTAAAAAACGCTCAAGTGCACGAATCTTTTTACAAGCTTAACCAGCTCATACCACAGCACAGACAGTCCGGCAATTATGAAAACTGAGATGAACTGTGCAGCAGAAAGGGGGGCAAGCTTAAGGAAACCGCACAAAGGGGTATAGAGGATGAGCAGTAACCCACCCAACGTACCGATATTTACCATCCACATAACCTTATCTTTAATCAGGCGGAAGAAAGATTGGATGGCAAAATCACTATTCGAGCTATTTACCTGCACCAAAAATAAGTTGGCAGCCATGATGATGGCAAGCCCCATTGTACGGGCCACCGGCGCATTTGAGGCATTGCCGTCCAAAACTGCAAAATAAGTTCCAAAGGAGGCGGCAAAAATTGAAATTCCCTGCATCACACTTTTAAGCAGTACACCTCCTGTGAGCAGTTTTCCATTCGGATCACGGGGCCTGCGCTCCATGATATTACGTTCAGCCGGCTGGCGTTCCAATACAATAGAGCAGGTTGGATCAATAATCAGTTCCAACAGTACCACATGGATCGGCAGAAGCAAAAGTGCTGAAGATGCAATCCCCAACATGGGCGCAAGCAGCGATGCAAATGCAATGGGCATGTGTATCGTAAATACATATCCCACTGCCTTACAGATATTATCGTAAATGCGCCTCCCATCCCGCACTGTTTCTACGATTGTAGTAAAGTTATCATCCATCAATATAAGGTCGGCGGCTTCTCGTGAGACCTCACTGCCGCGCTTGCCCATGGCAATGCCTATGTCCGCATATTTAAGTGCGGGCGCATCATTAACACCGTCACCTGTCATAGCAACAATCTCACCGTTATCCTTAAATGCCTTAACAATTCGCATCTTATGTTCAGGAATAACGCGAGAGAAAATGCTCACTCCCTTAACTTCTTTACGCAGTTCCTCATCTGTCATCAATGAGATTTGTTCGCCAGTAATGTGGTGACTACTGTTCGGCATCCCGATTTTCTGTGCAATGGCGGCGGCGGTTATACCGTTGTCACCGGTAATCATCACAACGCGAATGCCAGCTTTAGTGCAGACAGCAATATCCTCTTTAACGTTTTCACGCGGCGGATCTGCCAGCCCAACAAGACCACAGAGGGTCAGCCGACAATCGGTAATCCGCAAAGGGATATCATCCTCACATTCCGGCTTCATTATCCCCACAGCGATTACACGCAGTCCCCGTCTTGACATCCATTCAATTTTATCCTCCACTTCCTTTTGCTGAGCACTACCCAGCCCGCAAAGCAAAACAATCTGCTCAGCCGAACCTTTCGCTGCTATCAAAATTTCTCCGTCGTGCCGCCATACATGCCCCATCATTTTAAGGTCATTAGTGAAAGGATATTCCGTAATCATACTTCCTTGGAACAGATGATCTCTGGTAACTCCATTTTTTTCACAATACTCCAGCATCGCCTTTTCCATCGGATCGTAAGCTTCCGTCTCACAGGCAAGCCCCATAGTCTCCACAAGTACCTCATTATTCCCATCAAAAGCCCAGGTATCCTGCACTGTCATTTGGTTCATGGTAATCGTACCGGTTTTATCCACACATAGAATGGAAACCGCCCCCAATGTTTCCACCGATGGCAGCTTACGCACCAGGGAATTTTTCTTTGCCAGCCTCCACGCCCCCATCGAGAGGAATACAGTGAGAATTACAGGAAATTCCTCTGGAATCATCGCCATAGCGAGGGTGACACCAGATAGGATGCTCTCAATCAGACGATCTCCAAAGCCATGATCGGGAATATTCAGCCATGTGATAAACCCCACCGCCGCAAACAGAACTGCTGCAATTCCGGCACAATACTTTACAAGGCTGCCCGTTTGTTTTTGCAGCGGAGTATCCTCCTGTGGTGCAGCAGCAACATTTATGCCGATTTTTCCATATTCAGTTAATGCTCCAATTTGATCAACCAAGATATAACCGCTTCCCTGCGTCACAAGTGTACCCGCGTAGCAGTAGTCACGCCGCCAATAGTCGCCGTTGGGCTCCGCTCCTTCCGTTGGAATCTTCCATACACCTTCAGCTTCACCGGTCAGCGAAGATTCATCTACGCAAAGGTCGTTCGCCTTGACCACAACACCATCTGCCGGAACCTTTACCCCCTCTACAATTAGCATCAGGTCACCTGGTATAAGATCCACACTGGCAATCTTCTGCTCTCTTCCGTCACGAATCACCGTGATATGGGGCGCAGACAAATCTTTTAACGCATTCAGTGTCTTGTCGGTTTTCCACTCCTGAATGACATCAATGCTGATGATGCCAATAACAAACACCAACATAATAGCACCATCCCGTGGTTCCCCCAAAATGAAGTAGATAACTGCAGCTACAATCAAGAGCAGGAACATTGGCTCACAGATAATATGCAATGCTTTTTTTAAAAAACTCTGTTGTTCCACCTGAACTAATTCGTTTCTGCCATACTGGTCCTGTAGTTTCCGGGCTTCAGCAGTAGTAAGCCCTGTTGTTTCCATTTGGTTTGTCATAAAAAGTTACCTCCATATTCTTGCCTGCCGGCGTAATTAGATAACTCTATGGCACTTCATTTCAAGGTCGCCTGTTCCGTTAGGGTATAAAAATAGCACATCTATGGAACATACACTGTCCCACAGATGTGCATAAAATGCAATCTGTTGCCACTCATCTTGTGGCCCGGCCCCACGAACCGCATCCGGTCCATCGCCTGCTCAGTCTGTACTGTTGATCTCGCATTCCTTTTGAGAATGTAATGCAGTGCAAAGAGATATTTATATATTATATGCATGTGAAACAAATCTGTCAACTGATTTTTAATTGTTATCTTGCTAGTTATCTAGCTTCCTCTGTATCTCCGCCAAAATCGTATAAAATATAATATTATACGAATACTATTCAGGAAATAAATAGATTAGGATGGTGAATCAGGTATGAAAAAGCTGGAAAATAAAACAGCACTTGTAACATCGGCAACAAAGGGAATCGGGCTTGCCTGTGCCTTAAAGCTGGCTGAAAACGGAGCTACAGTCTACATGGGTGTACGCCGGATAGAAGCAACCCAGGAAATCTGTAATCGTTATAAATCCGAAGGATATAAAATGTTTCCTGTTTTCTTTGATGCTACGGACAAAGCAAGTTATGCTTCTATGGTGGAAGAAACCGTAAAAAGTACCGGCAGCATTGACATATTAATTAATAATTTTGGAATGGGAAAACCTGCTGAAGATCTGGATCTGGTAAATGGAAACGAGGATGCCTTTTTCGAAATTCTGGACTTGAACCTGGGCAGTGTCTACCGCATAACGAAACTTGTCATCCCACATATGAGCAAAGGAGGCGGTGGTTCCGTAGTAAACATCTCTTCCATCGGCGGCATGATTCCGGACATCACCCGAATAGGTTACGGTGTCTCCAAGGCTGCAGTGAACAACATTACCCAGCAGATTGCTATGCAGTATGCGCGGCAAAATATCCGCTGTAACGCTGTGTTACCCGGTCTTACCGCAACTGATGCAGCGTTAAAAAATATGCCGGAAGCATTTATAAAATCATTTTTATCCCATGTACCATTAAACAGAATGGGGTCTCCGGAAGATATCGCCAACGCAGCACTGTTTTTATCATGTGACGATTCTTCCTATATTACAGGCCATATTCTGGATGTTGCCGGAGGATATGGTATAGGCACACCTCAGTATGCTGATATGATAAGGGCAGCGGATAAGTAACATATGTAACATAAGTAATCAAGTAATCTGTATCTCCCAATTTGTGTGCTATTCATTTCCCAAATCCCTTCAATTAATCCACTTTCGTTCCTGAATCGGACAGCTAATACCACTCAAATTGGGGAAACAACTCACAAGATATAAAATAAGGGTTCCCTATTTGACTTTTCCGGTTTATACTTCTTAATATAGTGTCTAATTTTTTTAATTAATGTTGATTTATCGCATAAAACATTAATATATTGTCATCATATAAAAGGAGGGACCGCAATGAAAAACAATCCTGTGAACAGTGAAATTCTTCGGGAACAGGTGACACATGGTAATCAGGACTTTCAGTTACAGCTTTATAAAGATATGGAATATCATGAAAAAGGGTTAATCCTGTATAATCACTGGCATGAAGAGGCTGAAATATTTTTTGTAACAGAGGGGGCAATTGAACTTGTAGTGGATGGAATTTCAATATTTGCCGAAACAAATACCGTAGTTTTAATTCCGCCTAATCTTCTTCACGGTGCTTATCAATATCAGAATCAAAAATGCCGTTTTACTTCAATTGTTTTCCATCCGGATTTTATAGCCAGTAAGAATCCGGACATCATCCAGACGCAGCAGCTGAATCCCTTTTTTGACAATACCTTTATTTCGTCCTATGTATTATCATATACAGAACGGAAAAATGAAACCGTCCAGCAGCTTCTGGCTGATCTGATACATAATTATTCCTCTTCCGAGCCTTACCGGGAACTTATCATAAAGGGCTGTCTCTATCAGATTTTGTATCATTTACTGCAAAAGGAGCAAAAGCATAATCTGAAATCTGTCTCTGATTATGTAAATGAAGACCGAAAAAAGAAAATTTTAAGCTTCATGGAGGAAAATTATCAAAATCCACTGGACCTGAAGGAACTAGCGGCAGCTATTTCTCTGAGCAAAGAACAATTCTGCCGCTTTTTTAAACATTCATTCCGTTCAACACCTATTCATTATCTGAACAGGTACCGCATTAACCGCTCCATGGATTTGCTAAAGGAAACCAGTATGTCTATCATAGATATTGCAATCGAAGTGGGATTTGACAGCAGCAATTATTTTTCTATTTCTTTTAAAAAGGCCACAGGAATGACTCCAAGCCAATTTCGTAAGATGACATGATTTTAATAGTTACTGACAGTATCGTAAATGCATCTTCCCTGAAAAAATTATATAATACAGGCAAATATAATTTTAGGAGGTTCGATATGTCATACTTTACTCATGGAGACAATTATCTGGATTATCATAATGCCGGGGAGACATTACGAATAATGTCTTGGGGCGAAAACAGCCTGCGTGTAATTTCAGTGCCCAATGGCCCACTGGATCTCTCCAGCAGCGCACTCCTCCCCCAGGAGGCAGTACATACCAATATCGTAGCCGGTGAAGACACCGCTGAGATTTCCAATGGAAAAATATCGGCACTTATTGATACCCGTGGCTGGAACAGTGCTGCTGTTGTAACTTTTTATAACGACAAAAAAGAAGTAATGTTAAAAGAAATAGATGGCGGAGGCGCACTGATCCGCAGAGCACGGTACTTTAACCCTTATGTGGGCGGAGATTACCGCCTGAAAGTTACTTTTGAATCCGATCCTCAGGAAAAGATCTATGGCATGGGGCAGTATCAGCAGGATATTTTAGATCTAAAAGGCTGCAATCTGGAACTGGCACACCGTAATTCACAGGCATCCGTTCCCTTCTATGTCTCAAGTTCAGGCTATGGATTTTTCTGGCATAACCCTGCGGTAGGCAGTGTGTCCTTTGGTAAAAATACAACAGAATGGAGAGCTGACAGTACAAAGAAAATGGATTATTGGATCACAGTTGGCGATAATCCTGCCGAGATAGAATCCCAGTACAGTGCAGCAACCGGCAAAGCGCCTATGATGCCAGAGTACGGATTGGGATTTTGGCAATGTAAATTACGCTATTACAATCAGGAACAGGTTCTGAAAATTGCGAGGGAATACCACAGACGTAAAATACCTGTTGATGTGCTCATCATTGATTATTATCACTGGCCACGTTGCGGCGATTTCCGTTTTGATAATCATTTCTTCCCGGATCCTAAGGCAATGGTGGATGAGCTGCATTCTTACGGCATGGAAATCATGGTATCCGTCTGGCCACAGGTTGATTGGCGAAGCGAGAATTTTGAGGAAATGCAGCAAAAAGGTTTGTTGGTAAAAACCGATCATGGAATGAATGTCCAGATGAATTTCCAGGGGAATAATGTATTCTATGATGCTACTAACCCGGAATCCAGGGAATACGTCTGGAATAAATGCAAAGACAATTACTATAAATATGGCATAAAAGCATTCTGGCTGGATGAAGCAGAGCCGGAATACGGCACTTATGATTATGATAATTACCGTTACTATAGCGGAAGCGTATTGCAGCAGGGAAATATCTATCCCAAGGAATATGCCCGGGGCTTCTATGAGGGGCAAAATTCAAGTGGACAGAAAGATATCCTGAACCTTGTCCGCTGTGCCTGGGCAGGCAGTCAGCAGTATGCCGCTTTAATCTGGTCGGGAGATATCCACTCCACTTATCAGGACTTTAGAAACCAGATCGTTGCAGGACTTCAGATGGGACTTTCCGGCATTCCATGGTGGACTACCGATATCGGCGGTTTTCATGGCGGTAATATTCACGATGCAGATTTCCAGGAACTTCTGGTACGCTGGTTCCAGTTCGGCGCATTCTGTCCTGTAATGAGACTTCATGGCAACCGCCTTCCACGGGAACCGCTCTATAAAGCAAACGGTGAAGAAACAGAAGGTACCGGCGCAGATAATGAGATCTGGAGCTACGGAGAAGAGAACTACAAGATTATGAAAAAATTCATAGAGATACGTGAATTGCTCCGGGATTATACCCGTAGCCTTATGGAAGAAGCACATCAAAAAGGTGCACCCGTTATGAGGACCATGTTCTATGAATTTCCGGATGACGCACTTGCCTGGGATCTCAAAACACAATATATGTATGGTGCCGATATTTTAGTGGCACCCATCGTAGAAGCACACGCTGTGTCCCGTAAAGTATATCTGCCAGAAAACAGCACCTGGACATCCGCACGAACCGGAGAGGTATTTGAAGGCGGACAATGGCTGGATGTAGAAGCAGACATGGATACTCTTCCTGTATTTCTTCGTGACGGAAGGCAGAGTTACCTGATTAAGCAGATCTAAATTTAGATCAGTAAGAATTTATCACAGAAAAATGGACAAAAATACACGGCAGAATGTGTTTTTCACACGCATTCCGCCGTGTATTTCATTGTAACCCACAAAGCCACGAAACCGGTATATTGGGGTTTAGCTAAGGAAATTACGCTTTGTAGATGGAGGTAGTGTACGGAAAGAGAAGGGGGCGGACCAGGACATTGATTTGGAAGGCTTACCGCAGAACTGGCATTTTCTAACCTTCCC
>UQCR01000052.1 GCA_900539655.1 uncultured Robinsoniella sp.
CTTACCAAAAAGGAGCCGTCTTTTACCAAAGACACAAATTTCTTTACACTACCATGGCTTACATAAATTTCATATGAAATGAGCCGCCTCATGGCGCCCCTCCTTTAGCAAAATGATATCATGAAGCCCATTCCCTGTCTAACTTATCATTTGAACAGGCACTGTGCGGCGTGCGTGGAAATTTGACTTTTTTCTTTTCTTCATCTGATTTTATTTTATTCATATTATCCTTCATGGATTCCAACGTGTCCATGAAAAATCTTAATTCAGCCTCGGAACACTCTTTTATTATGCATATAAAACGCTCCAACAACTCCACTTGTCTCTCAATTCGTTCTACTTCTGATAACAAAATAGGTACAGCTCCTAATGCTTCCAGAATCCTTGTATATGTTTTCATTCCAATATTTCTGGAACCAGCTTCAATCTTACTCAGATGGCTTTGAGATATTCCTGCCAATTCAGCCAGTTCCTCTTGTGTCATGCTTCTTTGCTCACGTAATTTTCTAATATTTTCTGCGATAGAACGAATATAATCCTTCATAAGTCATTCTCCTTTTAGCCATTCAATGAGTGTATTCCGTATTATGGCCTTTATACCTGTCATAATACCATTTCCATCTATAGGTGCTATCAATTTTTTCCCTACATTCATCTTTGGTAAAAGGTACTTTCATAACATCTGTCGCCCCCATGCCCCATATACAGTTTTCTTCTCTGGCACTAATGTTTCCCACAAGGACCAGGACTGGTTTCAGCTTATGACAATTGAGTTTAATCAGATTGCTTAATGTAGAAGATTGCCCAGTTGTTCCCTCCAAGATGGCTACATCAAACTCTTCCATTTCAAAATCATCGCCCAGATCACAAAAAGTATGCCAACACATGGATTCATCATCTCGTAAAATCTCCCCAATTTGCCGAGCTGTACTCTCCGTTTCACCCATAAACAATATCTTCATTACTCCTGCAAAAGATTATACCGCAAAGTACAATTCCATACATTGCAGCATCTTCACCTCCATCCTATTTTACTTATTCCTATGATCATAGAAACCAATACAACAAGCATGGTGTACATCATCATAGACCAGAACACTTTAAGCCCCAATAATATAAAAACAATATCTAACACGGCAATTCCAAACAGAATACGTTTCCGCTGCCTATTAAAAAATGCCGCCTCTTCATGATCGTTTATTCTATCTTTTGTTGCCGCCGGAGCCAGCAAATTAATCAAGAAAATTGCGACGGCTGTAACAATTACACTTATTCGTAAATCAGGATTCCACGTATGAGCAGCCACCAATAGCAATGTAATTATAAGGCAAGAACACATGAGGCATGCCAGATAATGTTTTAGATGTATGCCGCCAACATACGCACGAAGAGAAAAAAAGACTGCAATCAAAACCACAAATTCTAAAAATGACTTTAAATGTATGGCTATAATAGAACATATAGCCATACATAAAGTCATTTCCAACCCGGTAAGCATTCCATACCGGTATACCTCATAACTTTCTCTACTTATTATATCTTTCTTAACAATATAATCAGTAAGTTTATCGGCCAGCCATTCCATCAAAATTTCCTCAAGCTTTTGAGGTTTGGCTTATTTGGCTGATGGTAAACACAGCAACAAGGGCTGTTGGCCGCAATGAAAGCAAATGCTAAAGCCATACATGCGAGAGTATTTGAAGCTTTCATGTGATGTAATACAAATTCCTTAAATCTCTTCATAATAATAACCTCCTTAATTTTTTTCCTATTTTAGCATAAAAAAATGGAGCGTATGCCTAAAATGTAATTATTTCGGTACTTAATGTAACTATTTCTGTTCACCATATAGCAATATTTCTAATATAAACATATTTTCTGTATAACCTATCTTCATAAACCCATGATATTTATTTACTGCCTTCTGAATAGAATCCAGTCCAAGTCCGTGATCTATTTTGTTTGTTTTTACCGTCAGAATTTTCCCTTTTTTATTCTTACTGATATGCCCATCAAATGAATTTTCAATAATGATTACCAGATTATTCATATCCATACGCATGTTCAATTTAACATAACGTTTTTCATTATCTGCCCTAATGTTAGCTTCCAGTGCATTATCTAATGCATTACCGAGAATAATACACATATCCGCATTGTCGAATGGCAGGCTCATGGGTATTTCTAATTTTACAATAAATTCTATTCCAAAGCGTTTGGCAATAGTGTACTTGTAGTTGACCAGAGCATCCACAACTGAATTTTCAGTTTTGGAAATCGTCAGCCTGTCAAACGGTGCCTTTTCAATTAATTGTTCCAAAAACTGTTCAACCTCTTTATATTCCTTTTTTTCACACCGCTCCAACAGAAAAATCAGCTGATTCTTCAGATCATGTCTGGCCTTACGAAATTCCAGCATGGAATTTTCTTTTTCCTCAATATGTTTATTATATAAGTCAATCTCCTGCTTATATACCACATTCTTCTGTCTTAATTCCATATCCTCTGATAATTTTATATAGATGGTGAATATCAAAACATTTATAAAAAGCATAATTATCAGAGAAGCAAATGACCACAGCACACTGAACGACCTATGGCTATTGGTACTCATAAAAAAAGAAGTATAAACCGCGAACATACTTCCTAAAGGGATCAATACCAAAATCATATTATAGGAATGTGGCAGGTCCTTAATATTTTCATTCCCAAAAAAGCGCTTAAGTGCTTCTACAATTACAAACAAAAACACTTTTGAAAGTAGCGAACCAAGTAATTCTTGTGCACCGTAGTTCAATCCTATTGCTATAAAAATAAAAACCAACAGTATTTCCGTAAGCATCCAAATTGAATTATAAACAAGAGTAAATACTATTTTTCTGAATATATGTCCTTCATAACCAAATGACACCAGCAATACAGCCAATACACTTATCACCAAAATAGCGTAATCTGGCAATTTGATAATATTTAAGATGGAACAGATCTGCCATAAAATGAAAAATCCCCATCTCGCGTTATTTCTCCAGTTTACTTTTGTTTTTTCCAGAAAAGTACCCAGATACTCTTTTAAAATCCATGCTGATAAACAAGACATTAACAGTCCCATTACAAAATCCCATACCGCTTTATTCAATGATGTTCCCCTTTATATAATTACAATACTCTTCGCCAATTAATTTTCTTTTTTCTTCACTAATGGACAATGCCTTCTTATTTTTTAAGATAATATGGTCATGTGAAATGACATCAATGAATCTGACATTCACCAAATAAGATTGATGTATCCTCCAGAAATCCGCCTTTTCCTGTTTCAACCGTTCTTCAAGGTCATCCATCTTGCCATAAAACCTATATATATTCCCATCAACCATGTAAACCTGGATAATACGCCTATTGCTCTTAAAATACATGATTTCACCCATTCGTAAAATATGAGTTTTCCATTTGAAGTCACAAAGAAAATAATCGGGGCCTTTTGTCAGTTTTTCATATGCCTTCATAAAATGACGATGTAATGTATCAAAGTCAACTGGCTTTACAATAAATTGAAACGGTTGCACCTCATACGCCTCAACAGCGTAACTTTCATGGCTCGTAACATATATCAGCATTGTCAGCTCGTCTTTTTTTCTTATTTCCCTTGCTGCAGTAAGACCGTCCATCTCTTTCATTTCTATATCAAGGAATATTAAATCGTATCTTTTGCCCCTCTCATATATATTCTCAATCAGTTCCTTCCCATCAAGATAGACCTCCGGCTCCAGTTCAATATGTTCCATGTTTTTTATGGTTATCAACATTTGCTCGAATTTTCCAGTAAAACTTACATCGTCATCACAAATTGCAACTTTCATCATCGTTTGTACATACCTTTCTTCGTCTGATCTGCTTCATTTTTTCAATGATTGACCAAATCAGCTCCTTGTCTTCATCACTCAGCGATTTGAACGCTTCAATGAAATCATAGTATTCGTCCACAGCCTCGTTAACTACTACCTGTCCAGCTATATCACGCTTGATTTCGGTCAATCCCAGCAGATATTCTATTGTTACATTAAAACAGCGTGACACTTTTACAAGTACGTCCACCGGCATTTCATATACATCATTTTCATATTTGCTAATGTTCTGTTGTGTTACGGATATCTTCTCTCCGAGTTCTTCCTGGGTTAAACGTCTACTTTTTCTTAGTTCTTTTAATCTGTTCTGCATTTTCCAATACTCCTTTTCGCTTTAACTCATTACTATAATACTCGATAGCAATATCGCTTATCATTCTCAAATGAAGTATTGAATTATTCTAATTTAAAGTAAAAATAAGGAAAGGTATTATTTACCTTCCCTTATAAGTCTCTTATGTAATTTAATTAAATTCCACTGTTTTAAATTTACCTTTTCGAAATACATTACCTTTTCCTCTTGTAACGAAATACCAATTGTTTTACATTGTTCCTTCACATCTCTATTGCTGTATTAAAGCGATGTTTCAAAAAAAAATTCTTCTAATTGCATTTACTAATACAGCATAGACCGTCACATATATAATCCAGTCAATTCTCTCTGCCCACCTCCATTATACACTAACTCTAACATGAATTTTTATTTATGTAATAAAATCGTAGATACATGTCATTTTTTATTACTTACTCTCCCATATCTTACAAATATCAATCTACAAATGCCGGAAATAGAAACAATATTAAGAATAAAACCGAGTACGGTCATCGAAAATTGTGACCGCACCGTTTTTTTAACCGAAATAACTTAAAAGTTTAAAAGTTACAATTATTTTGTTTTCTTAAATTCTTCCATTTCTATTTTGATAAAGCTTGCAATCATTTGCCGATATAATGCTTCTACCATGTCTGTATCCGCACCATATTCCTCTGCTTTCTTCCGTACTTTGGCAATGACACCTTCCACACGATCAGGGGCTTTGACGCCAGCCTCATTCTTCTTAAATTCAGAAGCCTGACTCACACAATTCCCCCTCTCTGCTATCAGTTTTATGATCTCGTTATCGATTCGGTCAATATTGGAACGTACTTCTTCTAAACTGCTGCACTGCATAATCGTATCTCCTTTTGCCATATCCATTATAAAGTTATCTTTATTTCTGTAGAACTATTTCTTTCCACCTCTCATCATCCTTTAAAAATCCATAGCTTTCTTCATCCCGAAAACATTTTAATAAATTATTCTTCAGTTCAGCCAGGAACTCCTCCCTCATTTCCTTAAATTCCATATGCCCGTAAAGAGGGGACCTATAAAAGCTGCCTATCTGCCCTATGCTGGAAAGCATTTCCTTCATTGTAGCAATTACTGTATCTGCATCCTGTTCCACCGTTGCAATATCAAGCCGGGAAGACACCTCACAATATTTTCCCATTTCAAAGCATCTCGCCAGCTCCTCCTGCTTCCTTACAAGCATATGCGCCCGGTCCATCTCGCCCTGATTCATTGCCAGCATATACATTCCGTGAAGCGTCCCGCTTGCCAGCTGATACTGCGCGTAAAGAAGCTCCTCATAGGCTTTATATGCATCGGAGATACGGTTGGTTTTGCCGCAAATCTGTGCCTGTTTCATTTTCTTTACCGGATCCTGCGCAGAAAAATATTTTAGATATTCTTCCGCCTTATCATATCTCTTTTTTCGCAGATAAAAGCTAAATAATGCATCGGCCGCACGGCTGCGGATTGTCTCGTCATCACTCTCTAACCCACGGGCATACAGGGAACAGATATAATCATCATGTGGATCTGCGTCAGGCAATTCCTGCACCAAACGTTGTGCATCCAAAATTATTGCCATCTGCAAAATCAGCTGTTCACAATTCGGATACTGTTCCAGTTTCTTCTTTACCCACAGAAATGCCTCTTTGTAAGGTCTTTCCTTCAGCATGGAATCCGCTTCATAAACGAGTGCATTTATTTCCTCTGCTGTCAGCGCCTCACGGAATGACAATAAAGTATCTGTAGTAATATCTAAAAGCCTGGCTATGGGCGCCAGCAGCGTAATATCCGGCATAGAAGCCCCATTCTCCCACTTATTTACCGCTGGCGCCGTAACTCCAAGCCTGCCCGCCATCTCTTCCTGTGTCATGTTTTTATTTTTACGATATTTACGGATTACCTGTCCTAACTGCATATCAATGCCTCCTTATTTATTTTTGCATTGGCCTTTGCTGATTTTATGATAGCAGACAGCTGCATTCTACACAACTGAACAGGCGTTAAGTATCTTTCAAAAATATTAACCATCGCTCATATTCAAGATAGGCCGCCTCTTTTCAATAAGGCAAAGATAATTCGACCGTATGTACTTCAATTTATCTCTGTATTCTTAAAATAGGTCGAAGAACCATTATTTACAATCGTTCCATTTGGGGGAACTTGCCCTGCAATAAGAAACATATTCAAAATATCAACACATGAACCGCCGGCATTTATAATACAAAGGATAATAATAAACCAATTTGAGATTCCAAAAATTGATAAAATCGCAGGAAGTATGAAAGATAACAGCAGCAGCGGCATGATCGATATAAGCATAAATCTCCTTTTTGTCATTATTTCTTCCGTATACACAAAGCCGAATCCACCGTTAAATCCCCAATAGGTACATGGTGAATGAAATACACCGGGAACAAATAGGGCATGTATCAGCTCATGTATGAGCAGGAACAGAATGACAACCAAAATATATACCAGGTTTTTTATATTAATTTGAAATTCGACTATAAAACCGTCCGAATTGATAAAACTTTTAAATACAGGCGAGAGTAAAAAAAGCCATATTCCATTGACAATCATCAAAATGATAGATATTGGAAGCGAATACAAAATTGCTATACCTATATTGGAGGGTTCCTTTAATCTATTCCAGCCAGATGATAGTAATTCTTTTGTTCTCTCTTTATTCTCGACAGGTATTTTTTTTACAAATTGCATATTTAAGTAATCTCCTCAACTTCCTATTTGTGTTCCGTTCAAACCTCCCTGCAGACGGAAAGCAGCTTTACGGGAAGTAGTGGCTTACCATGCTCCTGGCCTGATTTAACCATTCTTCCCTATCAGTGCAACTGCTGTCAGCAACCACTCGAAACATGATTCTATCAAAAACCGACACGCCGCAAAAATCGAAGATGCAATCCTTCCAAAGGCGGTTTAGCGGGTCGCCAAATATTTCAACTTCCCGCTTCTCCGGGGTATTTGAAGTATTGAATACAAGCCCTGCCTTTGCCTTCAAAAGCCCAATAGGAAGTCCGCCGCCATTATCACCTTCCGGAAAAGTATAAGCAATGTTTTCCCGCAATACCCGGTCAACCCAGCCTTTTAATATTGCCGGCGGCTGTCCCCACCAATTGGGATGAACAATAATAATCCCGTCTGCTTCCCGGATTTCCTGTTGATGAAGCGCAACCAGACTATCTTTTGTCTGATCGCTCACCAACTCATCTTGAGGAATAACAGGATTAAAATTCTCCTGGTATAAATCATGAAACATAACCTGATGGCCGTTTTCCCTTAATGCTTCAACAACCGTTTTCGCAATGGCAGCATTAAAGCTGCCTTCATATGGGTGCCCTAAAATAACAGATACTTTCATTGATACCTCCTAGTCAACTTTCCATTTATCCTAAAATCTGCTAGTTATCCGCAACAACACCAATCCACATCCATAAAACCAGCTCCCTTCAAAAAACAAAAAGCCCCTGTCCCCAAAGGAACAGAAGCCATAAACTCTGCAATGCCACCTACTCAGTTTTTCACATACAAACATATGCTCTCATTATAACGGTTAGAGTTTCCGTCAGCGCCTACTTGAAATTCGGGCTGCCCTCATAAGCCCATTCACCGCAACTTGAAATGCCTTCTTCCACCAATGAAGGCTCTCTGTGATTTCTCTGTTGTAGTTACTCCGCTTAATCAACAGTTTCTCATGTAAAATTGCAATTATTATACTCCTCTATAAAAAAGCTGTCAATAAAGTATTTGTATAATTCTAACTCAAATCCGAAATTTCACAGTTTTCAGATTACCTCTGAAATTTCCCGCATAGTCAAACAATTCTGCATAAATATAATCTGATAATCTATAAGAAATAAAAAGCCCCTAAATTATCAGCTCTACATCAATAATCTAAAATCTAAATATAATCAAATAAAATTCTATGATTCTTTTTGAAATTTTATATACGCATCCAGCATACAAATCATTGCATTTTTTTGAACTGGTGTTAATTGATATATCCGTTTCAAAAGTTCTTTATCATCAGCATCTTCCGCATATTCAAGCAAATAGTTTGGCGAGGTTTCCAGAATATCACATAGTAAAAAAAGAAGCTGCATACTGGGTAATTTACTGCCAGCTTCCAGTTGTCTAACATAACCGTGGTTAATATGGCACCGATCTGCCAGCTCCTGATATGTCATCCCATGTGCTTTTCTCTTTTCTCTTAATTTATTGCCAAACCGTTTCATATCCATGATAGTATCCACCATTCTTTGCAACATATAGATATATTTGTTATCTATCAGTATACTTTTTATTTATTTTTTTCAGTAGTCCACTATTTTATAACACACGTTATCTATTGGTTCATCTTTAATCTCTACAAGATTGTCTATATTGGGAATATCTTGTCGAACATTTTTCATAGACATTTATGGCTTAAAATGTTATCTTATAGTTATATTTTTAATCTACCAGATAACAAAAAGGAGGATCTACGAATGAAATTAGCAACTAAATTTATGACATCATTGGAATCACATTTTGAGCCAGACGATATAAGAAGGGCTTTCGAGGAAACCAACCGGCTCTTTCTGTCACAAAGGAAATCAAGTGACGAGGATATCTATGATTTACTGGACGTATGCCAGGAATTTTTACCTCAGACATTTCTTACTATAAATAAGGAATATGAACAGCTTTGGAGCCGACTTACGACCGCCTCTCTCCAGAAGCTTCAATATCGGAGCCTCCATTGAAACTAAAACGCTTTATCCCCATTATTCTTTCTCTCGTTACTATTACTTCATTATCATACTTAATTCATAAGCCATGCCCCAAATCAGAATGTTATATATGTTCTGGTAGATTTCAGTCATTGATATCCTATGATGCCGCTTTTGGACTAATTGATCTGAACACCCGCAATCCCAGCACAATCCCCAAAGGAGATTGGTCTAATGACTGTAGCACCACCATAAATAGTTCTGAAAACGGAATTGTTATTATGCTGTCTCCTGATATTACTGACCGCTATCGGGCGGACATATATTTAAACGAAGATTCCCGCCCACAGACAAATATCATGTCAAAATATTTATGTCAGGATTGTGTTGATGAATATAGTACAATGGAATATAGCATAATACTCATGGAGGCCACATCGGGTTCCATTTATCCGCTTAGCAAAGATATGTTTTTGGAACTAACTCCATACAAAATAAGCGCTGACCCTCAAGAGGATTCACAGTTGATCCGCTTGTATTTTGAGAAAGCTGAATGATCGTACAATAAAAAATGCAGTTCCATTCTTTCTTCTGGGACTGCATTTTCTTCCAATTTACTTATTTTCTTGATACGTTATGTATGCATCTAATATACACAGCATTGCCTTTTTTTGGTCTGGTGACAACTTATATGCCCGCTTCAGGAGTTCCTTGTCGTCATTATCCTCCACAAAATCCAATAGATAATTTGGCGAAGTTTCTAAAATTTCACACATGCGGATAAGAAGTGGCATGCTAGGTATCTTTTTTCCAGACTCTAATTGGCGAACATACCCTTCATTGATAAAGCATTTGTCTGCCAATTTCTCACTTGTCAGTCCATGTTCCTTACGTTTCTCTTTTATTTTTCTGCCTAATCTTTTTGCCTCCATATAATCCCGCCATTCGCTATTAGTTACACTTGTTATAAATCAGTATACATTTTTATATGTACATCCAACAGACCACTAATTTATAACTCTTGTTAACTTTCAGTTTTACGCTTGCCATTTTATAAAGCACTATTCCCATAGGATTTACATACCAAAAGGAGCACAGCATTGAATCGCTGTGCTCCGGAGTTTTCACATTATTTTCAGCATTGGGCAAGTATATTTTCACATGCCTCATCTATAATGTGGTTATTCATTTTATCATAGAGCTCATTTAAACAAAACCCTTCCTGTAACTCTAATTCCGTATCCAGTGCATATATCCTAAGTTGATAATTATGGTCCCTATCTGGCGGAGTCGGACCTGCATATCGGTGAATGATTGCCGTATCCGTCTCACCAACAAAGGGGGATGCAAAGCTATTTTGTCCCTGGATAATGCCAGACGTATTACCTGCACTAATATTCTCCGGTATCTTTTTTGAAGTTGATGGAACATTACATGCTATCCAATGTATCCAAGGAAAACCACAGACAGGAACAGCATCAAAATCAATGAGTGTCAATGCATATGTTTTTGCCTGTTTCGGAACCTCTGACAATTCAATTGGAAAGGATACGATGGGATTGCCATTGCGCCGGTCCTTCTCCTCTGCATACTTAGAATACTTTTGGGGTAAATATCCATTTTCTTTAACCACATGAATTTTCATTATAATAAATCCTCCTGTTTGATATAGTATAAAATATAATGTAAAAAACAAACATTATCATAAATAGGGACAGAACTACGATAAAACCATATACTTCATATAATAAACCTCCTGCAAGTAACAGAACAATATTTATGATAGAGTAGATGCTTTCCATAAGGTTGGAAATAACCGATATATTGGAACCGTTTCTTTTCAGCCCATTCATGCATATTGGTCTCGTAGCCCCGGAAGTCAGTCCCAGCAGGATTGTGCCTCCGGTTATAAGAATCAGATTATTTGAAAAGTGACAGAGAAGCGCCAGCAGCAAGCTGATATTCATTAATTTTCCTGCTATTTCCGGTTTTATCCTTCCTACAATAAAGTTGGATGAAATATTACCCAAAAGTGTATAGCTGGTCAAGATAGCAATAAACCCAAATACCGGAATCTTCTGATCAATAAACAGATGGTATGGCAGAAATCCAGTAAAATATGTTAATATAATTCCTCTGGTCAGGCAGTATACCCCTATCATTTGTTTTTCGTACCACGAAAGTTTTACCCGTCCATTCTTTTTCTTCTCTACTGCTAATTTTCCAGGTTTTTTTGGCAGAACCAGACAAATCATGATCGTGATTATACCGGCTGCCGCGCTTGCCGCAAAAGGCAGTCTTATGTCGATATTGAATAAAACACTGCCCAAGAGTCCAGCAATGAGCAGAGAAGCAAACATAAAGCTGTTACTCCTTGCCTGAAATCTTCCCCCATCATCAAGATAGGTATTAATGATTCTGGTATCTGCGCCAGCAGCAATCCCATATCCCAATCCCAAAATAACCTGTGCAATACAAATGCCAATAAAATTTTGAAATAGGATCATAACAACCAGACCAATACATTTGAATCCTTCACTCAGCATCATCACACCTCGGCTCGACAAGCGTGCTGTAGCCCTTGCTCCTGTGGGAACCCTGGTATATGCAAAAACGGCAAGACCGTATATCGCCATAATCACCTCGATCACACTAATGCGAAAACCTAATTTGTGTAAATAAATGACCAGAAAAGGAAGATGAAAATACGCCCTGGAAAAAACACGGTATAATCCAATCCCCAATTTTACTCTGCTATTCAACGCAATACCCCCTCTCTCTTAATAGGCCATCCAACATTGTTCTATCGATGTCACCCTCACGCAAAATTTTGACACCTTTTTTTGTAACAATCACGATTGTACTGGATTTTGTTGTGGTAATCGGTTTTTGAGATTTAATAAAATACTCAACTGATGTTCCCATCTGTTCAATGGCAATCTCTTCTGTCACCAGCATATCATCCACAGTTCCAGAAATATTTGCTGATGTTATCGCCACCGGACGCCTCAATGCTTGCATTAAAATTCTCCAAGTGGGATTACTGATACAGCCCAAAGCAATGGAATCCATGCCGTTCAACATATAATCATATTTATTATTCTTTTTTTTGACAATAATGTTGAGAGGACCCGGCCAAAACTTTTGTACTAAAAGCTGCATGATTTCCTCATTCTCACAGACACCATATTTTGTCCAGTCTTCCGGCTTCAAAAAGAAAAGGGACAGCGGTTTATTCTTAGGCCGTTTCTTATAGCGAAAAATCTTGTCTATGGCCTCGGAAGATTCTGGCAGACATGCGAGATTATAATTAGTATCTGTGGGAATAATCACAGGATTTCCCTCTTCCATACACTGTACTATCTTATCCAATTCACTTAATCGTTCAATATCATTAATTATTTCCATATGTATACTGCCTCCTTCATGATGCAAGCTTTAATACTTTATATAAATCACAAGCTTCCTCAACCGTAATTCCATCTATAACTTTTGCGGCCGTCCGATAAAAACTAATGACGTCTTTTACATCCTCAATTTTGCCAAATTCCTTAGTCACCTGACCGAAGATAAGCTTTGAACTTGATATGCCGCTTATCGAAGACCCTAGCGGCATTGGTGCAATCCCAAACTCCTGCGGGCTAACAAACTGGTACATTTCCGCATCTTTAAGCATTCCGTCCTGATGGATGCCTGATTCATGTACGAAGACATTTTCTCCAATAATCGGGCTTAACGAATCTGGATTAAAATGAATACATGCTGAAATCTGATTGCTAATTCTATAAATCTGGTCCAATTTTATATGATTGGCCAGATTATACTTTTTCTGCAGAATATATGTAACCTCTTCCACAGAAGTATTACCGGCTCTCTCCCCTATTCCCAAAAAAGTGGTTTCCACCTGTTCTGCACCATTTATGATTCCTGCAATACTATTGGCTGTAGCCAGCCCCATATCATTATGGCAGTGGACACTGATTCTAAATGGGTAGGCCCTGTTCTTTATCCCATTTATGAGTTTTCCAAACTCCTCCGGAACCATACAGCCAACGGTATCCGCAATAGTGATAAAGTTAATCTTATAGTGGCTGCACATATCCAGGATATCTATTAAATAACACATGTCAGCCCTCGTTGCGTCTTCAAAACAAACATCTGTCTTTATTGACGACTGCTGCAGATATTTAAGACACTCCTCCAATTTATATTTCATAACCCCTCTGGTAAATCCCAGCTTCTTTTCTATATGCAAGTCAGATATTGGAACCAGCAATTTAATGACAAGGTTTGGAAATTTCTTAAAAAGCCTTAATGCGAGATCAATATCAGTTTTCACTAATCTGGTCAAAACTACTGCTTCCTGGGTGTCCTTCAAACGTTTCGCCTCTTCACAAAGCATTACATAGTCTTCGTCGGATGCACACATACCAATCTCAACTGAATCAATGCCAGATTCTCCGATCAACTCAAATGCCTGCAGCTTTGTCCTGAAATTCTTGTTGATATTTCTCTGCTGCATACCATCACGGACTGTATTATCCTGTATTCTAACCATATCATTTTCCTCCTTTGATTTGATATGCTGATTATAATGCATAACCAACTGTTTTAAAATTCGGAAAATCTTGATATAATATTAAGGAAAACTAAACGATTCAATAAAGAAGGGGTGAGTAAATGAATCTTGAATGGTACTATACATTTCTTGTAGTTGCGAAATATCAGAATTACAGAAAGGCCGCAGACGAGTTATTTATCACACAGACAACCGTATTTAATCACATCAAAAATCTTGAAGGACTTTTAAATACGAACCTATTTGAGCAGTTTGGCCGCAATATCGTTTTAACGGAATCTGGTAAATATTTCTATCCCATTGCCCAGAAAACGATCAAGGTTTATGAGCAGGGGCTATATGATATGAAGAACATGGGCGCAGCCAAACGTGCAAAGTTGAATCTTGCTGTCACCACCTACATAGACAACTATTTACTCCCAAAATTTCTTCCGATTCTTTTTAATGCTGCTCCGCAGATTGATATTGCCACTACAGTTCTTGACCAGTACATACCACAGGCAATTGAAGATAACCAATATGATATCGGTATTGACCGCAGAGAACCGAATACAACCAAGGTCCAGTATAAAAATGTCTGTGAAGGTAGAATCCAACTGGCGGTCCCCAATCTTCCAGAAAATGATTCTCTAACAAGTGAAGACGACTTTTTCAGGAAATACCGGATCATAACTGACAACCATCCTACCTATTGGGATAACCTTAAAGTTTCCATCAGCGGCTTATATTCTGATGCTAACTTTGTCAGTATTTCTTCTGTCCGGGCAACCGAGGATTTAATTAGTGCCAATCAGGGAGTTTCCTATCTTCCAGTATATATTGTAAAAGGGAGTGACCAATCCAAGATACGGCTCATTGCTCCTCAAAAAATTGAATCACCAATTTCGTTTACTTATCTGATCTGGAAAAAGGAATCCCCTGCCATCCATACTTTTATCGAGCTGTTTGAAGACTTCATAACAAAAGAACAGGAAAAAACACAATAATTTTGGAGTTTCACTCTTACTGTTATGTAAAAAAGGCAAGTACACCTAAGTGATGTACCTGCCTTTTTATGTAGAAATCCATTTATTCCTCTGTCTCACTAGCACTTTGAATTGCTTTGATTGCATCTTCAACTGACAAACCGGATTCTTCAACCACCTGTAAGAAAAGTGACTTCTCCTCCTCTTGCAATTGCGCGAGCCGTTCCTCACATTTTATCTGTTCTGCCTTGTTGGCTTCAATCTTCTGTGCAATTGTCTTTCTTCCTCTTCCTGCCATATCAATTCCCTCCCTGTTTATTTTGTGAAAAGTATACCATTTTCTGCCGTCTCTGTACACATTCAATTTTTCATGCCAGATTTATTTTCAACGTTTGTAATGACCATCAAAATCCTTCAATAACTTGCTGCGATACCTGATATCCAGGATTATCTGGTGAAATGTCAATACGTCCTTCCTGTCCAATAATTTCTCAGCCAATTGAACCAAAGGCATTTTCATAAATTCTTTGTCTGAAATTTTATAGGTTATCAATGCTTGATTACTGTCAACACTTGTTGAAACACCATTTACACTTGTCCATGATTTTCCAGAATATCCCGCTGCTACTGTAACATCAATTGTGTACGCATCAACGTCAAACGTCTGTGTCATAGTTTTTGTCTCAGATATTTATTATTCCATAAGTTTTAATTTATCAATCAAATAATCGGCCAATTCTTTTTCGGCCGGTGTTAATTCCCTGATTCCTTGCACGATTTCATCTACGTTTTGATTTTCACTCCTGTAATATCCAAGTAAATAATCCGGTGTCGTGTCTAAGCATTCACAGAGTTTTATCAGCAGCTTTGAACTGGGCATCCTGGCTCCACTCTCCAGAGTTCGGATATAACCATTTGACTTACCGCAAAATTTAGCAACATCATCAACTTTCATATTTTTCTTTAATCTCAACACCTGCACCTTTTTCCCAAGCAGGATACTCTCTGTGCCACTTTTATCGTTGACCATTTTTATACTCCGTATATGCATTCAGAAGATATAACACTACTTTCTGCTGCTCTTCATCTAAACTGTTTATTTTTTCAATCAAGGTACTGTCTTCTTCCTGTAGATCATCGGGGAAGCCAAGAAGATAACTGGGGGATGTATCCAATAAATCAGATAATTGAATAAGAAGTGATATCCCCGGTATTTCTCCGCTTTCTACCTGCCTAAGATATCCGGCATTGATAAAACACTTGTCCGCCAATTCCTCACATGTCAGATTATGATTTTTCCTTTTTTCCTGTAATCTTCTGCCAAATCCAACATCTTTCATCTTTGTACCCTTTCTACAAATTATGATTCTTTTTGTAATCTAAGTATTGATCCAATAAGTACCGCGCCACATGTACCTCTTCTGGATCCAATTCATATATTTTAGCAAGCAACAGCTTCTCCTCACTGTTATTATTTCCGCCCACATAACCAAGGAGATAATCTGGCGTAGTATCTAAAATATCACACAATTGAATTATTAATTGTATGCTAGGCACAGCTCCCGCCTCTATCTGCCTTATGTATCCCTCATTTACATAGCATTTCTCAGCCAGTACATCACAATTGAGACCTGCAGCTTTTCTTTTTCTCTGTACCCTCTTCCCAAAATTTCTATCTACCATGACAATCCCCATGTTATATTATTGGTGCCTTTTCATAATTAGTATACATTTGAGACAGCACAAATTCTATTCGTCAAAACATTACATTATTAACTATAATCAACTTTCAAATCTCTCTATTACGGTACAAGCGCTTAGTCATAATATACGAATTAACAAACGGTCCATCAATTATTTTATATATTATATTGTCATATATATTCATCTTGTGTTATACTATTGATGTTGAAGTTATGCATTGTATAACATCTTATCATTGTATACATTCGATTCGCTTATAATGGCATGTTATAATAATTATTTGAAGCATACTCACTAATATTTTGTAATGCACTCAAAAAATAAGGGGAAAGTCAGATATGAAGAGTGAATACGATGAAACAATATATAAAGAAGATATGGATATGTTTCTACACACACTTACAGAGCGTACAATTTCCAAAAAGCAAATCTGGAATTGCAAAGGATATATGCCGATCACCTTTGTAGACACCTCAGATTTAATTGATCTAAGGGCCGATATTTCCCATACATTTTACTCAAACACAATTCTGAATGACATCCTTTTTAACCTTGAATTGACTGAAAGTATCTCATTACCCTCTGAAAAAGGGGATATACTCGGTTACATACGCTATGTAAACGAATTTGGACCACATGAATACGAATTTAGACTTTCCGATGATCTTAGATATGAGGATTGTACTGCTGGAAATATAGTTCTACAATATAGGACCTCACCACTGCTTCCTTTTGCGAAGGCCGTGGTTAAATCATTTGTCAAAGCAGAAATCGTAAAAAACAGCCCCCCGTCTGATTACCAGTTAATGCAAGAACAAATTGACTTTTGGAAGAAGGAGAATGTTCCATTAATGCAGTTGATTGAGAAATTGATAATAGAGCAAAACGCATTACGTTTTCATCAGATTATCTTAAACACAAGTTATCGCACAAAACTCTTTTCCCAATATCACCTATTAATCCAATGATTTATTAAGAGGGAACCATTCGTTATGATTGACCTATGTGAGTATATAAAAGAACACCAAAATGAGATCATTGCAATAAAAACGTCCGTGCATTGTCTTAATCCACATACTGTATCTATAAAGGATACTTTGGCTGCATCTGTTGACTGGGAATATAAGTATTATCTCAGTACACGCGACCACAACTACTTATACACCGGGCTCCTTATTATTGAAGCCTATTTACAATTGGGATTCTCTTACGAATTTGGCCAGAAACATTTTGACAAAATACTGGCAGCACTTAAAATAAATCCTCAAAGTCTATTTTCCCCCCTTAAACATAGCACTGTAATCAAGTTGAATAAGTCTCAGATAAATTCCGTGTTTGGTCGCTGGTATCCTAATCCCAAAAGCCCTTTAAAAAAGCCAGAGATGATTGCTGAAATTATAAATAACGTAACCAACAGAAAAAAGGGGATTTATACATATAAAAATAATTATGGACAAACCATTGAATTAGTTATAACGGATACAGAATGTTATTTACATGATATTCGATATGCAAAATTTTATACTTTTATGAAAGATAGTTCCAAGACCTACGTAGGGGGAATGTTCGTTCAATCACATACTATATATTAAAAACGGACACGCTTTTATTTCATATTAAAGCGCGTCCGTTCTGAATCATATCTCTATCTCGTTTGCTTTATAAGTTTATTGTTGTTACATTCCACTTCCTGCCCAGAATTCAACATATCTGTACGCGTTACTATCAATGATAGTGCCATAGTCTCCTAATGTATAACCATAAAGTCGTAAAGCACAAGTTCTTCTGGCATCTATCAAATCATAATTATAACTATTGGCATAAAATGGAGGCTTTGAGTTGATACCGGCCAGATAGCTTGTATATACTTGATTAATGCTGCTATATGCCCAATATCCTGCATTATTTGTAACGGTTGCGTTTAAATGTACGGTTGCTCCAGAAACATTCTTTTCACGATCAACCGTATTTGTACTACGCAATCCAACAGGTAATTCCGTCGTACATATCCCATTACCGCTCTCATCTTTAGCCTTTCTCTCAAGATTACTTATCGCTATATCTGCCTCTTTTTTTGCTTTGTCATTTTCAATAATTTCTGTCCGTAATGTCTTCTCAAATTCTTCGGGTGTCACATTGATCTCTGTTTTATATGTTGTTATACCATCTTCTGATGTTAAAAATCTAACATTCGTAGAATACTCTTCATTTAGTTTATCAAGCACCTGTTGATATGGGTCAGAACTCTGTTGTTCCGCTGCCATAACTGGTAAAGAAAATACCATAACCATCAGCATAGATAAAATTAGTAAACTACCTTTTTTTACTCTATTCATAGTTACCTCCTATTCATGAATCATTTTTCTTTTTACCTACGGTACAATTGCAAAAAAACACTTTTTCCTACATAGTACATCCATAATGCGTGTATGAATATGTCCACCCGCTATTCATTTGAAGAATCGTATTGCAGCATTTACACCACGTAGCATTGGCCGTATAAACATCACATCTCGATCCGGTATGTACATGCTGCCACACAGTGTCAGTTACATGGTTGCAAGGTATATGAGTACAAGAAGCTTTAGTCCGCTCAGTATCAATGGAGATTAAGTTCCCATTACTGTCATATACATTTCCTACCTTTTCCGCCTGATATTCTGTCGTGTTTTCCACTGTTGTCTCTGCCGCTAATACTGGCATTGTCCACATTGTCAAAAGACAGCATACAAGTAAAAATACTCCGATTTTCTTTTTACACATAGTTACAACTCTTTTCAAGTTATATGTTATTTGTAGCAATTGTACCCAACCATACATTGGTTCCCTTCGATCCGAAATTGTATTTGTAGTTCTTTTTCAAGTGAATCCTCTGAATTATAAATAGCAATTTCAAAATCACACATTTTTACTTCATTATCAAATTTCTGTAGCTCAATTTTTTCTGAATCACTGTTATAAATATTGCCAGCTATCTGTGTATCGGGGATCCAATATATTCTATTTTCTTCCTGATAAACAGTAAATAGTGGCTGTTTTTCATCCATCTGCTTAGTTTTAAAGGAATATCCGGCTGGTAATGTTACTTCAAAAATATACCCTTTTCCCACCGGGGTATCCTGTAACTGTAACAGGATTTCTTTTTCATCGTTTAACGAAACAGTACCACTTGTGCCATTACTCATAGCAGCATAGACCAATACTTCAAAATTATTTTTTTGATTCATTATCGGCATTCCCAGCAGAAGAAATATTGCCAAAGCACAACATATAGAAATTTTCATTGTTTTTTTTACAACCATTTTTCTTCTAATTTTCTGCTCCAATTTATATTTACATCCTTCCAATATTCTATCCTTGGCACTAATTGGAATATTTATATCATCAACTACCTTTTTAATTCTATTTTCGTCCACTTCGTCACGCCTCTCCTAACTCTTTTTTTAATAGATTTCGCCCCCGTTCTAATCTCTTTTTAACTGTAGACTCTGTTACTTTCAAAATTTTACCGATTTCCATACATTTATATCCTTCAATATAATACAGCAATATAGTCTCTTTATATTTATCTGGCAACTTCATCAAACAGGCGATAAGAACCTCATCTTCTTGTTTCTCTCCACTAATCTCAACCGAATCAAAAGAGATCGTTGGATGCAGATTATGAAATCGTAACTTATTCTTACAAATATTCATACAAACTTTCAAAACCCAGGCTTTTTCATGTTCTCGCTCAGTAAACACGGGAGCCTTCATCATATACTTGACAAAGGTATCCTGAACGGCATCCTCTGCATCATATTTATTTTTAAGCATTATAAGTGCCACTCTATATAGCTTATCCCAATAAGTTTCAAAGGCAGCTTCAATTTCTTGTATTTCCACTTAAATCCCCGATTCTCCTTTTGTTAATTTATCTCTTTACTTATTACACACATCAGATAATCAAATGGTGACACTTAAAAGAAAAAATTTAAATAAAAAAATGGCAGGGGTCTATTATCATACCGCCCCTACCATTTTATAAGCTAACTTTTCATAATTTCATTAATCCTTTGATATGCAAGATTTTTCTTACATATCACAAGCTTGATTTTGTCGTCCTGAATCTTTTGCACACATATCGTTCCACGTCTGCCAATTAATAATCCTGATGCCTCTTTACATTTTATGAAAGTATAACATTTCCTATTACTCATGTCCACATTTCTTTCAAAATATTTTTCAAACAACAAATATTGAAAAAGCTTGTTTGTCTAACTTATTCCTATCTTTTATCGTGTTTTATTCTCATATTCTTTTTTTGAATTAAAGCATCTTGCACCTGCCGCCGATAATTTTCCACCTCCTCATTGGTTGCTCCCCCCATAGTCATATTTGCCTGTTCTATGCCCTTAACTTTGGAAGATTTTATCCGGTAAAAATACATACTCTCCAAGGTAGCGTCCGTCAAGTTCAATTCCAGCATATCTCCGTCCCGCATACTGCTTTTCCGAAATGTCGCTCTCTCCATATTCATTTTTCCAACAGAAAAATCCGTTATTAAGGTTCCATATACTGTCGTTCCCTGCAGGTTCACTTCATCTGCCTTGATACCTGAAAATATACCATCTGCGATCACACAGTCAGTGAAGTTAAGGCTCTCTACAGAGATATTTGAAAATCTGCACTCAACGAAACGTGTATTCCATATTTCCAAATTCTCCGGCAGCTCTGTGAATACCACTCCGTCCACATAAGCATCAGATAAACAGTCTTCTGGAAATTCTTTTCTTGCCAAAGTTTCATATCTGGTTTGATTAATTATTTTTTGTCTCTCTTCCACATTTACCTCCCTGATATTGATGATATTACCGGACTTTCTTTCCCTCTTTCCTGGTAATATCGGAAACCTGTAAGTTTACCCGCTCCGAAAACTCCATTACCGTCACAAATTCTTTATTTTCAAAATCTACGTATTTTTCCGGAAGGTTGAAAATTTCCTCATAGGCGTAATTATGAAGGCCGCGTAATGTTCTCGTGTCATACTCATAATCCTCCGTTTTGTATTTCAGTAGCTCCTGCAGGTATTCCGTTGGCCAGCAATCTACTTTTTCGTCCTCTTCATTTGCAAAGTCATACTCCGATTTTCCCTGGACGAACCGCAGAAAATATATCTTATCTTCTGAAAGGCAAGAGACAACGAGATCACAGTACCCTTCTTCCTCAAACCCATAGAGTTTTCCCGGTATCATATCTTTCACAGAGACATCTTCAACCAGTTCCATGTGCTGAACAACATTCTGGATTGTTCTCATCATCTCATAGTCCTCAGATATGGATTTTGAGAGGAATGCCCCCAATTCTGCATTTCCAGTATCCCGTGCTATTATGTTTCCATTCCTTTCGATATTGGCTTTTTGGGGTTCCTCAATTGAACCACCAGACTTTGTGTAGGGCAAAGTATAAAACCAACGTCCCGCCTTAATGGTCTCGCCATATATGACTGCAGAAACAAGATCATCGTCTACAGAAACTGCTACCTCCCGGCATCTTCCTTTAAGCGTCCAGCCTACATGTTCTACTTTTTTTTCCATTTTCCGCCTCCTACTCAAAAATCAATATCTGATTTTCTACAACTATCTCCCGGTCCGTCAAAACAACTTCACATGCCTGCCCTTCAATCTCTTCCCAACTCAACCCGATAAAATTGTGAATGCAGGTAATCAGGGAACTTCCCTGTTCCATGTACAGATACTCCTTTGTATCGGCATCAAAAAACATATAAAAATCAAAATCTGGTTCAAAGTTACCGTCTTCATCATCTTCATATTTCTCATACCAGACGCCGCCATGTATTTCCAATCCAAGCCCCCGGAGAATCAAGTGGTTTTTATCCAGCCAAACCTGGTGTTCCTCATCTTCCTCAAAAAGAAAGTTTTCCGTTTCCCACTCCTCATTCTCCATCAGTTCTTCCAGGCTTCCTATGGTAATTTTGATTTTCTTCTCCATGATAACTACCTTGCCTTTTCTTTCGCAGTCCGCTGCTTATCCAGGTTCTGCTCATACCTTTTCATGATATCTCCGTACAGCGTGTCATGAAAATCCTTTGTTACTGGATATGCAATATCCTGATATTCCGCCTTACCGTCAATCATCCGCCTTTGGGACGGCATCGCTACAAAGTTATTCCCGGCAAAGGATCTTTTCACAGAGATCTGATTGACTACAAATACATCATCAATCACCAGTCTGGCAAATGCTTTCGTGGTACTGGATAAGTCTTTGTTGTTTACCAACTGAACGTAATACTCAAAACCAGTGTCCCCATATTCAAGGTCAACCTCATTTCTTCCATCTTCCCGATTCTGATACGCCTCTAAAATCTCACCCCGTAACAGGGTGCTAAAATCCGTAGTTTTGGGGTAGAATACATCGCTGTATATCAGCTTGTTATCCTCCCCTCTTTCTCCGGTAGGATACTGCGGCATACTCACGTAAAGATTCCCTGCTTTTCCTTCCCTGACTGTGATACCTGTCACCTTAAAGCAGTCACCAAACGTCACGGCTGCAAACGCCCTCAGTTTTGCGTCCTTTTCTGTTGATACCTCATAAATATTGACTGTATATTTCATCGTTCATTCTCCTTTTCTATAATATCATCTCGCTACTGCCTGTTCCGGAAGATTATCTGTCACCACCAGTTCCTCTCCCTCTTCTTTGATCTCCAATTCATCATTGATTTCTTTTTGGCGGACCAGCTTCTGTCTCAGCTCCAACTCATATGTAAAGGTCTTATTAAATTCTTTTTGGGACTCCTCCATATTTCTCTTGTACTGCTCTAAGTTTTCTTTGTGTGCGGCGACTCTCTTTTCCAGTCCACTCAATAAATTTTCAAGACGGACCATATTTCCGGAAGCACTGCTGCTCATATCTGCTGTATACTTCATATTTCCACATAACTGCATGGTACAATCGGAAAATTTCTTATTGATCACCACATCAAATCCTTTGTAGATCCCTATTTTACGGCTTTCCATACTATCAAGCGATTGTCCGATCTCTAAAAGAAGACTGCCTGCCGCTTCACGCTCATCATATGTATGTCCATTCAATGTGATCAGAAAATCCGGTTCCATCGCAAGTTCATTGTCCCGTTTGCGGATATCCTTTTCTATACCGAACAGCCGGTTTTCAGTCTCTGAAATTAATTTGGGATACTTAAAAAGGAAGTTATCTTGATGAGCATAGCGCTGGCTTTCATAATTTGCCTTTAACATCTGCAGACGTGCAACCTCTGTGTCAACTTCTGTTTTTTCCATAATCAGGGGATTCCCAGAGGCGATAGCCTTAATTTCTGCAAAAGATAAAACCGTTTCATCTACGTCCTGACATTCTCTCTCCACTGTCTTATTGGTCATGATCTGGGAGATAAACCGCTGTTTATTTTCCACAATTCCCCAAAGGTAACTATCAAACGTCTTTTTTGTGATATAGCGGTAAATGCTGACCTCTTCGTTATCATTACCCTGGCGTATGATACGCCCTTCTCTCTGCTCAATATCCGACGGTTTCCAGGGGCAGTCAATATGATGAGCCGCACAGAGCCGTTTCTGGATATTGGTTCCTGTCCCCATCATGGAGGTACTGCCAATTAAAATCCTCTTTCTTCCTGACCGCATATCCGCAAAGAGTTCCTCTTTTTGCTTATCATTTTTTGCATCATGAATAAAGGCAATCTCATCACGGGGAATCCCCTTTTTGATAAGCTCGCCTTTTAGAAAATCATATACATTAAATCCTTTTTTTCCTGTAGGTGTTCCTATATCGCTAAAAACCACCTGTGTCCCTTTGAAGTCTTGTGAGGCAACGTATTCTTGATAAATATTTTCTGCTGCCTGGTAGAGTTTTCCATCTTCATCCACCTCTGCATCTGGGTCGATCAAACGGGGATCCGTACCCAATAATCGTGCTTCGTTGGTAATTTTCAGCATATTGTCTTCTGAAGGATCCACGCTTCCGCTTCGTATTTTCTCTGCCCGTTGTACTAACTCCTGCATCATAATATCAACACTATCAGACGCTACACTTTCCACGATCTTGTATTTTCCGTCCTTTAATTTCGGGACGTTTAGGTCTAGCATGGATGGAAGCTGAATGTCTGCAACTTCGCGGAACATGTTCATGAGTTCAGGTAAATTGCAGAATTTATTGAAACGGCTCCGCATCCGGTATCCGCCCTCCGGGGACATCTCGAGTGAAGTAGTCACTTCACCAAAGTTTGCGGCCCAGCTATCAAAATGTTCAATCCCTTTTTCGCGTAATTTTTGGGATTGCAGATACAACTGCATTACATACATTTCGCACATTGTATTGGAGATTGGAGTCCCTGTTGCTAGGAATACGTTTCTTCCTCCTGTATGTTCCTGTATGTACTGAATTTTCTGGAACATATCCATTGCCCGCTGGGAACCATTTGTGGCGATCCCCGCCACATTACGGATTTTTGTAAAAATCGACAAATTCTTAAAAACATGGGCCTCATCAACAAACAAGGCATCAATACCTAGCTGTTCAAAATCCAGCACATCATCTTTTTTCGCATCGTTCCGTAATTCCAATATCTGCGCCTCCAGGTTTGCCCTCTGGCGCTGCATGTCCTTTATTCCCCATTTTGCTCCCTGCTCCTCTTTTAATTCTGCAACCGCATTTGAAATACGGTCAACCTGCTCCTCCAGCATTGCAGCACGTCTGTCCGCAGATAATGGGATTCGCTCAAACTGGCTGTGTCCTAAAATAACGGCATCATAATTATTTGCTGCTATTTTACAGGTTAATTTACGCCGATTCTCTTTTGTAAAATCTTCTTTTCTGGTAACAAGTAAATTTGCGCCTGGATACAAAGTAAGGAACTCGGAGGCCATCTGTCCCACCAGATGATTAGGCACTACGATCATTGCCTTATTCATTAGTTTCAGCCGTTTCAGTTCCATACAGATAGCTGCCATCTCATAGGTTTTTCCAGCCCCCACCGCATGAGCCAGAAGGGTGCTGCCATGGATTGCCCGCTCAATAACGTTACGCTGATGGGGACGCATCTTTTTTTCCGGATTCATGCCAGGAAAGGTTAGGTAAGAGCCGTCGTATACACGGAGCCGGTTATCATTGAAATTCTGATTGTAAAAATCAACATATTTCTTTCTCCGATCAGGGTCTTTCCAAATCCATTCCTTAAAGGCTTCCTTTATCATCGTTGCCTTTTCTCTTGCCAGGGTTGTCTCTTTTTGGTTGACCACGTATTTCACGCTGTCGCCCGATTCAATTGCATCTTTCACGGTGATTATATTCTGGTTCAGAAGGGCTTCAATGATAGAATATGCGTCAATCCGCTTCGTACCGTATGTCTGTTTTGCAACCACAGAAGAATAATCTGCGGACTTGTTTGTAACCTTATATGACATGGTATACCGATTCAATTGTACTTTGATTGCATAAGATCCAGTTCTAAATGAATCGGGCGTATTTAACAGTTCATAAATAAAAGCCTCATAATCCTCCAGATCAACCCAGGCCGTCCCCAGTTTCACGCTGATGTCAGCCGCACTTAAATCTTCTGGTTGTACAGTTTTCAAGGCTTCTACATTTACAGAATATTGAGGCTCATTCTGCGCGTACATTTCCGCAGTTTTCAGTTTTTTTCGGACCGGACCGCTCAGATATTCACTTGCGGTCTCCCACCCCTGATTAGGATTAGTTTCATCAGCCTTAACAGGGTTCAGGAATATCTGACCCTTTAGTTCGGCAAGGAGTTGTTCTCGGTCCACTGGGTATAAACTTTGCATGTATGGAATATGGACCTTCCCATATTCTGCCAAGCTGATCTGCAGCGCGTCCATAGCCGTGTCAGCCTTCTCGATATATATCTGTGGCGCAATCGTCTGTTTATAAAATATATCTGATTTTTTTACATTTTTATTTTCATCTTCCGTTTCCAGGCTGCACAAAAGATAATAATCATTGTCTTCCCGGAATGCCAGTTTGTTTCCCTTGCTGGACAGATATCCGTATTCCTTCACATAGGCATCATAGATTTTATTTAACTGTTCCTGCCCTTCGGTCAACTGTTCCTCAGTGCATCCCCGAGTCTGGATGTCTATCAGATATCTAACGGACTGCCGGATAGCATGCATTCCAAGGATCCGTTTTCTTTTTGTCTCATTGCCTTTCCATCTGACCATGGAATCATTATCCCGGTAATAAATCTCGCCCTCTATGACTGTATAAGTATTATTTGCCACCTCCGAAAGCGCCGGTATGGTATCGGGAAGTTCCTCTTTATTGTTTTCCATACCCGCTGTTTTCTTTTCTTCCGGAAGATAAGTGGCTGACAAAAAAGAAATAGCACGGTTCAGTTGTTCCTCAAAATCAAAATGTTCTTCATCTTCAACGATCAATTCTGTGTAATTAGAATTTGGTCCATAGGTATGTGTATCAAAGGCCATCTTTCCCAACATCATTTCAGGGTGTCTGCTAAAATACTCATTAACTGGCACACCATCATCTGTATAGGTTATATTCGTCCAATCCTCTGATGTATTAGCAGACAGTAGCCGTCCTTTTTTCTGCAGGAAAATGATATCTGACGTAACCTCGGCACCTGCATCCTTTTTAAATGCGATTCCTGGCAGACGCACTGCGCCAATAAAGTCTGCACGCTCTGTTAAATATTTACGAATTGTGGAATTAGCTTTATCCATAGTGTATTTTGTCGTCACCACTGCGATAATTCCCCCTGGACGAACCAGGTCTATGGATTTTGCTAGAAAATAATCATGTATCCGAAAACCATACTTTTTATATTCTGGATCAAAAATCTTGTAAGCACCAAACGGCACATTTCCCACAATGACATCGAACTTGTTTTTTTCAAACTTTGTTTTCTCGAAACCTTTCACCTGAATTGTTGCGTGAGGATGAAGCTGCTTTGCAATCCTTCCACTGATACTGTCCAGCTCAACTCCATAAAGCTGTGAGTTTCTCATATCTGCTGGCAGTACGCTGTAAAAATTTCCGATTCCCATACTGGGTTCCAGGATTGAGCCGCCCTCGAATCCGAATTGCTGTAGCGCCTTATAAATCACCTTTGCGACAGCAGGCGGTGTATAAAAAGCAGAATTAACACTTGCTCTTGCATGCTCATATTCTTCTTCTGTCAGTAGCTCCTGCAATTCCTGGTATTCATTTGTCCAATTGCTTTTGGGGTTGAACGCATTGGCAAGACCACCCCAGCCCACATACCGGGCCAGAATAATCTGTTCCTCTGGTGTCGCCGACCGGAAAGATTGCTCCAGCTCCTTTAGCAGTTGTATGGCTGCCACATTATTTTTGTACTTTGTTTTATCGCCGGGTGGAATCTCCCATGCATCAGGGTAAAAAAAATCCGAAGCCTGGCTGACGCTTTGGTTTCGGTTTTGCATTTCCTTATATAATTGGTAACTTTCTTCCGGACAAAGGGAAAAGCCTTCTTTTACAGCCGCCTCGTATTCCCCAGGTGACAGATATTCTCCAGCATCAATCGCTTCCTGGATCACACGCGCGGCGTCCTGCATCGTGAACCTTCCGTGTCCTTCCTTCTCACCATGCATCAGTTGAAAGTCAACAGTCCCTTTTTCAAAGGTATAATGGACTAACCCCTGGTCTGTATTTAAAACAGATTTTCCGTAATCTCTTTTGGACTGCAATTCCAAAAGTCTCAAAAGAAATTGTTGCTTATCTTTATCTCCTGCCTGTTTGAAAAAATTCTGAATCAATGGCTTTGAAGGAATCAATATCATGGAATGCAGGGAAAAGGCTTTTGTAACATCATAAAAAACAGTCTCTAAAATATCACTTTTCTCATTGTCGGGTACTTCCTCTTTTTCCCCATCTGTATTCTCTTTCTCAATATCAGCTTCTGAACTTAGATATGGTATTTCTACCGCCGGTTCCTCTCCTGCCTGCTCCAATAAATCCTGATATTGGACAGCCAACCTTTGGAACCAGGGGAATTCTATTAACTTCCCAACTGGTAGATCGTTTTTTGATTCTGGATAATTATCCTGCTCAATGCTCCGTGCCAAAATGTTTCTGATTATGCTCCACGCATAGGTCAGTGGCTCTTTTCCTTCAATAGAGCAAGACACATTCTGCTCGTGGAAAACCATTGTTGAGGAGAATGTCCATTCTACATCAGAACCCAGCAGCGCAAGAAAACTTTGCCGGACAAATTCCGTCTCCTGCTGTGGCAAAAGATTTACGGTCATGACATCATAAATCATGTCAAAAATCACCTTGCCATCTGCAACTTCCACAAAATTTTCAACCGTATCGACCAATGGTTGCGGGATTTCCATATCCGTTTTCATTGGTTGATAATACTTCCCCCTGTCGATCAAATGGAGTATCTCTTCCGCTGCCACCTCAAACGGAAGATAACCGCTCAGATGCTGTTCGTTCTCATGCCAATATAATTGGATTCCTGCCTCGTCCGTTTCATATCTAAATACATGCCCCGCCTCTGTCGAAATAGTGTCTCCAGCTTCATACATCTGGCACAGGTATCTGGCACGATCTCTTAATCCCTCATTCAGTTCAAAGAAATGATAAATTTTCTGTCTCGCCATTGGCTCTGATGTTCCCGCCAAAAGCAATTCTATGCGAAGTTCTTCGGATATTTCTGCCGGTATCGAAGAAAAAGAAGGAACTGCAACAGCAGTTCCTTCCTCAACGTCACTATCATTTATATTATCATTTATATTATCATTTATATCAGTTATCTCGGTTTGCAGATAACCTCCTGAATCACGGTCTCCTGGGCTATCATTGCCGCCTCGTTCCGCAGTCTGGTCATTTCCATCGTATCCGACAGGTTGATCTTCCGGTCCGCCGCTTTCATTTTTACGTAGCTCTCCACGATCTGGTCGTGCAGTTCCCACGCCTCTTCCTCTATCTGTTTCAACATTTCCTGCAACTTGCCTGTCCTCAACAGCAGGCTGTACCTGCTTTTGTCCTTCTCTTTCAGGTATTCCTCCGCCAACTTCCCGTATCTGCCCAGAGGCTCCGTCTCTTCCATCATGCTCCCTGTTTCCAGCAACGGATACAGTAACCCGTTCTTTTCTTTGTAGCTCAGTTCTACCATTTTGATTTCTCCTTTCATCTTCCCGGATTTCTTTTGCGACTGCCGCAAATCTCCGCAGTGTTGTCTCTGCAATGTCCGATATAAGAATACCTATTTTTGATAAAATAATCTCTTCCTGGTAATCTGTTATTGCAGACAGACCTGTATCAAAAGTATCAATCCCACATCTCCGCAAGATCAGATATGTGGCGCTCTGCAGGATGAATTTTTCAACCGGTGATTCCCCATCGGTATACGCTTCATCCCTGGTAAGAACTGCTATTTCATGTATCCTATCGTTTTCCTCTTTCATTATATCACGTACATATGTTCTAGTAAAGTTTTTTATTGCAATTCTAAAACTATTCTCTGCCTGATATTCCTCTGGAAACAGCTTATCCGCGAATGCAGGCGCATTCTCATCATTGATCTCCCAAATCCAAGGCATGGTTCTCCCACCGGTACTTTTGATGTCGTAGACATATTGAGCTCCTCCCAACATCTCGATTGGGAATGTTGCGATTCCAATTTCACCTCCCCGGACATAGCGCCTCGCCTTTTTCCAGTCCGCAAAGTCCAAAAGAATTTCCGCTTCTGGATATTGCTCATAGATGATACAGGTATTCAAAAAGTCATAACGATACAAATTTCCCCTCGCTGCAAACTCCAGGAATTTCTTCCAATGCTCTCCATCACGAGAAATATCAAAAATTGCAATATCGTACAGATCTGATACTTTCATCGTATGTTGGTCCATATATTCACCTGCTTTCCCCCGCAAATAGGCTCATCTGCTCTATTTTGGGTTCTATTTTCTCGGAGCTTCTTTCCACGATCAGTCTGCACTTTTTAAAGTCGGGTTTTTCATAATATCTCCTCATAACAACATAATCCTGTTTTTTAATTGCACCTTCTAACTCTTTTACATTTTTGAGTGTATTTATGACCTCAGCCATCCTTTCCATTTTAGGATTCAATTCCAGTCCACACAAAAACTGATAGTCCGCATCATCTCTGCACTGACGGAAGATATCTATAGCCGTCTGATAAATTTTCTCTGCCTGTACCATAAATGATTCCGGCAATTCTTCCGGTGTTTTCCGGTGATATATTTCTGGCAGCTCCCCGGTTTCCAGTATCTGCGTTTTATAAGCAATAATATGATTTCTTAGCAGATTCATATTTACTCCGTCTGAATAATATGGATCGCTGCCCCCACTATAAAGTTCATTGTCCCAGCGCTGGAAGGATTCCTCCAGTTCTTCATTTAATGTTTTCTTCATCTTCCTCCTATACTTTTCTGTTTTTCCAGATCCAGATGAATGCCCGCCATAGAGAAGGTTACTTCCTGCATATCTTCATAATCCATAACATATCCTTTTTTTGCATCTGAATAATTATCATGTGCATCTGATAAAGCCGATTCCATGCTCTCTGCCCGGACAGTTACTATTTTGCTAAGTCTTTCTGTAATACGGATATCATAATCCTGTACGCTTTTCGCCTCCTCCATATGACTCCCCTGATTCTCCCCTTCTTTGATTCCAAACCGGCTTCTAAATTCTGACAATAATGTATCCACACCCTCAAGTTTTTCCCTGGCCTTAATTTCAGGTATATAAAATTTGCCGTCATCGCATTTAAAAAAAGGGATTTTTTCACCATCCTTTTCTATTCCCAATTCCAGTGTTCTGTATATAATCCCCTCCTGCAGACTGTTTATGAATGTCTCCCTGGCCTCCCAAATCCCCATTAGGGCTTTGTAAAGCGCCACATGATATTTCTCCCTCAGCCTTACTTTTTCGATATAATAGAAATTATCCTCTTTATAGTCAGCCATAGGCCACCTCCTTTTGACAAGATTCCTTGTTTTTTCTGTTCTACACGCATACGCTTCTGCTATCGGCATGGTCTTCCGTATAGGCCAATATTGGATGGAACCAACGGACGGTAAACCACCCCATATGCTGTGCCGCGTGCATCTACCTGCATACCGTTACCCACATAAATAGCAACATGCCCAATCGACATAAATTCATCGGCATTAGTATCCCGGGAATGGAAAATCAGATCTCCTGGTCTTAACTCATTTTCACTGACCTGCAACCCGTTATCTACAATATACTGCCCCTGTGTCGAAGCAACAGAAGGAAGATTTACCCCGAACTGTGCATAACACCTTTGAACAAGGGAACTACAATCATAATATCCTTCTTCATATCGAAGATCCTGGCTATACTGGCACCCAACTTTCTCCTGCGCCAAAAGTGCTACCTGTTCGCCAATGCCACTTGCCGGCATACTGTGTAAAAATTCTTCGCTCATAATCTCTCGCAGCAAATCTTCCTGACTGGGTGTCAGTTTCCCTAATTCAATATAATCCTCATAGGAAAGGTTATACACATATAAAGATGTGTGTGTCACCTCCACACTATTACTCCCATTGGAATCCGCAAGATACACTTCCATATCCTGGTGACCGAAATTTTGTGCTGTCTGATGGTCCCCAAAATACATATCAAAATCTACACCATAGCGGTCAAAATCACCGGTGTCCTCCACCACATACTCTTTCCCATTTGCTATGATATGGGTTCCCATAGGCAACGTAGGGTTATAAGCATCTACTGCCAGCGTATGGTCTGCTTTCGGCATGGCTCCGCTCGCAGTGGGGCCGCCAGACCATTGACCACAACAAATTGAACAGTTACAGTATCCACTAAAGGTCATGACTCCAAGGCTTTCACCCACCCGTACTGTATCTGTTGTTGTTTCCGAAGCAAAATGGTTCATTTCGTCAAAAATTTCTTTCAGCTTCTCCTTATTCTTATCATTCATAACAGTGGAAAAATTTCCCTGTCCAGTCCCATATCGGACCATATAAACCATCATCACATCAGTAAAATTACTCCGTGCCACCCCATTCTGCATATTTTTATATGTTACTTCTTCATCGCTGTCTCCTTCTGCTTCCCTGACTTCTGCATTGAACTCCTGATAATATTCGGACAGAACACTTTGTACCGTGTCACCTTCCTGCAGCGGAGGCAGAAAAAGCGCCAAAGGAGTATTATACAAAATGACAATGATCAAAATAAACGGCAGGGCCACAGTGACCAGTCCTCCCAGCAACGGCCCCAATAGCCCAAGAAGATATAAAAAAAGCTGCTTGACAACCAGTCCAACTTTTATGGTTGCGATATCTTTTACCGTTTTAGCAAAACTGTCCTTTTGCTGTTCGTCTGTAAGTTTATTCACCATATAGGCAAACATACGCCTGCGAACCGCTTTTTTCATTCCAGTATTCTCTGTATCTTTCTTTACTCTTTTCTTATTCCCTTCACCCTTAGAGGATATCTTCTCGTCTTTTTTTCTCGTTTTCAGTGGGTCCTGTTCTTTTCCAAAACCGCCCATTGTCTCCTGTCGGTTTCCTCCAATCTCCGATTGTGTTTCCGGAGTCCCCAAGGGTGATTTTTCACGGGAAAATGTGACATTATCTTTAAAGCCATACTCATGATTTTTGCGTCGGACCTCGGGACCAGACTTCCTTGAAAAATGAAATTTCTCGTCTTTCCTGGCTTTCTGTTTTTGCTGTTCCTTAATATACTTCTCTTTTTGCCGGTTTTTCTGCCCATCCTCTCCCTGCAGTGCACCCTCCGGTCCCTTCTTATTCGATTCTTTCTTCGGATTGCTATGGACAGTCTGCTCAGACTGCATTTTTGTTCGCCCGGCTTTACCAGCCGTATTTTCATATCCCGGTGTATCATCTTCTCTACGTTTTGTCCGTTCCCCAAGCCCTGACGCAGAATTCACCGCCAGGAACACACGATTACTATCTTTCTGTTCCTGTGGTTCTGAAAATTCTGTGGTCTTCATATGGATTTTTCTATCCAGTCTGGGAGGTTCATCTCCTGAAACACCTAATTTCTGTTTCGGCACCCCAGGACCGGAATCAGACTTTTTATTCCCAAGATAATTATGGTTTTGCAATTTTACTTCTGCGTCTGCTTTTAGCTTTATCTGCGTTTCCTTTTTGGTCTTAAATCTGCTGTCAGTGATCAATATCCCTCCTTTCAGCCCTTCAAATTTGAATCACCTGATAATATAAGCTTTTAAAGTGAAAACCTTTTTCGCCTTTCAGCTCCGCGCAGCCAAGGCCAAATGGAAGTTCCTGCTGTGGCTCATACTTCTCAGCCAGCAATTGGTACGCCTCGTCCACAGGCAGATCCAGTTCCAGGTAATCCGTCTCATCAAACATATAGTTTTCAGCAAGTAGGATTTCAGCGAAAGTCCCCTTATCAATTAGTTCGCTGATATCCTCCGGACACAACAAAGCCCCAAACTGTTCATATACTTCGTCTCTAAGTTTCCGAAAATGATAAGATTCCCTTTCATCCAGTATCATGTACTCCCTCTCAAACAGAACGGCAATTCTATCTGGAAATAAGACAGCCTCCACGTTCATATTCCGACAGGCTTCCCGTGCCTCTCCCTCAGAGGGATATTTGTAATCTTTTGGTATTTCAATTTCCACTTCCCATTCATTCAGTTGGAATCCAAAAGTGAATACAAATCTCATATATCCAACCACCTTTCAAATAAAAAAAGGCCACGAATATCCGCAGCCTTTTCTCCACGAAAAAAAGCAGTTGCTTCTGCTAACTGCTTTTTCCCTGTTACATATTATTAATTTTTAAAGAACCTTTTTATCCTCCAAATACTTTTCAATCGCTTCAATAAACTCCTTAGCCCTCTCGATCTGCTCCTCCGCATCTTGCTTCGACGCAATGAAGAAGTCCGAATAATCCGATTGCTCCCTCATGATGGAAGCATTTTTTATGATCTTTGAGGTCTCCTTTGCAAAGATTCCCGTTTTTATAAAATTTTGATTAAAATAAGCGATCACCCCACTATGTTTGCTGGAATCAAATCCTTCCAATGCAGTGATAGCCCGCATAGCATGAAAAATGGAATAATAGGAACGGTTCAGGGATGGTTTATACATACCACCTGAAAGCATTTCCTTAGCGGCGGCCAAATCCTCCAAAGCCCGCTGAAAGCGGTATTTTGCCAATGTCTCTACGCTGCCCAAAGTACCACCCCATCCTCTCTCACATTTTTATAAAATGGAAGGGTGTCCTCCCACTCCAGGAAATTTTCATAATCAATATTTATGATGGAAAACACCTGGTCATACTCCAAATCCATATCCACCGCCAAATCAACCATCTGATCGTGCATTTCCTTTGTTTCCCTGCCTTTAAGCAGGATTGCTATATCAATATCTGATTCCCGCGTATTGGTTCCACGGGCAAATGAGCCATAAAGCAGAATACTTACCAGCATATCCCCGTAAATACCACGAAGGCTCTTTACCAGCTTCTCAAACATTTCCTGATTCTCGTTCACGCTGTTTTCCCTCCTGTCTTATCTTTTATATGAATATTGTACCGTATTTTTTGCTTTTATTCAATCTATATGTTATCTGCCTTGTTTTCTCTCATTCGGTAGAGTGGTGCGACACTGTACCGGCTCAATTATCTCCAGTTCTGGCATGAGTTGTCTAATATCCTCAACTGCCTTTTGGACTAATGAGCTATCACGATAATATGGGATCGAATTAAGGATATCCAGATCTACCCGGTCCCATGTCATCAGCTCAAAATCACCGGAATACATGGATTCATCACTATCCTCAATCCTAAAGCCAATCCCATTCCCCATGCATTTCACATGTTCTGGGAGCTTACGATAGATATCCACTGCTTGTTTCAGCTCCCTGCACTCGTACACCTGCCCCAGAGACGGAAATTCCATGCACTCCGCTACAAAAAAAGATATTTTCGGAGCCGTCTTCTTTCCATATTCAATTCCACTTTCTGCCACAAATTCACTATATTCTTTTTCTGCATCTGGAAACATCTTTTCCTCCCTCATGCTCAAATACGTGTTTCTTCCTATTATAATATGGTCAAGCACCGGTATGTCGATGAGCTGCCCGCAGGCTGCCAGTCTTTTTGTTGTCAGAACATCTTCTTTGGAAGGTGTACAATCTCCGGACGGATGATTATGAGCCAAAACTACAGATGCCGCATTAGAGAGGATACTGGATTTAAAAATTTCTCTGGGGGAACACAGGCAAGCGTTTAAAGTGCCTTGACTGGCAATATTAACATTGATAACCTGACCGTTTGTTTTTAAGTTCAGGATAAAAAACAGCTCTCTGTCAATCGTTTTGAACTCTCTTGCCAAAATGTCAACTGCATCTTCGGGATTCAATATTTTTTTCTCACTATAAATTGGTGGGTCATCAACCAACCGAATACTTACCATTTTAAGACTATTTTCTATCATCTGGCTTCTCCCATTTTACGACAAGCATCTCTCCATCCCTTATGTTCTCCATGCGTACAGCAAGTTCACTAGGGTTTACTTCTTCCATATCATTCATTTTCTGGTCCTGCATTTACCTTTTCGCCTCCTTGTTGTGTTTTACAGGTTCCTTACCATAAATCCCATCTAAGTATTTTTCCAGAGACAAATCAATAGAATCCGAAATATAATCGCACACAATATCATATAAACTTGATCCACCCTCAAAAGTTGCTCTCCAACCACGTCCTTCCTGGACTGCACTTAGAATCATATCCGCATCATCAGGAGAGAGATCCGGATCGTCCTTAAATTTTTCTTCCAGATACTCTATTTGATCCGATCTGATAAATTTCTCTATATCATCAAATTTTTGTTCCCACGCCTTGAGTGTATCAACATTTAGCAGTTGCGTAGAAAAGAGGGGAATACAGCCACGTTGCCTGACAGCCATATACACAGAGTCCATCCTCTCATTTTCGATGCGGATTACCTCAAATTCATACCTCCCCACCTCATTGATCTTTATCTTACGCTTTCTCCCGTATACCTGGCTGATAAAAGGGTAGTCATTGTAGGTAAGCCCCTTGTAACATAATTTATCAAACTCTCGGTTCGGAAGTTCGACTACTGCGACCACGGTACCTTTGACTTCCATAGAATAGTCCCTTTGGATATCATCCAGGTTATTCATAATCCACCTGTTTGTGCCTCTCGTTTTCAGTACCGTAATCTCTTTTGGAGTCTCCAATTTCTCAACCCAATTTACTTTCATATCTTTCATAATCAACCGCTATCTTCCTTTCCCCCGGCTGGCTGCATCCGTCTTTTTATTTACACCGTCAGATACCTTTTCATTCCGCATGGCCCTGTTATCTAAGGCTTTTTGGGATAATCCGTCCAAGGACTTCTGCATGTTTTCTGTGTGTCCTGCCATATTCTTAACAATTTTTCCACAGAATTCGATTGCCTTCCTGATTTTTGCGATAATGCCCTTATCGTAGTCATACTCAAATATATCCGATGCCTCCTTCCCCATAAGGAGTTTACGGACATTTTTTTTATGGCCCTTAGCAGCGTTAAGTTCCACTCCAATATCTCCCATCGTCTCGGCACTGTGTTTCAGGCTTGCGGCAGCACTTTCCAAATGTTCATGTATTACGGACAGCGCCCTGACTGCCTTTGTTTTATCAATAGCAGCATATAAAGCCTGTCCTCCATGATACTTTACACTGTCTACCGCTTTTCTAACCCCCGCCGATATGTCATTTTTAAGAGCTGCAAGCCACATTTTTGCCGCCCCCACCCGATCACCGACATTCTGAATGAAATGTGCCATTTTAGCCTTCAAAGTTTTTTCATTCAGACGGTCTAGCTGATCGCGTAAATAAAGCAGTTCATCCTGCATATCCCCAAAATATCGTTCCATTTGGTCAAAGTATTGTAAAAAGTTCTCAAGATTCTGGGACTCTGTCTCCATATGATTCTCTTCCAACGCAGAGAACATTTCTTTTAAGTGCATCTGCTCCCCCAAGGGAACTTGTAACGTTACATCCATCATAATAACCTCCTATCTCTGTTTTCCCTTTTTTTCTGAAACATTGCTTCCACGCTCTTTTTCCGGACTGCGCTGTTCTTCCACTTCAATCATACGTTCATTCACTTCCGCATCATTGAAACACTCGTAAACCGCATCCAAATCAACGTCCTCCGGCCCCAGAACCTGCGCAGAATCGCAAAGAAAAAAAGCGTGTTCCGATATCAGATCATAATCTGATTTTTGGATTGTTGTAATTCCATAACGATATTCCAGCAATTCCATGCAGGCATTAATGAGCTGCACGACCAGGGAATCCACAGGCTTATATGGCAGTGGAATCTCTGGGACCTCCTGCCATGTCTTTGCAGCCTGCAGGATCCTGTAAAGATTTTCTTCACTGTATGAGCTGGTGTCTATACGTTCTGCCCTACATTTTCCCATATTAGCCATATCTTCTTCCAGAGTCCCCTCATGGATCATCTGCAGGATATCTTTTCCGGTCCCGCCACCTTTTAATACCCGCGCTGCCACATGCATTTCATTTGGATATAAACACAATTTTTCCTCTGACAGATTCAGGACTTTTATTGCGGTGTCCCGGTCAAACTCTGTTTGGATCCTATTAAAAACACAATAGTAAGAATCCAGCCATTTCTCTACTGCCTGAATTCTCGGCATTTTCCTGAATCCATCATATTGCCCCATATCGACGCATTCCTCCGCCCAGGCAACCCATTTCTTGATATTTTCCTCTGTCTGTAGTAGGAACCGCTTTTTTACAGTCAACACAAAAATTTCTCTATTCAATTGTATTCCTCCTCATAATCCGCCTGCCTTGCCTTTTCTACAATTCCGTTTTTCTTGTGCCACTCTTTCCCCTGCCATTAAGCATGATTATTTTTCTCCTGAATCTCATGGATGTTTGTATTAAAGAGATCGTAGATAATATTATTTTTTCTGACTCTGGCATCAAAAGGAATAATGGTCTCCCCATGCTTTAAAATTCCCATACCGGAAGCACAGTTGCTCACGTACTGCAATTGTGCTTCCGGTATGCCTGCCACTTTGGAAAGTTCCTGGCTGTCTACATTGGCTTGCTTTAGCAAGGCAATAAACTCCGAATTGGCTAACATCGTAACAGCCGTATAGCTCTGCAGCATATCGGTAATATTCTGTGTCAAGGCCGTGCAAAGCCCGCCTTGCTTTCTTACCTTTTTCCACAGGGAATAAAGGAATTTTCCAGAGTATTCACTGTGTCCGGAATGCTCTCCCGTTCCTAACAGCACATGGCATTCATCTATGTATAACCATGTCGCCCTCCCTCTCTCCGCATTTCTGGCAATCCTCGTCTTGACGTTCTCGAGCATTACCAGCATGGCGATTGCACTCAGTTCCTTTCCCAGATCACGAATGCCATAGACAACGAAACGATTATCAACGTCTATATTTGTCTGGTGGTTGAAGATATTCAGCGAACCATTCACAAATAACTCCAAGGCAAGGGCAATATCCCTGGCTTCCTCTTCTGGTTGCTTCATTAAAAGGTCATAAAAATCCGACATCACCGGAATATATTTTTCCTTGCTCATGGCAATATCCAGATATAACTTTCTGATACAGCGGTCAATGATGGATTTATGACGGCTGTTCAGCAGATCTAACATAGCCTGTTCGCACAGCCCGAGCATGAACTCCCCTTTTTCGCGGATCAGCCCCTTACTATCGGCAAGGTCTAACTGGTCCACATCAATCCACAGAGGGTTGATGTAATTTTGAGTATAATTTGACAGGTTAAGGCATTCACCGCCCAGATTCCTGGCAATATCAAAGTATTCGAGCGTCGGGTCGATGACCAGGATATCATCATCGGTCTTCAAAAAAACGCCAAGCATTTCGGACTTGCAGAAGAATGATTTTCCGCTGCCAGGCACTCCGAATACCATGGCATTGCCATTGGTCAACTTTTTCCGGTCTGCAACGCACAGGTTTTTTGAGATTCGGTTCATTCCATAACATAAGCCAGACGGCTCATAGATTTCCTGTACGTTAAATGGCATTAAAGCCGCGATATCCCGTGTCAGCATCGTCCGCATCGTTTCTACCTGGCGTACCCCAACCGGTAATGCAGTATTTAACGCCTCTCGCTGCTGCAGGTGATGGATCTCCATGTTGCAGAGATATTTATTTCCAATCGTCTGGATTGTCTCTGTGATACTGTCGAGTTCTTCCCTGGTGTCAGCGATCAGGACCATATTGACACCGCTGAAAAACAAATTCTGGTCATTTTCCCGAACGTCATCCATCAGCGCTTCCAGATTTTTCTTTTCTACCTTTTTTCCGTAGCTGATTTCAGATGCAAAGTCATTGTTCTTATTTCGGACCCGCTGCTGACGTAAAATATCTGACTCTACGCCAAGATATTTTTTTTGCAGGGTTTTTGTTGTAAGGTCCTTTGGAACAGGCACAATATCAATAGATGTAATGCTATGGACCGGCACGCCGGTAAGCTCGTTCACAAAAGTATCTGGCAGGCTTGTCGGATAGCGCTTTATAAAAATAGCCCTGCATACTTTCCGGTCCGTCTCAAATTCGTTGGGAAAAAACTTAATCATGGAACCACAAATATCATTTTTGTAGTCCTTTTTGCTTTTCACATATTCGTCGAAATCAAACGAAAAGGTTTCCTCCTCGCCAATCCGATAAAAATTATAAAGAATACGGAGCCGTTCTGCCGCATCAAGCGGCTCCAACTTAGAACCTATCGCTCGGAATTCCTGTTGCATCCCCCCTTCAAAGACGTTAAAGAACGCTTTTGCCTGTTCATAATCTTTTCGTTCAACGGTGACTGTAAGATAACGCTCCTGTTCAATCCCCTGTTTTCCCGCTACGATCCGTTCTTCTACAATGTCATTATAAACATCACGCAGATGGTCAAAGCCATCGTCCTTGTCCGGGATCAGAACATTGCACCTGAACTGGCTCATATCTTTGTTTTTATTGTAAATGGTTATTTTAAATGCAACATCAATCGCATTCACCAATTTGCAATACTGTTTTAAGAGCTCATATTGATCACCTTCCGAAACCGTAACATAATTAATATCTGCAAAACGGTATACTCTGCTGTATCTGTTTTTGGTATTTTCAAAGATTCCGTCCTTCGCGATCCGAAGGATCTCAATCTGCTGCTGTACACTTTTGGGGGCTGTATATAATGGCTTATCTGCCTTTTTTAATAATGTAAATCTATCTGTAAAAATTCCCACTTCCGTAAACCTCCTTCATTCAAGGCAGGCTACGGGAAGTAAGTAGTTTAGCGAATCCCGTAACCTGCTGGTCGCTAAACTACTTCCCACTAAATAAGTGGGATTATTTCAATCTATCTCATAAATTTATAGGCAAGAACTCCTGCCACTGTCACGGCTAAAATTCCTACTGTGAGGACTATTAACCGCTTTGCTCTCTTCTTTACTGCATGAAAGTCCTCTTTTCCGTCAGGATGTGCTTTTACCTCTTTTTTCTGCTGCTGTGCAATCAGTTTCTGCTCCTCGGCAAAAGCCTCTTTGATTAATTCCACATTTTCTGTTGATCTGTATAAGCATGGCTTATTTAAAAAAGACATCTGTATCATTTTCCGGACAGTCTGCCAAAAACTAAGTCCGTTGTGATTGTAAAATCCGGTTAATGCTATTGGCACCACGATAGGAGTTGCCAGATAACAGGATAATGTCATGCCAACTTTATTGTACAGGCCAAGCACGACCCCTGCCCCCGCCCCCAGGGACAGCGCGCTGAATATAAACTGTTTTGCAGTCAGTCCCATTACAAAGCTTTCCTTGTAGTGTTGCAAATCTCTGCTGATCTCTATGTCCATTTACCTCACCTTACCTTTCTTTGCATTTTCAATCCTCTTTTTTCCCTCTTCAAAATAGTCCTGGCTGATTTCTATTGATATGGAATCCCTATCCAGTTCCAGTGCGGCTTCAGCAAGGGAAAATGAACCCGCATACTGGTCCAATATCAAATCTTTTTCGTTTGTGACAAACTCTATAATCTGCTTCAACAGCTCTACCGGCTTTTCCGCCTGGTGTACACGCGTCCCCTTTGGGGACGGTTGTATATCAAAAGCCGTGGGCAGCATCCCCTTCACACCTGACATATAATGGCAGATTCCCGGCTCCGCCTTATCCTTTTTTGCATCTGGCCTCATATCTCTCGCACGCCCTTTGCTGAAAAAAAGGATATCTTCTGTGTTTTTCGCCTTCCTGCCCGTGTTAGCAACAAAATTTCCTTTTTTCCATGCCACCTTTGCATAATAGGAAAAGCCGCTTTCCTTCGCCATAGCCTTCACCTGGTAAAGATATTCGTAATTATCTCCATTCTCCTCTGGTAAAAACTCCACGAGAAAATGTCCTTTCTTCAAAACCCGGAATTTTTCATCCAAATCCTCCTGTGTATATTGAAACAGGTCGTAGGAAGCAAAATCTCTGTTTCCACCCTTTAAACTGCTCTTCAGTAGATACGGATGGTCTGTGATGATTGCATCAATGCTGTTATCCGCAATGAAACTTATATCACGGCCATCTCCCTGAATCAGCATACAAGTAATATCTTCATCTTCTGCATTTTTCTTTGTTACGGTGTATACACCTTTGCTAACCCGCTGAAACAGTCCTTTATTGATACCTTCATAGATTCTTGCTCGTATACTGGGCTCTTTCACCTGTTTTTCCGCATACTGATATACACATTCTTTTGCATCGTCCAACGAAAACTGGTCTGCGTCAGCAAAATACTCAAATAATGTCAACTGTATCCCTTTATCCTGCGCCGTAGCTTCCATATGCCGACCTCCTCTGCCTACAGCCCAAGGGCTTTACTCGTCAGGCTCTGTGCTCCTTTCACACTACCCACTGTAAGCGCTACTGTGAATGTCATTTCTCCGAGATAGATCAAAGTCTTTGTCCAGTCCGCATAGTTTCCCGTGAACTGGGGCAATCCTGAACTGATAAAAGCATTACACAAGATAATTGCTAACGCCATCGTTACTGCTTCAAAAACGACAGAAAGAAAGTATTTTGTAAATTGAACGCTTATAGCGCTTACTCCACGGTTTCCAGCAACGGTCGCATATGCGATACTGCCAAACGGTACGATAATAAGGATTTTCAGGAACCTGAAATAAACATTGTAGATCAGGAAAAAACCGCATATTAAAATGATAAGACATAAAAATACCGCCAATATCAAAAACACCAAGCTTTCTACAAATCCCAGATTTTTTATGATATCTGCCTGCGCCGGGTCAATGATTACCTGTGTGGCTTCACTTCCTCCAATCAAACCTACCAGGTTTCCGACGCTCGTAAATATGGCTCGCATGATGTCCACATTGTATACCACCAGCCACTGTGCGATCCCAATCCGTATCAACATACGGAGTATCACTTCGAACCGCATTTCCTCCCGCACATCAATACTTTCCGAGCAAAAACCTATCACAAAAAATAAAACAACCAGACTCGAACCTACGGCAACAAAAATCGGCTCAATTCCAGTAATGATTCCCCACGGGCCACCTCCTTTGAACGATGTTGGAGACTGTCCAAGCAGTTCAAAGACCATGTTTACCTGACTATTCCAAAAGCCAAAGACAACTTCGAGAAGTGACAGGATTGCTTCGCCCAAATTAAAAATATCCATTTACTATCACCTCCTGTATTTGGATATTGCCATTACCAATGTTCCTTTATAATAATATCTAAATTTCATCCCTGCTCTCCCACCACTGTCACCTTCCCTTCCTGTACGGATAACCACGTTTATTTTCCTGGTAAGACTCTGGAAGAGCAAAACGCGGCGCTACTTGTGCGCCATCGGATATAATCAATCCTTTGTTTACCATATCTTTCAGCACTTCATCTATCTTGAAACTAAAAAAATAGATGACATCATGACCCAGACAAATACGGATATCACCCTTATAATACGGCACCGGATTCGAAATCCAGGCTGCATTCAACCTCTCGTGGGATATTTCCAAAAACTGAATCACCGTTTTCTCATAGGCATCCAGATGTTTGTTATAATAGTCCCTTGCCTCAATAGCCGATGGTATGTAAACCGTTCCATAACTTTTCAGCGCCTTATAGTGGAATGTTTTCCCACTCTGCAATTTTTCTTCTATCTCAGAAAGCGAACTGGAAAAGATGTTTCCGTCTATTGACTGCTCCATGATTCGCAGGCATTCATCTTCTCGCTGTACCAGGTCATCATCTGCTTCTAAGCCTAAGCTGGTGTGTAAATTTCTGAACGCTTCACGTGCTTCACGTACTTCACATGCTTCTTTCACACGGAATCCCATATCGGTAAATAAATCTTTACACTCTTTCCTGAATTTCGGATTCCCCCCTTCCTGCACGGTCTCACCCCGCCGGCCTTCTATTTCAATCAAAAAGGATACATGTAGTAATTTAAGCATGATTTTCCCTCCATTAGCTGATTCCCAGGAAAGTTAAGACCGTACTAATACCTGCCATGATCAAACCTGCCACGATTCCTTTGATTGCGGAGTTCATACTACTGGAATCCTGCTGCTGATAACTCTGTGCAAATTCCATTACGTTTTTTGCAAGAATGATCACGCCGACCGCTCCGATAATTGCGATCACAAGATTTTTAAGGTTATTAAGCGGTGCAGTGACTACATCCGCCCCGGACGCATATACATTCGTCGTGCAGAGTACCGTTGCAAAGGCAGCGCCTGCCACTACCTTTCCTGCTTTGTCAATCATTTTTTTAATGCTGTTCTTCTTTTCAGTTAATTTCTTCATTTTTATAATTCTCCTTTCTTAAAAAGGGCACAAAAATAGCAGGTACAAAAGAACCTGCTGCTTGCGTCCTCTGGTTTGCAACAGACTCCCATATATCTGCTCTTAGGCAAAAGAAATATGGAAAAATCAAGATTCTGGCAGCCCGGTCAATTGTCCGCGGATTTCCCGCATTTCACCAGCGCTGCTTTCAACTTTGAAGTGAGTTAAAATATCCTGGTAAGAGAGTCCTTCTACCAGTCCAAGACGTATTTCTTCTAACTGCTCCAATGAATAGTTTTCATTTAGAAGCGATTCATTAAATTCTTCTTCTGTAATCCCCCCGGAATCCTGTCCAGAATCTGGTTTTTCCAGATTATCTATTTCTGAAATTTTCCGGTTTTTCTTTAATTCATCCTCAGAAAATACCTTTGCTGGCATATCCGGTTCCTGCAATGCCAGTAATTCATCCAATGTTATTTCATCAATATGGACATTAAGCCCCTGGTCCCGCTGCCGTTCATAATATTCAAATGACTTGCGATTCAACAATTCACATGTAGGCATCACGTTATCCTTACGGTTTGGAGTATGATGATAGGGCGGCGCGCCCCCATCGAATGTCTCTCCGTAAAGTTTATGTCCCGGTGTATTGTATTTTGAATCTATAATGGGGTCAAACCCTCTGATAAAGATCAGGCACTTTTTATTATCTAATTTACGTGCTTCATCCGGTGTCAAAAGTTCTCGCCCTAAGACGTCAAAATTCCGGCTGCTGCTTCCATTTTTTCCTCTCGTCTCCCCGGAACTGCGTTTATCTATCGTAGCCTTTCCCAGCATTTTGGAAATGTACTCATGAGTGCTTTGTTCATTACCGCCTAAATACACCAGTGTATCACAGTTTCCTGGAATCACCTCCCAGGTTTTCTCAAACAGAGCCTTAATCTGCGCCAGATTCTGTATTATGATGATAGAACTGATCTCCCTGCTTCTCATTGTTGAAAGCAGGGAACAAAAGTCATCTGGTAACGCGACATTTGCAAACTCGTCGAGCATGAAGGTTACATGGATAGGCAGCCTGCCTTCATAGATAAAATCCGCCTGAAAATATAATTCTTGGAAAATTTGGCTGTAAAGCAGTCCCACAATACTATTATTTGTTTTGTCCGAATCTGGTATCACGCAAAAAAGAGCGGTCTTTGTCTTTTCATCTCCATTCCTGCCTACACCAATTTCCGGAATATTCATATCATCATGGTCCAAGATACGCAGTATCTGTGGGTTTTCCAAAAATGCCAACCTGGAATTGGCACTGATCACGATGCTTCGCACCGTGTCCGCCGCTCCCCTGATTACTTTGTAATACTGTTTTACAGCAGGATGGTTACTGCCCTTTTTCCGCTCAAGCCGTTTAATCCTTCGGTCCAGATCAGAGGGGGAACCATCGTCTCTTACTTCTGCCTCCCCCAAAAGTTTTAATACCGTAGAAAAATTCTGTTCACTTTTTGGACATTCCAGCCACACATAATAAAACAGAGCCTGCAAATAAAGCGACTCTGCTTTTTATGGGTGCCACCCCCACAGTTGCCTGTGGGGTAGACACTTTTAACGATAGGTAA
>UQCR01000053.1 GCA_900539655.1 uncultured Robinsoniella sp.
CCCGCCAGTGAATGCCTTAGCGGCTAATCAGGATAGCCAGGTTTCCGAAGACGCTGCAGTGGAATCCCAAGACACGGCACGGGGTGCAGATGCATCCGGGGCCGGGAAGGATGGTGCAGGAGAAAACGGGAAGAATGCCCGGGAGGCAGAAGCGAGTGTGAATCAGCCGGCTACAGAAGCTGGATTTCAGACAGATGGGGAAGCAAGCGCAAAGGGGGATGGACAGACTGAGAATGAAGTATTAACAGAAGGTGATTCCAAAGCAGGAAATGAAACAAAAACAGAGGGTGAAATAACAACAGAAGGTGAAACAACAGAGGGTGAAGCAAAAACAGAAGATAAATCAGACACAGAAGATAAATCAAATACACAGGATAAATCCCTGGCAGAAGGAGAAACGACCAGCCAGACAGACAATAAAAAAGCAGGTCTTCAGAATCTGGCACTGAATACAAAAGCTGTTTCCAGTGGAAACGAAACGGCAGATTTTCCAGCGAATAAAGCAAATGACGGCAGCCTTAGTACACGTTGGTCTAGTACCACCACAAATGGGCAGAAATGGTTGAGTTTTGACCTGGGGGAGGTTAAAACGATTGGTTCTGTAGTTGTGGAGTGGGAGCGGTTAAATGCCACCAGATACAGCATTCAAAAGTCAGACAACGGAACGGACTGGACAAATATTAAAGAGTTCACCAAGCTGCCCGGCAAATTCCGGGATATCATTAATCTGGATACTAAAGTACAGACAAGACACCTGCGCCTTTTGATTGAGCAGTATAATGCAGAAGGAGCTAACAGAGATGGTCAGGTTATTACCTGGAATAATGTATCTGTAATGGAATTTGAAGCGTATGCTGAGCCTCTTCCGGATGAAACGCCGGTTGTTCCGGTGTACAATCCCGATACAAACCGGGTTGAAATTCCCGATAAAGAAGGATTTACCATTACCAGTAACGGAGCGGATTTGGAACAGATTGTATCCGATGATCTGGCTGTACATAAACCGCTGGTCCCAAAAGATGTAAAACTTGCTCTGAAGATGAAAAACAATCTGACAGGGGGCGAAACACTGAGCGAGGAATATACCATCAGTATCCCGGGTATTCATGACAGCAGTACCGGCAACGGTAAACCACAGGTGATTCCAGAAATATCAGAATGGTACAGCGACAGTACAGAGAATTTTGTCCTGTCTGATCATGGAAGAATTATTATTGAGACCGAAGAACTGGCATCCACAGCTATGGAGTTCCAGAAAGATCTGGAGGACATAACCGGTAAAAAACTGGAGGTTGTAACAGGCGGTCAGCCGGAAGCAGGAGATTTTTATTTCCGGCTGGGAAGTGAAGATAAGATGATGGGAGATGAGGGATACCATTTGGTAATTGGTGATTCGGTTGCGGTAGATGCGATCCATACAACCGGGGCCTATTGGTCAACCAGAACCATCCTTCAGGCGCTGAAATTAAGCAGCGATACAAGCACGCTGCCCTGCGGGGAAGCAAGGGATTATCCAAAGTACAAAGTACGTGGATTCGTCTATGACGTAGGTCGTAAACCGGTATCCATGGACATGCTTAAGGATATCGTAAAAAATATGTCATGGTACAAAATGAATGATTTCCAGGTGCATTTAAGCGACAATTATATTTTCCTGGAGGATTACCAGAACAGCAGTGAGCCAAACCCTGCAGATGCATATGATGCTTACAGCGGATTCCGCTTAGAGTCATCGATTGCAAATGAGGAAGGAAGGACACTGGCATCTGATGATTATCACTATTCCAAACAGGAATTTAAGGATTTCATTCAGGATTCCAGGAATTATGGCGTGAATATTGTACCGGAACTGGATGTACCGGCACATGCAATGGGTATTACGGAAGTATTTCCGGAATATGCGGTAAATGGCTGGAATCCCCGTTTTCCAACACGCTCCATCGTAGATCATCTGGATATCTCCAAACAGGAAGTGATTGATTTTACGGAAGGAATCTTTGATGACTATACAAAAGACGGCACATTTGATTCCCAGACCGTAGTTCATGTGGGTGCAGATGAATTTGAGGCAGGTACGACAGCATATAGAAACCTGCTGAACCAGTTGATTCCCCATGTGAAAAAGACCAATACCGTTCGTTTCTGGGGAGGACTGACCTGGCTGAAAGATAATCCGGTTACACAGATTATACCGGAGGCAGTGGAAGACGTACAGATCAATCTCTGGGCAAGATCCTGGGCAGATGGAAAAGAAATGTATGATATGGGGTATGACCTGATTAATACCCAGGACGAATATCTGTATATGGTACCAAGCGGAAACGGAAGCAGGGGAGCCTATGGGGATTATCTGAACAAGAACTCCATATTTAATGATTTCTCCCCGAACCGGGTAGCGGTAAGAGGCGGATTTACCACAATCCCTGCAGGGGATAAGCAGATGCTGGGAGCCGCTTATGCAATATGGAATGATAATATAGATAAAAGGGCAACCGGAATGACGGAAGCAGACGAATTTAAACGTTTTTATGATTCCCTTGCGCTGATGTCTGAAAAATGCTGGGCAAACGGTAAGGAAAAAGGCAGCGTAGCCAGCATTGACGCATTGGCAGCCCAGATATCCACAGCACCCAATTCCAATCCCTATTCGACAGAAACGGATGTGGACGGGGTCTATGCAGATTATAATTTTGACGGCGGCATCGGAGATGACGCAAGCGCCAATGGAAGAACCCTGACTGATATGGTAAATGTAGGACAGGCGGAGAATTTAAACGGCAGTATGTTAAAAATAAGCGGCGGTGAAAGCTATGCGGCCACACCTGTTGAACAGTTGGGGTCAGACGGAAATATGCTTTCCTTTACCCTTAAAATGGATGAAGTAAAGCCCGGTCAGATAATATTTGAAGAGGATTCCCCATATGGAACACATGATATCCGTATTCTGGAAGATAGTAAACTGGGATATACCCAGGAATTATATCAATATGAATTTGACTTTATCCCGGAAGCCGGAAAAACATATAATCTTATCATAAGTGTGAATCCTCAGAAGACAGACTTGTATGTAAACGGGACATTTAATTCTTCTGCTAAAGGCAGCTTCATCAATAAAGGGCTGGTAAAGAAGACAAATATTTCCAGCAGTTCGTTTGTACTTCCGTTAGCCAGAATCGGTTCAAAAACAAATGCGTTTAAGGGTTGCATTGATAATGTGAGAGTAACGAAGCGTTATGATATAAATGATCCTTCCCAGATTCCAACCAGCGGATGGACCATATCCTCTGACAATGAACAGGCATTGACGGCGGATGGAACAGAAGGGCCTGTTTCCCTGGCATTTGACGGCAATCCGGGAACAATCTGGCATACCCAGTATTCCCCTTCCAAAAAAGAACTGCCGGCTACGATAACCATTGATATGAACCAGGTAAACCGTATCCACGAATTCGTATATCTTCCACGTCAAAGCGGAGGAGTGAACGGTATTGTGACCGGATACCAGCTCAAGGTGAGTCAGGACGGCAGCAATTATGAGGAAGTTGCCAGCGGAACACTGGCGGCTGACAATACCTCCAAAACAATATCCTTTAATCCTGTGGATGCCAGATATGTACAATTTAAGGTTACCTCAGGTGAGGGCGGCTTCGGATCTGCTGCAGAGATTAATTTGACCCAGCCGGTTGCAAAGGGAGAACTTCAGGCACTGCTCACTGATGCAATCGGAATACTGCGGGGGAATTATACCCAGGAGAGCTGGAACGCATTTAAAGCGGCTTATGATAAGGCTGCGGGAATTATGAACAATCCGGATTCAACAGAAGCAGACATTGCACAGGCAGTTACAGAGCTGCAAAACGCAGTGGCAGCATTAGAGGAAAAAGATCCTGAGCCTGCAGTAGATAAATCCTCTCTGCAGAAACTTTATGATGAAAATAAAGGAAAAGTCCAGGGAGATTATACGGATGTGAGCTTCCGTGCATTTAAGGATGCCCTGGCTAAAGCAAAGAATGTACTGGATAATCCAAAAGCATCTCAGGAAGAGGTAAATAAGGCTGCTTCTGACTTACAGAACGCAGTGGCAGCATTAAAGAAAAAAGATCCAGAGCCAGTGGTCAATAAAACTGCGCTTCAGAATCTTTACCAAACCTGTAAGAATTTAAAAGCATCCGATTACACCGGCACTTCCTGGAAGAAATTCTCAGGTGCGCTTGCATCAGCGGGAAATGTATTAAATGACCAGAAGGCCTCACAGGCTGCTGTGGATCAGGCATACAAGGTGTTGAATACAGCCAGAAATGAACTGATAAAAGTAAAACCGGTGCCGAAAAAGGGCAGCACTCACAAGGCAGGAAGTATAAAATATAAGGTAACGGCTTCCACTTCCAAGACCAGAACTGTGACTGTATGGCGCCCTGCTAAAAAGAACAGTACCAGTATCAAGATTCCGTCAACCGTTAAATTAAACGGCTATTCATTCAAGGTTACTGCAATATCCGATAAAGCATTTAAGAACCAGAAAAAGCTGAAAAAAGTTATCCTGGGCAGCAATGTTAAGAAAGTCGGAAAAGAAAGTTTTAAGGGATGTAAGAAATTAAAAAATGTGACAATTTCTTCAAAAGTATTAAAATCTATTGGCAAAGATGCTTTTAAGAACACCGAAAAGAGAATAAAAGTTACAGTGCCAAAGAAAAAATACAGCAGTTATAAAAAAATGCTGAAAAAAGCAAACATTTCTAAAAATGTCAGATATGTCAAAAAATAACCCATGAAAGGGTCCGGGCGTGTTTGAAGGTGATCTTCATACTTTCAAACACGCTTCGGACAAAGGTTACTTGACAATAAATCCGGCAGATGAATCGATAAAAGATCGGGGGATTAAGAATGAAAAGATTGAGAAAAGCGCTTAGTTTTTTACTGATTATTGTATTAACTATGACATCGGTGCAGCTAAGCGGGATATCCGAAACGCTCCATGCGTCAGCGGCAGAAAATGCAGCATATGAAATATATCCCACCCCTCATGACGTGGAATATGCAAATGGCAGTTTAACACTGTCAAATGAAGTAAATGTTGTATTTGGAGAGGGTATAGACCAGGCAACGAAAGACAAAGTGGACGATGTACTGAAGACAGCCAGTGTAACACACGTGGTTACGGATGCTTCTGCTGAGGGGAAGACCAATTTATTGGTTGGTATTCACAAATCAGAAGGTGCTAAAGATGCAGCGGATCAGTTTGCCGCAGACCATACGGCAGTTACGGAAGATCATTTTAACCAGACAGATGCCTATGTGTTAACAGCACAGGACAATACCATTGCAGCCGTTGGGAAAGATACCAATGCTGCTTTTTATGCGTTATCCACACTGAAAATGGTACTGCGCCAGATCACAGGAAAACAGCTTCAAAATTTTACCGTTACGGATTTTTCTGATACCGGGCTGCGGGGATTTATTGAAGGGTATTATGGACTGCCATGGTCCAATGAAGACCGCATGAATCTCATGAAGTTCGGTGGGGAAATTAAATGCAATGCATATGTATTTGCGCCAAAGGATGACCCATACCACAACTCTAAATGGAGAGAAATGTATCCGGAAGAAAAACTGGCTGAAATACGGGAAATGGCTGAGGTAGGCAGGGAATCCAAGTGTGATTTTGTATGGACCATCCATCCGTTTATGAGTGACCGTATTACGGAGAGCAATTATGATGACAGTCTTGCCACAATTAAAAAGAAATTCCAGCAGCTCTATGATGCAGGAGTGCGCCGCTTTGGAGTTCTGGCTGATGATGCGGGCGGAGTATCCGTAGATCTTATTGCGAAACTTCTGAATGATCTGACAGATTGGTGTAAGAGTAAAAATGATGTGAAAGATATCCTTTACTGCCCGCCGGAATATAACTGGGCTTTTGCAGGATACAGCTGGACCAATTTAAGAAATGCAAATCGATTAGTGAATGATGATGTAGACTTTTTCTGGACAGGGCAGAGTGTCTGCGGACATGTTACAAAAGAAACGGTAGATGGGTTTGTAAATGGCCTTACATCCGATGAAAAAGCAGGAAGAAAACCGCTGTTCTGGCTGAACTGGCCGGTAAATGATATTAATAAAGTGCGCATGCTCATGGGAAAAGGCGAGATGCTGAATACCGATGTGACGAATCTGGCAGGAGTAATTACCAATCCCATGCAGCAGTCAGAGCCATCCAAGGTAGCAATTTTTGCAGTTGCCGATTATGCATGGAACATTCAGGGCTTTAATCGGGACAAGAGCTGGGCAGATTCCTTTAAATATGTGGAGCCGGACGCTTCCGAAGCGTTACATACCATGGCTAAACATTTATCAGATCCCGCCCCTAACGGACATGGACTGGTACTGGGTGAATCAGAAGAACTTGCTCCATTGCTGGAAGAATTCATGACCCTCTATCAATCAGGGGCATCTATTCAGGAAAAGGGAAGCCTTCTGGCTGACGAATTCCAGAAAATAGCAGATGCAGCAGATGTATTTGATCGGGATTCTCAAAATGAAAACCTTAAGTCCCAGCTATCACCCTGGACAGACTCCTTGAGATATCTGGCAAAAGCAGCAATTAATTATATTAATACGGCAATCGCCTATGAAAAAAATGACTATGAAAATGTATGGAGCTACTTTTCGGAAGCATCCAGTTACTACGGTTTGTCAAAGCAATGCCCGGTAGTAAATATTGATGCTGTTCCAAATGTAGAAGCAGGGGCAAAACGCCTGATCCCATTTGTGAAAAACATGTCTGATGTACTGGGACCAAAAGTAAACAGCGTGGTAAATCCAAATGCGGATAAAATCCGGCCGTTTGTACCGGTAGATGCTGAACTGATGAAGTCAGATGGAATTAACGGCACTTACAATGAATATACAGAGGGCAAGGCAACCGATAAAGATGACAATACCTTTGCCTGGTTTAAAACAACACCTAATGATTCCTTCCCGGCAGGGGGCTGGCTGGGACTGGACCTTGGAAGGGAAGTAACCCTTGGAACGATTAAGTTTCTCCAGGGTGGAACCACAACGGCACAATCAGATCTGATCTCAAATGCAGTACTGGAATATTCTCTGGACGGAGAAAACTATACGGAACTGGAGTCTTTTAAAGATAAGCGGGACATTTATTTTAACGCGGAAGAGCTTGGAGTTAAGGCGAGATATGTCAGAGTAAGAGCAAAGGCTGCCACCGGAAAATGGCTGGCGGTACGGGAATTTGCAGTAAGTGAAGGAGAGGTACTGCCTTCCACAGTGGCATATACAAATGTGGCATCCTTAAGCAGAAGGAGCGTTACGGCTACGGCTGATACATCTGTATTAGATGTGAATGATCGGGATATTACCCTTTCTAAGAACCAATATCTGGGTATTATGCTTCCAAGAATTCGAAACGTAATTGAAGTAAATGCGGATTACACCCAGCAGAATAAACTGACTATGGAAGCCTCAGTAAACGGTACAGAATGGCAGACAATAGATCCAGGCAATCTGAAAGGAGGACTGGATGTGAGGTATATCCGCCTGATTAACAAAAGCAATGATCCGGTTACCTTTCAGTTATCCGGTTTTGTCATAAAATCAAAAGAAATTGCAGCACCCCATTATATGGAATCCAATATCCCGGCATCAGGAATTACCGGTGCGGATCAGGCAGTAGACGGGGACCGCAGCACAAAGGCAAACTTCAGTGTGGCTCAGAAGGAAGGACAGTATATCATATATGACCTGGGACAGACAATTCCTCTTAAAAAGCTGAAGATGGTACAGCATGACAGTGAAGTGGATTTTATCCGCAATGGAAAAGTATCCATTTCCGCAGACCTTGAAAACTGGACAGATGTCCTTACAATTGGCAGCTCGGATAAAGATCCTGGACAGGTGACCATTGATGAATGTTTCCCTGATCACGAGATATCTTACTATACGTTATCAACATCCGAACCTGTGAACCAGGAAACCCGCTACGTAAAAATATCGGTGACCAAAGATTATAGCGCAAGATGGATCCGTTTTAATGAGCTGGAGATTAATGATAACGAGTATATACCGGTTGAAAACAATCCTTCTTTCGTGACAAGTGATGTGGAAGAAAAAGGACACAGGCCTTCTTATCTGACCGATAATAACGTATCCACAACTTATCGGTCTTCTAAAAAAGAAGGGGAAGGATACCTTACTTACAGGGTATCGGGTAATACAAAAGTGACAGCCATTACCATTCTGCAAAGCCCGAATACCATATCAGATGCAGACGTTTCCATACGCTACGGCAAGGATCAATGGAAGAGTATTGGCACCCTGGGTAAGAGTCTGAATGTATTCGAAGATTTGGGACAGGATGTAAACAATGTATTTGAAATAAAGATATCCTGGACACATTCGGCACCTGAACTTCATGAGATGTATCTGGTGACGGCAGATCCGGATCCGGTGACACCTGCAGACAAGTCCTCATTAATTGAAAAGTATACACAAGCTTTAGCAATAGACGGAAAATACTACACCAAAGAAACCTATGCCGTTTTGAAAAATGCTATTGATGATGCAGAAGGTGTAATAGGTTATGCCGAAGCATCCCAGGAGGATGTGGAAGCTGCACTGGCGGCAATTACCGATGCGTTGGATAAGCTGGAAGACATACCGGCTGACCGCACAGAGCTTCAGGAAGCAGTGGCTAAAGCAAAGGAACTGGATGCAAAACTGTATACAGAGGACTCTTACAAGGTGGTGACCCAGGCAATTGCAGCGGCAGAAGAATCACTGGAAAAAGACGGAGTAAAACAAAAAGAGCTGGATGAAAAACTGGCAGAGCTTGCAGAGGCAGTAAATGCCCTTGTAATCAAGGGAACGCTTACGAAGATCAATTCCTCAGAATTAAGCGCTACAGCGGGAAGCCAGGAAGGCAGCGGTACCGATGGGAATGCAGATCAGGCAGTGGATGGCAATGAAACTACTTACTGGCACAGCAACTGGTCAGGAGGTGCAGCAGCCAAACCGGATATTCCAAATAATATCCGCAATGAATTTACCATTGATGTTGGCAAAAACCGTATACTTCGCAAATTGGAATATGTTCCAAGATCGAATAACATCAATGGAAGAATCCTTGGCTACAAGCTTTATTACAGCCCAACGGAAAACGGAGATGATTTCATCGAAGTGCCGGGAGGAGCTGGAACCTGGAGTGATAATGCCGATAAAAAAGAAGTGGTATTCAATACGGTAAATGCCAGAAGAATACAAATACGTGCAACATCAACCAGAGGAGATTCCGGAAATGACAAATTTATCTCCGCTGCAGAATTCTATGTGTATGAGATTATACCGGATGAAGAAGAACAGACCTGCCATGTTACTTTCGAAGGCGGGGAAGGGACAACCGGAGATGCACCGGAATCTATGACAGCAAAGGAAGGCGAACAGATTGTACTTCCGGATAATACCTTTACAAAAGAGGGCTTTACATTTTTGGGATGGACTGATGGAGAAGAAGTCTACCAGCCTGGGGATACCTATACAATTCCGTCCTATGATGTAATCTTTACCGCACAGTGGCAGGAAGAAATTCCTGAGATTTATACATTATCTTTTGAAGGCGGAGAAGGAGCACTTGGTGAAGCACCGGTTTCCATGACCGGTGAAGAAGGGGCACAGGTAGTATTACCGGACAATACCTTTGTGAAGGAAGGCTTTGCGTTCAACGGCTGGAATGACGGAAACGGCATCTATCAGCCTGGAGATACGTATATTATTCCGAACATGGATAAGGTATTTACGGCGGAATGGATCAGCGAAGTTCCGGAAAACGAAGTGACAGCTTATTTTGAAGGAGGAGATGGAGCGTTGGGAGAATCTCCCGAACCGGTAACCGTTTTGGCGGGAAGTTCCTTTATCCTTCCGGATAACAGTTATACAAAAGAAGGATTTGTATTCCAGGGGTGGAACGACGGTATGAATACCTATCAGCCTGGAAGTGAGTATAAATTGGTCCAGGATATTACCTTTACAGCAGTGTGGGGTAAGAAACCGATTCCCACATATGTGGTGAACTTTAATGCAAATGGCGGTAACACCAGTACCACGGGTATTACCGTGAATGAGGGAGGCGTCATATCTGTTCTGCCAACCGCATCCAGAGACGGATACCAATTCCTGGGATGGTTTATGGCACCAGACGGAGGTACACAGTTCACGTCTTCAACCAAAATCACCACAAATGTAACTGTATATGCCCATTGGAAACAGATTGTGGCGGTACCGTCCAAAGTAACAGGATTAAAGACTTCTTACAATAAAACCAAAAGTATCAAAATCACTTGGGAAAAGGCCGCTAATGCCAAAGGTTATTATGTATACCGTTATGACAGCCGCAGGAAGGAATGGAAAAAAATAAAGACCACGACTTCTACCAGCTATAAAAATACGGGACTGAAAGAAGGAACAAATTATACTTATAAAGTAAAAGCATTTAATCAAATCGGTTCGGAAATAAAAGAAGGCAGTTTTTCCACCACTTTGAAAACGGCCTCTGCACCAGCAAAACCATCGTTAAAAGTAAGCCAGATCGGTAGCGGAAAGGTGAAAATTACCTGGAAGAAAACATCAAGGTGCGACGGAGTAGAGATTTTCATGAAGGTGAAAAATAAGAAAAAATATACGAAGATTGCTTCTAAATCCAAATCAGCTTCCAGCCTGAAAAAGTCCGGACTCAAAAAAGGAACTATCTATCATTTTAGAATGAGAAGATATAAAAAAGCAGGCAGCAAGAAAATTTATAGCAATTATTCCAGTGTAAAAAAAGTAAAGATCAACAATAAATGATAAGATGAGAAGAGGCTTCCTGCAAGAATAGCAGGGGCCTCTTTTTGTTGTTAAGAATAATGGAGAGAGCGGTTTGAATGGTATTGGACCGTTAAATAAAAATATAATGTTGACAATTACATTCTATTGTAGTAGAATGAAAACAAGATATTCTATTACAGTAGAACAAGATGGGATCAAAATGAAGTAATAGAACTTGATGAAGTAGAAGAACTCGATGAAGTAGAAGAACTCGATGAAGTAGAAGAACTCGATGAAGCAGAAGAACTTGATGAAGTAGAAGAACTCAATGAAGCAGAGATCTCAACGATGTAACAGAACTCAACAAAGTAAAAAAACAACGAAATGGAGGAAATCAAAAAATGAAGAAAACCAATCAACAAAAGGAAGTCAACAAAATAAAATGTGTAGATAATCAAAACAGCAAAGTAAAAAATGCAGGCAAGGTAATCGGAGGAGTCTGCGGAGTTGTTGTACTGGCGGGGATGGCGGTGACTGCATTTGCAGCCGGGCAAAAAGAGGCTTCAGCGGGTACAGAAGCAGCCAGAAACCATGGAACCAGCGTCGTCTGCGAAGCCGGCTCCTTTAGGGGCCGGGGAGCAAGAGCAACAAGAGCAGTCAGCGGGGTCAGCGAAATAGGTAAGGCAAGAGAGTTCATGGCAGTGGATTCAGTCATTGCAGAAGATGAATCGTCCGAAACAGCCAAAGAAAGTGTTGCAGTGGGTGAAGATGCAGTTAATGAAATCAGTACTACAGGAGAATACAGTGAGTTCGGAGATGCATACTGGCTGAAACAGATGTCTGTTTCCGGGTTAAATGTGACGGATGTTGCTGCAAGCTCCGGTTACGATAGTGCGCTGGAAGACGTAAAAGGAGATGACATCCGAAAGAAAGCAATAAAAAAAACATTTCAGGATGTAAACGAGACATATCTCAAACTAAAAGAGGAAATGGAAAAAAAGGAAGCTGAATGGAAGGAGCTGCTTGGAAATGTAAAAGATTGGAGTAATGCAAAGTTTAGTAAAGAAATTGATACTCTGGCAGAGTCCATGAAGAACATCTGTGATCAGCTAAGTTCATTACAGGATATTTGCTACTATAATCTGGATGCACTTAAATACGGGGCCGATAACTATGATGCAGATTATAAAAAATGGGATACTGTTTTCCAGGAAGCAGCATCTATACAGCGAAAATATTATCTGCAGTTAGACCATATTTATCAGAAAATATCGGACGAAACGATGAAAGTGTACGAAAAATATGGTTTAAAACAGGATGAAAAAGATCAGGAGTATTACTTTAACGGAAAAAAAGTTCGCTATTTTGAAGACGGCATATGGGAGAAACAAAGCTTTAGCGGCTCGATGTCCAGTGGGAACAGCGGTGAAGTAGATGTATTTGCAACGCGGGATAAAAATGGGGACCTGACAGGCTTTGAAGAATATGGGATTGAAAATACAAAGGACCGGGTAAAAGAGCACTATAACATTAAAGATGAGTTCTTTTCAGGTGAAAGTGGAGATTCTGACCAGGAAAGTGCATCGTAACAAGGATGTTTTTGAAGAACAATGTATTTCATACAGAAGAAACTGTATCTTGGCAATATCTATTGATATGCAGTATGGCAACAGTATATAATAGGGGCAGAAATTAAATAAAGGAGTGATATACTGTGAAACTGGAAAATCGTATATTCTCTGGGTTAATGACTGTCCCGTTTATCCTTACCATTGCAGCAATCATTTTGCTGCCGGATGAAGTTGCGGTTCACTGGAATGCTCTGGGGGAAGCGGACGGATATGGCAGTAAATTTATTTATCTGATTTTGCCCATAGTAACAGGCTTTATGGGGCTTTTTCTTAAAGAAATGTTTCATGCACAAAAAGCATCGAAAGAGCAGAAAACATCCAAGGCAGGTATATTTGGTATGAACATTGGTACAATGGTATATTTTAATCTTATGGTAGTTGTATTTGCAGCAGGAGCTTATTGTGGGGCCCAGGGGATTAGAATACCATCCTGGCTTGGCATTAATCAGGGACTGCTGATCAGTGGTGTATTAGCCGTGATATCCGGTTTGGTATCCTGGAAATGGGAGCAAAGGAGGATCCGCGGGAAGCAGCAAAACAATAGGATCAGTGAGCAATAAGAATCCGGGATATCTAATGTGAATCCCGGATTTTTAAATTTAAGCAAGAACGCCCATGAGTAAAAATCAAGATAAATTATCCATGCCGCCAGCACGCCACGCTCCGCTGATTATTTATATCATATTTAGGTTACATAACTCGCTTAATACACTTCATTTGACACTAGATTCAAGTAAATTGTATACATGATTGTCGGAAATTAAAATTTAAACACGCTCTAGTCTGAAAAAAATGTAGATAAAACAAATATTGCGAATAATATATTGATTTAAGAGACTTGACAGATTTGTTGTGATAAAATCCCATTAATTCAAGTACATTTAGGGGTGTTTTTTGAGTGCATAAAAATACATAGTTGATTTGTAACTAAAAATGTGGTATAAGTGAATTGTAAAATTTGTGTAAAGTTTGTATGAAAATACTGTAAGGCACTAGTAAAAAAATTCTAAATGTGTTATTATCTTCACATTAAAATGTGGAGGTAAGTACAGATGAGTAACAGCTATAAAATTAGTATTCTGGGATCAGGAAGAGTGGGATCTTCCATCGCCTATACGCTGACCGTTGGTGGCGTATGTTCTGAAATCGTTTTAGTTGACATTGCAAAACAGTTAGCAGAGGGAGAGGCAATGGATATTATCCAGGGTACTCCGTTCTCAAATTCAGTGAATATTTATTCAGGCGATTATAAAGATGTGGCAGGCTCCGATATCGTTATCGTAACCCTCGGCAGAGCCAGAAAACCAGGTCAGACCAGAATCGAACTTGCACAGTCTAACGTTGACATAATCAAAAGTGTTATGCCTCAGGTTGCCGAATATGCGCCAAATGCAATTTATGTATTGGTAAGTAATCCGGTTGACATTCTTACATATGCAACATTAAAAGTTACGAATCTTTCACCAAATCAGGTAATTGGATCCGGTACACTTCTTGATTCCAGCCGTTTACGTTCAATCGTAGCAGAAAAACTGGGAATCAGTTCCAGAAACGTTCATGGTTATGTTTTAGGAGAACATGGAGACTCATCTGTAGTTCCGTGGTCTTTGGTTAGTATTGCAGGCATGACAATTGATGCTTATGAGAAGGCAGCAGGATTTGGAGATGAATTCATCAAAGAAGACAGCTTAGCAACTATGGAAAAAGACATGAGAGAATCCGGAGCAAAAGTTATTCAGAATAAAGGTGCCACAAACTATGCAATAGCTATGTCTGTACGTTATCTTTGCGATAACATTCTGCGTGGCGGTAATACCGTAATGGCAGTATCCAGTCTTATGACAGGACAGTATGGAATGGAAGATGTATGCTTAAGTATTCCAAGTATCGTCAACAGTTCAGGTCTTGTAAAGACACTTGAGCCTCAATTAAAAGAGGAAGAAGTAGAGAAGTTATTAAACAGCGCTAATGTGCTGAAAAATATAATATCAACTCTTGAATTTTAAGAGAAAATCTAGGAGGAATTAAAAATGGATTACGCATCAGAATCATTAAAAAAACATCGCGAGTGGAAAGGTAAGATTGAAGTTATCTGCCGTGCACCATTGGAAAATAAGGACGACTTATCTTTAGCATATACACCGGGTGTTGCAGAGCCTTGTCTGGAAATCCAGAAAGACGTAAACTTAAGCTATGATCTCACAAGACGTTCAAACCTGGTAGCTGTTGTTACAGACGGAACTGCTGTTTTAGGTCTTGGAGACATCGGACCGGAAGCAGGTATGCCGGTTATGGAAGGAAAGTGTGCATTATTCAAAGCTTTTGGTGATGTAGATGCAATTCCGCTTTGCATTCGTTCCAAAGAAGTTGATGATATCGTTAAAACAGTAAGTTTACTTGCTGGAAGCTTTGGTGGAATCAACCTGGAAGACATTTCTGCTCCACGCTGCTTCGAAATCGAAGAAAAATTAAAAGCTTGCTGTGATATCCCGATTTTCCATGATGACCAGCATGGTACAGCTGTAGTTACACTTGCAGCACTTTTAAATGCATTAAAACTGACTGGTAAAAAAATTGATGAAATTAAAGTAGTTACAAGCGGAGCTGGTGCTGCCGGAATCGCTATCATCAAATTATTAATCGCTATGGGATTAAAGAATGTAGTTCTCTGTGACAGACAGGGCGCAATCTACCAGGGACGCGATAACATGAACCAGGAAAAAGAAGAAATGGCTAAGATCACAAACTTAGACTGCCGCAAAGGTACCTTAGAAGAAATGTTAACAGGTGCTGATGTATTTATCGGCGTTTCTGCACCTGGATGTGTAACACCGGAAATGGTTAAGAAAATGAATGCAAATCCAATTCTCTTCCCGATGGCTAATCCTACACCAGAGATTATGCCTGACCTTGCAAGAGAAGCAGGTGCAGCAGTAGTTGGAACCGGAAGAAGTGACTTCCCGAACCAGATCAACAACGTACTTGCATTCCCTGGAATCTTCCGCGGAGCATTGGATGTACGTGCAAGCGAAATCAATGACGAAATGAAGATCGCAGCTGCTAAAGCAATTGCATCTTTCGTTACAGATGACAAATTATGTGCTGAATATATTATTCCAAGCGCACTGGACAAGTCTGTTGCACAGGCAGTAGCTGAAGCTGTTGCAAAAGTAGCAAGAGAAACTGGTGTAGCAAGAATCTAATATTGTACAGACGGCGTGACGTAGTTGTGTCTGGATTTTAAGGGTACAATGAAAAAGCTTATGTACAGATAGATATGAAAAGATAGATATGATAGAGATAGAAAAGGGTTGAGAACCTCCATAATTAAGGTACTCAGCCCTTTTTTTGAATTTGTGTTGACCGATTCGGTTTATTGATATATAATTGATGTATAAACCGAATCGGTTTATCTGGATGGATGATGTAGATAGGTGATGTAGATAGTTTATGCAGATAGGTGATGTAGATAGATGATGCAGATAGGTGATGTAGATAAATTATGTAGATAGATGATGTAGATAGATGATGTAGATGGATGATGCAGATAGGTGATACAGATGTATAATGTAGATTATGATTTAGATGGTGATTTAGAGTTAATACAGAACTTAATATTATAAGTATAATTAAAATGCAATACAACTACTGTAAAAATCCTGTATTATCGCAATATAATATCTATATAATCGTAATTTAGATAAATTAAGGATACAAAAGTTATAAGGAGGTAATGGTATGGAAAAGTTTCTGGCTTTGCCTAAAGAAAAACAAAATAATATTATTGAAGCCGGTTTCTTATGTTTTGGAAAAATGGGGTATAAGAAGGCATCAGCCAGTGATATTGCATCTGCAGCCGGAATATCCAAGGGGATGATTTTTCATTATTTTGGCAGTAAAAAGGCAATGTACCTGTATCTGGGTAATGTAGCTTATACAGAAATGATAAGTGTATTTGAACATGAGTTTACACCCTGTATTACAGATTTTTTTGATCGTGTAATGGCAGCTGTGAGGTGTAAAATAGCGGCATTAAAAAAGCATCCTTCTCTCATGACATTTATCACATCCATCTATTTCGAAACGGATTCCAGTGTCCGTACGGAGTTACAGGAGTTGAAGAAGAAAGGAGAGGAGTTTAGGGTTAATCTGGCATTGTCGGACATAGACGTGAAAAAGTTTAAGGACACGGTGCGTCCGGAGCTGGTACTGAATCTGCTCACGAAATATTCAGAAGGGGTAGCAGGTGCCATGGTGATGGTGCCGGGTGTGGAAATAGACATTGATTCTATAATGGAAGAATTTACAGAGTGTCTTATTATGATCAAAAACAATTTCTATAAGGAGGAATATCTATGATCTCAGCAAAAAATGTCACACTGCAATATCCGGGAGGAAAAGGAATCTTTGATATTAATTTTGAAGTAAAAAAAGGAACTGTAACCGGATATCTGGGACCAAATGGCGCCGGGAAGACAACAACGATCCGGACATTAATGGGATTTATGAAGCCGGCTAAAGGTTCCTGCACTATTAATGGCATGGATTGTTATAAAAACGCATCAGCAGTAAAAAAGACACTGGGATATATACCAGGAGAGATTGCTTTTCCGGGTGGGATGAGCTGCGGTGAATACCTGAAATACCAGTGTGAGCTGCGCGGACTGAAAAACCACGGATATATGGATGCACTGACAGAGCGGTTTGAATTGGATACGAAAGGGACTATTAAGCGGTTTTCGAAAGGCATGAAGCAGAAAGTAGGCATAATAACGGCATTTATGCACGACCCGGATGTGCTGATTTTGGATGAACCCACCAGTGGTCTGGACCCCTTGATGCAGAATGAATTTATATCCCTGATACTGGAAGAAAAGAAAAAGGGAAAGACCATATTAATGTCCAGCCACATGTTTGAAGAAGTGGAGAGAACTTGTGATGATGTTCTGATTATTAAGGATGGACGCCTTGTAGCACAGTCGGATGTAAAGGAACTGAAATCAACCAAACGAAAAGGCTTTATTGTACAGACTCCGGATATGAATAAGCTGAAGTCTTTGGGATTCAAAATGGGGAAGATCACTGATACAGGCTGCGAAGTATATGTAAAGGGCGAGGAACTGGATGCGTTTATCAAAAAGCTTGGGACGTTAACGGTGACAGGACTGGAAATAAAAGCACAGTCTCTGGAAGACATCTTTTTAAATTATTATGGTATGGAGGCTAAATAATATGAATAAGACTATCTTTAAGAATACGTTTAAACGAAGCTGGAAGCTGCTGTTCATTTTCTTCGTAGTTCTTTGCTTTTACCAGATGCTGATTATAAGCCTGATTGATCCGGATGATATGGATAAAGTCAAGGAACTATTTGGTTCGATGAAAGATTATATGGGGGTTTTCTCCATTAGTATTGCAGATATGACGACGCCATTGAATTATACAGCATCTACATTTTTCAGTATTCTGGTTATGGCGTTTACCATGGTATTCTACGTCATTCAGGTAAATGGACTGTTAATAAAGCAGGTGGATGATACATCCATTGCCTGTACGCTGGCGTGCCCAATTAAAAGGAGCACGCTGATCATCACGCGGGGCATATATCTCATATTTTCCATGGCAGTACTATTCCTGGGGATACTGGTGAGCGGTGCGGTGATGTTAAACACCTATGGGGATTTTGATTTTAGTGCCTACTTAAATCTGGTTGGTGTGACGTTTTTACTTTGCACAGCCATTGCCATGTTATCTTATTTCCTGTCTGCAGTATTCTGCAGTACAAAGTTTGGTACCGGAATTTCAGTAGGAGTACCCATTGCATTGCTTTTTATAAGTATGATAGGCGGTGCGGGCGGAGACAAAACAAAATGGCTCCAGAAGATTACGCCCTTTGGGTGGCTGGACAGTGTAGGGATTGTTACCGGCAATGTGGAAACGGGATGGATGTATCTCGTATTCAGCCTGGCTGTGGTAGTACTGCTTTTGGGAAGCGCAGCAGTGTTTGTGCATAAACAGTTGTCCATATGATAACCAATGGTATAGCGGCTGTCAGTAAGCAATTTAAATACGAACAAAGGGAAGATAATGGAAGGATTAAAAATTATCTTGACAATTTCTTTGAATCCGTTATAATAAACTCATTAATAAAATATTAAATTAGAAATTTAAAGCGAGGAAGATTGTATGTTAAGTGTGTCTGTAAATGAGAGTGCGGTAACAAAATAGTTACCAGGGTTAAAACTATGCGTGATTTCACGCTATAAGTGAACCCGGAGACCGGCATTTGATAAAGAAATGCCTGTTTCACTCTGCCTTACAGACTGCTTTCTACTTTCATGACAAAGGGCGTGCATATCAGGCCGTTTTGTCACTGGCTTTATTTTTGTGTCTAAAAACAAGGAATATGCTATTCCCTGAACATGATAAGCCCACCGAAGCAGTACGTCTAGTACAGCATTTTAACCACTTTCTGGTACAGCATTGCTAAAAGCACCAGGAGGCGGTATCTTATGCTGACAGTTACGGCAGAGCCTTCGGTGGGCTTTTATTGTGCAAAAAAGAAAGGGAATAAATATGAATGTAATCGAAGTAAAAGGATTGAATAAACAATATAAGCGTTATCAGAAAAAGGAGGGCATCTCCGGGAGTATTAAGGGGCTGTTTAAGCGGGAATACGAAGTGAAAAAAGCAGTCGATCAATTTGACCTGGAGGTTCAGAATGGGGAGTTTGTAGGGTTGATTGGAGCAAACGGCGCAGGAAAGACTACCCTGGTGAAAATGCTGACTGGTATTATTGCACCCACAAGCGGAAGAATTCGGGTTCTGGGATTTGAACCGAATAAGCTGGAAAATGAGTTCAAGCGGAAATATGCAATTGTAATGGGGCAGAAGAGCCAGTTGTTCTTCGAGCTGACAGCGGAAGACACGCTTCGACTCTATAAAGAAATATATGGGATACCGGAAGGGGAATTTCAAAAAAGCAAGGAGTACTTTGTGCGGTTGTTTGGAGTAGAGGATTTGATGAATGTACAGGTCCGAACCCTTTCACTTGGAGAACGGATGAAACTTGAATTAATGACGGCACTATTGCATAATCCAAAAATACTATTTCTGGATGAACCTACCATAGGGCTGGATGCCGTTGCAGGAAAACAGATCCGGAAATTCTTAAAGCAGGTAAATGAAGAAAAAGGAACGACTATTTTGCTCACATCCCACTACATGGAAGATATAAAATTGCTGTGCCATCGTTCTGTGGTAATAAATGGTGGAAAGAAAATATATGATGGGGAGACCCAGCTGTTATTTGAACAATACCAGAAATTCAAGAAGATCACGGCAGTCTTTGACCATCCAGTATCATCAGTAGAAGCAAACGAAACAGTTGCATGTAAGATTCTGGAAGCTACACCGTATAAAGTGGTAATGCAGGTAGAAAAAAGTCTTGCCGGTAATCTGCTGGAGTTCTTAATGAAGTCTTATAATCCAAGCGATATAACCGTAGAGGAAGAAGAAGTGGGGAATGTGGTAGAGCGTATTTATCAAAGCGGGGAGGTTGAAAATTGAGAAAATATTTGGAAGTTGCAAAGATTTATTTAAAGCAGCAGTTGATCTGGAGAGCAGATACGGTATTCCAATTGACCATTCTGGTTACAAAGATATTATTTGCATACCTGTTGTGGGGAGCTATTTTTGGTAAAGAACAGGAAGTTGCGGGATTTACCTTTTCTGCCATGCTGTCCTATTACATTATAAGTTCCTTTTTGTCCATAATCGATACTTCCGGGGAAATCGGCCAGGATATCAGCGGCAGGATAAGAAATGGAACGTTCTCCAGTTACATGATTCTTCCCATGGGAACATTGCGGTTTTACATCGCAAGACAGTTAGGTACCACGGTGTTCTACGGCGCATGTATACTGAGTGCCTTGATTCTGTGGATGGTGTTATTCCCAGTGGGGTTTGTACTCACAGGAAACTGGCAGATAATATTGGCGGTGTTGGTACTGATTGGGATTGGAATGTTATTTATGGTACAGCTGAATTATTTTCTGGGAATACTGACATTTCGCTTTCAGGAAATCAGTACCTTCCTGATGATAAAAGATAATCTGATCGCATTGATTACCGGTACCCTGGTGCCACTGGTATTGCTTCCGGAAAGTATCATTGTGGTTATGAAATTCTTCCCTTTTTACTATGTAACCTATCTGCCTTCTATGGCTTTAATTGGCAGATGCCAGGATGAAGTCTATACCGGGATTGTGGTATTGGCGGCATGGAGTTTGCTCTTTGCCTTATTAAACAGGGTATTCTTTGGGAGATACCGCATTAAATATGATGGAGTAGGAATATGAAAAATAATTATAGATTTATAAAAGAGCTGCTAAAACTAAGGATGTCACATCTGATGGCATTCCGGTTGGGATTTTTTGGACCACTGTTTGTGGATGTCAGCCTTTTCTTTATACAGTTACTGGTATTTCAGGCTATATTTTCAAATGTAGACAGGATCGGAAGCTGGGGGCAGGGGGAAATGATTATTTTCATAGGGACGTTTTCCCTGGTGGATGCCCTTAGCATGACAGTTTGTTTTTTCGGACTGCTGACCATACCTGATAAAGTGAGAACCGGTGAGATGGATCTGTATCTCACAAAACCGGTAAGCCCGCTGCTTCGTATCACATTTGAAAAAGTCAACCCGGGTAATCTGCCGCAGATACTATTTAGTATCGGGGTGATCACATATGGGGTATCGGTTGGCGGGTTTCAGATAGGTATCATCCAGGTAATCGGGTATATTCTGTTTATAGCAATTATGACATTGCTGTTCTATGATCTGGAAATAATGCTGCGGACGACTTCATTTTTTATCATCTCCACTACGGGGATATTAAAACTGGAAGAGGCCGGACTGGATCTGTGTATGAAAATACCGGGGATAGTATTTAAGAGAGGATTTAAAATCTTCTTCTATGCTATTTTGCCTTATGGGGTGATCGCAACACTGCCCACACAGGTATTGACTAATTCGCTGTCGTTCTGGGGAATTGTATTCGGAGTGGGAATTGCAGCGGTGTTCACTGTATTGATGCTCCGGTTTTGGAAATTAGGATTAAGACATTATAACAGTGCCAGTAGTTAGGATAATTGCTGACACGATTTGAAAGGAAAAAGGTAAATAATAAAATGAATAAATATATCAACATGTTAGAATTTGATAAAATGATAGATCAACTCAAAGAATACACAGTAACACAAAAAGCAAAAGAAAAATTTGATGAATTGACGCCGTCGATGGATGAAGCAGAATTGTGGAAAAGGCAGCAGGAGACAACAGAAGCCAGGATTCTGCTAGACAGGGATGGAACCCCTCCTCTGTCCGCTGCAGATCAGATGGAATTGATTGCAGAGGGTGCATATAAGGGGGAAATGCTGAGCATAGAAGAACTGGAACAGGTCAGCCGCTTTGCAGTACTGGGGATACGTTTAACCCGTTATCTGAAGAAAAGTGAAGAAATGGGGCTTAAGATATCAGAGTACGGACGGGGGATGGCGGACCTGGAAATATTAAAAGAAGAGATAGAACGATGTATTCGAAGCGGACAGATAGATGATTATGCATCAAAAGAACTGAGGGAAATCAGGAAAAAGAAAGACCGCATTCTGAATAATATACGGATGAAGCTGGACAATATGCTGAAAAGTAAAAAAGAATGTTTTTCGGAGAGCTTTATATCCAACCGAAACGGACACTATACCCTGCCTGTAAAAAGAGAACATAAGCTGCAGATCAGCGGCAGTGTAATCGATGTATCCTCATCCGGAGCAACATATTTTATCGAGCCTTCCAGTGTATCAAAACTGAAGGCAGAACTGGGTGAACTGGATATCGCCCTGAGCAATGAAGAACGCAGAATACTTTACACCCTGTCCTCCTGTGTAGGAGAGTACAGGTCAGAGATACTTCTGAATCTGGAGTATATAGAGGAACTGGATTATATATTTGCCAAGGCAAAATTAAGTGCGTCCATGCAGGGGGTGGAACCAAAGATAAATACTTCCAGAAGAATACGGATCGTAAATGGCAGACATCCCCTGATTGCACGGGAAAACTGTGTTCCGCTGAATCTGGAACTGGGAGAGCATAACCGGGGAATAATCATTACCGGTCCGAATACTGGAGGCAAGACAGTAGCTTTAAAAACAGTGGGGCTGTTCTCTGTTATGGCGCAATGCGGGCTGCATATTCCCTGTGAGGAAGCAGACATATCCATGAATACGCAGGTGCTGTGTGATATAGGAGATAACCAGAGCATACTGGAAAACCTCTCTACATTTTCTGCCCATATTAAAAATGTCATCGATATTTTGTCACTGGTAGATAAGGAAACCCTGGTATTGATGGATGAGGTGGGATCAGGAACCGACCCGGCAGAAGGAATGGGAATAGCAATTTCCATATTGGAAGAACTGAAAAACAGGGAATGCAGTTTTATAGCTACAACTCATTATCCCGAAGTGAAAGAATATGCAGATAAGACAGACGGCATACAAAATGCCAGAATGGCGTTTGACAAGGAAAGCCTGAAGCCGCTATACCGACTGGAGATAGGGGAAGCCGGGGAAAGCTGTGCATTCTATATTGCAAAGCGCCTGGGAATGCCATCCAGTATGCTGAAAAGAGCGTATGAGGCAACTTACAGAGGAAATACTATCTTCCAGAATAATCTGGAAACAGAATCAAAACGGCAGAAGAGTTTAGGTTCCGGTAAAATCCTGAAGGCAGCCGTGAAGAAAACGACATCAACAGACACTGATAATAACCAGACACAAAAACGTTCAGAACGGTTTCATATGGGAGACAGTGTAATGGTATATCCGCAGAAAAAGATTGGAATTGTGTATCAGCCTGCTGATGAAAAGGGAAATGTAGGCGTGCAGATACAGAAGGAAAAAGTTCTGGTGAACCATAAACGCCTGCAGGTCAAGACGAAAGCAGAAGACATGTATCCGGAAGATTATGATTTTTCCATTATATTTGATACCGTAGAGAACCGGAAAGCGCGGCATCTGATGGAACGTAAATACGTAAAGGGATTAGAGGTACCCATCAGCAATCAATAATAAGAAATAAACAAAAATGGCTCTGACAAAAATGTCAGAGCCATGATATTAACATCCGAAACAATTACGGATAAAGGCTAATAAGTCTTCGCAATTTGTAAAACACATAATTATTATCCTCCTTTGCCTTTATTTGTATTAGCTAAGTACAATAGAATTGTAACATTTTCGTAATAATATCGCAATAGTTTATAGTTGGTTATAAAGGAAATAATTACAAATGAAAAAAATGATTGCACTGGAAGTCAAATCTACAGGCTGATAAATCTGTGTATAACTCATACATAGCAATTTCTTTACATTTTTGATAACGTATGCTAAAATAACTTCATTAATTTTTTGAGAAAAAAATGTCATATTGGAGAGTTATATAGCAGAGGAGTATTTCTATGAACATACAAGTTGTTGTGAATACTGCGTTGCAGACTTTTGGAGGTCTGGTTTCTTTAATCATAATACTTTGTCTGGTTGTCTATCGTGAAAAGCAAAGCCGGCTGGACAAATTGTACATAGATATGTTGCAGTGTAACATCTTTCTGCAGATTGCTAATATATCCTCCTGGCTGTTTGATGGATGGCAGGGGATATGGGGGGGACTGCTGGTTCGTTCTTCAAATCTGTTTATGTTTTTACTTTCTTTTATGCTGATTGGTACGTTTATAAATTATTTTGCGGAATATATCAGGGAACGAGATGGAGTGGTAATCAAAGAACTCCGGATATGCTGGATGATTATTTGCATTGGAATTATTTTTTTGCTCATATCCCAGTTTGTACCACTGTATTACTTTATAGATGGGAATAACGTTTATCAACGGGGTGATTTCTATTGGCTTTCCAATGCAATAGGAATGGCGGCTATGCTGCCCGGCGTTTGGATGGTGATAAAGTTTAGGCATATCCTGAGCATTAAGGAAAAAATCGCTTTTTCAGCATATTATGTTTTGCCAATGGCAGCTGCTGTCAGCCATATTTTTATTTACGGTGCAGTATCCCTGCACGTGGTTAACACTCTGGTTGTGGTTTGTATTTATATCTTGATTCAGGCCGAGCAGGCCAATCAGCTTAACGAAAAGGAACTGGAGATTGAAAGAATTCACACTACCATTATGGAAAAAGAACTGGAATTGCAAAAGAGCCGCATATCTATTATGCTTTCCCAAATACAGCCACATTTTTTATATAATTCATTGACCGGAATTAAAGATTTGTGTGATACGGATCCCGAGATGGCATCCATTGCGTTGGAGCATTTCGCATTTTTTTTACGGGGAAATCTGGACTCGCTTGCAGACACCAGACTAATTCCTTTTAGAAAAGAAATAGAACATGTGAAGGATTATTTATATTTGGAAAAAGTTCGTTTTGAAGAAAAACTAAATGTAGAATGGTCATTGGAATATATGGATTTCCGACTTCCGCCTCTGACTTTGCAGCCGATTGTTGAAAACGCTGTGCGTTATGGCATTACCAAAAAGAAAGGAGGAGGCACCTTGGTGATACAAAGCCGCAAAATAGGAAATGATGTGGTTATTGATATTAAAGATGACGGAGTGGGATTTGATGTGTATAAAACAAAGTCGGACGGACGAACACATATCGGCATTGATAATGTACGGGATCGCCTGGCCATGCAGTGTGAAGGCTCACTTTTGATTGAAAGTGAGCGTGGAGCAGGCACCAAAGCGAAAATTATTTTACCACAGAGGGAGACAGATACATATGAGAATGATTGCTGTTGATGATGAACGCCGGGCATTAAATAGCTTTATCAAGGTGCTTCGTGAGACAGAGCCAGATGCAGATGTAACACCGTTTACAGAAGCAGATGCGGCCTTTGCGTTTCTTGCAGATAATAAAGTAGATGTTGCTTTTTTGGACATTGAATTGAATGGTTACAGTGGATTAGTTCTGGCAGAAAAATGTAAATCCCTCTGCCCGCAAGTTAATATTATTTTTGTGACCGGCTATTCCAATTACACGATGGAGGCTCTTAGACTTCACGCCAGCGGTTATTTGATGAAACCTGTTCGTGCAGAAGAATTGCGGGTAGAACTGAATAATCTGCGGCATCCTGTCTCAATTAAAACAGAGCCCCTGATACGGGTGCAGACATTTGGTAGTTTCGAGGTTTTTGTCGGAGAAAAACCGCTAAAATTCCGCTATACCAAAACAAAGGAACTTTTTGCTTATTTGATTGATCGTAAAGGTGCCAGTGCAAATACAGGTGAACTTTGTGGCATATTGTGGGAAGATAGAGAGGATACACCTGCTATGCGCAGCCAGCTCCGAAACCTGATATCAGATCTTATGAAGACTCTGAGTAATATCCAATCCGAGGATATCATTATAAAGACCAGAAATAGTTTTGCTGTGGATACTGAGAAAATTGATTGTGATTTTTATCATTTGCTTAACCATAATGAAGCAGCATTTAGTCAGTATATGGGACAATATATGACTCAGTATTCATGGGCTGAAATAACCCTTGGATATCTGGAGAAACGAATAGAAATGAAAATGTAAAATATTGCTAAATTTTATATCAGTTAATTTGAAGCAAAACCCCCGAATGGATCATTATTCGGGGGTTTTGCTTGCGGTTTGCTTGCGGAAGCAGTTATATAATACATCTAACAATCAGCATTTTAAAATCGCCCAATTGAACGATATAAAAAATGAGGTGCAATCAGATTGGAAAAAAATATATTTGCTATTCGAATGATGATTGTAAAATACAAGAAGGAGATGGTGAAATGAACAAAAAAAATATAAAAAGGAGTATTGCTTGCCTGATGGCATTTACTATGATGGTCTTAATTTTCCCATTAACAGCACGTGCTGCGGGAATATCCTCTTATTCCATCAGTGCTGGAAGTGCAAAGGTCTGTAGTTTTCCTTCTCACTGGGCGGGGGATGTGTTTACCTTTACCCCAAGTGTGACAGGATATTATCGTTTTTTCTCCTACAGCAATACGGAAGGTGATCCATATTTATATCTGACGAATTCAAGCGGTTACAATGCTGTTTATAATTCCCTTTCGAGTACAGGGTACAGGAATGATACCGCCAGGGATAACAGCCTCATATATAATGATGATGGTGGCGGTGGAAGGGATTTTAGTCTGTCATATTTATGTTATGCAGGTCAGACCTACTATTGCTTTGCTACGAAATACAGTTCTGTTCAAACTACGTTCAATTTTCTTATTGATGGTCCTAGTTATAATACGGTAACATTAAATAAAAATGGAGGGTCAGGAGGATCGAACTACTATTACAATAACGGTACATACTGGCTGTTTACGAATTCCTCATCAGCCACTAATTACATTACCCCACCCACCAGGTCCGGTTACACTTTTACTGGATATTATAATCAAACATCGGGAGGAACCCGTTTGGTTGACAGCAACGGCTACATCCGAAGCGGTAATTACAATGGAACCATGTATGCCCAGTGGCAGCAAAATGTGTATACACTTACATATAACAACCAGGGAGTTGCAAATACTACGGCAACGGTAACCAGCGAAGCTTCCCTTCCTAGTTCAGTTACTCCGCCTAAAAGAGACGGTTATAACTTTACTGGGTATTACACTGCGTCATCAGGGGGCAGTCAGTATTATACCAGTGCAGGTGCACGTAACACAGTTGCAACCATGTCAGGAAATCTTACCCTATATGCCCGCTGGGAACCAAAACAGTTCGTTATTTCTTACGAGGGGATGAGCGGAGCAGCTTATGGTTCCAGTCAGCCTGCCACACATACCTATGGACAGGCATCTACTGTTTCAGATCCAACTAAAGCGGAGCATACTTTTATGGGCTGGTCCGTTAATGGACAAAATAATCTGAGCAGAAATCTGGTGTTGGGTGCGACTTCTTATACAAATGATATTTTACTGACAGCAAACTGGAAAAAACAAACAGATGTATCGATTGAGGATACATCGGATTTACAAGCCAATACCCAGGAAAATAAAGCAGACCTAAACAAAGTCTTTGAAAATCCTGTATCCGATGCTGCTGCTGGGGTGACTTCAGATGAAATGTCAAATAATGCATCCGTTAAATTAACCCTCAAGGTAACAAATACCGAAGGCAGTCCTGCAGGAGAGGAACAAATCAAAGAGGCTGCGCAAGGAGAGATCGTTAAGTTTTTCGATGCAAAAGTGGAAAAGACCATTACATCTCTGAGTGGAACACCTACCACAACAACCTTAAAAGAAATACCGGTACGGATTGCAGTTTCAATTCCACTTACCGGGGATTTGGCAGATAAGGCGAGCTATTCAGTTTTCCGTTATCACACTTACATGGATAAAAATAATCCAATTGAAGAGATTCATCAGATCAGCAGTGATTCAAGAGACAGTGAATACTATACCATAGAAAATGGGAACTTGATTGTTTATACCAGGATGTTTTCCACCTTTGCTATTGCTGCAGGAGAAAAGGTTATAACACCGTCTCTTTCCTACAACGGTACTATGACAGATGCCACTTCAGATATTGATGTACAGGGGCGTATCTCTCAAAAGGGGTTGGCGGCAGTCTACAAAATGGATATTTCGTGGGGAAGCATGGTGTTTGATTTTACCATAGCAAAAGAGTGGGATCCTTATAACCATATGTATACCGGAGCCTCATATAAATGGTCCGATGAGAGTTTTCAGAATGGAAACAACAAAATTACCACCACAAATCACTCTAACGCAGATGTTTTTGCAAACTTCAGCCTGTTGAAGGAGACAGGTCAGCTGGAGGGAGTGGATGTAAAGTTTAAAGCGGTTAATGCTGACACCAGTGAAGCAGTAAACCCGTATTTTATTCCCAAGGTTGCAGCGGAAAATGCAGAACCATCCAGTGTGGACACATATCTCTGGCTGTCCGGTACGCCACAGAATCTTCCGGGAGGAACACCGGCAACGGGACAGGAAACAACGATTACTAAAGTGGGTGTAATCACTATGACAGTTACGCCGGATGAAAGCGGCGGTTTGACTCCCAAGAGCTAAAGGGGTTTACTATAATATGAGGGAGAGGTGAAAAAATGCAAAAAAACACCGGTTACGTTGGTGGGTTTGTTGCGTTTAACAACGGGAATATAGAAAATTCTTACAGTTATATAAAACTCAATACCAAAAAACAGATGAGTGCAGGTTTTGCAGGGGAAAATGCAGGCGTGATTCGAAAAAGCCTGTCTATGTGTAAAATTAATAAAACCATGACAGGAGGCTTTACTGGCAACAATAATGCTGAGGATTTCTGCTATTTTTTACACAGTGAAAAAGAGGGGAGCAAAAAGCTGCAAAAGCTATGTGATCCGCACCTCGGTCAGCGGTTGAAAACCGTACAAAGTGAAAAAGAAGCACAGGAGCTTGGCTTAGATACCGAAGTTGTATGGGAGTATACGGGAGCGGAACCGCTTCTTCGCTTCCAGGCAGAGCATTGGCTCTATGATGTAACTCCGATAACAAAGGCGGTTGCAGATATTGTGAGAATTTCCACGCCGGAAGATCTTTTAGATTTGGCAAAAAAAATCAACGATGGTGATAGAACGCTGGCATCTGCCCATATCCAACTGGCCAACGATATTGACCTGGGGGGCAGGGAGTGGACACCCATAGGCAGAGAAAGGACATTACCATTTTATGGGCTGTTCGACGGTGCAGGTTATACCGTGAAAAACTTTGTAATAAAAAGCAAAAAGATAGAAAACAAAGGATTTTTCGGATTTCTACATGGAGAGGTGTATAACCTTACAGTGGACTGTAATATCAAGGGGGGGAATGTGGCAGGCGGTATCGCCGCAATATGTGAGACTGATGCTGTTATCGGCTGTTGTGCCGCAATCATAAATATTAGCGGCAAAAAGGGAAACTATGGGGGTCTTGCAGGAAGAAACAGCGGCAGGATTTTCCATAGCTATGCAGCGGGAAAGATTACCTTTCTCGTGATTCCATGGATTTTTGGATTACCTGTTTTACTGCTTCTGCTTTTCCTGTTATACCCCAATCAGAATACAAATATTTTACCAAGCTTTGCCCCTGTACCATATGATCCAGACCAGGATCCGATACCGGGAGAAATCATTGAGCCTAATGCGGATGGAAATTTTGCTTCTTTCCAATTTGAAGAGCAGATAGATGTAGACCTTGCTACGGGGTTATGTAAATTCGGATTCAAGAATCCGGGTAACTCTAATCACAATATTGTGATCCAACTGCAGTTTACAGATGAGCAGGCGATTCGTATTATGGGCAGTACCGGCAGAACTGAGGAAGACCAAAAGAAATTAGATGATAATCCTGACTATGACCCGACAGTTAACCGCATGAATATTGCAGAATCGGGTGCGATCCAGATCGGGTATCAGCTTGAAAATCTCAGGCTTGTAGAACAACCAAACGGCGCAGCTATCCCGCCAGGAGAATATAACGCGATAGTGTATCTGGTGTTTTATGACATCGAAACTAACGAACGGGCAATGCTGGAATCGCAGCTTCCAGTTGTCATATCCGTCCACTAAAATTAAATTTATTTAGGAGGAATCATTATGTTAAAAAAATTAGCAAAATTAGCAACCATTACATGTTTATCAGCTTCTATGAGTATTACTGCATTTGCAGCTACAGGAGGAGAGGCCACCTCGCCGGCAGGTTCTGGCCTGGCAGGGGCAAGTACAGGAGCAGGCACAATATCTAAAGATCCAGGTGCTGCTGACTTTATAACTAATGATGGTTTTGACGGTACAGCAGCTGACAATACTGATATCAATGTATGGGCTAAAGTAACGGATAAGGGAACCATAGTTTATAAAGTTGATTTGGCTTGGGGTGCTATGAAGTTTGAGTACACCAGCGGAAGCGGAGTTTGGGATCCAGGCACTCATACATATAACGGGGGAGCAGGCCAGGCTGAGTGGATTGAAACGGGATATCTTGATGGTACAAATAATAAACTGGATATTACCAATCACTCTAATGGAGGTATTGATGCAGGACTTGCTTTTTCATTTGCAGGAACATCATTTAATGCTACTACTACAAGCGACAATGCAGTTGTAGGTAATTTCTTTGCTACAAATGCAAATGCAGTTACCGCTTCTAAAACACTGACTGGTACTCATAATGCAGGAGCACCTTCTCCAGTAACAAATAGTATTAATAAGGTTCAACTTTTAACTGCTGACAACAGTGGATCAGATGCAGCGGGTACTGAGACTAAGGGTGAAGCATATTTTGCATTCAGTGGAACACCAGATGAGGGCAAGGGTGCAGAACTTGATAATTTCAAGAAGGTTGGTGTGATCACGGTTACCATTGCTCCTACAGTACAGGCTCCGTAAACAAAAGATATAGTATTAGTAAAACAACGATAGCCTTTAAAATGATCATATTTTAAACGTGCTTTAGCACTGCTTTCCCTCTTGCGGATTGGACGGCGTGAGAACGAAAGCGGCATACGCTGCCTGTGACAGGGAAGGCGTGATAAAGTATAGGGATATTAGCTGCAATAAGGGCTTGGCCCCGGCATAGTCGGGGCCCGTTTTTATAAGAGCATTGACTGCGGCAGCAGTGCTTTTATAAAAGCGAATAGATTAAAGTGGTTATGTTAAAGAAAGATGAGGCACTTGAAAACTTCACAGGAGGATGATAATGCGTGAACAGGCTTTACGACCAAAAACAAGACATATTCAAAATAAAATAATAAAAATCAGTATTATTGTGCTGGTGTTTTTATGCATAGGGGTGGTTGTATATAACCGAAATTATAAGCCCATGTTTTTACCGCCTGATTTTGAACCGGCGGCTCAGTCAGGGATGCCGGCGCCTCCGGAAAACATGAGTTACGGAGGAATCGAAGCGCCACAGGCATTCAAATTTTTTATAGCAGGAACAATGTTTCAACAGGAGGATGGATCGGTACTGCAGTATCTGACCAATCCTGAAGACAGCGAGGTTAATCTGCTATGTGAAATCGTAGATAAAAATGGTGAGGTGCTTTATAAAAGCGGTCTGATTCAGCCAGGTTATTATTTAGAACGGCTGAACCCTCTAAAGAAAATTAAAAATGAAGCCATTGCAGTGGATGTAAAAGTATATGCTTATGAACCAGAAACTTATTATAGTAAGGGAGTTATTTCACTGAGTAATATACTACAGCCTTGGTAAACTGCAATATAGTTTAAATGTCAGGTTGCCGGATAGATGGCAGAATTTTCATCTTTATTTAAATTTTAATGAATAATCCGAAAGGAGAATCCTATGAAAGTCTGTTTTAGGCGGCTGGCGTTGGCTTTGATTTTAGCAGGATGTTTTATTACCTCTGTTACTGTATTGGCAGCAGCTGAGAATCGTGTGCACATTTATCTAAGACCTATGGGTGGTGGAGCCGGTACATCAGAAATCTATGTACCAATTGGAGAGAGTATGCCCCAAATAGAAATCCCGGTCAGACGAGGATATTCGTTTCAGGGATATTATGAAAAGGCGAATGGTCAGGGGAAGAAATATTATGATGATTCAGGTGTGGCTCTTATTTCCTGCGATTTTTTAGAGACGTCTTCTGTCTATGCAGCGTGGCAGATCAGAACATATGAGATAAGATATGAAAATATGGAACTGGCAAGCTTTGGAACAGACAATCCTGTTACACATACTTATGGGAAAACCACAGCAGTATCAGATCCTTCCAGAGAAGGTTACGAGTTTTTTGGATGGAGAATAAACAACAGTCTGACGGCATCAAAAGGTCTGGTTATTGGTTCTGCATCATACGATACCGATCTCGTTTTGTCAGCCACGTGGAACCGATCCAAACAGGTTACGGTTGTGGATAATGCAACTGAAACGGTTGTAATGGACAGTAATGATTTGAGAAGAATCTATGAACAGCAGGTGGAGGATGAAAAAAGTGGTGTTACGGCAGATGATATGGATAGCGATGAAATTATCCTAACCATGTCAGCCCGGGATGCCGGAGAATTGGATGAGGGGGCTTCTGACATCATTCAATTGGCTCAGGGGGAAGTGATTAAGTTTTATGATTTCAGTGTTACGAAATCAGTTAAAAAACGGTCGGACAGTAAAGCCATTGTAACTGGACTGAATCAGATACCAAATACCGTGCAGGTACAGATAACACTTTCTCAAGATATTGGACTAAGGAGCGGATATAGAGTATATCGCTATCACAACGGAGTAGCCGAGATAATTCCAGACGGGCCGGTGGCTGATCCTACTGACCAGACAGAATATTTTGAATATACAAAGGACAGTCAAAGCGGGGAAACCATTCTTACCATACATACGAGACGTCTGTCAACTTATGCCGTCGTGGGGAACAGCAAGATATTACCAGATCAGACCACGCAGCTGACATCGGGAGGAAGCGCTGAGTTAGATGTACAGACCAGAGTACTGGAAGGCGGTGACGGTGCTGTTTATAAAGTTGATATTACATGGGGAGGTATGGAATTTGAATACTCTATTGGGAAGATGTGGGATCCGGATGAGCACCGCTATTCCAGCTTCGTATATGACTGGCTGCCCCACGGATTTGATGGCAGTAATAACAGAGTTACGGTCTTCAATCATTCCAATGCGGATGTTATGGTAGATATAATGGCGCTGCCCTATGAGTTACCTGGGGTTGATATATTGCTCAACCGGGAAAATGCAGTTCAAAGTACACCGGCTACGACATTATTACTATCCAAAGTACCCACAGAGTCGGCACCGGCACCGGCTGTGAGTGGTTATCTGAGACTGGTAGGTACACCCAGCAATTTGGAATTTGGATCTACAGGAAGTCCAAATGAGAATGGATACATTAGAATAGCAAATGTTGCTGTGACCATTACCTATATGGGAGGCCCACGCACACCAAAGAACTAAACAGAGATGTCACTCTACACCATTATTTCCGAAGATAAATTTACACAATCGCGCACATGTAAAGTGTGATTGTATTCTATTATCAGAAATGTTATAATAACTGTAACAGTTCATAAGGAGATAGGCAAATGAAAGGGAGGGATCTATATGTTTGGGAAGAAAGATTCAGATAATAAGCAGGACAGTGATCTCATTGTACTCCGTACAGCAAGTAATAACTATGAATTAGGATTGATTGAAGGATTGCTGGAAGACCATCATATACCATTTCTGGTTCAGGACAGAGGGGTAGGCGGATATCTTAGAATTTATGCCGGTTCCTCAATTTATGGAACGGATATTATGGTTGGAAAAACATACTTTGATCAGGCGAAAGCAATTATGGATGAAGTAGACTGGGATGAAACAAGTCAGGTATCGGAAGTAGAGCTTGAAAAGGCAGCAGAAGAAGCTGCAGAGGACGAAACAGAATAGAGGTAGTTGTTCCTATAGAAGTAAGAAGGAGCGGGTGTAAAAACCCGCTTCTTCTTATTTGTTACCGAAGCTTCAAACGCTCCGCTATACCCAGAGGATGACCATACAGGAATGGTTCCGAAAACATTCTGTTAAAGAATTGAATAAGAGGGCCCATGAAAAATGCGGTAACCAGCGTGCCGATACCGATGGGGGCGCCTAATGCAAAGCCGATCAGGACACAGATCAGATCCGTTGTGATCCGGCATATTTTAAATGGGAACCGGGTCTTTTCACAAAGTGTCAGGGCTATAGAGTCGTATGTAGATACCCCCATATCTGCCGTAAAATAGAGGGAAGATGCAAAACACATGATCAGGATTCCCCCTGCCAGAAAAATAACACGTCCGGGAATTCCCGGGTTCTGAAATATGTGCTGAAGTTGATTGGAAAAAAAGTCAACTACAATACCCATTCCAAACATAGTGAATATCGTTGCAAATCCAAACAGATGCCTGTTCAACAGCCAGATTATTGTAAAAAGCACGATACTCACAACGGGGAATACCATACCGTAAGTAGAATGAAATAAGTTTGCCAAACCATTACAGAATACGGTAAAGGGATCTGTCCCCCATACAGCCATTTTAAACAAACCAATGCTAAAGCCCACCAGTATGACTCCGGCAATGGTCATGGTTATTCTCTTCTTTTTGTTTTCCATTATTTTTTTAAACTCCTTTTATAGCAATTTGTAATTATGCCATAAATTATTATAATTAAGTTTTGGAAATTTGCAATGATAAAAAGTGATGATAACCTGTTTAAATGTTAGATCGTGCGCTTATTCTGGGCTGTCGGCGCAAGTGCTGCTGCTTGCATTCCTTTACGGAACCATTCCGGCATATCATTTTCAACCTTACATAATTGTCTATCGCTCATATTATCCTTTCTATAATATTTAATTGCAAAGAGAAAGAATCCGTTATAGAATAAACTATAACTACAAAACGCGAACCTAAAAACTATAATCCAAAAAGACAATTAATTAAAATCAATTGCTATGAATTTAAGGTGTATATAATTGCGGATCATTGGACAAAGGAGGAACAATTAAATGAAAATGTCTGTTATATATTACAGTAAAACGGGCAGAACGAAGGAAATGGCGGATATGATTGCAAAGGGCATGAAAAAAGTATCCCAGGTTGAAACAGGGGTTTTTGATATTGACCATGTAGATATGAAATTTATCAGGGAGAGCAGGGCAGTCGTGGTGGGGACGCCAACTTATCATGCAAATCCCTGCTGGCAGATTAAGAAGTGGCTGGATGAGACAAGCAATACCTATCTGAAAGGGAAAATCGGGGCGGCATTTGCTACTGCTGATTATCCTCAGGGTGGGGCGGATCTTGCTATTTCTACGATTTTGATGCACCTGATGGTAGATGGGATGCTGTTGTATTCTGGAGGATCCACCCAGGGACAGCCATTTATTCATTTGGGAGCTGTCGCTTTAAAAGAAAAATTTGAAGAGAGCAAGGCTGTATTTGAGGTGTTTGGAACCAGAATAGCAGAGAAAACAAAGGAATTATTTGAGTAAAAGAAAACTTACATAACCGGAGGATGATATGGGACAGAACGATGGCGAAATCAGTGCAGATACTAAATGGCTGGATATAGCGGTAGAACTTCAGTTCATTGCACAGGCAGGGCTGACGTATTCGAAGGATCATTTTGATTTGGAAAGGTTTGAAAGAATACGGGAAATTGCAGCTGAAATGGTGAGCCAGAAAAGCGGATTATCCATGGAAAAGGTAAAGGATTTATTTTGTAATGAGACGGGATTTCAAACGCCGAAACTGGATACCAGGGCTGCGGTATTTAAAGATGGGAAAATACTTTTGGTAAAAGAGAAAAATGGAACCTGGTCTCTGCCTGGCGGATGGGTGGATGTGAACCAGTCTGTTAAAACAAATACCATAAAAGAAGTAAAAGAAGAAGCAGGTCTGGATGTGGTTGCGGTGAAGCTTATTGCAGTCCAGGATCGGAACCAGCATAATCTGCCGTTGTACGCATATGGAATCTGTAAAATATTTATGCTGTGCGAAGCTGTCGGCGGTGCCTTCCGGGAAAATATAGAAACAGTGGAAAGCGGATACTTTGGCCTGGATGAGCTGCCCTTGCTTGCAGAAGAGAAAAACAACAGAGAGCAGGTGGAGATGTGCTTTCGGGCACTTGCAGATGATGCATGGAAGGTGCCGGTAGATTAAAAGCTTAAGGGCCGGATCAAAATATTTAAACAAAAGGAAATCAGAGAAAATGGTGCTGCTGGAAAAGCAATTTAAACATGCTTTACCAGGGCGCCCTTTTTGTATATCAGATCTTGATTTCAATACACATGTCTCCAGATACTAATTTTTTGATTTTTGTGAAAACAACAACTTGTAGGTATGAGCGTACAAGTTATATAATAAAAACAAGGAGGTGCCTATGACAGGTGAGAATGGAAAAACCAAATATTTTTCGTTAATGGAGCAGTTAAAAAATGATATTTTAACCGGAAGGATTAAACCCGGAGAGAAGCTGATGTCAGAAAATGAACTGTCAGAAACCTTTCAAGTCAGCAGGCATACGGTGCGTAAGGCACTCTCCATTTTAACGAATGAGGGGTATGTTACAGCACAGCATGGACGCGGGACTTTTTGCTCGGAACGGATGGGGCATCAGAAAAAGTCCAGGAATATTGCAGTGATTACCACCTATATTTCGGATTATATCTTTCCAAGGCTGATCCAGGGTATAGACAAGGTGCTGACGGCAAACGGCTACAGCATTATGTTGAAAAATACAGGAAACAGCCGGGGAAATGAGGCAAAAGTACTGGAAGATATCCTGACAAAGGATATTGACGGATTAATTATTGAACCCAGTAAAAGCCAGATTCTGTGCAGGCACATGAACTTGTATGGAATGCTGGATGAGTATGAGATTCCATATGTGTTTATCCAGGGGCTCTATCCCCAGATGGAAGAAAAGCCGCATATATTGATGGATGACTGTATGGGCGGGTATTTACTGACAAAGTATCTGCTGGATACGGGACACGTACATATCGCTGGTGTGTTTAAAGCGGATGACAGCCAGGGAAAAGAACGGCATAAGGGTTATGTAAAGGCTCTGAATGAGGCTGGGATACCCTATGACCCGGATATGGTAATCTGGTTTCATACCGAAGACCGGAAAAGTAAACCGGTACTGATGGTGGAACGAATGATAACGCAAAAGATTCCCCTGGATGCAGTGGTTTCCTATAATGACCAGATTGCACTGGAAGTTATCAAGACACTGCGAAAAAGGAACGTACAAGTTCCGGATGATGTATCCGTTACCGGATATGATAATTCGATTATATCCGAAAATGGTCTTGTACCGCTTACAACGATAGCACATCCCCAGGAAAAATTGGGTGAGATGGCAGCCGAACTGCTGTTAGAGCAGATTCGTAAAATTCCCCCTGAGGAAAGCCGGGTGGAACGCCTGATTAAACCGGAATTAATTATCAGAGAGTCAACAAAACAAAAAATATAAAATCTTAAGGAGGATTATTAAAATGAAAGCAGCAAAAAATTACAAGTTTTGGTTTGCCACAGGATCACAGGATTTATATGGTGATGAATGTTTGAGAAAGGTAGCTGAGCACTCTAAGATTATCGTAGAGAGATTAAATGTCTCTGGCCTGCTTCCTTTTGAGGTGGTTTGGAAGCCAACACTGATTACCAATGAATTAATCCGTAAAACCTTCAATGAAGCTAACGCAGACGAAGAGTGTGCCGGCGTGATTACCTGGATGCATACTTTTTCTCCTGCAAAATCCTGGATTTTAGGACTGCAGGAATACAGAAAGCCTCTGCTTCATTTACATACACAGTTTAATCAGGAAATTCCTTATGATACCATTGACATGGACTTTATGAATGAAAACCAGTCCGCTCATGGAGACAGGGAATACGGGCACATTGTAACACGCATGGGAATTGAAAGAAAAGTAGTCGTGGGATACTGGGATGACGAAGCGGTACAAAAAAGAATTGCACAGTGGATGAGAACGGCTGTGGGTATCATGGAAAGCAGCCATATCCGCGTATGCCGTGTTGCTGACAATATGAGAAATGTAGCAGTTACCGAAGGCGATAAGGTGGAAGCACAGATTAAATTTGGTTGGGAAATCGATGCTTACCCGGTAAATGAAATCGCAGAATATGTCCAGAATGTAAGTGCTGGTGACATTGACGTATTAGTGGAAGAGTATTATGATAAATATGAAATGATTTTAGAGGGCAGAGATCCCTTGGAATTCCGCAGACACGTTGCGGTTCAGGCAGGTATTGAAATCGGTTTTGAACGTTTCCTGGAAGAGAAGAACTACCAGGCAATCGTAACACATTTTGGTGATCTGGGCTCACTGCAGCAGCTTCCCGGACTCGCTATCCAGAGGCTGATGGAAAAAGGTTATGGATTCGGCGGTGAAGGTGACTGGAAAACCGCAGCAATGGTACGCCTTATGAAGATTATGGCGGATGGCGTGAAAGACGCTAAGGGTACTTCTTTCTTAGAGGATTATACCTACAATCTGGTACCGGGTAAAGAAGGAATCTTACAGGCTCATATGCTGGAAGTTTGCCCAACAATTGCAGAGGGTCCTATCGGCATAAAAGTAAATCCTCTGTCTATGGGTGACAGAGAAGATCCGGCACGCCTTGTATTTACTTCTAAGGAAGGAAAAGGAGTGGCAACTTCACTGGTAGATCTGGGGAACCGTTTCCGCCTGATTATCAATGATGTAAACTGCAAAAAGGTAGAAAAACCAATGCCGAAACTTCCGGTAGCTACTGCATTCTGGACACCGGAACCAAATCTTGCAACAGGGGCAGAAGCTTGGATCTATGCAGGCGGAGCACATCATACAGCATTCTCCTATGACCTGGATGCAGAGCAGATGGGCGACTGGGCAGCAGCAATGGGTATTGAAGCGGTTTATATTGACAAGGATACGAGTATCCGTAACTTCAGAAGTGATTTGCGTTTAGGAGAGGTTTATTACAGATAGAACCGAATTTTGAGATATGTGGATAAGGCTGAAAAAATATTATAATGCCTGGAATACGCGATGGGTATAAAATGAATAAAGTTAAAGGAGAAATGTGGACAATGGAGAAAAAATATTCAATTGGTGTGGATTATGGAACACAATCAGGACGTGCAGTATTGGTTGACGTCTCAAATGGGGAAATTCTGGCACAGGCTGTAAAAGAATATACACATGGTGTTATGGATGAGTTTCTTCCAGACGGAACAAAACTGGGTCCGGATTGGGCACTGGAGCATCCGGCTGACTATCTGGAAGTACTGGAACTTACCATTCCAGCTGTATTGAAGGAATCAAAGGTAAATCCGGCTGATGTCATCGGTATGTCCATTGATTTTACGGCATGTACAATTCTGCCGGTGGATGAAAAGGGCACACCTCTTTGTTTCCATGAAGATCTGAAAAAAGAACCTCATGCATGGCTGAAGTTATGGAAACATCATGCGGCTCAGGGTCAGGCAAATAAATTGAACCAGATTGCAGAAGAAAGAGGCGAAGATTTCCTTGCAAGATATGGCGGCAAGATTTCTTCCGAATGGTTAGTACCAAAAGTTATGCAGATTCTGGATGAAGCGCCACATATTTATGATAAAGCAGCCAGAATTATGGAGGCAGCTGACTGGGTAACCATGCAGTTAACCGGAAAAGAAGCAAGAAACAGCTGTACTGCAGGTTATAAAGCGCTGTGGCATAAACAAAAAGGTTATCCTGATAAGGAATTTTATAAAGCACTGGATCCGAGAATTGAAAATCTGGTGGAAGATAAGCTCAGTACGGATATTTATCCTCAGGGAGCGAAAGCAGGGGAATTAACAGAAGAGATGGCATGCAAGATTGGTTTAAAAGCCGGAACAGCCGTTGCGGTAGGCAACGTAGATGCTCATGTTGCAGTACCGGCGGTTGGTATCACGGAGCCAAATAAAATGCTGATGATAATTGGAACCTCTACCTGTGATATTATGGTTAGTGAAGTGGAAAAAGTAGTACCGGGTATGTGCGGAGTTGTAGAAGATGGCGTGCTTCCGGGATTCTATGGCTATGAAGCAGGCCAGTCCTGTGTAGGTGACCATTTTGAATGGTTTGTTAAAAACTGCGTACCAAAGGCTTACTATGATGAGGCAGAAGCTAAGGGCATGGGAATCCACCAGCTGCTCACGGAAAAAGCCAGCAAATTAAAAATCGGTGAAAGCGGGCTTCTTGCACTTGACTGGTGGAATGGAAACCGTTCCTGCCTTGTAGACGTGGATCTGACCGGCTTAATGATGGGAATGACTCTGACAACCAAACCGGAAGAAATGTACCGTGCATTAATAGAAGCAACTGCGTATGGCAAAAATATGATTATTACAACATTTGAAGAGTCCGGTGTTCCGGTTGACGAACTGTACGCATGCGGCGGTATCTCCAAGAAAAATCCTATGATGATGCAGATTTATGCGGACGTAACCGGAAAAGAGATCTTTATCGGTGCATCCGATCAGTCTCCTGCACTTGGCGCAGCGATGTTTGGCGCGGTGGCAGCAGGTTCTGCAAACGGCGGATATGACTCTATCTTTGATGCTGCAAAGGTAATGGGAAAAGTAGAAGAGAAGACCTATAAGCCGATCCCGGAAAATGTTGAAGCATATAAGAAACTTTATGCAGAATTCAAGATTTTGCATGACTACTTTGGACGCGGTGCAAATGATGTGATGAAGCGCCTGAAAACCATCAAAGCGGAAGCACGTAAGGAGAATTAATATGTTAGCTGAATTGAAAAAAGAGATTTACCTTGCCAATATGGAATTGCCGAAATACGGTCTGGTTACGTTTACCTGGGGAAATGTCAGTGGAATAGACAGAGAAAAAGGGTTATTTGTAATCAAGCCAAGCGGTGTTCCCTATGATGAATTAAAACCGGAAGATATGGTAGTTATGGATCTTGAGGGCAATAAAGTAGAGGGAAAATACAATCCTTCTTCCGATACGCCTACCCATGTAGAATTATATAAGGCATTTCCGGAAATAGGCGGAATTGTGCACACCCATTCTTCCTGGGCTACCAGCTGGGCACAGTCCGGAAGAAGCATTCCATGCTATGGAACGACACATGCAGATTACTTCTATGGTGAGGTACCATGCTTGAGATGCCTGAATAAGGATGAGATCGATGATGCTTATGAAAAAAATACGGGACTTCTGATCGCTGATTATTTCAAGAAAAATGATTACAAGGCTATGCCGGCAGTACTATGCAAAAACCATGGGCCGTTTACCTGGGGTAAAGACGGACATGAAGCGGTACATAATGCTGTTGTTTTAGAGGAAGTGGCAAAAATGGCTGCACGCTGCGAACGCATTAACAGTCAGGTTATGCCTGCACCACAGGAACTGCAGGATAAACATTATTACCGGAAACATGGCGAGGGTGCTTATTACGGACAGAGTAAATAGAGTTCAAGTAATAGAATAGAAAGCAGGGCTTATGCTCAATATCTGATGGAAGGATGTTGGGCATAGGCCCTTTTTATGTGATTGTTGATGCCCGCCTGATATGGTAGAATAATCTTAACTACAGCATATTGGAAAATATTTCAAATAATTTTTATTTTCATGCAATAAAACGGCTGCATCACGCATTAACTAATCAGAAAGGGAAAGAGACAATCTTATACAGGTGAAATACGAATGATTCTATTTTGTTTAATTCCGGAAGAGCAAAATGAAATTAAACGGCTGGGTCAGATTGTGAAAGAAGAGTTATTTATTCAGATTGCAGAGGGAGATGTACAGGCATTAGAGACGCTGTACTACCAGACATACCAGGCAGTCTATGGATTTATTTTATCCATATTGAAGAATCAGTATGATGCGGAGGATATTCTGCAGGAGACATATATTAAGATCAAAACGGGGGCACATTTGTATAAACCGCAGGGAAAGCCTCTCGCCTGGATATTTACCATAGCAAGAAATCTCTCTTACATGAAGATTCGAAAAGATAAAAATACTCAGACATCACCTTATGAAGAGCTAGAGAATATGCTGGATTTTTCAGCAGTAGAAGATAAGGAAAATAAATTGTTGCTGGAAGCAGCATTTTCCATTTTAGGGGATGAGGAACGACAGATCATTATTCTGCATGCCAATACCGGTATGAAGCACCGGGAAATTGCAGCTTTAGTAAAACTCCCCCTTTCTACAGTACTGTCTAAATATAACCGCGGAATGAAGAAACTACGCAATTACATAGAAGGGAGGATGTCTTAAAAATGCAAAAGATCGGGCAAGGATTGAAACAGGCAATAGAAGACATTACTCCTGACGTATTTGAAAAAGTGGCAGCGTCATCAAATGAAAAGCTGCAAAAAGAAGACTGGCTGATGGATGAGGCAAAATCCTGGAAAAAAATACATACAATTTTCCGGGGAGCAGCAGCGTTAGCAGCCTGCCTGATTCTGGTATTGGGTATCCGTGTATTTTGGAATAATCAGATCGATTCAACCATTGATATTGATGTCAATCCAAGTGTGGAGATTCAGACAAACCGAAGGAACCAGGTTATGGATGTGAAAGCACTTAATAAAGATGGTGAAATTATTTTATCAGATATGAATCTGAAAAATGTAGAACTGAACACGGCTGTAAATGCACTCATAGGGTCTATGGTAAGAAAGGGCTATATTACCGAGGTAAATAATTCAATACTGGTATCCGTGGAGAACAAAGATACAAAGAAGGCAGATGAAATCTGTCAGTCCATAGTAGGGGATATCCGTCAGGTACTGGATCAGAAGAATATAAAAGGGGTTATTTATAACCAGGAAATTACAAGCAATGAAGAAATCTCAAGGCTTGCCAGACAATATAATATTTCCCATGGAAAGGCTGCTTTTTTGTTAAAGTTAAGTGAGAAAGACCCGGAACTGAAGCTGGAAGAGGCAGCAAAAATGACTATGCAGGAATTAGCCCGGTTAATCAAAATGAGAGGAATTGACATTTCAGATATGAAAGGCTATGAGTCTGATGAATCGATCCTGGAAAATGTGGAAGATATTATTGAAGAAAGCGAAGAGTCGGATAATTCCCTGAATAAGCAGCAGAAGCCGTCAACAGGTCGGGAGAAACGCAGGAATCAGGGTGAGGCCCCGGAGGATTCAGATGATTTTGATGACGATCACAATGATGTCAATGATTCGGATGATGATATCGATGAAGATAAGAATGAAGCCGAGAACCGGGAAGACTTGGATGATAAGATTGAAGCCGAGAATCGGGAAGACTTGGATGAAGATAAGGATGACGAGGATGACTGGGATGATGATATCGATGATGCCGATGATTCAGACGATGACGGGGAACTGGATGATGACGATTGATGAAGGAGGAAAGTAATTATGATGAAGAATAAGATGGTAAAAACAATGTTTTTAATGGGTTGCACATTTCTTGTGATGGGAGCAACCGCTTTAGCGGCACCGAAAGCAGAGCAGATTGTAATTGAAGCGGACACAAACACCATGCAGGTGGGTAAGACCATGGATCTGGACAGCGAAATCAGACCGGAGGGTGCAAAAGTAAAAGACCGTAATATTATATGGAGCAGCAGTGATTCCAAAGTGGTAAAGGTGTTGGATAAAAGAGATGATGATACGAAAGTAAAAGCTTTGAAAACAGGCAACGCAGTCATCTCAGTAAGGATTAAGAATACAAAAATAAAAGCAGACTTCCAGATTACAGTTCAGAATAAGAAAAAAGGGATGTCTGTAAAAAAGCAGGAAAAGAAAATTGAAGGTTACAAGAAGCAGTATGATAAAGTTTACAGTAATATCAAGAGTACTAAAGTGGGAACGGATGCTGCTTCTGCTAAACAGCAATATCTGAAGTTTGAACGGGAACTGGATGCAATTGACCGAAAGGCGGATCGTTTGGATGACCAGATAGAAGATGCTTATCATGACGGGAAATTATCCTATCGCCAGAGGAAGTCTCTGGACAGGAAGCTGGACAAATTGGAAGATTATAAAGACAGCATAGAAAATTATCTGGAAGATAAATATGAATTTATAGATGACGATCACGATGATTTTGATGATTACGATGATTTTGACGACTGAAATAGTTAAAAGATGACTTTCATATATGTTTGTGGTAAAATATGACTCACAGATAAATGGAAATATGGAAAGGAGTTATATGTCATGAGCAAATATAATCCTCTTTGGGAATATGTGAAAGAAAACGGCAGTCCCTCACTTAAACTGACATTTGAAGAAATTAAAACGATTGCAGGAATTGAGATAGATCATTCTTTTTTGAATTATAAAAAAGAATTAACGGAATATGGATATCAGGCTGGAAAAATTTCTTTGAAAGAAAAGACCGTTATTTTTAATAAAATTGAATTATAAAATGTTAATTCCGCTATTCCCGGTTATGGGGATGGCGGTATTTATTTAATTCGAATAAAAATATATTT
>UQCR01000054.1 GCA_900539655.1 uncultured Robinsoniella sp.
AAAAAAGGAATCTGAGAGCCTTGAATTTACTGGCTTAGAGATTCCGAGAGATTATTCATAAAAAAGGGAGGAATACCAGTTGTTCAGTTCTGGTATTCCTCCCTTGGTGTATTATTCGTTTACGCTGGAAAAAGTCATTGTATATACCGGTGTTCCAATAGGCGTATAATATAATCCCAACTTAACCCGATAGCTTTTTCCGTCTATCCTGACCAAAGCAGGCTTCTCTTTCTTAACAAATTCTAATTCCCATTTATTGGAGGCACAATACTTTTCAATTTCATTGAAATATGCTTCCATTGTTGCAGGATTTTCATTTAGGTCTACGACCAGGGAGACTTTTCTTACAGGCATACCATGATTTAACTCATCCGCAATTTTTTTCAGCGACAGATAATCCACAAACCACAGGAAGATCAATACTGCAATATTTACGAGTATAATATACCGCAATTCTTTTGGCAGCAACGAAACCAACATAGCAAAAGGTAGAATTAAATAATTAACTGCAGCACCTGATAACCAGCTGCTATGCCCTCCCGAAGGACCTATATGAAGATACCATAAGAGGTTTCCTATCAATAAATATACAATTACAACAATAGGAAAATACGGAAAAATCATTACCATACCTTTTATGTCGTTTATAAAGCTCATTGTCAATATTGAACTTATCATCAACACTAATCCCAAAAAACTGCCCTTTAATCCACATTCCTTCAAATTATCCACACTCATCTTAATCCCTCCCGAATTAAATTCCTCAGCTCCTTTAAATATTTTCTTGAAATATAGGCTGATTTCCCGTTATCCAGCTCCGCCTTCATAAGCCCGTTGGCAAGTGGACTGTATACCATTACCTTATTTAAATGCAGTATAACGGATTTGTTAATTCTGACAAATTTTACGGGCAGCATTTTTTCAAGCTCATATAGCTTTTTTGAAGATTCAAACACCTTCTCTTTTGTATGTACATATTGAACATTTCCAACCGATTCAATCAAATATATACTTTCACTTGGGATCCTGTAAATCTTTCCGTCTGCAGTACAGGGAACAATAACTGCATTATATTCCTCATGTTCTATATAAGATGTAATCAGTTCGGTCTGAGGTGTTACCTCATGTACATGCAGCGCTGCATATTCCGTTTTATCCTCTGGGATTCTCTTAATAACTACTTTCATCTTTCTGCCCCCTCCCACAGATTTATCTTATAATAAATCGGGGCAGAAATCTATACTATTTTTGTATGTGGGCGCTTTCAGAGATGTAAGTGGCGTGGCGCAGGTTTGGTAAAATAGTTTAATAAAATACATGAGCACCGATTACCTGACCAGGCCTTCCGTTATTCGTCCTGAAGAACAAAGCATTTCCAACATAATTGACTCCGCTTAAGGCCTGTCTTGCTGCCTCTACGCAGGATGCATTTGGGCCTCTTGCCAGTGCTGCAGCCATAATTCCTTCCGCCACCGGTACAAACTGGCCCTCCTGATATATAACGCCGTAAATTGTATTTGGAAACTGATCACTTCTCACTCTGTTGAGTACAACATCTCCTACCGCCACTTTTCCCTCCATACTCTGATTACCGGCTTCACATTCAATAATGCATGCAAGAAGTGTCTGATCATCTGCAGATACATCCATATTGGGTGCCATACTATTATAGAGGACCTCAGACTGCCCGGCATTCCCTGATGGCTGATACATACTGCTGTCAGGTATTACCTTCCTTGCCAGCGCCTTTTCTTCGTCTGCCAGCTTTTGTACCGCATTCTTTTCTGCCTTTTCCTTATCCAGCTGCTCTCCGCTTTTCTTCTGGGCTTTAATAATTAATTCGTCTGCAATATTTTTAGCAGTGATGTTATCACTCTCTGCATCATCGTCTTTTTGTAAAGATTTTAGTTCAGCTTCACACCTCTCTAATTTTTGAGAAGCTGTTTTTAACAATCTTGAAATCTCTCCCCTGGTTCCATCCACGTCATTTTTCAGCGATTCCAGTTCTTTTTGTTCTTTTTTTAATTCTTCCTTTTTTTGTTTTAAGACAGTCCGGCTTTCCCGATATTCCTGTAATACTTTCTTGTCATACTCTCCCATATCCTTTACCAGTTCTACCGAATTAAAAAAATCTCCAATCCCCGAGGACGCAGCGTATACATCCGCATAGGTGATACCTCCTGATTCGTATATCATCTGTATGCGTTTCATCATATTTTTTCTTTTTTTCTTTTCCGCCTTTTTTGCATCAGTAATCTGTTTCTTAATTTCCTTAGTCTGGGCCTGTTTTTCATCTGTACGCTGTTCCAGGCTGTTAAATTCACCGTTCAAATCCTGCAGGCGCTTATCCAGTTTTTTAAATTCGGACTGCAGTTCTTCTTTCAATGCCTCCGCCTGAACCCCAGCATTCTTACCCGCTGCCTCCGCCTGAACCCCAGCACTCTTACTCGCCGTCTCTGTCTGAACCCCAGCACTCTTACTCGCCGTCTCTGTCTGATCTGCCGCTGCTGCCGTCTCTTTACTTTCCGGAACTGCTCCAACACATACCGGCGGTATGGCTAATAACATTAGAACCACTGCCGGTAAAAATTTACTATATACTTTCCGCAAGCTTATCCCCGCCCTTTCGTATTTATCAGTAGCCCATATATCTGTTGTAATGTGAAACGGCACCTAAACCTTTAAGTGCCTTTTTATCGTGAACAGACTGCCAAACAGCCCGGTCCCTATTCCCAGAATACCTGCGATTACCGTTAATACCGGGAAAATGGATGATGCAGAAAGAAACGGAATCCCCTTCTGAAATATTCCTAAAGTCAGATTTACATTTTCCATCACCCACTCATAGACGATGAACAGAACAAATAATGGAATTCCTGTCCCAAATATGCCTATGAATAGTCCTTCTACGATAAACGGAACCTTTATAAACGAAGGTTTTGCCCCCATAAGCTGCATTACTTTGATTTTATCTTTTCTGGATTCCATACCTACGGCAAGTGTGTTGTTTACAAGAAACAGGGATATCAGAACCAGAAGCAGCATACATCCCGCCGTAAGCATAGCCAAAACGCGGTTAGCCGTGCTGAGCAATCTCACGGTAGTCTCTGAATGCGTGACTTTACGCACTCCCTCCAGCCCCTTTACATAGGTTACAAATCCCGTCTGGTTTTCGATTCCACTGATTCGTACCATATAGTGGTCAGACTGAGCCAATGGATTTGTATCCTTATAATCATCAGCTACGGTTTCATCATCTTCAAATATTTTTTTCTGAAATTCTTCCCATGCTGCATCAGCCGATACATAATTTGTCTCAATTACGTTTGCCTGCTGCCTGATCTGTTTACCAATCTCTTCAATTTTATTTTTTTCTATTCCCTCCTGGAAAAATACTAAAATAGACATCTCATCTTCTGCCGTTTTTAATATGCTTTCCACATTTGACATAGAAATAAAAAAAATACCAAATAAAAATATGCAAATGGACATAGTCACAACAGATCCTATCATGTATACCTTATTCCTGCGGATATTCTTCAGCCCCATTTTTATTAAATAAGAAAGTGTACTAAATTCCATATAAATACCCTCCCCATTTACTGTCGCTGATTATCCTGCCATAGGAAAATGTAATTACACGCTTATCCATAGCTTTTATGATCTCACTGTTGTGTGAAACCACTACTACAGTCGTCCCCTTCTGGTTTACCCGTTCAATTAAATCCATGATCTCAATTGCACTCTTTCTATCCAGATTTCTGGTTGGTTCATCTGCCAGCAGTAAAACAGGCTGATTCACAATCGCCCGGGCGATAGCCACTTTCTGCCGTTCTCCCCCGGATAGCTGTACCGGTAAATAATCCTTCTTATATTTCATGCCCACCAGCTCCAGTACCTCAAGAACCCTTTCCCGAATCCGGGCAGGTTCGGCTTCCACTACCCTCTGGGCAAATGCTACATTTTCGTAGACATTAAAGTCCTCAAACAATCTGAAATCCTGAAATACTGTCCCAATAAATCTTCGGTAACGGTATATCTGCCGTTTCTTCAGCCTGGATAATTGTATTCCATTTATGCTAATCCTTCCTGATGTGGGTTCTGTATCCTTTAACATTAAATCTAACAGCGTCGTTTTCCCGGCCCCGCTGTTCCCCGCTAAAAACACAAACTCCCCGGCCTCTATTTTAAGGCTCAGATTATCAATTGCTTTGTAGCCGTTGGGATATACTTTTGTAACCTTATCCAGTAATATCATACTGCCTCCTATGTAATGAAAACGCCTTTACACTTCTGCCCTCATGTTTTAAAGCTTTTTATTCTTCAGTTCGTATGCAAATGCCAATATGCCTGCAATTACCTCATAATACTTAGACGGGATCTCCATATCAACTTCCACAGAATCATATAAGCCTCTTGCCAGAGGCTTGTTCTCCACTATATACAGCCCGTTTTCCTCTCCGATCTCTACAATTTTCAGAGCTATTTTATCTGCACCTTTTGCGACTACCATGGGTGCCATATTATTTTCCGGGTCATAAGCCAGTGCTACTGCGTAGTGGGTTGGATTACGGATAATCACATCTGCCTCAGGGACTTTCTGCATCATTCGCATGTTAGCCATCCGCTGCTGCTTTTCCTTAATCTTTCCCTTTATCTGAGGATCACCCTCTGTCTGCTTGTATTCTTCTTTTATTTCCTGTTTACTCATGCGGAGATTCTTCTCGTAATCCCACCATTGGTAAAGGTAGTCGAACAATGCCAGGAAGAGGAAGATGATCCCTACTGTATTTACCAGTGAAACAATGGTATCACCGATAAAAGTTACAGCCCCAATTGCAGACCCATCCATCAGCCGTGGAAATTCCCTGATTCTGTCCTCAATCTGCTGATACAGCATAATACCAAGCACAGATATCTTAATAAGGGCTTTGAGCACTTCTACGATAGATCTGACGGAAAAAAGCCTTTTAAAACCCTGCAAGGGATTAATCCTGTTCCCTTTGAACTTAAATGCATCTGCCGAGAACAGCATACGAGTCTGAATCCCGGTGGCAACGACCGACCCTACAATTCCCACCATAAGTATGGGAATCGCTGTTAAAAAGAACAGAATCAGGCCATTTGTAAGCATCTCTCCGATATTATCGGGATTTATCACACTAACATCGGATGCATAGCCAAAAAAAGATTCCATGCATCTGGTTATATTTTCATACATCTGCGGTGACAGCAATTTAAGAGCATTAAAGCTTACCAGCATAGTCAGTACTGTGACTACATCATGGCTTTGAAAAACATTGCCTTTTTTCCTCTCATCCTGACGCCGCTTAGGAGTGGCTTTCTCTGTTTTTTCATCTGCCGCCAACTATGCTCCCCCCTTTTGCTGCGCTGTTACTTCTATATTAACTGCATAAACTTCTGCATTTCCGTAATTATTGTTCCGATATAACGATCAATGAAATCTCCCATGGGCTGTGCAAAAAAGAACATCAGGAGAATTGCTGTCAAAATCTTAAACTGCATATTAATCACAAATACATGTATCTGGGGCACCAGCTTCATAAGGATGCCCATAGCTACTTCTACAATCAGCTCCGCTGCCACAAATGGCAGCGTCAGTTTAATGCATAGTAAAAACGCAGACGAAAATATATCAATAAAAAAGTTGCTTATTACCGTCAGATTAAAAGAAAAGTTGCCCAAAGGCACCAGTTCATAAGAATAGGTAAATATTTTAATCATGATCAGATGGCTTCCTGTTGCAAAAAAGTAAAGAATAAATAAAATGGTCAGGAAATTGCCGATTGATGACATCTGCACTCCCGACATGGGATCAAATATCTTTGACATAGCAAGACCAAATACGGTATCCATCAAATCTCCTGCTACATAGAGCATATAAAAGAAGAAATAAAACACGAAACCCAGCCCAAATCCAAACATAACCTCTTTAACCATTATGGTAATCATCTCAAAATCATTCAGTGAAGCAACTGCCGTTCCATCCAGATTCGGTGCAAGCAGCAGGCTGACCGCTAATACAAGCCCTATTTTGACGCGCGCCGGTACATTTCTTCTGGCAAAAATGGGATTTGCCAAAATCATTCCCCCCATTCTTGCAAAGACAAGAAGAAAGACATTAAAATACCCTAATACCTCGTCCATCATGTTCTCCTCTACATTTCCTTTCGGCGGGTTTTTGACTTGTTCAGACAGACGCCATTAGAGTAAAAACCTTTTGAAAAAACTCATCAAACACATTAAACATCCAGGATCCCAAAAACAGCAAAACCAAAGCGATTACAATCAGTTTGGGAACAAATGTCAGCGTTTGTTCATGTATCTGTGTGGCTGCCTGAAAGATAGCGATAATCAGCCCCACCACAATACTTAATATCAACATGGGACCTGCCAGCTCAAATGCCACCAAAAGAGCTTCTTTTAATATTCCAAGTGCATCACCTGTACTCATACTTACCTCCTAACGAAATCCCTGGACAAGCGTCTTAATCATCATGCCCCAGCCGTCTACCAATACAAATAAAAGGATTTTAAAGGGCAGCGCTATCATTGTGGGCGGCAGCATAACCATTCCCATTGACATCAGGGTACTCGCCACTACCATGTCTATAATCAGAAATGGAATAAATATAAGAAAGCCTATCGTAAAAGCCCTGTTTAATTCACTTAGAATAAAAGAAGGTACAATCACGGTCAGTTTCAGGGGCATATAACGCTCAGGCCCTTCCCCTTCCTTTATTTCAGGCAGCTTTGTCTTAGATATCTCCATAAATAAATCCAGGCTCTTTTTCTCCGTCTGCTTTAACATAAATTTCTTAATCGGTTCCTGCGCCACATCCATTGCCTGTTCCCTGGTAATGTTTCCTTCCTGATATGGCTGGTAAGCCCTCTCATTTACTTCATCAATGACCGGCGCCATTATGAAAAGTGACAGAATCACGGCAAGTCCTATTAAAACCTGGTTCGGCGGTGACTGCTGCGTTCCCAATGCACTTCTTAAAAATGACAGAGATATTATAATCCTGGTAAAACTGGTCATCATCAGGACCATGGAAGGCACTACTGCCAGAAACAGAAAAAGGAACAGCACATCCATCGTGTCCATTCCATTTGTTTTCCCGGTTCCATCCGTAACATTAACTGAAATTCCCGAAGCCTGAACATTATTTTTACAGCAAAAAAAGAGTACCACAACCACAAGTAAGGAAAAAACTGTTATGGCACCATATTTAATCAATCTCTTATTTGGCAATATTTGGGTTTGCATTATTTCTCCTCACCGTTCTTCCTGTGCCCGCCAAAACGACTGGTATTTTCTTTCAGCTGTTTTAAGAATGCAGCTTTAAAATCCATCGTTTCTATGGGACTGTCTTTCGTATACGCCTCCAGGTCTTCCAGCTTTGTAATTCCTGCCTGGGAAACCCCCAAAAGCAAAATTTTGTTTTCAACCTCAACCACAAGCAGATAGCTGTCACGGGTCAGGGGCATTCTGTCCAGAACCTTCATGTTTCCCTGGGTCTGCTTCACACCTGTAGTTTTTCCTATGAGTTTTGTAGTATAATATGCCAGTGCCAATACACCGATCAGCACCAGGCAATAAAACAGCATCTTCAGCATTACTATTCCCTCTTATCAATAATTTCCGTAATCCGTGCAGCAAACTGATCTTCTAAAACGATCATATCACCTTTTCCTATATGGACTCCATTTACCACTACATCAGCAGGGGAACCTGCCTGTTTATCCAGTACGATAATCTGCCCTTTTTCCAGATTCAGAATATCCCGCACTGTACAGACTGCTTTTCCTATCTGCACAGATACATCCAATGAAATATCGCGAATTTTATCTCTGCTTTGATCGATTTCTTTTACGCTGTACTCTTCTTCTGTCACTTTAAATTCCGGAAACCTGATATTTTTTACTGCAATTGCCTTCAGATTTTTCTCAGATCCAGGCATTTTTTCATCTTCTCGTCTGCCCACATCAATTCCAAGGCATTCCAGCATTCTGTCAGATACAACGCCATAGAAATCAGTATCTATGATTCCGTCTACTTTCATCCTGGCACTGATTCCGATGCACTGCTCTCCTTTAAATAAAGGAGGCTGGGCATTCAGATCCCCGGATGTCTCTATGACCGAAATGTCCAGAAGCTCCTGTTCAACTTTCTTTCCCAAAAACTCACCAAAAGCTTCTTCCGATGACCGAAGGCACTGGCTGGCAACCTCCCTAAGTATGCTAAGTGAAATATCATCAATTTTGCCGCCATATATATTCTGTTCCGCACCCATGACCATATTGGCAATCATTTGCGAAGTTTCTTTATGAAACATAAAGAATTGTCTGCTCTTTATATCTCCTCTTTGCAAGGATACACCTACCGCTAAAAAAGGGCTTGGAAATAACTGCTCCAGATCCGTTTCCAGTATCTGTTCTGCTTTTGGTTTGAATATGTGAACCTTTTTACCCAGAAGCACCGTCAGGGTACTGCTTATTGATGTCATTGCCATTGATACAAGTTCTGCAACCGCATCCATATCCATCTTTATCATCTCTATTCCCTCCAGATTACAAAACCTTTGTGATCTGAACTGCCTTCCTTAATTTCGTTCGGCCAATCTTAGCCTTAAAGCATTCCATATCATCAATGACGATGTCTATATTACTGTTTATATTTTTATTCAGAGGAACTACATCCCCCACCTGAAGTCCCAGTATCTCCTGGGTACTAAGCTGGAATTCCTGGATAATAGCACGAAGCTCCACCTCGGATTCAAGCAGGTGCTGGGTAATATACCCTTTTCGGATCTGTCCTTTTTCCTCATCCTGCTTACGCATCTGCTGGGCATAGCGGAATCCGAATTTTGATGTCAGCTCCTCCACATTTGCAGCGGGCATTACTAATTGCAGCCTGGCGGTAAAATCCTGAATATGTACTTCCTCCTCCACCACCACAACCACATCTTCGGGAGCACTCATCTGCAGCAGATGGGCATTCGTCTCAATACCGGACAGATCGGCCTTAATATCCATATAGCCGCACCATGCATCCTGAATAAAAAACGTTATCTTCTTCATCAGGTATTCCAGTATTGCCTTTTCAATGTCTGTAAAAGACCTGGAAAGATGATATCCTGTTCCGGAACCCCCAAGAACACGTTCAATCATGAAAAATCCCATTGCGGGGTCCAGCTGTAATACCATGGGAGATTCATTATAATCTTTAATCCCCGGAATCAGGTTAATAAGCCCAAACAGGGATTCATCACTGAGTGCCCCGCTGAACTCTCCATACCTCCGCTCCTCAATCTTTATAACGTCAATCTCGCAGAATACCTGCAAAAGGCCGGTGAGATACGTTGCCAGGGATCTGGAAAAACCTTCATACAGATTTTCCACCATTCCCATCCGCTCTTTTGTAAATTTCTTAGGAGACTTAAAATCATATGTCTTTATCACTTCTTATCACTTTCCAGCAATGCCACATTTTTAGCATTTATTCCGATGGATTGTTAAGTGCATCCGGCACCTCAACCGGTGACAAGGGATCAAATTCTGTTCCCCCTTCTTTATCCATATCAGAAACGCTGAAATCCTTTCCAAGTACTATCATATCTACACGCCTGTTGGCATCTCTGCCTTCCTTTGTGGCATTATCAGCTATGGGATAATTTTTGCCATATCCCCTGGAAATCAGCTTTTTGGGGGCAATCCCCATTTGTTCTTCCAGATAGATCGCCACATTATCCGCTCTCTGGGATGACAGCAGCCGGTCATTTACCGGGGATACTGCCTCTGCAGTATGTCCGTTTATATAAATTGCTAAAATCTCATTTTCCGCCTTTTTAAAACTGTTGCCAAGTTGTGCAATCAGATTAATACTGGATTCCCGCAGCACGGCACTGTCAGGATCAAACAAAAGGTCATTTTTGAACCTGATATAAACTACATCATCTTCTTTTACTACCGAAGCATCAACATTATTATCTGTAATGGTGGCCTTTATTTCATTTGTAAGCTGTTCCATCGTCCGGGAAGTCAGACTCTCTGTCTCCGCAGTAACCTGGTCCGGATTCTTAGACTTGTCTTCTGAAATAGCAGGCACCTTTAGATTCGGATCCACCTCTGAAATATCTATCGTTGCTTCGATTCCCAGCTTCTTCTGCATGGCCTCCGCAACCTTCTCAAGCTTGGATATATTTACATTGGAAATACTGTACAGCAGTACAAAAAAAGTAAGTACAAGAGTGATCATATCCGCATAGGTATTGAGCCACTCCTGTCCTCCTCCCTGATTTCTATTCTTTTTCCTCAAGCAGAACACCGCCCCTGTTTTTATTTGCCAATCTCCAGTGCTTTCATGGCCATTGCCTTGCCAATATTCAGTGCAGTAATATTAGCCTCATATGCCCGGGTAGCAGCCATAAGGTCTACCATCTCTTCCGCACTGTTGACATTGGGCATCATAACATACCCTTCTTTATTTGCATCGGGATGGCTGGGATTATATACCGGTACAAAATCTTCCTGGCTTTCCACTACCTCTGAAGCTATAACGCCCCCTTTATCCGCTCCTGTCAGTGCCTTATTCAGCTGTGACTTGAAATTCAGCTCCTGCTCCTTTAGCACGACCTGTTTTCTGCGGTAAGGATCCCCATTCTCTGTACGGGTCGTATTCTGATTTGCAATATTCTGCAAAATGACATCTGTCCGGAACCGTTCAGCAGTTAACGCCGAACCGGTAATATGTAATGAATTTAAAAATGACATCTTTTGCCCACCCTTTCTCCTGCGTATTTTGTATTCTGGCTTACATCCTTTTTATTTACCTGTGTTATTAATCACATATCTGAGGCTTGACAAGTTGGCAGACATTCTCTTAGTCATCGCAGAGTATTGGTAATACGCTTCCCATAAATCCATCTCTTCTTTTTCTGTGCTGACATTATTCCCATCCGGTCTTGCCGCCGTGGTCTGATCCTCACTGACAACTGCTTTATATTGTGCCCCTGTATCCCCGGTACCTTCCTTTGCTTTCTGCATTACTTCTTCAAAGCGCACCGTTTTGGCCTTGAATCCGGGAGTCTCGCTGTTGGCAATATTATGACTGCTGACCTGCTGTCTGATCCAGGCAGCGTCCAGTCCTTTACGGAGTGCCTGCGCTGCATTATTTTCAAACAATGACATCTCTTACGTTCTCCTTATCCGTTCTGCTGTATCCTGGCCTGCTTGTCCGCCTGGGCAAAAGTATCCTTTAATTCTATAATCATAGGCAGGATGTCCTCCAGCTCCCGGGGGTCTTTTTTAATATTGGCCTGAATAATTTTATAGTTAAAAAACTCATATAAAGAAGCCAGACTTCCGGCAATCTCATACTGCTGGTCCAGCGTGGAGAGCAGGTGGTTAAATATTTTCTGGGCACGCTGCAATGCATCATTGCTTCCCGGAATATCCTTATTCTTTATACAGCCCGTTCCTCTTTCTAATTGTTTAACAGCCTCTTCAAACAATAACTTTACCATATCGCCCTGGGTCATTGTCATAACAGACTGCTGTTTATATTTTTCATATGGATTTTGCATTTTATACCTCCTGCATATCGCAGACAAATCTGCGATACTGCATTTTATTTATGAAAATTGCTGGGTGAGCCAGGAGCCTTGTGAATTCATGTTCTGGATCATTTTTTCCATCTGGGTAAACTGCTTCCAGTACCGGTTATATTCAGTGGTGTACTGGTTTTTAAGCTGTGCAATTTTCTGGTCTATTCCTTTAAGCTGGTCATACATGTAGTTCATGGTCTCTGTGGTCATTCCGGCAACACCTGCCGTCCTAACCAAGGTACCCGGAGAACCGGAACTTAAGTTCACAGCTTTTTTTATGTAGTCATCCAGCAGCCGCATGATGCCCTGCTGTTCTTCCCCATTCACGACCTTTTTATCCGCCATGAACAGCTTCTGGACTCCTTCTATGTTATTGGCTACGGCTTCTTTAAGCTTCTCATCATTTACGACCAGTTTTCCATAATCTTTATAATTAGAGGAAGTTTCAATACCTATATCATAAATGCCCATTCCAGCTTCATCCAGTTTTGTATAGAATGCCGTACGCATATTGCTTAAAAAGGCTGAGATGTCATCATCACTTCGTACAAGTCCTTTTTTTGCATTTTCCTCCCAGATTTTAATCTCTGATTCTGACATTTCTTTCTTCTGCGCAGCTGTCAGCGGAGGGTACTGCTGAAACATGGCTTTTTCATGAAGAAGGCTATTGACTCCGTCAATAAATTCATTGTAATCTTTTACAAAATCCTTGATTCCTTCTACAATTTTATCTGTATTGCGTTCGCTTGTCAAGCTAATAGCCGACGTGGTTGTTTCCATTAACTGGATGGTAATTCCATCCAAAAGGAACTGGTTGCTGTTACGTTCTATGACTACTCCATTCACCTCTAACTCCGCATTACTGCCCGCAGTTTCCGCCAATGATGCATCCGCTGTATTAAATGTAATGCTGCTGTTACCAATGAGCTTTTTCAAAAGTGCATTGCCGTTTGCATCACTCCCGGACAGGGTAAATCCGCTCCCCGATATTCCCTGGATGGATAAGGTTCCGGAATCATTGTCAAAAGTAACCGTGCCGGCTCCGGCGTTCTCCAATTCCCGTGCAAAATCTTTCAGGCTCCAGGAAGGATTTACCGTGAGCGAGGTTCCGTTTACGTTAATTGTACCCCCTAGCCCAAGATCACTTAATAAAGTGTCCTCATTTGCATCCTGTTTCTGTCCTTCCCCGAATCCCAGAGCTTCCATCATATTAAAATCTGCTGTGCGGTCTATTTGAACACTGTAGCCATCATTGGAATGTATGACTGCCTGTCCACCGCTGATCTCAAGGGAAATATTTGCATTTCCGTCTGTATCTTTTCCGAATCTGCTTTCTAATGCCTTATTGAGTGCCTGAACAAATTCAGTTTCCGTGTAGGGCACATCGGCAGGGTTTGCCGGAATGGTTACACCGATCTGCATTCCGTTTACATTCAGTGTCATGGACGCATTTGATTTATCCGTAGTGTCCAAAATTGCTCCAAAAATCGTACTGTCGATACTGCTATTTGCCTTTAATTCATTTGCAGTGACCTTGCTTCCCGTTACTCCGCTTCCACTTCCTTTACCAAATAATACGGAAAGCAGGTTACCGGAAGTCTGCTCCATTTTAATACCGGAGATATCTCCCATCAGAGTGGATTCTATCATGAACCGGTCTTCGCTTGAGGAATATGTAACCCGTACATTGGCTCCGCTTCCATTAATAGCTCCAATTACCTCCGCAAGGCTTTGGTTTTTATCTACACTGATCTTTTTTCCGTTAATGGAAAATTCAAACTTATCTCCTGTCAGCTCCTGCAGAAAAGATGCCTTGCCCAGTTCCTGGTTCAGATTGATTTTATTGGAAGCACCTTCTGCCAGTCCAAACAATGCCAGTGCATCTTCCGGTTTATCTGCATCCTGGGCATTCACAGCTGTTTTATTTACCGTAACGGTATTGGTTGCGCTGCTCGCCCCAATTTGGATGCTTCCTCCGTTTTTTACAGCCTGAACCGTACTTCCAAATACATATTTCAGATTCTGGTTCAAATTATTGATGGTATCCTGGATATTCTTATCTGCTGTCTGTCCCGGGTCATTGATACCCTGAAATTCAATTGTCTTACGGATTCCGTCCAGTGTCACATCAATCGAATAAGTTTTACCGTCCAACAGCTTTGTCACATCAATGGACCCTTCCAGATTCTTTGAGACAGGCGTAGTTGATTTGGCTTTATATGCGGTAGCCAGGTGATTGACCTTAATAGACATGTTCCCCGGTGCATTGGATCCCGTAGACAGTACTTTTATGGCTGATGAACTACTGGAAGTTGTCATGGTATTATAAAAGCTGTTTGACAGGAAATTTATATTTTTTGAACTGCTGTATGTCAGATAATTTGTCTCAAATGCATTGGCTTTTGAAATAATATCCCGGTAGATTTCCTGTTTCCACAGAATCTGCTGCTTTGTTGCATTCTGCTTATCCAGCTTTGACTGTGTACCCGACAGCATACTGTCCACCATGCTCGCCGTATCCATTCCCGAAACCAGACCAGGCATCATATTACGGCTCTTAGCGCCTGTTACTGTTTCTATCGACATGTAACTTCCCCCTATCTTTTTTCGTTATACAGGAATCCTTTTTTCACACCGTAATCCAGGTGGCTGTAATATCCTGCCAGTTTTGTGTTCTTATTGTTCTCTTTAATTTTATCTTGTACCTCTCCCATTAACCGATTCAGATTAGCAGCCGCCTGGCGGTCCGTTTCCTGTATCATATTAATTATTTGGAAGATCTCCTGACCGCTTTCAAACAACCTCTGTAAAGAAGGCGTAAGGCTTCCATAACTGCATGTATTTTTCATTGCGGCTAACGCCTCCGCTCCATTTACCATATTTTCTGTTATGCTTTGGATATTTCCATCCAATTCATCTATTTTCAGTATCAGCTGTCCCCTTTTTTCCAATGCTTTCTCATACCTGCTGATTTCAGGAAGCGTCAGGTTCACCGCCATACTGCTTTCATTCAGGAAATATGTAAAATACTGTTTCTTCTGTTCCATTAAAGTTACTAGTTTCTCTATTTCTTCCATTTATTCCTCATCTCCGGTTTCATTCCCGTTATTATGCAGACTTCTGGACAACTGAAATACTTTTAGCAGATCTACTTTATCTGCTGCTTCTTTGTTATTTTCCACAGTCAGATACAGTTCGGTGCGGTTTATTTTTAATTCAGAGGGTGCCGAGATTCCAAGTCTTACTTTATCACCCTTTATTTCTGTGACAAATATTTCAATATCATCTCCAATTTTCAGGGACTCTCCTACTTTTCTTGATAAAATAAGCATCTATTCTTTCTCGCTCCCCCCGTCAAATATAGTCTTTCTGATTGGATAATCCTGATCCAAAATGATCTGCATGGCAGACTTCATTTTGTGGTTGATTAAAATCGGGCTTTTCAGATTTACTGTTGACTTTCGAAAATCTGACCCTACTACCAGGATTGCCCAGCAGTCTAATTCATCCTCCGGAGCTGCCTGCAGGGTAAACAATACGTCCTGCATTACAACAGGGGCATAATCTTTACAAACCTCCAGTGGGTTTATTAAAATAAAGCATATTGATTTCTGTTCTATTGACTGCAGCCAGCAGATACCGTTACCCATATTCCCGTCTGAAACCATTACAAACTGGGTATATTCCTCAAATCCGAAAATAGGCTGTTTAAAAGTTATAATATTTGTTTCTTTGATATTTACAATACCAAAATCTCTGGTCTCTATCTGCATGTAGCTGTTCCTCCCCTGTCCTGCTGTATCATATTCTAGATTTCCTGGTAATTAGGGTTTGCGCTGGGCGGAACGTAGATGGGATCCGCCACGTATTCTATTTCCACCTTCGGATACTGTTCCACGTCAATGGTCAGATCCCCCGGTATATATGTTCTGCTAGACATGGCTACCTCAGGCTTAAACTCAACCTGCCCCATTACATATTCCAGCTCCAGGCTATTTGGCTCCCAGGATATATCCGGTCCTGCCGATGGAATAAAACGCTGTTCTGTAGCCACGCTTTTTACCATTCTCTGCTGGTACAAAATGTCCGGGAGATTTGCGCCCTTATGAATCTGTGCCATTTGGTTGCCAATCTCAGCATACTGGGCAATAGCATCCAGGGCATCCTGTCTGCCCGCATCATAGGAATCCTGCATTAAACCTCTGGCAGTGCGGAAACCGGCGCTTTCCCTGGTATTAAAAGTATCAATGTTTACCTTTATATTTTTAGACCTCATATTAAAATGTCCATGGGTCGTAACCATCTCCACTTCCGGAGCCGGAATCTCTGATTCCAGTCTGGCCTTTTGTGATGTCATAGAAAGTTTAATCGGGGTTGTCGTAATTTTCAATACATTCATATTTCAACACCTCTCTCCTGAAATTACCTCATAAAATCAAATATAGATGCCGGAATTATTTTATTCCCCAGCTGCAGTGTGACCATCCATGCCATTTCATAGCTTTTATTATTAATGGATTCTTCTTCCAGATTTACAGATTCCAGCTCATTCTGATGCTTTTTCAGGTTGATCTGATCTGCCTCCAGCCTGTCCTGTGTGCGTTCCAGCAGGCTGTCTCTGGTTCCAATTTCTGCAATTGTTCCCAACAGGGAATTCTGCCGTTTCTTTAGCTGGGTTACTGTCTTGCCCAGTCCTTCCGTATCCCCGGCACGCAGCTGTTTTGTGATATCATCAATTAAATTATATATATTATTGGACATTTCCGTTCCATCTTTATCTTTGGACTTTCCGTATCCCAGTACATCAGCCCCTGAGGTAGACACCTTGATTGCTGACTTGGGATCCAGGATGCCTCCGGATACCTGCATGCCAAATCCAATATCCAGATAAATCTCTTTATTTTCCCCGAAATCAGTTGCAGCCGTTGCCTCATCTACCGAGATTCCGTTAAACATCAGTTTACCGTTTTCCCCCACTGTAAATGGCACATTTTTATTTCCCGATCCTGAAAATAAAAATTTATCCCCAAACTGGGCATTCATCGTCTGCATGATGGAATCTTTCAGTCCATCAATTTCTTTCGCTATTAACTCCTTATCTACCACCGGAACATTGTCACTCATTCCCTTTGTCACACGCTCATATATGGTCTGCAGCATGGAACTTACTGTATTGATACTGCTTTCAGCCGATGACAGTTCACTTCTGGCACTTTCGATGGTACGGATATAGGAATCATTTTTAGCCAGCTGATCCCTTACAACAAATGCTTTTGAAGCTGTTGCCGTATCTTCGGAAACATGATTAAAATTACGCCTGGATGACAGCTTTAAATTTGAAGAAGCGTAATTGGATATATTGCGGTTTAAGTTTGCCATATAGGAATTTGTTAATCCATTTTCTGTTATTCTCATATTTACACCCATTGCTTATTGCATACTTTGCTGCAATACCGCCACAAGCGTGGCTTTCCTTTCCATCTACTGTATTTTCTTTCCATTTCGGCATTTCGGCTCTATCTGCCTACAATACCGGTCTTGTTAATCAGCATTTCCAGTTCCTCATCCATAACCGTCATCAAACGGCTCAGGGCTTTAAATGCTTTATCATAGGTCATCATGTTGATACCCTCTTCGTTTAAGGATACGCCGGATACGGACATTCTGTTATCATCCACGCTCTGAGCTACTGACAGAGAGGAATCCAGCCTTCCGTTATTCAGAGTAATGTCACTTCCCAAAGAAGTCGTAATAAAGGTAACGTATTCTTTAAATGTTCCTGTAAATTCATCATCCACCTGAATATCCTGATCCAGAAGAGCTTTCATTGCGAGAATAAATTCATTATCCGTACCGCCATCCGGGTTTTCCGGTCTTAAGATAAAGGAAGGGTCTTTTGCCCATGCGTCACTTACTGTAATATTTCCAGCTGTAACTGTACCATTTTCACCTTCCAGTAATGTCTTATATTGATTATCCCCTTCTTTTGCCCCGTCATCCGGTACAACCTGGTTAAATGCCTGTGCTAATGCATTTGCCAGATTATTCAGCTTTTTCTGGTAATAGGGAATGCCCTTGCTGAGTGAATTGTCACCGGTGAGCATTTCTGTAAAGCCTCTTAGTGCGCCGGTATCCAATCCAATTCCCGAGGAATCGCTGATCCAGCTCATGGATATTCCATCATCGCCAAGGCGGATCCCATTACTGGTATAAGTCCCCCCTACCGCATCAATGATGACCTTGCCGTTAAATGTTACCTGGACACCGCCATCTTCTCTGGGCTGTACTTTTACATTTCCATACCGGGAAAGGTCATCCAGCAGTACATTTCTCTGATCCATCAGTTCATTGGGACCATAATTGATACCATCATAATCCGGGTTTACAAATACTTCTTCCGTAATACTTTTATTCAACTGAGTGATCTGTTCAATCTTGGCATTAATATCTTTAACCGCAATTGCCAGATTCTCTTTTTCCTGCTGGGCAATTGATTTTAACTTCTGGTCATACTGGTTCAGGGTGTGTGCCACGCCTTTAAATGCCGTCATAACAATGTTGGCATGTGTGGCATTGTCAGCGTTGGCGCTAAAATCCGTCAGCGCGTTAAACAGTGTCTTCAGAGCATCCTGTATACCTGTTCCTTCCACTTCCGGATCACTGATGGCTGCCTCGACTTCACTTAAAATAGACGCCTTCTGATCATAGTATCCAACGTCTCCGTATTCTTCCCGGAACCTGGTATCCAAAAATGTATTCCGTATCTGCGCTACTCCCTGTGCCTGGACACCCTGTCCTGCCATTGCCCAGGAACCGGTTGGATATCTGGAAGTTCCCGTACTGCTCATTGTAGAAGTATCCAGCCGCTGTCTCGTATAGCCCCGGGTTTTAATATTGCTCATATTATGCGCCGTTACATCCAGACCCTTCTGGTTTACCATGATTCCTCTTTTTGTTGTCTCCAGCCCCATAAATGTAGGTCTCACTTTATTCACCTCTGTTCTTTCCTGTTTTTCTGCTTCTTCTCGTTATTCTGTTACTTCTTAATCTTTCTGTTACTTCCTATCTTTCTGTTGGTTCCTATCTTTCTGTTACTTCTTGTCTTTCTGTTGCTTCCTGCCTATATTAAAATTTAACTATCTACTTCAAATGAACTTCTGGCTAATGAAGCTTTCACATTTATATTGTGGTATTCCACACAGAGCCTTTACCCGCTGAGGACTGTGCATATTTATTTCCCGCTTTACCGGCACCGCCTCTGGCAAAATCCCTGCTGTCTGTTTTTGACAGAGCATCCTGTGCCAGTTTTATTGCTTTCTTATTCAAGAACCGAATATTGCCGATTGACCTGTCAAGCCTCTCAAAGAGGTTCCCAAGGGCTTTTTTATTTTCTCCCTGGTTTTCTTCTACAAGTTCCCGGAATGTCTTCTCCGGAATGCCAAGGCGCATAAAAGTTTCTATTCTCTGCTGCTCCATATTTGTAATCTGTTTATCCAGAGCCTGCTGCATCACGATGGCTCCTTCTACTTTTTTAAGATCACCGGATAAAAGTGCTTCCAGCTTTTCTTCCTGTTTACTTTCTACCTGTTCAAAAAAGCAGGTATATACTTCCATAAACTCAATCAGTTCCTGCAAATTTCATTCCCATCCTTTCTTATATTCCGCTTAGCAAACGTCTTGCTATATCCTGTACATTGATCTGATAGGTGCCACTCTGAAATTGCTGTCTGATACGCTCTACTTTGTCAGCACATCCCGCCTTTTCCATTTCTGTGCTAAGTCTTGAGGCATACATGGATGCTTCCTGCCTTTTCAATCCTTCTCCGCTAATTAATATCTCATCATTTCGCGATCCAGAACCGGATGTTCTGGATACCTGCCGGAACTTTTCTGTTTCTTTTGCTGTATTTAAAGCTTTTTGATAAACTGAATAATTTCTGCTGATTTTCATTTCCATTTCCAACATCCTTTCTGAACTATGATTATCCTATATTATTTATCGAACCTTTTCTGTAAAAGTTTATATCTAATTGAAACTTTTTCCTTATTTTCTTTTTTATTTACTCTCTATTGTAAATTAATTTTAAGCTTGCTATAATGATTGTCAAGTTATGTAGATATTTGACGAGGAGGTTTCATAATGGCAAAAACAATTGTTGTTTCCAACCAGAAGGGTGGGGTTGGCAAGACAACTACGACAAACGCCCTGGCGGTCAATCTGAAGGCAAGAGGATTCCGTGTCCTTGCGGTGGATCTGGATCCGCAGGGTAATCTTAGTTTCAGTATGGGTGCAGATACAGAGAACAGTGCTACGATCTACGATGTCTTGAAAGGGGAATTAAAAACCCAGTTTGCAATTCAGCGGACAACCCTGGCAGACATTATTCCATCCAATATACTGTTAAGCAGTGTAGAATTAGAATTTACTGGGAACGAAAGGGAGTATCTGTTAAAAAATGCCCTTCATCCATTGGAATCCATGTATGATTACATATTGATTGATTCGCCTCCTGCACTGGGTATTCTGACCGTAAACGCTTTTACTACATCCGATTATGTTATTGTACCAATGCTTTCCGATATTTTCAGTCTCCAGGGAATTACACAGCTCTTCGAGACCATCGACCGCGTAAAAACGTTCTGTAATCCAAATATCTCCATGCTGGGTATCCTGTTGACAAAGCATAATCCCAGGACACGCTTCAGTGTGGAAGTCAAAGGTACTGTAGATATGATATCCGACAGTTATCAGATTCCGGTATTTGAGACATTTATCAGAGAAAGTGTGGCTTTACGGGAAGCCCAGTCCCTGCAGCATTCCATTTTGGATTATGCACCAAAGTGTAATGCTGTGATTGATTATAAAAATCTGACTGATGAAATCTTAGGGAAAGGACTGTAATTATGCCAAAGAATAAAAATGAAATTGATAAAGAAATGATGTACCGGAAAATAATGCCTACATCCGTAAGACTCATGCAGTCAGCTGTACCGGGCTCAGCCACTCAGGTTGATGGCACATTCTCAGCCGCCATCCCCGATCCCGATCAAAAAAAATCTTCTTCGGAGGCATCGTCTGCCATGACTGCATTTACCCAGCCCTTGATCAAAAAAAATACATCGGGTGTCCGGTTGAGGGAATCTCAGAATATGGTTCTTGTAAATGTAATGGAGGAACTGGTAGTTTCAAAGCTTGACACTACATTAATGCGTTTTAACTGCTGCAAATGCAATAAATGCAAAAAAGATATTGCAGCTATCGCTTTAAACCGCCTACCGGCAAAATATATTGTAATTGATGAAAATGATACTGCCAAAAGGAAAGAGGCAGAGGATAAATATGCATCAGATGTGACTGGCGCACTGGTACAGGCTATTTTAGCAGTTAAAAAAGAGCCCCGGCATTGAGGAATAAGAGCCTTTCTGATAAACGCCCTAATTCCAACAGACAAATACATAAAAATAGAAGCTGTACTTCTGCGGCATGAAAACCGCAAAAGCACAGCTTCTATTTTTATGTACCTGATGCTTAAATATGATTATCTTAATAACTGTAATACAGACTGAGGCTGCTGATTTGCCTGAGCAAGCATTGCCTGAGCAGACTGCATAAGAACGTTGTTCTTCGTGAACTCCATCATTTCTTTTGCCATATCTACGTCGCGAATACGGGACTCAGCGGCTGTGATATTTTCTGTTGTTACACCAAGGTTGTTGATGGTGTGCTCCAGACGGTTCTGAACAGCACCTAACTGGCCACGGGTATCGGATACCTGATTAATAGCATCTTTGATTTTATCAATTGCTGCTTTTGCAAGCTCCGGTGTGTCAATTTTGAGGTTCTGGATCTGAAGGCTAGCTGTATCCATACTTTTGATGGAAACTTCTAACTGGTTGTAATTAGCTGATGTTTCACCAATCTGCAGTTTTAATCCTGTTCCGGCTCCACCACCTGCTGCTGCCGTTACATTTGCTGCTGTACCAAATTTTGCTACAAGGTCAGTCTGAATATTTGCTACTGTACCTGCAGTATCTGTTGTAATAAAACTAATTTTGCCTAAACCAACAGATGTTAAATCAACATAGCCTTCTACTCCCTTTACACCTGGTGTAAAAGCACTTCCATCTTTATTCTTCACATAATCAGCCAAGTTTAAGGATGTAGTAGTAGCATTGCCATCTGCATCTGTGACTGTTACATCCAGATTGCCGCTGGTAGCATTTGCAGCCATTTTTACATTACCGCCAATATTAGTCAGAGTAATCCCTTCAACATCTGTTACTGCAATTTTAGCAGTTGTACCAAATGCTGTATTTAAAGATGCCTTATCATAACCTGCAAGATCAGCTGTAGCCTGTCCTAATTTACCATCCAGCAAGTTAATCCCATTAAAGTTTGTACTGCTGGAAATTCTATCGATTTCTTTCAACAATGCGTCCATTTCATCCTGGCTCGCTTTACGGTCAACCTTATTGTCGTAAGTACCGTTAGATGCTTTTGTTGCCAGCTCTGTCATACGATTTAAGATAGAGTGCACTTCCTGCAATCCACCTTCTGCTGTCTGCACAAGTGAGATAGCATCCTGAGCATTTGCTGAAGCTGCTTCCAGACCTTTGATCTGTGCTCTCATTTTCTCAGATACTGCAAGACCGGCTGCATCATCACCTGCACGGTTAATTTTAAAACCGGATGATAATTTCTCAAGGGATTTACTGGTTGCGCCATTGTTTCCTTTTAACTGTCTGTGTGAATTTAAAGCCATAATATTGTGCTGAATAATCATAATATTACCTCCATGTAATTTTCCGGGAATTCCATTTCCCTCTTTATTTTTATTCTTTCTGACGGATGGGCCCTATCCGCGCTGAGTAACAGGAATCTCTATCCTTACCACTCTATCCTAATTATCGAACTTTCTTCACATTTCTTTACCATAATATTGCACAATAATTTTAATATTTTTTTGGTAATCATTTACAATAATGTGTAACTTAATAGAAGCACAATTACCCATATAAACCTTCCTGTATGTAGAACTCCTCCAACGACAAATTATGCTTTTTTAAATACTTTGCTGTCTTTTTCCCCACATAGCGAAAATGCCAGGGCTCATAATCAATCCCTGTAACCGCTTCTTTTCCTTTATCGTACCGCAGTATAAAACCGTATTTATAGCAATTCTTTCTAAGCCATTTTCCTTCCGGTGTATCCGCAAAGCCTTCATCCAGCGCTTTGTAATCCTGGGAATAGATATCTGCTGCCAGTCCCATCACATGCTCACCTGATCCCGGAACAGAAATCACCCGCTTAGCCAGTTCATAAGCTTCCTCTTTTGTCTTCCCGCTGTCCATATAATATTGCAGCTTCTGCTCAAACAACTGCTCCTGCTTTTCAAAAGATCTGGCTCCTGAACAGACAATCAGATTCAGTCCTTCTTTTTTTGCTCCGTCCAGCATTTTCGTTAGAGGTTTCAGAACACGGCTGTCAATTGTCTGGTCTGTATCCGGTATGGGAACCTCATTAAACTCATATCCTTCCGGTACTGGATATTTATCATTGGTAAGTACCAGGCTCCATAGATCATCCTTATCAATTTGATATTCCGCAGTTTCTGTATTTGCTTTTGTGCTTGTCTCTGCTTTTGTCTCTGCTTTTGTCTCTGCTTTTGCCTCTGCTTTTGTTTCTGCTTTTGTTTCTGCTTTTGTCCCTGTTTTTGCCTCTGTTTTTGTCTCTGCTTTTGTCCCTGTGTTTAATCCGGCTTCCTCCCCGCCATCCCCTGATTCCTTAGGACCATTATCCTTCTTCAAGGATATATGATCTTCTGTTCCGGCGGTTGTTTCCCGCACTTCCAAAAGGGCATCCTTTTCTTTTTGCATGCTAATTTTTGTGGAGATATACATAAACACCATAACGAGAAGAAAGGTATAGATCAGTAGCCTTCTATACCTTATCATTTTTCTATCCTGCTGGTCTTTTTTCATTTTACTGCCTCTTTATCTTACCCGCTTTAACTGCGCATTTTGTCTTTTCAGAATAAAACGATAGAGTAAGTCCTCCTGCAGAACTGACATATCCTGAAATTCACATCCCATGCCAATATCATCGTTTCCAAATCCTACTTTTCTTCTTACAATACATCTGTATAGAACATCCGCTCCAATTGCTGGAATCTTGATACAGAATTCTTCTCCGATGGGCATTTCTTCCGGAACCTTCACCAAGATCCCTCCCAGACTGATATCCACCAGTGATACACACAACCCCTCCTGCTGATTACCGTCCTCTGCCTGGGAAGGCACATAGACCTCCTTTGGGTCTGTGCTGTAAATAAATGCTTCATCGATCACCGTGATGCGGAAATACTCTCTATGCTCCTGATTTGTTGCCTCATTCAGATTAATGATACGCAGCAGATTTTTTGTGGAGATATAAATATTTCCAATGAGAACGCGAAAACCAAGTCTGGAATTATAGATTTCTATTTTTACCAGCTTATTATAATTGATTTCCGGAAACTCGTTTCTGCTGTCACTTATATCTATGTAGCTGTCTCTGATCTTACGCAAGGAACCCATAGTAAGCAAATCATTTTTTTTGGTTTTAATTACGCAAGAGGAATCTACATATCCTTCTGGTATTAAGATCATCTGCCTGTCTCCTCTGTTTTATTCGTTTCATCCGGTGCACCCGACCGATGTTTCGATGAAATCAGTCTGGATCTGACGGATTGCCTTACTGGTTCTTGTTCCTGTCCTTCTTCATGCTCTTGTTCCAGCCTCTGTTTTATGCCGGGGCTTTCGTTCGCTTTTAGAATGCCCTTTTCTTCACGGCTGTAATACTGCACTTCTTTGCCTTTTATGGATTCGGACACTTCGATCAGCTTGCCGTAAATTGCAGCTACCACCTCGTACAATTCTACCGGGATGTCACACCCCACCTCCAGCATACACAGCATGGATGCTGTACTGTCATCCTTATAGACCGGGATTCCTTTTTTCTCAGCAATATCTATAATTTTCTCTGCTACATTTCCATATCCGGAAGCAATTACCACAGGCGCAGTATCCTCACCTGCATTATATTTCAGCGCTACCGCTTTATTTCTCTTATATTTTGACATCTACACCCGTCCTTTTATAGGGAAGATCCTTAAATACATCCATCAAAGAACGTACCTTCTCCATTTTACTAATATTGATTTCTTCCATCTGGTATCCATGTTCCTTTGCAATGCCCGTAAAGTCACCGGTTAATTTCTGAAATACATTCAAATATTCTGAAGGACACAGCAGATTGATCCGAAGCCCTTTTCCTTTTGCCCACAATTCTGCTTCAAACTGCCCGATTCCATTAATATCAAATGAAATTAAGATGTGAATACTCCGGTCTTCATCGCCACTTCCGGCAGAACCTTCCCGACCATCATTAGGATCTATCCACAACTCTGAAAAAATATTCATCCCATGATAAACTACCGGAATCACATAATGTAGAAGAGGGGTATAATTACATGGAGAAGACAACAGGCTGGTAATAATCTTTTCAATCTTATCACCATTCAGACTGTTCATTTCGGTTTCCTGATCCTGCTTTCCGATAATATCCGCAAGGATATTCATAATTCTGGACCGGTTCTCATTTCTGGCCCCTCCGGCGAAAGAATCGATGTATTCCCGAATGAGCTCCTTTAAATTTTCTTTATTTTCTCTGCCCTTCACATGCACCAGTACATTAAGCAGAGCCTCGTTCAGATATACCGGGTTATCCTGAAAACGGGACAGATTATAGATAATAATTGGTACCACTTTTGCGGACTGGGGCGTATAAAGTATGCTTCCTTCTACCTCCCTGATAATTCCCATAATTTCCTGTTTCAGATCCTGAAAATGCTCCATATTCTCAGGTCTGCGAAGCATTGCTGCATAATCTTCCAGCCTTGCAGACAACAGGCTGCTTCCACGCATCTGACCCGCCAGGTATTCCAGACTGTTAGCAACAGAATCCATTACATCCTGTTTTGCGATTGTTCCGTTTACTGCTTTTAACAATGATGCAATTTCCATTTTCAGTCCCGGAGACTCTCTTAACATACTTCGCAGGAACTCAAACAAAGCTCCTTTAAACAACGTGGAAGAATATTCCTGCTTCAAAAGCTCCTCTACAATCTGATCCGGATTTATTAACAGTTCCTGAAAAAGCTGTCTGATCTCCTGGGTCACTGTATTGTTATTGACGGGAAGAAGGTTAATAATTTCTTCCAGCATATAAATATTCTTAAGATAATTCACGGTTACCGCAGGATCTTTCAACAGATCCATAAGGGTTGCTGCACCCGTTTCATTTTTCAGAATATTGTGATGTCCAAGCAGGCCGCTGCTTCCCGGATTTTTTACGACATGGTTAATTTCCTGCAGGTCAAACGGAATAGACGGATCCTGTGCCGCTTTATTTGGCGATATTACATTTTTGCCGACTGCCGGGGCAGTTACCTTTAATATATCTGCCATAATCCTCTACTCCTCCATATATCCTTATCTCTTCTGACTCGTTTTCTAACATACCTCATGTAAATAAGCGCCTTCTGCAGGTTAGAAAGTCCCCCTTTTTATTTCACCATCCATATAATAAAACATACACATGGATTCTACCCTTTTAATAATCAGCTTCGATTCACCCATGGTAATAACTGTTCCCGGATAAACCAGATCTGCTTCCAGCCTGCTCTTACCCACCTGCATGACCAGCTGCTCCAGTTCTTGCTGCCTTTTCTTTAACTGTGTTATTTTCAGCCTGTTTACGGGAATCTGTATTTTAAACTCACTTAACTGCAGTTTCTGTGCTTCCGTCAGTCTTCCGGTTTCTTCCCGGTTCGTAAGATACTCTACATTTTTCATGCAGTCTTCATAGCTTCTCTGTATATTTTTCAGTTCTTTTTGAACTTTTGCCGTCTCTTCTAACAGCTCAGGAGTGATGCCCAGAGCCACTGCCGTACTGGTCTGGCTTGCTGATCCCAGATTCTTTACCCTCAGCCTGTTAAAAACCGCGCAGCTTCCTCCAATCAAAGCTCCGCGTCTGCCCATGAGCGTCAAATCTTTATTGCAGGACACCTTGGAATTTATAATATATTCTGCCTGAATGCTTCCCTGTGCCCTTATGGTACTGTCCTCCAGAAACTTTCCGGTTATATTTCCCTTTGCCTCCAGAATGCCCTTTTTCATTCCACGCATTCCTTTGTGAAGTATAATATCGCCTCCGGACTCTAAATGTGCCCCTTCCACGATACCTACTACCGTGATATCCCCTCTTGCTTTTACCGTGTATCCCTCGAATACATCTCCTTTAATATAGACACTTCCAGAAAAATCTATGTTGCCTACGGAGTTATCAACGTTGCCATCTACCGAGTAGACATTCTCTACCTGGAAACGTCCTGACCGAAATGTAAGATTTCCTTCACAGGATGCAATTAACTTTAACCTGTCCTCTGAAAATACAATGTTTCTTCCCTGGGGAATTTCCGGCATTTTGCCACGCTGTCCATGAACCGGCCTCCCCAAAATATCCATGCCGTCCTCAGGTTCCGTAGGACGGGTTATTTCGCATACAACCGTGCCTTTTTGCACATTATGAATCAGGTTCAGATTTTTAAAATCAATTCCGCCATTGGATTTGGATGAAAATTTTAACTTATGTTCCCTTGGAAAAAAATCCTTGATTTTTCCATTACTTCCGTCTATCGCCGGTTTTCCGGCTGCAATTTCAAACAACTGGCGGTATTGCTTCTGTTCTGCTATTTCTGCAATTTTCTCCCGGTTTATGCCAAACACAATTCCCTGCCTCTGAAGTTCATCTTCAATGTCCTGCTGTTCCACATCCGGCCCCCCACTCTGGGGAGGATGTACATACAAGGTTGCCCGCATATCCCCATTTTCGATTACAACTTCCACAGCTGCCGGCTTTGGCATCATGTCCTCTTCCTGTAAGTCCGGGGTCTCCTCCTCATTGAGAATGCTTCGTATCCGTTCCTGGTCTTTATCATTCCAGTCCTCAACCGTCTCAATAAGGTTATCTTCCTCATGCACTTCCTCATGTATATATTCTTTTTCCATCTCTCCTACTCCTCAATGCTCACAAGAACGAATATTAACTGTGCCCCGGAGCGTGCTTGCCGGCTATTCTACCTTAAATTATTTATCATCTCTTCTACCTGGTCAGCAGTCTGTACAATCCTGCTGTTCATTTGAAATGCCCTCTGAGCCTGTATCATATCGATCATCTCTGAACTGATTTCCACCTTAGATGATTCCAGACACCCGCTCAGTATTCTGTTTACAGCACTGTTTGGAACAATGTTCCATCCACCGGAATTCTCAGTTTCTGCAACCTGGTTGTCGCCCAGGGGCCTGAGTCCGTACGGATTCTTGAACTTATACATTCCGATCCGCCTGGTGATCCCTACCAGGTTAGGCGTATTGGTGCCATTGTACATGGTAATCTCAATGCGTTTCTGGGTAGCGCTTAATACATAACTTCCGTCCTGGCTCATCAGATAATATTTATCATCATTTCCTTTGCCCACCCGGAAGGTGCCGTCCCTGGTAAATACCGGGTTGTTTCCTCCATTGTCCAGCGCAAAATAACTATCACCTGCAATGGCAAAATCCAGATTTCTTCCGGTATTTTTCAACAGCCCCTGTCCAAACATATAATCTGTATCTGTAATTCTGGTACCGTGTCCTGTCTTATGCTCTTCTTTGGTATTCATATTCGTATATAGCAGGTCATTGAATGACGGTGCAAGCGGCTTATACCCTACTGTGTTTACATTTGCCATATTATTTGCCGTAATATCAAGTTCCTGCTGAAAAGCTTTCATTCCGGTCACTGCAGAATAAAATGCTATATTCATCTTTTGTCCCCCGTCTATAATTTTCCAATTTCAGAAGCCGTCTTCTGATTCATCTGGTCAATAATCGTCAATGCCTTGCTACAGGACTGGAATGCCCTTTGTATTTCCATAATATGTGTCATCTCATCATTTAAGTCCACATTAGATCCCTCGATGGCACCTTGTACCGTATCCGGATATACACGCACCATCTGAGCCTGTCCCCCGGCATATAAGCCGTTTTCCAGCGGTGTCAGATTAGCTTCCCCTTCCGGCTGTACAATTTGCAGCTGGTCAAGCAGATTGCCATAGGATCCATAAATATTGCCGGTTTTGCCTATAACAAATTCACTGTTTCTAACCTGGACCGGTCCTCTGTCTCCCAGTACGCGCCCAGCCCCCGGAAGCACCAGATAACCTTCCTCATCAATATCAAAGTTCCCATTTCTGGTGAGATACTGTCCATTTTCTCCCTGTATGGTGAAAAATCCCTCTCCTTCGATTGCAATATCAAAGGGCCTACCGGTCTCCTTAATATTCGTTTCATCAAAGTTTGTCATCACTTCTGATACTACTGATATTGGAGAGCCTGTGCCAATCTCTGTTTTCTGCATCCCCTGCACCCTCTGAAGCTGTGTCTCGAATGCTGTCCCCACTACTCTTTTTGCCCTAAATCCAGGGGTATTCTGGTTAGCCATATTGTTCGCACTTACATCCAGGGAACGACGGTTCATCAACATTCCGGATGCTGCGGTATAAAATCCTGAATACATCTTTTACCCTCTCATATATTCTTCCATGATTGTTTTCAGTTTCAATATTGCCTTGGTATGTATCTGGCATACACGGGATTCACCGATTCCCATTATCTTTGCAATCCCTGCATACTTTATTTCATCATAATAATAAAGTGATATTACTGCCTTTTCTTTATCCGACAAACTGTCTATCCCATCTGCAAGTATGGTCTGTATTTCCTGTTTCATGAAGCTCTCTTCCGGCTTTAAATCCATATCCGTCATTGGAAGCTCCTGTTTTACAGCCATACCTGTAACTTCATTTAACATTCCCTCAAATGATAAAACGGCACTGTTATTGATATCCTTCATATATTGATTCAGCTTGCCCGCATCCAGCTTCAGATATTCGGACAGCTCCTCCAGGGTGGGTTCCCTCATAGTTTCATTTGCCAGCTGCATGTATGCCTCATTTATCTTTTTTCCCATATTCCTGGTTCTGTGAGGAATGAAATCCTGTTTTCTGATATAGTCAATCATTGCACCTCTCACACGAATGTAAGCATACGTCTCGAATTTCGCACCTTTTGAAGCATCAAACCGTTCCATGCACTCCATCAGTGCCAGAACACCCTGATTCAGAAGGTCCTCTTCCTGCCCGGAATTGGCGGCGGCTCCTCTTAACTGCACTGCAGCTGAGCGGACAATGTAAAGATAGGACAGCACAAGCCGGTTCCTAACCTCCAGATCACCATTTTTTTGATATTCCAGCAGCTCTTCCATAGAATCTTCTATATATGCCTGTTCCATCCTCTCATTTTCACCTCTTTTAATTCAGTGCAATACTGCCCAGTGCCTGAATCTGTATATTATTATCTATCTCACTAAAGGATACTACCGCCACATTGGGATAGAATTGGTCTATCAGCTTTTTAAAATATATCCTGACAACCGGGGATGTCAGAATAATAGGAACCTGAACAAGATCTTTGATCTTATTGATCTCATCTGTTACAACAGATACAATTCCCTGGATCGTGTTGGGATCCAATGCCAGATATGATCCGGTATCTACTTTTTTAACCGATGACATAATCATAGTCTCTATTTTTTCATCCAGACTGATGACTTTCATCTGCCCTGCTTCTGAGAAACGATGGGATATGGTACGTTTTAATGCCTGTCTCACATACTCAGTCAGCATGTCCGTATCTTTAATCTGGTTCCCGTAGTCACTTAATGTCTCCAGAATAGTTTCCATATCTCTGATCGGAACATCTTCTCTCAGAAGATTCACCAGAACTTTCTGGAGGTTACCCACTGTAATCACTGCAGGTATGGTATCTTCTATAATATTGGCATTGCTTTTTTTGAGGTTTTCCAGTAAATTATTGACTTCCTGTCTGGTCAGCAATTCGTGCAGATGCTCCTTAATAACCTCAGATAAATGTGTAATAATAACCGAAGTAGGATCAATTAATGTATAACCCGCAAGCTCCGCCTGCACTTTTTTATCTTCACTGATCCATTTAGCCGGTATATGGAACGCAGGATCAATAGTATCAATACCGCTGATTTCCTCTGCCATATCTCCCGGTGACAGCGCCAGATAGTGGTCCGTCAGGATATCTCCGCTTGCAACCTCTTCCCCTTTCAGACAGATACTGTACTGATTGGGATTCAACTGCCCGCTGTCCTTTAATCTTACGGAAGGAATTACAAATCCAACCTCTAAAGCCATCTGCTTTCGGAACATTACTACACGGTCTATAAAGCTTCCACCGCTTGCCTCATCCACCAGCGGAATCAGGCTGTAGCCAAATTCCATCTCTATGGGTTCCACATTAAGCAGTCCATAGACATTTTCGATGTTTTTATAAAATGAGGCTTCACTGGTAACTTCTGTTTCTATAATTCCCTGTTCGGGCACCTCTTCCGTCTGCTTCTGCCGCTGTCCCAGATAAATGCCGCCGCCGATTAAGACAGCTGCTATAATAAGAATCTGGAATACCGGAAAACCTGGAATCAGACACAGACAGGAAACGGCACACCCAGCCATAATCAGAACCCTTGGCTGTGCCAGAAACTGCCTGCTTACCTCTTCACTCAGATTACTTTCCGAAGCCGACCTGGTTACCACCATACCGGTGGAAACAGAAATCAGCAATGCAGGTATCTGGGATACCAGCCCGTCTCCAATGGTGGACGTCGTATAAATCTGCATAATTTCCTGAAAAGTACCCTGATTATTCATAAAGCCAATAATCAAGCCGCCTACAAAGTTGATCATGGTAATGATAATGGAGATAATCGCATCACCTTTCACAAATTTTGTTGCACCATCCATAGACCCAAAGAAATCTGACTCTCTTTGAATTTTATATCTTCGCTCTCTTGCTTCCTGATCATCAATGATCCCCGTATTCAGGTCCGCATCAATCGCCATCTGTTTACCAGGCATTGCATCCAGGGTAAATCTGGCTGCAACCTCTGCAACACGCTCAGAACCCTTGGTAATTACGATAAATTGTACGAGAACAATAATCAGAAATATAATGAAACCAATTACGGCATTTCCTCGTATTACAAATTCTCCAAAGGTTTTTACTACCTGTCCCGCATAACCATTGTCAAACAGAATTTTTCTGGTGGACGAAATATTCAGTCCCAGCCGAAACAAAGTAGTAATCAAAAGCAAGGATGGAAAGATTGAAAATTCCAGCGGCTCCCTGATATACATGGTCATGCATAATATCAGAAAGGATATGGCTATATTCACAATAAACATAAAATCCAGCACAAAAGTCGGCAGCGGGATTATAATCAAAAATATAATTCCAATGATACCGGCTGTTATGATATAGTTAAAACGTTTCAAATCATTTCACCATTTCCAATAATGTTTTTTGTGTTAATAATCTCTGTGATTCTGACCCCAAAGTTGTCATCTATAACCAGCACTTCGCCTCTGGCTATCAGCTGTCCGTTTACAATAATATCTGCCGGTGCATCTGCCTGTTTCTCCAGCTCTACTACCGTACCATTGTTAAAACCAAGGATATCCTTTAGTTTACGTTTTGTTTTTCCGACTTCTACAGATACATTAAGGGGTACATCCATGATTAAATTTATATTGCTCTGATAGGGCATCTCCGGTGCATCTCCCATATGTCTGGCACCCCGGGCTCCCCCTGCCTGTCCGATGATACCGGATTGTTTATTGGTACCCACCAGGATATCAGCTTTCCCGCTTGCGGACAGCTGTGATTCCTCTTTTGATTCCAACCGCTCTTTTTCTTCCTTTGCCTCTACTTTTTCGCAGATACTCTGGGCTGCGTCCATTGACAGAATGTGAATAAATTCGCTCTCAATCATATTCTGAAGCATTATTTTATATGTAATGGAAAGAACCTTACAATCCTCTTCTTCGCCAAAGATCTGGGAAAGCTCCTGATCTTCCTTTCCGATTATGGATTTCACATCTGCGGACTCCATTGTACAGTTCAGATACTCCGCGAGGGCTGCCACTGAAGTTTTCATCATCTGATTCATCACTTCATTTGTAGCGCTCAGTGCTACCTCATCAAATTCAAAATCCGGTTCCGGAAGTTCATCTATCCCCATGAGTTCATTCAAGAATATCTGAACATCCCTCTGCCTGAAAACCAGCATTGTCGTACCGGCCGCATTGGAGGTCAGGCAGCTTTTCACAAAAACTACCGGCTCCAGCAGAGTATACTGCACCTGATTCAACGAAACCTCTTCCACTTTGGGTTCATATATTTCAATTTTCGATTTTAGTATTGACGATATCGCCTGCGATGCAGACTCCATATAGATTTTCACCAGTTTAGGAAAATCCTTTTTATCTGCCAGTTGAATACGCTCCGGTTCATTGGACATATCTGCTTACTCCTTCTTTGCTTTCTTGCTTCTGCTCTTTTTTTCTTTTGGCTCCCCGTTTTCCTGACTCTCTTCTCTTGCCTTTTTGCCTGCAGGAAGTAATTTATATAACTTTTCTTCGATAAATTTGGGATTATCCCCTTCCTGTATTGCAATAATTCCTTCCATGATTAAGTTCTTACATAAAAATTCTTCATCATGCCTTGCTTTTAACTTTGTTGAAATTGGCAAAAATATAATGTTTGCCAATATAGATCCGTATAATGTAGTGATCAGCGCTGTGGACATTCCAGATGCCAGCGTATCTACATCTGACATGTTGCCTAACATCAGAATCAACCCTACCAGGGTACCAATCATACCAAATGCCGGTGCATAGGAAGCCCCTTTTTCATAAAATTCCCTGTCCAGAGCGTGCCTTTCGTCCAGCTGCTCCAGTTCTGATACCATTAAAGCCCGTACTTTTTCCACATCCACGGAGTCTACTACCAGCATCAGACTGCTATGTAAAAAGGGATCTTCAATTTCATGGAGCTTGTCCTCAAGAGACAGAAGTCCCTTCATACGAGCCTCCAACGCAAGTTCTACTATTTTGTCTATATACTGTTTCGGATCATATTTACGAGGTTTCACCAGTATCTTCAGATGTTTGCCTACTTTTAAAAAGTTCTTGCCCGGAAACGAAATCATCATTACACCGATGGTTCCTCCAACGGTAATAAAAATACTGGACACATCAAAAAATGCTGTCATATTTGACCACATTACCTTCATGGTTTCCTGGTCAAATACCATTCCAAGTAAGGTACATAGAACCGCCAGTACAATTCCGACGATTGACATTATATCCATAACCTTTTTCCATCCTCTGCCATTTACTGAAATTCTTTATTTCCATCGGAACGTGCATATATCTTCCTGCGAAATCTAATTACCATATCGGTAATTTCCCGCATGCTTTCCTGCACGATCAGATATCTGCCGTTGGTCAGCAGTATTGTTGTATCGGGATTCTCCTCAACCATCTCAATCAAATCACAGTTAAGCATAAACTTTTCTCCGCGAAGTTTTGTCAGCTCAATCACAGAATACTCCCTTCCAACAGCAGTCTGTCTGCCGTTCTAATACCTCTATCTCTTCAGATTAACCAGTTCATTCAGTATCTCATCCGATACCGTAATAATTCTTGAGTTTGCCTGGAACCCTCTCTGGGTAATAATCATATCTGAGAACTCAGACGAAATATCCACATTTGACATTTCCAGTGCCGCTGCCTGTATTCCCCCGGAACCATTGATTCCCGGCTGCGTGCGGGAAGCCCTTCCCGAGTTATCAGACTGTGCAAAATAGGAATTACCAATCTCCTGCAGTCCGCCCGGATTTTCAAAAGTAACCACATCTATTCTTCCCAGCTGGAGCCTTCCAAGGTTAGGATGAATGGCTTCAATTACACCGTTTGATAATATGGATACACTGGTACAGTCCTTTGTAGTCTGCGGGCCTCCCGATGTTCCTTTTGTAAGTTTAAATGTTCTTCCGCCAAATCCGATATCCCTTGATACAGTGGATGGGCTCGCGGTGGCACCGGCTATTGCCCTGAACTGGGAGTCAGCCCCTAAATCCTGGTCTTTATTTTCACTCTTCCATGCACTTGTGATAGCACCAAATCCACGGTGGGACATTTCAATATACTGTCCTGTGCTTTCAGCTCCATTTTCATCTACTTCTTTTAACAGCACCGATTTAGCCGTTGTACTCTTGGAATTTACCTTGCCTACAAATTGTCTGCCATCGCCCAGTACCGCAGTGATGGTCCATTCTGCAAGTGTTCCCGCCTCTTCATCAGCCGGCGTGTATTTCGCGCTGAAATTCACATCCCCCGTCCCGTCAAACATTGGATTACTGCTCACCGACTTGGGTAACATGCCGCCAAAAATACCGCTTGATTTTAAATTCAGAGGAAGAGTTACATTTCCTTCTTTCACGGCAAAGTTCTGCCCTACAATTTCTTCTCCGGTAAGCCCGCCTGTGGGAAACAGGCTGTCACTTGGAACTGCCATAATATTAAAATTACCGCCTGGATGAGTCTCTCCGTTGTTCGCCTGGGCAATCGCCCTGTTCATTTTCTCAGTAAAATCATCCATACTTGTAAAAATAGCCGCTTCATTCACACGCACGGTAATTGTTGCATTCGTTAAATCTCCAGATTTTACAACTACATCCGAACCATCCGGCAGTTCCGGATCCAGAATAAAGTTAAAAGCAACATTGGCATCTGTAGTTGCCTTTTCTGAAGAAATCTGAAAAGATACATCATTGATTGTCTCTGTGGTATCCGCCCTTGTAGGCTGCACAGAAGGAACATAAAGCTGCAGCTTTTCTGATCCTGCTGCTTTACCCAAAGGATTGCCTGCAACGCCTAAGATAATATTTCCATTTGAATCAGTCAGATTTCCTGCACTGTCTATACTCAGTGCACCCGCTCTGGTATAATAGATATTCCCGTCCGCATCCTGTACCTGAAAAAAGCCTTCGCCTGCAATAGCAACGTCCAGTCCCCTGTCAGTCGCCTGGAAGGTTGAACGGTTCATATTTAAATCAATTCCACCAATCTGAGTACCAAAACCAACCTGGCTTGCATTGGTTCCGCCCGAAACGGCAGTTCCGCCTGTAGCATTGTTTACAGTCTGATAAAATACATCCTTGAAGCTGGTACGGCTGGCTTTAAATCCGTAAGTATTGACATTCGCTATATTATTACCAATTACATCCATCTTTGTCTGATGGGATTTCATACCTGATACCGCTGAATATAATGACCTTAACATACTTCTAATCTCCTTTTCTCACCGCTCTGTCCTTCCATCGTTCCGGACAGATGTAGCCTCCATAAGGTCCGGCTAAACTAAAACGGTTCCATCAATATTTGTAAATACGGTTCCTTTCAGGTTCTCCTGATTCACAACTGTAATCACTTTGTTATTCTTTACATTTACCACAAAAGCTGTGGAACCAACCAGTATCAACGGATCGCTCAGACCCTTCTCCACCGCCAGCTTTAACCCTTCATTCAAGCGCTCCATATTAGGTCCGGATACATTTACATTCCTGGATATGACTCTATCCATTGCATGTTTTGTAAAAACCAGCTGGCTGTCTTTTTCTATCCTGCCTTTTAATATTTCCTTGAACGACTGTCCGTCTTCTTCTGCATTGATATGACCGGCAGCTCTTTTTTGTTGAACCTCCCAGGGTGATCCAGTATATATTGTGTTATTCAACATCTTATTATATAAAAATTGATCCATGTATCTCTCCTCACCTTAGATTTCCTTGGGAAATGATTCGATTATTCTGTAACCCGTTTGGGCTCAGGCTTTACTTCCATGATCTGGCTCAGGTCAAATGTCTGGTCCCCGACAGAAAATTTAAATTCATTATTTACAAATGAGATCTTGTCAACTACTCCTTCTGTCCGTTTGACCGAACCTCCCACTGCTATCTTTGCAGCTACTACCGTCTTACCTACCAGTGATGTGAGAAACGTAGTCTTGGAATTGTAGGCCATTTCCTGCATCTGCTGCATGGTGGTAAACTGCGCCAGCTGTGTGATATACTGTGTATCATCTACCGGATTCATAAAATCCTGATTTTTAAGCTGGGCTATCATCAGCTGCAGAAAGTCATCTACTGACACATTCTGGTCTGAACTATCTGCAAATACCGCATCAATTACATTTCCTTGTGCATTCGTCTTGCCTGCACCACTTGCTGCCCCATAGGGATTTGTATAATTGGAACCATCAATGTTTACTGGCATATTCTGTCCTTTCTGTTTTATTTACTGTTTATTTTCTGTTTTATTTCTTATTTATTTTTGTTTTCTAAACTTATTTATGTTTTATTTCCTGTCTTATGTGATCAGATATATGTATTTAACATTTCCGTATCACCGGAATACGTGGGAGTCAGACCCATATCAGAACCAACTTCATAAATGTCTTCTTCCTCTGACCCATCCTGTCTGACATAATGGCTTCTTCCCGACATCTGGTTTTGCTGCTGGTAAAAGCTCTGCTGGTAATTGGTAAATGCCATACTTCCGGTATCATTGTGGTAGATTTCCTGTACCTGTGCATTATATGGCTGCAGCGCTTCTTTTAAATTTGCCAGTTCACTGCTCAGCAGCTTCTGTGCCTCTGCATTGGTCACGCCGATACTCATGGAAATTTTTCCTCCTGAAGAAACCATATTTACAATGATTTCACCCAGGCCTTCGGGTTTCAGTTTAATCGTAAAGTGCTGCAGTTCCTTTTGAATTCCCTGCTCAATCCCGCTTTTTACCTGATTCAACAGTGATGCTCCCTGCTGTTCCCCCAGTGTCTTCTGTATACCGGTATTTCCATAGAGATTTTTACTGATTACCCTGTTTTGATCCAGGTACATACCAGAATCCACTCTTTTCTGCAATTCCTGGAATCCGGGCTTCTCTTCTGCCCTCACCGGCTTATCAGACTCTGCATTCTCTTCAGACTTTTTACCAAGACCGCTGAAGTTCTGTGCATCCTGCTCTTTTGGAGCTGCCGCTTCTCCTTCTTTGTATACCACAGACATAACTTCCCCGGCAGGTCTTCCTGCTTCCCCACTTCGGATGTCTTCACCGCTTATGCTTATGTCCTGGCTCTTCTGTCCCAGCCTGTCTCCCGCTTCGGCGGCTGTATTCGTACTCCGGGATATCACAGACACCTGATTTTCTCCCGACTGTTCATACACAGTCTGGTTGATCTGCGTATTTTGCTGAATCCGGGCTGCCTCTGTCATACTTCCCGCATCCGTTTTAATCTGCTCCGGCTGAATTTGCACATCCTGCTGTAACTGTTTTTTTTCATTTGCGGGTATCAGAACATCTGTCACGTTTAGCTTCCCGCCTTGCACAATATTTACAGCAGCTTCCTGATACTCCTCTTTTTTACCTGTACCGTTTTCAGGCTTTACCTTGTCCCCGGAATCGGGTGGACATACAGCATCCGGATTCTTGATCTCTGACTGCACTGGTTCTGCCGGCTGCTCCTGATTTGCATCTCTGGAAGCTTCTGCTTTTTCTTTCTTCTGCTCTTTTGCCTTCTTCACTTCGTCTGTCTTCTTCTTTTCCGGTTCCCTGGGTTTCTCATTCTTTACCTCTGGTTTTTGAGCCCCGGATGCTTTTTTAAATACATCCATAAAGGTTTCCACCGGCTTTGGCTGGTTTTTTTTCGTTCGGCCTTCCGCAGCAAAATCAGCCATATTCACTTTAAATACCACTGCTTTTCACCTCCTGCACCATCTTATCTATTTAGGAAACACCCTGCTTTACAAATTTTCCGGAAATGTACTCTAACACATTTTCCTGTTCTTCCTTTGCAACTGCCTGGCGGTATTCCTCTCTTTGCTTTTCCTCCAGCTTTGTCAGCTTGGATACTTCTTTTGATGCCTCTACTACAATCTGCCGCTGCTCTTCGATTTCTGTCTCTAGTACTCTAATCTGCCGTTTTATATCTTCCAGGTGGGTTTTTCCGTTCTTTATCATCATGGTAAATGTCTTTATCCGGTAAACCGTTGTGCCCTTTCTGATTTCACTGTCCATCTCCAAATGAATGTCCTGGAGCTGAATCTTAATTTTTTCCTCACATGCCGCCAATTCATTTTTCCGGGCCTGCAGCTGTCCCATTGTATTTTTTTCTTTCTGCAAGACCTGTTCCTGATAACTCTGCATTTTTTTCAAAGTAAATTCGAACTTCTTCATAAACGCCCTCTTATTCCACCAGATTAATTAATCGGATTACAGTTTCTTCTAATGTAAAAGCCTCATTTGTTTTTTGCTGTAAGAAATCATAAACCTTATCAATATGCAGCATTGCCTCATCCAGTTCTTTATTGCTTCCCTTTTTATATGCACCTATAGATATCAAATCAATATTCGCCTCATAGACCGAAAGTATTTTTCGAAACCTTGCGGCGGCGGCTTTGTGCTCTGGTAAAGCAATATCATTCATTAAACGGCTGACACTGGAGAGAATATCAATTGCCGGATAACGGTTTCTCGCCGCCACTTTTCTGGACAGCATGATATGTCCGTCTATAATGCCTCTTACCGTATCCGATATAGGCTCATTGGTATCATCTCCCTCAACCAGTACGGTATAAATACCGGTAATGGAACCTTCCTCAAAATTACCTGACCTCTCCAGGAGTTTTGGCAGATCAGAGTAGATCGACGGCGTATATCCCCTTGCTACCGGCGGTTCTCCTATACTGAGCCCAATTTCCCTCTGTGCCATGGCAAAACGGGTGAGGGAATCCATCATTAACAGCACATCCAATCCCTGATCTTTAAAATATTCTGCAATAGTAGTTGCTGTCATGGTACACTTTGAACGCATCATGGCGGACTGGTTGGATGTGGCTACCACCAGAACTGACCGGCGGGCACCTTCCTCTCCCAGATCACGCTGGATGAACTCTACTACCTCACGGCTTCGTTCCCCAACCAGGGCAATGACATTTACATCTGCCTTCACATTTTTTGCAATCATCCCCATAAGCGTACTTTTGCCTACGCCGCTGCCTGCAAAGATGCCCATTCTCTGCCCTTTTCCGATGGTCAGCAGTCCGTCTATTGCCTTTACCCCCATCTGAATTGTCGTATCAATTCTGGGACGCAGCATGGGATTGGATTCTTTTCCGGTAATAGAGTAAAACCTTTCTCCTCTGATTGGTCCCTTTCCATCGATAGGCTGTCCAAGCGCATCTACCGTCCTTCCAATTAAATCATTGGTAACCGGTATTCTGAGTTTATCTCCTGTATTGCTCACCGCACTGCCATAACCGATTCCCTGAATTTCGTCATAAGGCATTAAGAGTACCTTATTTTCACGGAATCCAACCACCTCCGCATATGCAGGAGCAGTACGGTTTGGGATTTCAATTGTACAGACATCCCCGATATTACAGACAGGTCCGATGGATTCCACCGTCATTCCCACAATTTTGTCTATTTTCCCCATCTGTGTATAGAGATTTGCTGTTTTTATCACATTCATTACTTTTTCAGTGTTCCGCATATTTCACCTGACATATTAGTCACTCTCAAGTTTTTGAAGCTGTCTTCTGAGGTTGTCAAGCTGAACGGATACCGATACATCCATAATCCCTTCTTCTGTCTCAATCCGGCAGCCGTCTTTTTCCATGACGCTGGTCTTTATTCTTATATTTCCGGGAATACGTTCCCTGAGAGGATCCAGCTCCCACTCCAGTTTGTCAATCAGTTTCGTCATTTCTTCTGATAAAATGATGTTAATCTGCCTCTTATCTTTTTCAGCCAAAACGGCAGTTTTAACCAGTTCCGTCATTTGTGTTTCGTCTTCCTGGATGCGTTTACTCATAATCCTGGATGCGATTTCCAGAGACATTTCCACAATGCTTTTTTGCAGACTGCTGTTATTTTCAATCACCTGCTTTTGTAACGCCTCAAGTGCTTTATTTATTGCCTTCAGTGAATCCCCCACCTTTTCTTCCATCCGGCGGACCCCTTCTTCTTTTCCTTCTTCAACAGCCTGCTTTTTTAATCTTTTTGATTCTTCAATCGCAGTATTTACAATCGTATCCCTCTTTGCATAGGCATCTTCTAAAATCTTAGCCACTGACTTTTCGGCTCTTTTGGTTGCTTCAACCAGCATATCTTCCAGCGCTTCTTCCTGTTCTGCCTGGTTATCTTCCGCCTGTCCATTTACAATAGTGATTTCTTCGGGTAAATCCTGCTCTTCCCTTTTGTATAATTCAATTTTCCCATCTTCCAGGATGGTATCTTCCGACTTAATAATCCTATACAAGAATGTCATCCTTTCCATCCTTAGAAATTACAACTTCACCGTCTTCTTCCAGCCTTCGGATTACAGCCACAACTCTTTGCTGTGCTTCCTCTACATCACGCATACGTATATTGCGAAGGTATTCCATATCCGTTCGGATTGAGTCCCGCATTCTGGCAGACATATTGGAGAAGATTGCATTCACCACTTCTTCGTTGGCAGCCTTTAGTGCCACTGCCAGATCCTTAGAATCCACTTCACGTATAAACCGCTGTATAGACATTGGATCCAGGTATGCAATGTCTTCGAATACAAACATCAGCTTCCGTACACTGTCCGCCAGTTCCGGATTCTTAATTGTTAACTCATCAAAGATATCCCGTTCCGTTCCCCGGTCTACATGGTTCATAATATCAGCAATATAATTCAAACCGCCTACTTCCATCATATCAGCCATTCCTGTTGTATCCAGCTTGCCTTCCACCACATTCTCAACTATCTTTATGAAATGAGGCTGTGCCCTTTCCATATTGGCGATTCGTTCTACCACGTCTACCCTGACTTCTCTTGGAAGACTGGCTATAATCTGAGATGCCTGCTCAGCATTAGCATAGGACAGTATCAGCGCCAGCGTCTGTGGGTGTTCGTTCTGGATGACAGTCATAAGGCTTTTGTAATCTACTTTACGCAGGAATCCAAATGCCTGAGTCTTTAAGGTTCTCCCCACACGTTCCATAAGATTATTCGCCTGCTGGGCTCCAAACGCCTTTTCCAGAACGCTTTTTGCATAGTCCATTCCGCCCTCAGTAATAATTTTGCGCGCCATACAGCATTCTGTAAATTCCTTCGCGATGGTATCCAGCTCATCTTCTTTTAATCTTGGCATCCTGGCAAGCTCTACCGATAATTGTTCTATTTCACTTTCTTTTAATAACTTGAATACAACTGACGCATCATCTGTTCCCAAAATGGAAATAATGGCAGCTGATTTTTCCGCCAGGCTCCTTCCCTCTAAAGCCATCTTACTTTTCATCCTCCTTCAACCAGGAACTGATCATGGCAGCAACAATCTCCGGATTGGACTTTGCAAATGACCGCACTTCCTCTGTAGGTGCTTTGTTCAGCTTAACCTCCTGGTTAATTGTATTCTGTACCGCATCTTCTTCTGCACGGTCAACCGGATCGGAGCCGTCCGCAATTGTTTCCGGATCCAGGCTAACCGCAAGTGCCTCTTTGAAGATTTCATCTTCTTCTTTTGAGATCTTCTTCCTGCGGCGCACCAGCAGACACAAAAGCAGAACAATCAACAGGACAGCGCCTACTCCGGCGCCAATCACAATCCGGTCATCCAGATTGCCAAATAGTGATTTGGGTTCTTCCGGTTTTGCAGCCGGTTCGGTCTGTTTTGCCTCCTGCACCTGCTGGAAACTTGTCACAACAATATCAGCCGGATCAATATTTGCAGCCTTAGATGCAGAATTGATTAACTCCTGCCTCTTGGCATCGGTCAGATTGCTGTCATTAACCGTTATTGCCACCGTAGCCTTCTCAAGCTTGACATTATCTTTTTCAATTTGTTTCTTTATGTAACTTACTAAGTAATCCTCACTTCTGGAATAGTCTCCGGTTGTTTTATCCGCACCGGTATTATCTCCATTTGTATAGGTAGGAACATCCGTATTATTTTCTTCACCTGCAACAGATCCGGCTGCTTTTGCTTCTTTGTCTGTCAGATTCCTGTTTTCTTCAAAATGTTCCTGTACCCCTTTATTATCTTCAGATGGAACATATTTTAAATTTTCTGTAAGCATTTTATCATAATCAATGACAACTGTAGCCGATACCCGGAATTGATCTGCCGGATAACCAAGAGACATGACATTGCTTATCTTATCTTCTAACTTTTTCTCTACTTTCGATTCAAAATCCAGTCGGTCCAACCCATAATAACTGCTGTCTTCCCCTTCATTCGCTGCCAGTTCTTCCATCGTATCGGAGTTTACAACCGTTACCTTGTCTGCCGTCAGCCTCGGCACACTGTTTGCAACCAGATTCTTGATAGAAGTTACTTTTTCCGGAGTTAGAGAAAAACCCGGAAGCAGGTTCAGTGATACGGATCCCGTACTCCCGGACTCATTTTCATCCCAGACATAGTTGCTTTCATCAGGTACATTCAATGTAACGATTGCTTTTTTAATCCCCTGCATATTATTTAAGGTCCGTTCCATCCGATCCTGGAGATTTAAAAGCAAGTATTGTTTCTTTTCAAATTCCGTAGTTGTAAAACCCGTATTATCAGAAAATATATTAAATGGAAGTGTTGTCTTTGGATAACCAAGTGCAGACATATCCAGCATAATATCCCCTAATTCTTCCGAAGGTACCATAACCTCCCCTTCCGCATTTCTCTTCGTTTCCACGGAACGGCTTTGTAAAACTGCTAAAACCTCTGTATTCTCTTCCCTGCTCATACCGGGAAATAACACTTCATACGCCTGGTTATTCATATTCAGTGCCACGGTTAAACCAATAGCCAACACGACTATTCCCGCCAATACCCCGATTAATATCTTCTTCTCCTTGCTGCCCTTTTCCAACAGCCTGCTCAGGCCTTTCTGATTACCCGCCTTCTCCTTTATCTTATCCACTGCACTCATTTGCTCTCCATCATTATCCTATCTTTTCATATTCCACACTCCGGATTGGAAATAACTTTTCACACAGGCTCCCGGCCTAAACCTGCATTCCCATAATCTGATTATAGGCTCCAACTGCCTTGCTCATAAGCTGTGTCGTGAATTCCACCGCAGCCGCACTCTGCTCAGCCTGTATCATAGCTGTATGCATGTCATCCAGTTTGCCCGATGCCAGCAGCAGATCTGTCTCCTGGGTTTTCTTAACCTCATTCTCAGTATTCTGTATTGCCTCTTTAAAAATATCCTGGAATGACTTTTCCGATTTCTCCTGGACGTTACCATTATTCGAAGGCTTATTTATTTCTTCTAACGATTTTACCGGCTCCATCCTTGTAATTGGCACTAAATACATATCTTCTCTCCTTTTCCCCGCTGCATGCATAACATCTGGTTTAAACACACAGTTTCTGATGATGTGATGTAAATGCTAATAGTTTTTACCATTAGAGTAAAACCCTTTTTTCAACCTATACCTAAATTCGTTCGTCGTACAGGTCACAACCGACAAAAATTACCAATTTTCGCATAATATTATTAATTATAACACAAAAAATTTAAGAAAGACATAATTATTTTCATAAAATATTACTATATTCTTCCATTATTTTAAGGTCCTGTATTTTAATACTGATAAAGCTTTTTTTCTAGCAATTTTACAAATAAATAACGCCAGATTACCGTATCACAGACAACAGCCAAGCCCATATTCTTCTGTGTAACAGACTGCAACAGAAAATATTTCATTTTTAAGATTCCAAGCAGCATAAATAC
>UQCR01000055.1 GCA_900539655.1 uncultured Robinsoniella sp.
GATGACAATCTATAACTTTCTATATATTTTTTAATACAATATTTACAGATTCATCATTGATTTCTATCCGTTCAACTAATACCGCTAAACAAGCTCTTTTTTCCTGCAGGTCCCCGGTTTCCAATAGGTTCAGTAAGCTGTCCCGGGCCTGGATCAGACTTACTATCGTTGTGTCAGGTTTTTCTATATTCGAGCTTTCTTCTAATACGTGTTTTTCATTCGATAAATTATCTATTTTTTCTGTTATTGTACCGATAGGAATATTGCCTATCTGATACAGGTCTATGAGTTTTTCTATTTGTTTTTCGATTTCTTTTATCCGATTTGAATAATCCGGGAGGACTTTAGCAGGAGAAGAAACTTTTTCTAATTTGTGGAAGTTTAGTTTTGATACATATTGTATTACTATATTATCAAGATCATTAATTTTCCACTTTTTATTTTTACAGCTGGGATCAATAATATATTTTTTGTCTCCTTTTGTCCGGCTGTAACAGGAGTAATTACCATGTTCAGCATGAAATTTGGCACTGCATTTTCCACAATAAATGAAGCTTGATAAAAGGGAGGTGGATCTGAATGGAGATCGATTAAATCCATCTTTGTTTCGCCGTGATGTATTGAAAATATCCTGAACCTTGTAAAACAGCTCTGTATCGATAATGGGAATATGGTTACCTGGATATGATGCTCCTTTGAATTTCACTTTTCCAATATAAAGTTCGTTTTGAAGAACATTTCGAACAAGAGCCTCACTTTTCCAGGCACCATATTTTGTAGTATAGTGCTTTTGCATATGCTGCCAACAATTATGAATAGAATAGCCTTTTAAAAATCGACTATATAATTCTTTGACTTGTAAAGCTTCGTACTCATTTACAATAAGTTGTCCGTCAATATAGTCATATCCTGTAGGAGCATAAGCACCACCATGAAAATAACCGTTTTTTGCCCGTCCAATTCGCCCCATTGTAAAACGTTCTGTTATCTGATCCTTTTCTAACTGTGCAAATACGGAAAGAATACCGATTGTAGCTCTTCCAAATGGAGTAGACGTATCGAAGTTTTCATTAATGGAAATAAAATCAACATCGTTTGCAAGAAATTTGTCTTCTATCAATAAGAGAGTTTCTTTTTGGCTTCGGGAGAGTCGATCTAATTTATACACAATTACAGAGTCAATATCACCATGTTCTATATCCTTTATCATTTGCTGTAATGCAGGTCTGTTAACATTTCCGCCAGAATAACCGCCATCCGTATAAAATTTAACGATTGTGATATCCTTTGCTTTGCAATAGCCCTTCAATCTATCGATCTGTTCTTCTATACTATAGTTTTCAAGCTGGTTTTCTGTTGAAACTCTGACATAACAGGCACCTTTTACCATGAAATCATCTCCTTAGAATACGGTATTTGGTTTATAGTAAAATTTGAATATTAAGCACTGGATTATTCAGAGTGATAAATAAAGAACGATAATAGTCAATATAAACGATAGATATATATATTCCAATGAACAGTTAAAATATGAAATTTTTTAGCAACATGTACAACCAGTAATACATAGATTTCATCAGGAGGTGTATTACATGGCTGTGACGGTGACTATAACAACACATGATGGAAAAGTTTATACAGACCCAAGTAAGATTAAAATACCCAGGAACGAAAATACTGAAATATTATATCAAATGCTGGAAAATTATGTACCAAAAACAGATAAAACCGCTGGTTAGGCGGTAATGAGCTGCCACTGGCTGGTCTACCTCTGTAGTTCCATATATAATGTCAGCTTTTATAGATTATTATGAAGTACCGGAGATCTCATGGACAATAAATTCGAATAATTATCATATAAAATCATATGGCTATTTCACGGGTAATGTGTATAATTATTAGTTAATTGTGGAACAAGTTCGCAATTTTGATTAGAACAGGATAGTCACGCAGATTCTTTCGGGATAAACATAAATCATTTTTCCACAGGAAGAACCGGTGCAGGATTCGTGCAATAACATTCACGATGAGACTTTTTCGTTTCAGGATTCTAAATTCATTTCATTTTCGGACAGACATATTTCATGGTTGGGAGTTTGCTCTTTAAGTGAGAGCTGCTTCCTTCACGTTTCATTGGAAGAGTCAAAAGGTCCAATCACAGCAGAGCGGAAGTTCCTTCGCTGCTATTCCAGTCGTGCACAGGGAAGTCGAAATTTACGTAGTGCCTGGCGGCGAGATATTGTTATACCTCAGAAAATATGCATATGATAAAATAAAATATTTCATCAGCAATGCAGCAGCAGACCTTCCTGTACAGGAACTGGACAGAGTGGCAACGTTAAGATGGTCGATTGAACATTACTTTGAGGAATTCAAAAGCAACCTGGGGATTGGATATTATGAATGCCGCAGCTACCAAGGCTGGAACCGCCATATGCTGTTCGTAATAATTGCTCATTTTTCCATTGACGCTGCCTATGGCGGTAAAATTAATGCATGGGATCATAATATATGCAGTAACCGACATGAAAAAAATTGTATGTTACCATATACGAAGGAATCATTGCGCATATGAGTCACATCATAAAAGAAACTAAGTAGTTCGCTGTAGTATTAAGACATAAATTGAATTTTACATGACGAGAAAGGAGGATTTTACCTATCATAACTAAGAGAAAGGGGGTATCTCAGCTAATATAATTATACGTAACTATTAGAGCTTTTGTTTCATAAGGAGGGTTTTGTTAAATGAAAAAAAGAAAATTAGCAGTCGCATTGTTACTGTCTGTATCCATGATACTGCCTGCTCCTGCATATGCTGCACATGCGGAGGAGAAAGATTTAAACAGTAATTTGATAGGGTATTATTCACTTGATGGAGAAAATGTAAACCAGGATACCCTGCTGGTTACGAATGAAGCAAGTAAGGGAGAAATTTACAACGGTAAACTTGGATCTTTGGCAAATGCGGAGCAGACGTCAATCCAGGTTAGCGATGCCGGTATATCAGGAGACGCATTGCTTTACAGCGGAGATAAGGCGGAAAGCTATTTTAAAATTCCGCAGGTGATCAACAGTGCAGAGGACTTTGCTATTTCTGTCTGGATGAAAATGAATACTTCTTCTCCTGTTAGCGAAACGGCCATTAACATTATTCAGCAGACGGATGAAACAAAAACTGGCAGGACGGTGCTTTTCGCAAGAAATAAAGCGCTTGGGAGCTATGTAGGGGGCAGTAATATTTTAGGGAAATCCCAGCTTACCTATGGAGAGTGGAAGCATGTTGTGATATCCGGAACAAAGAAAGAGGACAACACAATTCAGTTTCAGGTGTATCTGAACGCTGAATTGGAAATTGACCAGAATATTTCATCAGATAATTTAGTGGACAAGCTGACTGATTTACAGTTCGGCTGCAATAAGAATGTGGAAACAGGGTTTAGTTATAGCGGTTTACTGGATGAGATCCGTATTTACAATGCACCGGCGGATGAGGAACTGGTGCAGGAGCTGTTTCAGGAGCATGAGGGGAAAGCGCTGCTTTCTACTCTCAAGAAAGAAGCGAACGATGCGCAGGCAATGATAGATCAGCAGCTTCTCCCGCCGGATCATGAATTGATGGCAGCTTTGAGGAGTGAAGTTGAAAATGCCATGGCTCTTGACGAAACCGCTTCTTATCAGGAAATAGCATCTGCTCTTGAAAGCCTTAGAGAGGCTGTGAGACTCTATCAAGAGGAACTGGCAAAGTTATCCATCACGATTAGGGCGAATCCTGATAACGTGGTGAGAGAAATCCCGGATTATATGTTCGGTATCAATCACCGTTATCATATGGACAGCTATGGAGCGTGGAACCCGGATACCGATGAGCTTTATCCTGAGTTTAGGGAATTAAGCGACAGTGCGAAGTTTGGTTCTATCCGGTATCCCGGCGGTATAGTAGCGAATTTATTTAAGTGGAAAAACTCCATAGGCCCCAAAGAGGAGCGTAAAACTACGATCCATGGGGACTGGAATGAGCCTTCAATCACTCCAAATTTTGGACTGGATGAGGCGGCCAGATTTATTGTGGATGAGTCCAATGCCGAAATAATCTACGTGTATAATTTTGGAAATGGTTCGGCGGCGGATGCTGCGGACCTGGTGGAGTATTTAAATTGTGAACCGGGTGAAAATCCAAACGGAGGAATTGATTGGGCTCAGGTAAGGGCAGATAACGGGCATCCGGAAGCCTATCATGTGAAAAACTTTGAAATTGGAAATGAGGTAGATCAGGGCAGAGGCTACTGGATGATGGAAAATACGGATACCTGGTCAGGTTCCGGTGAAAGATTTGCAAGGATGTATGCGGAAGGCGAAGAGCGGACTTTTATAAAAGAAAAAACAGCAGAAGCGGATAATTGGAATTCTACGAATGATAAGTCCAAGGCATCCTATTTAAGCAATGGTCTCCAAAACCAGAAAAAATATATGCGCTACGCCAATGATGTATCTGACCAGACCGATAAAAGCAAGGCGGTTCAAGAAGACAGTGTACATGTATATGTCAGTAATGTAGAATGGAATATTGTGGATGATCTTTCAACGGTAGGCGAGAGTGACCTAGCGGTACAGATAGACTATGAAACCGGTGAAATTTTGTTTGGAGATGGAGTTCATGGGAAGATTCCGGAGGTTGATAAGGACATTCGCGTTACCTACACCGTATATAAAGACGGAATATCGGATTATTATGATGCCATGAGAGCGGTAGATCCTGAGATCAGGGTTTATTCCGGGTTTGCGAATGAAAACATTGCAAAAGTAATTGCGAATTCTGAAAAAGCAGGAGCTGACGGCGGGAAATTTGACGGAATTGTAGTGCATCCGTACTCCATGAGCCAGGGGACGATCAGTGATGACGATCCTTTATTTTATGAGAAGATCCTGGATAGAATCAACAGCCATGTAATTGGTCAAGTGACGAGTCCCCAGAACGAACTGAATAAGTATTGGCCGGATGGCAGCAAGAATGTGGCTCTTTCGGAATTCGGCATCTTTAATCATTCCGGTGATGTGGTACAGTCTCAGTCCCATGCGGTGTACATCGCTGAAAATCTTATGAAGTTTGTAGATCTTGGTGTTGCCTATACGGACAAACATTGCCTGATTGACTTTCCGGTTGGGGACGTGCTTGGGCCGGGTAAGCAGGCGGTCATTCTGGCCTATAAGCAGACGGATGGGAGCTTCAGGTTCCAGAGTACGCCATCCTTAAAAGTATTTTCCATTTTCAATACCATGTCTGGAACCCAGGTACTGGACAGCCAGATATTAAATAACCGTAAATTTTATCAGAGCGTGGATACCATAAATGGCATGGTCACGAAAGATGAAGATGGAAATATTTACTGTATCGCCGTTAATACGGCAAGAGATTCCGAGACTGCTGTGAACATTGATATGCAGGGAATGGATCTGACGGGCAGTAATATTGAAGTGATGTCCCTTTCCGGTGATGATGTATATGCTGTGAACTCACTGGATGATCCGAATCATGTGGATATCGTGACTGAAACCGCCACCAGCAGCACACCGATATTCACTTATCAAATGCCGGCCCACTCCATCGTTGGATTTAAGATCACTCCCCGGGAATCCGTAGCGGTAACGGGAGTCTCCGTAACCCCGGAAACGGCTGTATTGGATAAAAACCACAGAACAATACAATTGCAGGAAACGATAGTTCCGGAAAATGCCACTAATAAAAACGTGAGCTGGACATCCTCCAGACCGGAAGTGGCAGATGTAAGCAGCAGCGGGCTTGTGACGGCAGTGTCCAATGGAACGGCAGTGATAACCGCAATCACAGAAGACGGCAGTTATATGGCGGGATGCACCGTTACAGTTACATTAAACGAAGCGGTAACGGGAGTTTTTGTAACCCCGGAAACTGCAGTATTGAATAAAGACCACGGAACAATACAATTGAAGGAAACGATAGCTCCTCAAAATGCCACTAACAAAAATGTGAGGTGGGCATCCTCCAGACCGGAAGTGGCAGCCGTAAGCAGTAGCGGTCTTGTGACGGCAGTGGCTAATGGAACGGCAGAGATAACCGTAACGACAGTAGACGGCAATCATACGGCGAAATGCACCGTTACAGTAAACATTCCTGCTCCGGTTGTGAAACCTGGCAAAGTTACAGGTGTGAAGACCCAAAGCTACACCACCAAGTCTCTGAAGGTGACCTGGAACAAACAGAAGCAGGCGGATACCTATGAAGTATGGTATTACAATCCTGCCAAAAAGAAATGGAAAGCAGCAGGCAGAACTTCGTCTTCCAGTTTTACAATTAAAAAATTAGCTTCTGGAACAAAATATAAGGTAAAAGTTATAGCATCCAATAAAGCTGGAAAAGGTAAGAGCTCAAAGATAGTAAAGACGGCCACAAAACCCGTAAAGATCACTAAATTTGCGGTCAAAAAAGAGGGCAGCAGACGCGTTAAATTAACGTATAAGAAAATCCCCTGCACAAATTACGAAATTTATATGAAGATTGGAAATGCAAAGTACAAAAAAGTAAAAGAAACAGGAAAGACATCATGGATTAAGTCCAAACTAAAACCTGGCAAAAGATACACTTTCAGAGTAAGAGCCTATGTTAAAAACGGATCAGTTAAAGTATATGGTCCTTATTCAAGGAAAATTAAAATTACGGTGAAATAAAGAAGGCGTATATCACACCGGTTTTAAAATCCGGCTTAACCCTTAATTTTGATATCCTCCCAAGCAGGTCCTTTCTGCTTTCGGAGGATATATACGCTCTACCTATCTGGGGTTCATATGCATTGATTCTATTCTGATTTGGTTAAAATAAAAGTACTACAGCGAACTACTTAGTTTCTTTTTACGATGTGACAGATATGCGCAATAGTTCCAGCCTTGGTAGCTGCGGCATTCATAATGCCCCATACCAAGGTTGTTTTTTCGTTCCTCAAAGCATTCCACGAGGATGTAGTGAAAGCGTCAGCGGCGGGGATGAGCGGGCATCTGGCAAAGCCGATTGACCCAGAGGTACTTTACCAGATGTTAGTTGGAGCAATCGACGATCAGTCATAACTTTTAAAATGGAATCGTACCTAACTAGTTTCGTTATAAAGATAGAAGCCAATACACGTGAGTTTTTCAAAGTGTATTGGCTTTTTAACGATGCACTGCTTCAAATGAAGAGCTGATTTGGCTGAAAGATTGCTGCAAATAAACATTACGATGGATTATAAATAGTCATATGCATAATTGCCAGCTCACTTCCAATGTTTTTATAGGAGTGGACAGTGTCTGCATTGAACCGGATACTTTCTCCTGTTTGGACAAGAAAGCTTTTACCGTCTACTTGTATTTCAACTACACCAGAAATCATGGTAATAAATTCTGTGGCACCTCTCAAATGGGCTTCAGATTTCCAATAGCTTCCTTGTTCAAGTTCTAAATAGTAGATAGCAAATCGACGGTTTTCATTATCAGGGAAAAGAGAGAAATTTCTTACTTTTCCATCATCCTCAAACAGTGGTTGTATTTCAGAAATTCTCACAATTTCATGTGTGGATTTGGGGCGGACTGTTAAAGCATCAAAAGGCACTTTCATACCATTGGAAATCTTCCATAGGGTAGATAAGGTTGGGTTTCCTTCTCCACGCTCAATTTGTGCAATCATACTTTTACTAACGCCACTTAATTTTGAAAGTTCTTCCATGCTCAGTTTATGTTCTTCCCGAAGCCTCTTAATATTTATAGCAACAACTGAATTAATAAAATCCAAAAAAACGCCTCCTTCTATTGACAATATATCGCACAGGTTGTATTATTATATCGTACATACAATATTTTGTACGTTTTGTATTATTATAGTGCATTTTAGTCAAACTGTAAAGAGGGAAGGAGTCACTAGCGGTTAAATTATTAAATCATCATAGATGATATTAGGGAATAATAAATTTACGTATTATTAAATTATTAATTTGATTGAAATTACACTATAAATAGTAAAGCTATTGAATGGCTATATTCAATAAAGAATAACTAAGTCTATTGTAAATGATAGGTATGGCAGCCTACCAATGTAAAAAGAAGGGAGATTAAAATAATGAATGAAGCGTTGAAAAATGAATTGTATCAGTCTGTCCAGCATATTGCTGAAACCTACTTATCAGCATATGATAATGTTAATGCACATAGATCTGTTACCATAGCAGATAAAGAAACTATTAAAAGGTTAAGAGCTATTAATTTTCCGAAAGAGGGACGTCCACTAAAAAGCGTTATAGATGAAATGATTGCAGATGTTTATAAAAATCAAGCTATCATGCAACATCCGCGTTTTTTTGCGTTTGTTCCGAGTCCAGCTACTCCGATTTCATGGTTAGCAGATATAATGACATATTCTTATAATCCACATGCCGGAAGCTGGTTACAAAGTTCTAGTGCGAGTTGCATTGAGCAAGAAGTTATCAAATGGCTTTGCCAACAGGCAGGATATCCTGAATCTGCTGGAGGTTTATTCGTTTCAGGAGGTTCTATGTCGAATTTAACAGCGCTCATTACAGCGAGAAACGTTAAATTAACAGAAGATGAATATTCAAATGGAGTTGCTTACCTGTCAGGACAGACACATTCATGTGTAGCAAGAGGACTACGTATCATGGGACTTCGCACAAACCAAATCAAATATATCCCCACGGATGAAAATTATTGTATGGATATCACTATCCTGAAACAAGAAGTTTTAAGAGACCAAGCGGCTGGGAAAAAGCCATTTGTAGTGATTGCTACGGCTGGCACCACAAATACAGGGAGTATAGACCCGTTTCAAGAGATTGCGGATTTATGTGAAAAATATAATATGTGGTTACATGTAGATGGTGCATACGGTGCTTCTGTCTTAGTTTCCTCTAAATACAGATATATGTTAGATGGAATATCTCGTGCAGATAGTATTACATGGGATGCACATAAATGGCTTTTCCAAACTTATGGATGCAGTATGCTATTGATGAAAAATGAACAATACTTACTTCAATGTTTCAGCACACATCCAGAATATTTAAAAGATGCTGTTGTTGAAAATGATCAAACTAATTACTGGGACTGGGGACCTGAATTGACACGCCCTGCACGGAGTTTGAAATTATGGTTTACGATCCAGACTTTGGGAACAGAAAAGATTGGTGAAATGGTTGAGCATGGTATTCAATCGGCTGAATGGGTTGAAAAGGAATTACAAAAATATCAGGATTGGGAAATTATCACATCAGCACAGTTTGCAATTATAAATTTCCGATATGCGCCTAATAACTTTTCTGTAAATCAAATAAATCTAATTAATGAAAAAATATCACAAAAAATGATTGATAGCGGATTTGCTTGTATTCTGACAACGAAGTTAAATGGGCTTACTGTATTGAGAATATGTGCAATTCATCCCGATACTTCAGAAGATGATATTCAAAAGACGGTTGGCCTTTTAGTGGAATACGCTAATGAATTGAAAATAGAAGCAGAGAAATTAAACTGAAGCAATTATATATTCGTGTAGAAGAATTATCTGTTGCAGCACCCGGAATGTGTTCGTTATCCGGGTGCTGTTTTGAGTTATCAAATATAGTCTTTAAAATAATATCTTAGCTACTTTTTTAACTGAATAGTGATGCTGCTATGCCTGATTCCATGCCTTTCTAAAAATATAATTATCCTATTTAGAAAACGGTGAGAAAAAAGAAAGACAATCGCCTCCATTTAGGAGGCTGATTGTCTATAGGTTGCGAGCATTAGACTATAGGCATGTTATAGAATTTTGAATATTACCATAGTATTTCGAATATTACATTGAGGGTTTTGCAGAGTTTGCCCTATAATTAATATAACTCACAGATCAATATGATCATTTCAACTAGCATTAGATATATCATAGCTTAGCCGTTTGCAATACGTCTATAATCGGAGTCAGTCTAGTTGAAATGATAGAATCAAGATAGGAGGAAGATTAGGGTTAGAAACAGGAAAATGGGCACATAAGAATACGTAATGGATAAAGGAGGATGGTTCTTTGAAGAGGATTAAGTTATGTAACGGGATGGGAAAAAAAGCGTTGGCGTTGATTATGACAGCTATCATGGCGGTTGTGCCGGCACTTGGAGTATCAGCGGCACCTGTGGCGGGAAACACAGAGGAATTATCTCATCTGGTCACTTGGGTAGAGAAGAATAAACAGGCACATTTCCTATATAATTCGCTGGATATGATTATTAAACTTTCGGAAATGAAAAAGTACCGGGAATCTCAGCGGGTGGCGAAGAAACTTGCAGACTACTATAGAAATACCCTTTCTGACAGCCAGGAGGTAATTCGTCTGGAACGGGAATTAATGATTGTGGAAGACTATATGGAATTACTCCAGATGCGGTATTATAATCTATTCACATATCGCATTAAAGTCAGGGAATCTGATTTGAAAAACAGGTGGGTACCTAAGCTGATTCTGCAGCCACTGATTGAAAATGCAGTATATCATGGGCTAAAATACAAAGGTGAAAAGGGAACGATAGATTTATCTGTAGAAGCAGAGGGAAATCGGATTATCATAAAGATTATAGATAATGGGGTGGGGATGCCAAAGCATGTTTTGGAAGCATATCGTTTGGGAGAGAAAATAGATAATCATTTTGGGATCTATAGTGTCAACCACAGGATAAAATTGTTTTATGGAGAATCATATGGCCTCAGTTTTGCGGATGTTTCAGAAGGTACAACTGCCATTCTGTCGTTGCCATTATAGTTAGTGAAAGTACTGGAAGCGGCACTTATACATAAGGCAGTTAGGAAAGTTAAATAATGGGGGATAGGTATGATAGGAATCATGTTAGTAGACGATGTGATAATCTTTCGGGATTATTTAAAAAGCTATGTGAACTGGGAAGAGTATGGCTTTGAAATTTGCTGTGAAGCTCAGGATGGAAAGCAGGCTTTGGAACTTTATGAACGATATGAGCCGGAGATTATTCTGGCGGACATCTCTATGCCGTATGCAGATGGATTTATGATGACGGAAATGATTATGAAGATAGACCCTGAAATAATAATTGTGCTCATTACCGGTCACAGTGAATTTGAATATGCCAGAAAGGCATTGAAGCTGGGCGTATATGATTATATTGTAAAACCTTTTGAAAAGGAAGAGTTGATTATCACCCTGCTTAAGATTAAAGATAACATTGGCAGAGTGATTGAATTAAAGTCTGAAAAGGAGGCATTGGAGGCGATAAGATGGGAAGAGAAGTTTCGCAAACTGATATATGGAAACTATATGGAAACTATATGGAAACCGATAAAGATCTCTTTAAGTACCCATTTTATATTGTCTGTACAATTACAATCCGAAGGGATGATACCGGGTTGCTAAAACAAACCGAGTACCAGTGGGAAGAGATTTTAAAGCAGATGTTTCGGGACATTTTGAGTGAAGAACAGGAGTGTGTCATATTCAGTGACTTTGAAGGAAATCTGGTTGTTGTGCTTAATTTTAGAGATGAACGGGAAAAGAGAGAGTACCGTGAATACGAATTACTGGATTTTGCAAAGCTGGTAAAAGAACATCTTGGGTATACACTAAGAATTGGTATTAGCGAAGGAAGTGAAATAGATGGCGGAGTCCGCGAAGCTTATCAGAAGACCTTACAGGTACTCAGTTACCAATATGAAAAAAAGGATGAAATAATATTCGATTCCCGGGACTATGAATTATCAGAGCAAGAGTCTTATTCCTGGGAAGTGATAGGGCGGACTAACTGCTGTATGGAGAACAAGGAATTTGATGCGATAACCCAGATTCTTACTGAAACCTTTGAAGAAAAGAAATTTAGGATGGATTATAATTATAACACTATGCTTTCAATGAGCCTGATCAGTCAGCTGTTGGCATTTGTTGATAAGAAAGGAAGAAAGGCAGAGGATATTTTCAGGGGGGAGTTAAAGTCTTATCATATACTGACAGAAAATCTTTCTTATGTTATGAAGGGGAAATTTGTATTGGAGTGTTTTGAGAAAGTCGGACAATATTTCAAAAGTCACAATGAATCTAAGGATTATCAGATCGCACACGGGGCAAAAGTGTACATTGAGAAAAACTTTGGCAATCCAGAACTTTCAGTTGAGGATATTTCAAGAGAACTGCTGATCAATCAAACGTATCTGAGAAGAATGTTCAAAAGTGAGATGAATATGACTATTAGTGAGTACATTACAGAATGTCGTGTGACCAGGGCAAGAGAATTGTTAAAGGAGGGAATATATAAGGTTTCCAGTATTTCAGATATGGTTGGATACAATGATGTTAGTTATTTTAGTAAATGTTTTAAAAAGTATTATGGAGTGTCGCCTAATTCGATAATTATAAACAAGTAATTTTGAGAATTACCATTCCATTTTGGATATTACATGGATTAAAAAGTGGGAGTGCCATATAATCAGGGTAACAAAGAAAAGGAGGAGGTTTTTTTATGACAAACCTGAAGAAAAGAATGATAGCATTGTCAATGATTTTGGCAATGGGCATTACAGGTACCGTGGGGTGTGGCAACGGAGGCACAAAAGAGAAGGTAAGTTCTTCAACTGAGACGGTAACAGATAAACCCGATACAGCGAAGGAGTCAAGTGAGACTGTCATGGCTGCAACGGAAGAAACCGGCGCTGTAAAGGAGTCAGGCGAGGCATCTACAGAAAAGGCTGCACAGGCGAAAGGTGTTATCAGCGATGAAGAGGCCACACTTAAAATCTATGCTCAGTATGCGGATGAGGATACCAAAGTTCCTTTTGACTATGCTAAAGAACAACTGGCGATTGCTTACCCAAATGTAACACTGGATTTGGATATTGAGGCGCAGGATGATGGACAAAAGCTGCAGACTTATGCGGCGACAGGAAATCTTCCGGATATTTTCAGGGTAGAACTTGCTCAGATTGAAGCCTTTAAAAAATCGGGTAATCTCATGGTACTGAATGATATCTCGGATAAGACAGGCTTTACGGATAAAGTGTATGATTCCTGTAAAAATATTTTATATCATGATGATGGCAACATTTATGCGTTCCCGTATGCAGGCAATGAAGTAGTATTATGGTACTATAACAAAGAAATATTTTCAAAGTATAATTTAGAAGTTCCAAAGACATATGAGGAATTAAAGAATGTTATCAGTGTTTTGAAAAAGAACGATATAATCCCCATGACCATATTTGCAAAAGAAAAATGGATTACCACTGCACTTTATGATGCTATTGCAACCAGATACGACACAGGAGGAATCGACAAACTGGATAAGCTAAAAGGCAGCATCACGGATGACGCTTATGTGAAAGCGGCAAATACAATGCATGATCTGGTACAGCAAGGACTGCTTCCGAGTGGTGTTACAAGCATGAATTATGATCAGGCAGCATCCCTGTTTTATGAAGGCAAGGCAGCAATGTTTATGAACGGACAGTGGGAAATTGAGATGGCTACAGATGCCATGGGTGATAAGGTAGACTGGATGTACTATCCGGCAGAAGATGAGGCTGCTTATGAAGCTTGCAAGACTGCCTGGTCAGGCGGAGGATCACCTAGTGGATTTGCAGTAAATCCCAAATCAGAGCACGCAGAGTTAGCAGCAGAAGTTGCAGCATTTATTTCTGAAAAGTTCTGTGAAGCTAAGTATATGTATCGCTCTAATCCTTTGATTGCAGTCAAAGTGTTCGACTGGGGGCTGACAAATTCTGTATTCAAGACAGGTATCGAGGATCAAACACAATTCCTGTGTACAGATCAATATACAGCTGAGGAATTCATACATGAAATGACAAGTGTTATGGAGAGAATGGGACAAGAATAAAGAGTGAAAGGGTGAAATGCTTTGAAAAAATATCTGGGAAATAAAACAGCTATTTTATTATTTATCCTTCCGGCAATAATCTTGTTTGTTGTGATGATTTTTATTCCTATCCTGCAGGTATTCTACAGGAGCATGTTTTCCTGGGATGGTGTTAATACAGGAATTTTTATAGGAGCGGGAAACTATATCAGAATCGTTGGTGATAAAACATTTTGGGTATCAAATAAAAATGCACTGATATTTGCTGCCATAATTACCTTTTTTCAGGTAATTATGGCAACCATCTTCGCAATTGTGGTGTCTTCGCCCAAGATAAGAGGCCGTAAGATACTCCGTGTCAGCTACTTTATACCAGTTGTCTTGTCGGTGACTGTAGTCTGTCAGTTATGGTTGTCAATCTACAATGCGGATACTGGTTTGCTGAACCGTTTCTTAGAAGCTATAGGCATTTCATATAGACAGAATTGGTTGTCAGACAGAAAGAGTGCAATCATAGCCATAGCAGCTGTAAATGCCTGGCAGTGGACCGGTTACCAGTTTGCTCTGATTCTGGCGGGAATAAAGACAATTCCCGAATCCTATTATGAGGCGGCAAGAATAGACGGTGCTTCTTCAGCGAAGGCACACCTTTTTGTTACAATACCACTGCAGAGGGAAACATATAAATTTTGTCTGATACTGTCAATCACTGGCGGCATTAAGGCATTTACCGAGATGTATATTATGACAGGAGGAGGACCAGGAACTTCTACTTATACACTTTCGTATATGATGTATAGTTCTGCTTTTCGCAGTCAGGAGTATGGGTATGGTTTAACGGCAGCGAGCATACTTGTGCTGGAGTGCCTGGCAGTAATTTTAATCATTAATCATTTACTCAAAGAAAGAGAAGGAGGGAAAAGGCGGATATGAAATCAGGAAGAAAGAAAATAAGCCTGGCAAGCCTTTTGCCTCAGGTTCTCTTGTGGGTTTATGCATTTATTTCGATCTATCCTATGTTTTGGATGGTGTGCTATTCTTTGAAAAATAATCAGGAAATTTTCGTGAGTAATCCGTTTGGGATTCCCAAAGTGTTTCGTTTGGAAAACTATGTAAGAGCTTGGGAAGAGTTCGATGTGCCTAAATATTTCGTGAATAGCTTGATCGCTTCTATAGCTACAGTGATCATTACAATTCTAGTTTCCATTTTATTTTCTTATGCAGTTACCAGATTGAGATGGAAAGGAAAAGAAGTAGTATATATCTTTATTTCTATAGGAATGTTTATACCAGTACAGGCAATTCTAATACCAATAGCCAGAACTGTAAAAATAATGAATCTCATGGAGAGCCGATGGGGGATTATCATCCCATATGCGGCAGTAAATCTGGCTTTAGCATGTATGGTGTATTATGGATTCTTCAAAGGAATTCCCACCGAACTGGAAGAAGCGGCATGTATTGATGGAGCTAATATCTTTCAATGCTTCTGGAAAGTTATAATTCCTCTGGTGAAACCGGCAACAGCAACGCTTGTTATTTATATATTCCTGAATGTATGGAATGAATTTATTCTTGCTAATGTTTTGATAGTATCAAATGATTTAAAGACATTACCTTTAGGAATCTTGTTCTTTCAGGGACAGTTTACTACTGATTGGGGTGCTATGGGGGCAACTATGACGATAGCCAGTCTGCCTACAGTAGCATTATACATAATGTTTAGTGAACAGGTTGAACGGGCGATGACTATTGGCGGAGCGGTGAAGGGATAAGTGCACCTGGATACGTGCAGATAGTTTAGTAAGTGGAAATCCTACATAACTTATAAACAGTTTTTACAACCAACACCGATCGGTGTTGGTTGTATTACTTTTATGAAGAAGCGGCTTATTTCTTGATTCTCTTTTGAAATTCAGAAGGATAAATCCCTACATTTTTAAGAAATACATTAGTAAAGTGCCTGGTACTGAAATAGCCAACCAGTAAGGTAACATCTTTGATCAGAATATCCGGATTTTCACACATAATACGTTTGGCGTTCAGTATCCTTACATCACTGACATAATCGATCAGTTTCACGCCGTTTTTTTCGTGAAATACTTTGCTTAAATAGGTTGGCGTTATATTAAAGGTATCAGCAAGGGAGATAATGCTCACATCATTGGCATAATTAAGCTGTATGTATTCCTTGATCCTGTCAGCCAGATTTGTTGAAGTAACCGGATTCTGGCGATACATGGCATGAGCCTGGTTCTTTAGCTTTTCGCAGAAAACAGCGTATGAATCCGTATTGGAAGAGGACAGTCCCAATGTCTGGTAAGTATAATCCAGGATTGGTTTTTGAAACTTATTAAATATCAATTGTAAAGGTTCATTGTTTATCATTTTTTCAAGATAACGGTTATAGCGTATTTCATCTTTATCACAATAAGATTCCGCAAGTCCTGTAATCAAAGAGATACCTTCTGATATATAAGGAATCTCTTTAATCCTTTCTAAATCCCGGCTGGGATATATTGCACACTTTTTCAGACAGATGCCAAGCGGCAGATCATCCTGCAATGTATCGCATTTTGCAATTAGGGATTTGATTCCTTTTGTACTCTGACAGTAAAAAACTGTTACAGAATCCTGGGAACCAAGATCAGGCAATAGCTTTCCAAGATAATTGCGGATACGTGCAGCCTGAGTATCCGTGGAACGGATTACGAGGCATAGAGTACCGCTGGAGTTGCAGAACAGAGCGGATTGGTCCTGTGAAGTGTTCCATGTGGAAAGCCATTGGTGGAGATTGGGCAGTATGGTGCGGTAGAGCAGGCTGCTTTCTTTATTCTTGAAAAAACGGCTTTCTGTAAATAAGAAAGCAAAGTACTGCTGATCTTTGGATAATTTCAGCTTTTCTTCTTCACAGGGCATGCCATATGCATTGAACAAGCTAGTTACCTGCAGTTCAAAGTAGTGGTTATAGTCCAGTTTTTTCTGTTTTAAATGTTCTTTTGTATGATTGATAATTTCAACCATGGCATCCACTTCCACCGGCTTTAGCAGATATTCTTTTACTCCAAGTGAAATGGCATCTATGGCGTATTCAAATTCAGAAAATCCGGTTAGAAGAATCCAGTTTGTGTCCGGGCAATCGGACTTTACATTACGTATGGCATCCAGGCCGTTTAGAACGGGCATTTTAATGTCTACAAAAGCAAGGTCAGGTTGATAATTCTGGCAAATGGATACCAGCTCTTTTCCGTTTTTTGCTTCTAATATGATGGAGTCCTCAATATTCATATCTTTAATAATTTTTTTTAGGTAAATTCGTACAAGATTTTCGTCATCAGCGATTAAAATTATCATTGTTTATCCTCCAGAGTTTCTTATTTATAATTTGCATGAAGAACGATGGTAACCTCGGTACCGGATTCTTCAGAGCTTTTGATGGTAAAGGTACTGTCCGGATCAAAAAGCAGGAGACGGGATCTGACATTACCAAGACCTACGCTTTCCTGGCATGCAATATCTTCGAATTGAAAGCCGATGCCATTATCTGCTACTTTAATATGCAGCATATTCTCAAAAAGATATGCTTTTATGGAGATGATTACCTGGATATCGTAAGGTTCCATTCCATGTACAATGCTATTTTCTACCAGAGGCTGAAGCAGGAACTTGGGAATAATGCACATCTGGCATTCTTCTCCAATACTGATCTTATATTTCAGCCTGTCACTGAAGCGGATGCTTTGCAGCTGTAGATATTGTTCCAGAAAATCACACTCTTTGGAAAGCCGGCTATCTTTTTCTGGAATACATGAGTAGCGCATAAGTTTTGTGAGATTAGAGATGGTTTCCTGGACTTTTGTTTTTTCTCCCATTGTATTCATAATGGAAATGCTGTTCATTATATTGTATAAAAAATGAGGATTTATCTGTGACTGCAGTGCCAGATATTCCATCTCTTTTCTGCGGATTACAGACACATACTCCCGGTTAATATATTCCTCAAGCCGATCCACCATCCGGTTAATAGCATCGCCAATGATAGCGAGCTGATCATTACCCTTTACTGTAACTTTAGTGGAAAGATCACCTTTTTCCACATTTTCTAACACCTGCAGGATTTGATTGATGGTTCTTACCATGGAGCGGGAGCTGGAACGATAGCTTACCAGGGAAATTATAACGAACACGATGGTAATGATCGTAAAGAACAGCATAATAGTGGATGAAATTTGATTTAAGTCTTTTTCGCTTGAAAGAGAAACCAGTGTCCAGTTTGCACTTGGCAATTCGTAATATTGTGCAGTGTAATATGTATCATCCACCAGCCTTTCCGGTTTATCTTTTAGTTTCTCTAATATACTATCCGTAACATCCCTGGCGCTGTAAATTATGTGCCTGGCTTCATCCAGCAGTACAAGATTGCCGCCGTCCCCAAGGTCAAGATTCTGGAAGATTTTCTGTAGGTTTTTATCGTACACGTCCACCCTGAAGATTCCAACGGGTTGTTTGCTGATTCCGTCTCTAAGCAGACGGCTTGCGGAGAAAAACAAATTGTTGGAAAGGAGGGGTGACTCATCGTAGGTAAGATCATCGGCATAACTAAAATAAGAAGATCCGTTTTTGGCCATAACAGCTTCCTGCCAGGCTTGATTAGCCAGTATTGCTTCTTCCAGAGGAGTGGCATTGGTTATGCCTTTTGACAAAACAACAGCGTTATCGGAGCTGACATGTTCTTCAGTGAAAGGTATGTAAATGATAGATAGAATATCATCATGATTTAAGTAAATAATTTTGCTGATGGCTTGTATGTATTGCTGCTCCATTTTATATTTTTGATATGTGTCGATTTCAGATTCTGTTTTTCCCATTTCTATCATGTAATTCATAAGCTCCTCGTATGCATAAGGTGCAGTTGTAAGGGAATTTAACTCTTTGAGATATGTTTCTACATTATTTGCTGTAGAAGTCAAAAGAGCTGAATTTAATTCGTAAGTATCGTGCTGGTAAGTGCGGTAGAAAAACAAGGAAGATACGATTGCTACTAATAAAAAGGGGCATACGATACTGATAATATAGATAAAAGAAAGTTTATGTCCAAAATTATATATTGACTTCATAATAACCTCCGTTAAAATGTATGTATTTTAGCATCATCGCCAGCTTAAATCAATTTTCAAACAAGCTGTAAACCTTATATAGGATATTATACATAAAAATAAGAAAAAAGATAGATGAATCATGAATATGCATAAAAAAGAACGCTTACAGATTGAATTTATGACATATGAAACAATAAGAACATCTGATATACTTTCGATATAACAAAAAGTCAACAAAACATAATAAAAAGAAAAAGGAGAGAAAGTATGAGAAAGAGAGTAATCAGTTGTTTGCTAGGAGCATGTATGGCAGTATCCCTGATGACAGGATGTTCATCAAAACCGGCAGAGGAGACAAAGGCACCGGAAACGTCAGCAGCTACGGAGAAAGCAGAAACACAAAAAGCGGAAACACAAAAAGATTCCAGCGAAACCAAAGAAACAGAATCTGCAAAATCGGACACAGGGTCAGAGGAAGCAGGAAATAAAAAATATGAAGGAATTACATTAAGCTTCATGAGTAATATTGCTGGAGTGCAGAGCGAGGCTATGGAGGAAGTGATTGCCCAGTTTGAATCGGAAACGGGTGCCAAAGTAGAATACAGTTCTCCGGGAGCAAATTATGAGGAACTGATGAAAACAAAAATGGCGACAAATCAGCTTCCCGATCTTTGGACGACACATGGATGGAGCGTTGCCAGATACGGACAATATTTAGAGCCGCTGAATAACCAGGAATGGGCATCTCGCCTTTCTGAATCGGCAAAGCAGATTGTAGTAGATCCTAAGACCGATAATTTCTACTGTTTGCCGGTGGATGTGGATATTGCCGGTATTGTCTATAACAAAACTGTCCTGGATGCATCGGGAGTATCGGTTGATGACCTTAAGACATGGGTTGAATTTAAGGAAGCGCTTGGGAAAATTAAAGAAGCAGGTTATACACCGGTACATATTGGTGGGAAAGATAGCTGGACAATCGGACAATTCTTTGATTTTGCAGCACCATCTTTCTATATTACAAACGAAGAAAGCAATGACCGTGCAGCTTTGAAAGACGGAACATTTGACTGGTCAAAATGGTCTGAGGTAGCGCAGCTGATGGCAGACTGGAAAGCAGAAGGATATTTTAATACAGATTGCCTGACAGCTGATTATAATGCCGCAATGAAGGCTATGGCAGAAGATAAAGTTGCTTTTGAATTTTACGGAAATAGTGCTATTAATGAAATGTTATCTTTAAATCCAAATGCAAATGTGGGAATGATGAGCGTGCCATCTAATAGCGAATCGGATGAACGTACACTGATTGGTGGAGAAAGAATTGCAATCGGGGTATGGAAAGACTCACAGAATAAAGACGCTGCTCTGGAATTGTTGAGCTACTTTGCCCAGGATGAAAATATGGCAAAAGTAGCATCATCAGACGGAGCACCGGCAAGCTTTGACGGAGTGGAGAGTGATACCGGTATCGTAAAGGCAGATCTTGAAAAATATATGGCTAGCTGCCGTGTATTCCCTTATTTTGACCGTGAATATTTACCAAGCGGCATGTGGGATGATATGTGTGTAACAGGTGCTTCTATCCTGGCGGATGAAGCAAATGCAGTGGAAAATGCCTGTACAGCAATGAAAGACAGTTATTTGGCTAAATTAGAACAGTAAAGGTAAAAGTGCTGCTGCAGACAGGTTTCAGGAAGTGCAGCAGCACTTTTACGTATGGACTAGTTGAGTACATATTACGCAGTTAGGAGTATAATCATGAAAAAATGGAAACGTAGCATTATAAATATATATTATATCCCTGCATTATTGCTGTTTGGAATTTTTGTTATCTATCCGATCTTGAAAGGAGTTCAGATTTCTTTCACTAACTGGGATGGATTTTCACAGAATTCTAAAAACATCGGGGTGGCAAACTATATTACTTTATTAAAAGATCCTCATATCAGGTCTACGTTGATCAACAGTTTAATTTATGGATTTGGCAGTACATTACTGCAGAATATCATCGGACTTGGATATGCGGTTTTTTTAAACCGGAACTTTAAAGGGAAGAATCTGGCGAGGGCAATTATCTATGTACCTGCAATGGTGGCGCCATTAATTATGGGATATATGTATTATTTCATTCTTCAATATGATGGAGGTGCTTTAAACGACCTTGTGATGCTTTTGGGGATGGAAGCAAAAGACTGGCTTGCCAATGGTAAGACGGCAGTAGGTTGGATAACTTTTATCAACTCCATACAGTTTGTAGGCGTTGCCATGATTATTTATCTGGCTGGTCTTCAGGGAATATCCACATCCTATTATGAGGCAGCAAAGCTGGATGGTGCAAGCTTCTGGCAGAGGTTTTGCTATATTACCCTTCCGCTGCTTACGCCGGCGATTACCAGTGCCGTTATGTTAAACCTGATTGGTGGATTGAAGCTGTTTGATATTATTCAGGCTTTAACCGCCGGAGGACCGGGATTTGCCAGCCATTCACTGGCAACTTTAGTATCTTACACTTATTTCAGAGGTCAAAATGCCGGATATTCTTCAACGATTGGTATCTTCTCCTTTGTTTTGATTATGTTGATCAGCATTCTGTTTATGAAATATTTTAACCGGAAGGAAGTGGATATGTGATGAAGGAAAAAAAGATTAAGAGTAAATTTCGTATTAGTTCCATTGTCGCTGTCATCATCTGCGCCTTTCATTTGATACCATTTTATATCATGATTGGGGTAGCAATGAAAAGTCCTTTTGACACCAGTTCCAGATGGATGCTCCCAGGATACCTGTATCTGGATAATTTTAAAGAAGCAATACGATACGGTAAGATTTTGGGTAGTATCTTATCCAATATCATTATTACAGGAGGATCAATTATCGGGATTACAATTATTGGGGCGTTGGCTGCCTACCCGCTTGCCAGGAACCAGACCACACTGAATAAGGGAATGCGTACCTTTATGCTGGGAATGATGATGGTGCCGGCATTGAGCCTGCTGGTTCCGCTCTACAGCCTTATGGGGAAAATAGGAGGTATCAGTACCTATTGGGGGATAATCCTGATCCTGATTACATTTTCCCTGCCAACCAGTATCTTTCTATATACTAATTTTGTGATTTCAATACCAACTGCTTTAGACGAGGCAGCTGCAATTGACGGTTGCCCGCGTTTGAAGATATTCTTTTTAATTATTTTACCCCAGCTTAAGCCGGTGACTGCATCAGTTGTGATTATGACGGGAGTCAGCTGTTGGAACGATTATATGTTTAGCCTGTATTTCCTGCAATCACCTCAGTTAAAGACAGTGACCTTATCAGTTGCCAGCTTTTTCACCCAGACTCAGAGTAATATGGGAGCAGCGGCGGCCGGCGCATTGTTGGGTATTATACCAATCGTCACTTTATATTTATGTCTGCAGAAATACTTTATTAAAGGTATGGTGGACAGTGCAATTAAATAGGATGGGAGAATTCTATGGAGAGAAAAAGTTTACGCAGGATAATGGCATTTACGCTGGCATTTGCGGTTGCTTTCAGTAATTTACAAATTCCTGTTAATGCGCAGGAAACGGAACTGGCCACAGAGGAAAATATTTTGGAAAGTGAAGTTGAAAATTCTAAAACAGAGATTCCGGTGACAGAGGATACAAAAGAACATTTAGCAGACCTGGCGGCGGAAGAAGATCCCTATATTTTCCTCACGGATCTTGACTGGGTAAGTGCGGTTTCCGGTTGGAAGACAGTACAAAAAGATAAAGATGTAAATGGTGGTTCGTTGAACTTTAACGACGGGACGGTTTACGGGCGGGGTCTTGGCACGCATGCAGCTTCTGCGGTGGTCTATAATCTGGATGGGCAATACAGCCGTTTTACAGGTATAGCAGGCATTGATAAGGATAAGGTGGCAAATAAAAATACAGCGCCTTGCCAGTTCAGGATTCTCGGTGACGGGGCTTTACTCTGGGAAAGTAAGGTAATGGGGATTGCAGCAAATAACTTTGCTCCGGAAGCCTATGAGGTAAATGTAATTGGTGTTAAGGAGTTAAAATTAGAAACCGTTTTGTTAGAAGAGAGTAATACCAGCTGCTGGACAGACTGGGCGGATACGAAACTATATGCCAAAATAGACGAAACATTATTTCTTACAGAGCTGAAAGTAGGAGATAGTACCATTGACGGGTTTGATCCTGCTGTTTTCCGTTATGTGCAGGAAGTAGCAGCAGAAGATCTGGAACATCTGGAAGATATAATTCCTCCGGAAGTATCCGCGCTGGCTGGGGAAGGGACACAGATTGAAATAACCCAGGCAGAGCATGTTCCCGGATTGGCGGAGATAAAAGTATCGAATGACAGCGGATTCCTTACTTATCAGGTTTATTTTGTGATACAGGATGTGGATTTCCTAAGTGATCTGGATTATGCCGGGAATACCGGAAATAAAATAAGCCGGGACACGGATGCAGCAGGTAATGAAATACAAATGCTTGGCAGCATATACCGCAAAGGAATCGGAATGAAAGCGGATTCCACTGTAACCTATAATCTGGATGGACAATATGTAAAATTCCGTACCAGCTATGGCTTAATTGATGCTTTGATGAGTGATCCATATATCAAAGGTACTTTTGTGATAAAGTGTGACGGTGTTGTCAGACATACAATGTCCATTAACCTGGATGATCAGGGCTGGCATGATGTGATAACAGAAATCAATGTAGAGAAGGTTCGGACACTGGAACTTAGCATGACAGGGGAAGAAGGCCAGGAAGGTAATGTATTTGGAGCCTGGGGAGATGCAATGGCTTTGCGCGGAGAACCCAGCGGAACACTGCTTGCAGGTATTACAGTAGACGGTAAGGAGTTAGACGGCTTTACAGATAATATCATGAATTATGAGGTGGCCCTTAATGCAGGAACATCGAAAGTACCGGTTGTGGCAGCAACTGCCCAGGATAGTGAAGCGAAAGTTGAAGTAACGGATGCGAAAAAAATTCCTGGTACAACCGTTATAACAGTCACAAAAGGAGAGAATACAACCGAATATAAGATTGCATTTAAACTCCGGGATGAAGGGCTGGAAAGTATTGATGTATCTATTGATCACTCCAATATTAACCCGGTAAAAAACCGCGGTCAGGTTGGAAAGATATCGGTAAAAGCAAATATGGGTACCGGCGAAGTATTTACGGAACAGGATCCTCAGATCGAGGTGGCATATGAAATTATGACGCTTCGTTCCAGCGGAGGTGTGGAAATTGCAGCCATTGATAAAAACGGGGTTGTAACACCGCTGAAAAATGAAAATTATGTTAAGGAAGGAATGGAAGAAGCGTGGAATGGCGGTACCGGTAAAGTTACGGTATCTGTAAAAGCCGGGGAACGAATTTTGACAAAGGATGTAAACTTTGCAGTTACACCGTTTTGGATTGATTACAGTAAAACATTGGTTATGAAAATGGATTTACATATGATGGCACGAAACAATGCGGTAAATATGAATTTCGGACAGGCTTTGGATGTGATAAAAGAATATGACAACATGACCAGAGGGATTCCCAAAGTCGTATACCTTGTTGGCTGGCAGTCAGATGGCCATGACACCGGATATCCATCCTGGGATGAGGTGGATGAATATCTGAAGATACCGGGAATGACCGCAAAGGAAAGCCTTGCCTATTTTATGCAGGAGGCGAAAAAATATAATACTACGGTGAGTTTCCACCTGAATATGAGCACCACTTATACTGACAGCCCCCTCTATAATGAGTATTATGCAAAAGATATTCTGGGCCGCAGAAAAGATGGCGGTCAGACAGTATACGGGGAAGGCGGCGTTATTTCTTATACCCGTGATTGGGAGCTTGGAACCATGCAGCGCAGAATGGAGCGCCTGATTGAGACATATCCCACGCTGGCGGAAGGGCATACCATACATTCAGATGCTTTTCATATTGTAGTACCCCAGTCTACCACAGGATTCGGTGTGGCTGAACCAATGAGCCAGTATGCCCAGGACAAGTATGGATACAGCCGCTCCACCGATATTGAAAGTATGCGTAAAATGTTCCAGTACTGGAGGACTCTGGGATTAGACCTTACATCAGAATTTGTAGACAGCTATCGCCCCAGCGATGTGTCAGGCAATGAGGCTTTTATCGGACTCCAGGCGATGGCATGGCATTTTAGAAAAGCAGATACCAACTGGAATATGTCCATACCTGCATCGCTGTATACCGGAGGCGACGGCGGATCAGAATTATTTGGTACATCCCATACGCCGGAAGGCAATCTCCAACCGGGAAAAAGTGCAGATGGATGGCTTGCTGATTTTGCCACTACTACGTTGCCCTGGCAGTATTTAAACAGCTTTGACCGTATTTCAGCTTCGGCAACGAGGGTACAGTTTTCGGATGGAGTAACTTCAGAGAACACAGCAAAAGGAATCGTAATTAAAGAAGATAATAAGGTGCTTTCAGAGGGAACAGACTATTTTATACCTGCACTTTGGAATTGTGACTATCCTGAAGTGATCGCGTACAGTAAAAACGGATATACAGACAGGACCTGGGAATTTCCAAAGGCATGGAAAGAGGTTTCCCATGCTGATGTGTATCAGATAACAAAAGAGGGTTTGACCCAGGCAGTACTTAAAAATGTAGATATTTCATCAGGCAGCATTACATTGTCATTAGGAGCAGGAAAAGGTTATTCAGTAGTACCTGCAGGCACAGATGTTTCCAGAACATATAAAACGGCAGAAGAGCTGATCATCGAAGAAAACGGGCTTACTTTACAAGCAGGAGACCGGAAAAAACTTCATGCTCAGATTCTCCCATATGATGCCACAGATAAAGGAATCCGCTGGGAAAGCAGTAACCCTCAGGTGGCTGAAGTCTCTAACAGTGCAATTGTGACTGGAAAAACAGAAGGGAATGCATTGATTACAGGTACAACAGTAGATGGAAATATCCAGGCAGTATGTAATGTGCACGTTGAAGGAAGTCTGAAAAAGATTGGGAAGGTTACAGCAGACAAAGAGAGCGGTAGTTACGATGGACCTGTAGAAGTGTCATTACATACCGATTCAAGTGATGCGGATATTTTTTATACTATTGATGGCAGTACACCCTGTGAAACTTCTTTGTATTACAGTGAAAACAGCACGAATCCGGCGCCGATTCTTGTATCAGACAGCAAGGTTATAAAGGCAGTTGCTATGAAAGACGGCATGATTACCAGTGATGTTATTACATTGGACTATCAGATTAAGAATGCCGGAATCAGCCCGGTACGTGCAATTTCCCAGCCCGATCATTATACTTCTACCCAGGCAGTTTATCTGACTACGGATACGCTGGATGCAGAAATATATTTTACCATTGATGGAACAGAGCCTTCCAGGGAATCAAAGACTTCTATACATTATAACACCTCGTCTCCATTAACCCTGAACAGCGATATAACGGTGAAAGCAATAGCCTGTAAAGGGAACGCAGCCAGTGAGGTACGTACTTTTACCTATCGGTTTACAGATCAGACAAAGCGGGTATTGACACCATACGTGGAAGTAAACGGAGCAGCAGGCATGGGTGGAATTTATCAGGAACCGGTTACGATTGAACTGAAAACCAGGACACCAAATGCAGTCATTTATTATACTACAGATGGCAGCAATCCGGGTACCGGATCTAAAAAATATAATGGAGCTCTTACTTTAAACAAAAGTACAAACCTGAAAGTGATGGCGGCGGCAGACGGACTTACGGCTTCCAATTATGGGTGGTTTAACTTCATCATCGGGGATTCAGTAGAAAACCGGACAGCGCCCGCTACGGCAAGTGTTGAGCCTGGAATCTATAAGGATCCATTTGAAGTGAAGTTAGCAACAGAGACTCCGGGTGCAGTAGTAAGATATACGATAAGCGGCAGAACACCCAGACTTTATACTGCCTGTTACAGGGAAGATATCCCTCTGCTTATTACAGAAAATACCAAGGTAACGGCTATCTCTTATAAAGATGGCATGATAGATGGCCCTGTAAGAGTTTTTGAGTATGCTATTGGGGAAGAGGGATCAGAGGTAGAAAAACAGGTACAGGCTCCTGACTCATCCCTAAAAGATGGTACATATAAAGGAGTGCAGGAAGCAACGCTGTCTACTTCTACCATGGGTGCAGACATTTATTATACCATAGATGGAACCCTGCCAACAAAAGAATCTCTGCAGTATAAAGCACCGGTTAAAATAGAAAAATCCATGACCTTAAAAGCAATTGCTGTAAAGGAAGGATATAAAGACAGTACCATATCAGTATTTTCCTATGTAATAGAAGAACCACAGGACGAAGGGGACAGTTTTTACCTTAGTGACATGGACTGGAAATGGGCATATGCCGGAACCCGTTCTGATAATACCCCAATGTTTGGCGATGAAGATAAGATGCAGGGCAAGTACAGTATTCCCAAGAAAGACCGGAGGTATAGTGAAAGTGCATCCTGGTCGCCAACAACAGTGATGCATTTGAGCTACAGTGCCCAGAAAGGTATTTATGATTGGAATACGATTGCTGCCAGTGAGGATACAAAAGCAGCTGATAAAGGAATTGGTACGGCGGCATGTTCCGAAATTGTGTATGAACTTCCGGATAATAGTGAAATATTCTATTCTACGATTGGATTTGATGCCAGCGTATTAACAAATAAAAACCGTCCGTCTTCGGTACAGTTTAAAGTTCTGGGCAGCAAAACCACAGATAAGTCAGAAAACTATGAAGAACTGTATGTCAGCAGCCTTGCCTATACCGCGGATAACGGCGGCAGCGCCAGACCTTATTTTGTACCTCAGGATATTGAAGTGAATATCAGTGGATATAAATACATGAAATTATGGGTATCCGATGCATCAGAGACAGGCAGCGGAGGAACAAATCCTACAAATGAAAGTGATGCTGTTAACTGGGTTAATGCCCGTATTCAGTATAGAAAAGATATTGCTGATAAAACCACTCTAAAAGAAGCGCTGGAAGAAGCCGCAAGAGTGGAAAAAGAATATTCTGTGGACAATACAACTGCCAGCAGTTGGAAAGAGTATGAAAAAGCGCTGGAAGCGGCAAGAGCAGTAAAGCGTGATCCAAATGCAGAGCAGGAGACTGTGGACACAGCGGCAGAGGAGCTTTTGGCAGCTATAGCGGGCATAGTAAAAAGAGCAGAATTGACAAAGGTATATGATCTTCGGGCTTTGGCAGAACTTTGTAAAAAGATGGAGGTACAGTATCCGTCAGATATTTACCAGCCAATGAAAATATTGTTAGGGCAGATGCAGGAATTACTGCAGGAAGATGAGATGGAAATAGGAGAAACAGTACTGGAAGAAGCCTGTGCATTATTAGAATCCGCACAAAAAGAGCTGTTACAGTATAAGCCTGTGAATACAGAAGTTTTAGAAGAGATGCTCCAGGCGGCAAAAGCTCTGGATTTGTCTAAATATACGAAAGAGTCGTATAAAAAGGTGATGGATGCATTATCCAAAGCTGAAAAGGCAGATATGTCAGATCAAAAGGCAATTGACCAGGCAGTGACAGTTTTGATGGATGCTATTTGCGCTCTGGAAGAAAAGGAACCGGAGATTAAAAAGGAATATGCAGATCTTACTGTGCTAAATGCAGTAATTAGGCAGGCAGCGACGATAAACCGAAGCCAGTATACGGCATTATCACTGAAATCCATGGACAGTACTGTAGAAATAGCAAAATCACTTTCAGCAGCAAAACCGGTAAAAGAATTGCAGTCCCTGGTGGACACTGCAATAAAAGCGGTGAAAGAATCCATACTTAGCCTGGTGAAAAAACCGGTTGTACCAGTGAAGAACTCTAAACATACAGTTGGTAATTTGGTATACGGTGTTACGAAATCCGCAGCAAAGAATGGTACCGTCACTGTACTGAAACCAACAAAAAAGACACTGACTACAATTAAGATACCGGATACAGTCAAAATAAATGGATTCACTTTTAAAGTAACGGCAGTAGGCAGCAAAGCATTCAAAGGAAATGCAAAATTAAAGAAAGTTACAATTGGAAAATATGTAGGGACTATTGAAAGCAGTGCATTTTATAAATGTACAAAACTTTCGGGGGTTACTATTGGCAGTGGCCTAAAGGTAATCGGGAAGAAAGCATTTTATGGTGATAAAGCATTAGAATCTATAGTTGTCAAATCATCAATTCTTAGAAAAGCAGACAGCCAGTGCCTGAAAGGAATCCGCAAAAATGCGGTGATAGATGTGCCGGGTAAAAAGGTGAGTGCGTATAAAAAGCTTTTCGCAGGTAAGGGGCAGCCCGGTACTGTAAGAATTAAATAGATGCCTTCATTGTAGCCAGCTGTGAGAAAGCAATTTGGAACACCCTCTGAACCATATATAAATGCAGCAATGATTCTGAGGGTGTTTATTTAAGGAGAAAAATATGGGAGAAAGAAAAAGAAAACATGCAGTATTGGCCGGGGTTATGGCTTCGGTATTATTTTTAACAGCGATTCCTATGCCAGCTTTGGCAGAGGAGGCCGAAAATATTCCATCTCAAAATGAAGTGTTTTTAAGCGACCTGGATTGGGAATGGGCATATGCGGGGATACGTACAGATACGACGCCCATGTATGGCGATCAGGAGAAGGTACCGGCGAATGCTAAAAAACCAAAAAAGGATTACAGATTTGACGGAAATAATGTGGGAATGTATATCTCCTATGATGTAAATGCCAGGATTTATGACTATAATACTCTTATTTCGCTGGATACTACTGCAAAGGTGGATAAGGGTATAGGTACTGCGGCGGCTTCTGAGATTGTATATGCCCTGAACGGAGAATATAAAGAGTTTAAGGTAACTCCGGCGTTTGAGGTATATGCCCTGACAAATAAAAACAGGCCATCTTCTGTAGAGTTCAAATTGCTGGGAAGCAAAACTACAGATGATTCCAGCCAGTATGAAGAACTTTGGGGCAGCGGCATCGTATATTCTTCCGATAAGGGAGAAGAAAGACCTTATTATGTTCCACGGGAAGTACAGGTATCCGTACAGGATTACAAGTATTTAAAATTATGGGTTTCGGATGCCGGAGAAACCGGAATGGGCGGAACAAATCCAACGAATCAGAGCGATGCCGTAAACTGGGCATTTGCGCGGCTTACAAAATCAGACGGAACAGAGGATCCGGAAAATAATGCTGTATATTTAAGTGATCTTGGTAATTCTGCATTTACGGGAAATGCCACATCACTGGATACTAATTTTAATGGTAACGCAATCACAGTGGGAGGACAGGTTTATAAAAAAGGCCTTGGCATGAAATCAGATGCGTCCGTAACCTATGATCTGGGCGGCGTCTATGAGTATTTTCGGGCAGAAATTGGTTTTGATGATGTTTCTGCACCGGCTGAGACTGTCTTTACAGTCTATGGATACAATGAATCAGGTGGAAAAGATACCATTACCGAAGGTGTCTTAAATGAAGAAAACCGAAACCAGATTATAGGAGGACCAGTGAGCGGGATTGTATCCCTGGAACTTTGTATTACGAGTAGTTCACAGGGAGAAGTTCTGGTAAACTGGGGAGATGCAAGGCTGGACAGGATACAGTCGGAAACGGCAGTGGAAGCGAATGAAATAACCCTGGATGGAAAAACCCTGGATGGATTCCTTCCTTCCAATACGCAGTACGAGGTAAAACTGGACAGGGATGCCCCTATTCCGGTTGTTGATGCAAAGGCGGCAGAAGGTTTATCCGTTGAAATCCAGCAGGCAGATTCTATACCGGGAAATGCAGTAATAAAAGTCACGGATGGTACAGGGGAAAAAATTTATACCATTTCATTTTCCCGCCAAACCGAAGAATTGCTCAGTAAAATAGAAGTTCTGGCAGACAAAAAAGAGTTAAATCCATTAAAAAGTCCGGATGAAACAGCAAAGCTTAGCCTGAGGGTATATGATCAAAAAGGAGAACTCACAGCATTGCCGGAAGGCTCAACAGTAACATATAAAGTCCAAAGCTTATATAAAAGCGGTGATGTGACTGTGGCAAGCGTAAGTGAGGATGGCACAGTCACACCTTTAAACGGAGGGATCGCTGAAGTAACGGCACAGGTTCAGGCAGGAGAGCAGATATTAAAAAGTAAAGTAAATATTACAGTACGGCCATTTTACCGGGACTACCATCAATCGATGGTTATGAAGATGTTTCTCGGACAGAACGGAAGTATAAAAGTAAATTTGGATGAAGCGCTTGGCATCATCAAAAATATAGATAACATGACAAGAGACATTCCTAAAATCATCTATCTGGTGGGGTGGCAGTATGAGGGGCATGATTCAGGATATCCTTCTTTTGCAAAAGTGAATGAAAAACTCAAACGGGAAGAGGATGAAAGTGCAAGGGACAGCCTGATCTGGCTTATGGAGGAAGCAAAAAAGTATAATACCACGGTGAGCCTTCATATTAACATGCTGGATGCATCAGAACAAAGCCCTCTCTGGGATGAATATCTGGAAAAGGACGTGATTGCAAGAAATGCGGATGGAACCTTAAAGTCTTATGTATGGGGATATCCTATTAGTTATACTGCTGAATGGAATGCGGGACTTACCCAGAGGAGAATTGATGAATTATTCGATCTTCTGCCGCCATTAAAAGAAGCAGGAACAATACATATTGATGCATTTCATACTATTATTCCGGGATACACCAATGAAGCGATCAGCCCGTATCATGAGGCTAAATATGGTTATACAACGACCGTAGAGGAAGAGACGCAGAGAAAAATATTTGCTTACTGGAAAGAAAAAGGTGTAGATGTAACCAGTGAATTCGTCAGCAGTTACCGTAAAGACAAATTTATTGGGCTTCAGCCAATGGCATGGCACTTTTCTACACTCAGTAATGCAGAATATCTGCAAATACCTGCATCGCTGTATTGCGGCGGGGACCGTGGACTGGCGGTATTTGGAGAAAATATGGCTGCAGAGGGAATTATTAAGGCTGACAAAATAACATTAAAAGGATTTATGGAAGACTTTGCATTAAAAACAGTACCGTTCTATTTCCTGAATAGGCTGGAACGTTTCAATTATGATTCTAAAAGCAAGACAGCAACACTTTCCAATGAGGTAACCAGCTGGCAGGAGACGGATAATTCTCTGCATATTACGCAGAAGGATGCCGTACTCAGGGATAATACAGATATTTTCATGCCGGCTCTTTGGAATGAAGAACGCTATCCGGAATTGTTTGCCTACAGTAAGACAGGATATACGGACAGGGCCTGGAAACTTCCCCAGGGATATGAAGATATTCAGGCAGTAGATATATACAGAATAAACCTAAGCGATGTACAGCAAAAATATATGAATGTACCTGTTGTGGACGGAAGCCTCACATTAACATTGTCAGCGGATGAAGCCGTATCAATTGTTCCGGCGGGAACCGATCTGGAAGCAACCGGGGAAGAGAAATTTGAGTATCTGTCGGATTTGACGCCTGCATCGGTCAAGGTAGGATATGGTTCGCTTGGTATTGATAAAACCGTGAATAATTCCGGAACGTTGAAATTGGACGGTGTGGAATACAGCAAAGGACTGGGTGCACATGCGCCGGCAGAGCTGATGTATGAACTGGATGGAAAATACGATTTCTTTCATGCGATAGTGGGAATAGACGATATAAGAGTTACCAATACCAACCTTGGAAAAGTACAGTTCCAGGTATTTCTAAATGATAACACGGTTCCTGCATTTGAAAGCGCAGTAATGGGAACGAATGCGAAACCGGAAGAGATTAATTTAGCACTAGGAAATACAATACAAAAGCTTAGAATAGTTGTTTTGACCCCAGATGGTAAAAATACCAATGATTGGACGGATATAGCGGATGCCAGACTTACACTTAACGATCAGGGATTAAATTATGCGAAATGCAATGTAACCGGTTTTTCCCTGAAAGAGCAGGTAAATCATACCGTGTTGGATAATGAGCAGCAAACTATATCCATAAAGGTACCTTATGGAACCGATCTGTCAGCCCTTACCGTCAAAGAGGCAGATTATACTCCCAGAACGCAGGGAAGCATCCATGCAGGGGACATCATTGATGCTCGTGAGCCCGTTGTCATTACAGTGAGTAATCTGGCGGGTGAAACAAAGGAGTGGACCTTGTTTGTGACTGAAAAAGAGCAAAAGGCAATACTGAAGTCTGATAACAAGATTCTGGAAGATAATTTTTATTGGGCAAGCCATAAAGTTGACCAGTTTGTAATGACAGGACAAAGCGGCCTTGTAAATAAAGCAGCAGACAGGCCAGGCAGCGGACCAGTGGAATATGCTCCATCTTATTGGGCCGGCTATTATGACAGAACAGCTTACTATGGAAGAGACTTTTGCCATCAGGCTACCGGAGGACAGCTGGCAGGCCTTAGAAATGAAAACTTTAATATGTTTAAAACCTTTGCCCAGGGTTCTACCGAGGCAAGAAAATACTATACATTGTGGGCATTTAATTTTGACTCAAGCCCTTATACCATCGATTATCGATCAGACACAAACTTTGTAAGAGAGGTTCCGGCACAGTTTGAACTGGTGGAGAAGGCGTATGAACAGTATTTGTGGACCGGTGACGACCGATATGTGAATGATGAAGATATGTTCCGGTTTTACACAAATGTTATGACAAAATATATTGAACTGCATGATGACCAGGTTCCTAACGGTGTTGCAGAGGGGTATGGGAGTATCTGGAGCGGATCCTGTACTTATAATGAAAGAGGTGAGCATCCAGTCGAAGCTGGAGATGCTATTGGCGCCCAGTATCAGGCAACTCTGGCTTATGCAGGAATCCTGGATGCAAGGGGACAGATAACTGAAGCAGCGGCATGGTATGAAAAGGCTCAGAATCTAAAAGATTATTTTAACAAAGAATGGAGTGTGAATCCAAACGATCCAAATGGAAATTATGCCAGAGTCATCACCCAGGACGGAAAAAAACTTTATGATTTTGGAAAAGAAAACAGCTGGTTTATGCCTATGAAGCTGATAACGGAGCCAGGGGAAAGAAATGATGCTTATCTGGACTTCATATCAAAGAAACTGGGAAATGGAATCGGAGATAAAAATGCTCCGGATGCACCAAAGAATATTGAAGCTTATACCTATATACCTGAAACCTATTTTCCATATAACCGCAATGAAGAGGCATGGAAATGGATGAAATACATAGCGGGTGTAAAGGATAATCCTCATGAACGCCCCGTACAGGGAACTAACGGTGATTATCCGGAGATATCATTTACTTTTGTATCTCAGACAATAGAAGGAATCATGGGGATTGAACCTGATGCAGGCAAGCATGAAGTTGTTACCGCATCTCATCTCACAGAAGATATGAATTATGTAGATGTTACAGATATTCGTATGGGGAACCACTTGCTGGACGTAAGGCATGATGGGCATACAAAAACAACTTTAACAAATCATGGAGACGCAACTTTAAGCTGGGAAGCCAGATTTTATGGTGATTATCCTTATATCAACTATAAAGGTACAAAAACAGACGCAAAACAGAAAAAAATAAACGGAGTTACGGTTAGTTATGCAGTAATAGATATTTTACCTAATGAGACCGTAATTGCAGAAGCAGGGAAGATCGCTGTTGATAAGACCCTTTTAAAAGACGCAATACAGGCGTCAGAAAATGCATTAATAGAATATCAGCAGGAAAATACAACGAAAAGCAGTTGGGAAATATTCTATACGGCATTGGAAAAGGCTGCAAAATTAAACGAAAGTCCGGACGCAGTGCAGGAAGATGTAGACAGAGCGGCAGAAGAACTTCAGAATTCCGTGAAAGGTCTTACAAAGCGGGCAGAGATTTCAAAAGTATCAGAATTAAAAGTGTTGGCTGAACTCTGTAGAAAGATGGAAGCGCAGTATCCGGAGGAGATTTATGCACCTGTAAAACAGATTCTTAATGATATATTGGAATTATTGGAAAAAGAAGCTGCTGATGCAGGAGAAACAGAAGTAAAAGAAGCATATACAGCCCTTGAAAGAGCTCAGCAAAAACTGCTGTATTATCAGCCGGTAAATACAGAAGTACTAGTAGAAACGATAAAGGCGGCGAAATCATTGGATAAATCCAAATATACGGAAGAATCCTTTGATAGAGTGGTGAAAGCCCTTGCAGCAGCAGAGCAGGCAGATAAGACAGACCAAAAAGCAATCAATGAGGTAATTAAAAATCTTCTGGATGCTATCTGCGGCCTTAAAGTAGTACAGAAGGAAGTAAAGCCTGAATATGCAGATGTATCGAAGCTGCATACTGTGCTTGCAGCAGCATCTGGCATAAACCGTAATAAATACACAGAAGACTCTTTAAGTATCCTTGATAATACTGTGATGGTAGCAAAAGCCCTTGCAGCGGCTAATCCTGTTAAAGAACTGCAGGCAGCTGTGGATAATGCGGTAAAAGCAGTAAAGGATTCTATGGGAAGTTTAGTTGTAAAAGAGGTTATTCCAGCCAAAAATTCCACGCATAAAGTGGGAAGCCTGATCTATAAAGTAACTAAATCATCCGCTGGAAATAAAACGGTAGCTTTGGTAAAACCATCCAGGAAGACATTAACGTCCGTAAAAATACCGGATACGATAAAATTAAATGGTTATACATTTAAGGTAACTTCAATCAGTAAAAATGCTTTCAAGGGAAATTCAAAATTAAAAACGGTTTCTGTTGGAAAATATGTTGAAACAATTGGAGATGCAGCATTCTATAAATGTACGAAGCTTACAAAGATTACCGTAGGCAGTGGATTAAGAACCATGGGAAAGAAATCTTTCTATGGTGATAATTCCTTACAGAAAATAATATTAAAATCATCTAAACTCAAAAAAGCGGGAAGCCAGTGTCTGAAAGGAATTTCTTCAAAAGCGGTTATTGATGTACCGAATAAGAAGGTAAAGGATTATAAAAAGATCTTCAAAGGCAAAGGTCAGCCGGGTTCTATTAAATTAAAATAAAAGAAGAGGGGAGGGAAATAGCCAAACCAATATTAGGAAGGCAGCATCAATAGAAATGAATCAGTCCCCAGTCCTGATGATCAGGAGCTGGGGACAGTTTTTAATTATTAACATATTTACGGTAATCATTAGGTGTAATTCCAATTTTATTTTTAAAAATACGCATAAAGTATTTCACATCGTGATACCCAGCCAGATTTGCAATATCAACTATTTTTAGATTTGTTTTTTGTAACATTTCTTTTGCTTTTTCCAGCCGTGTAAAGGTAATATATTCTACTACTGACATACCTGTTTCTGTTTTAAAATGAGTGCTTAAGTAATTGGCATTGATATTGGCTAAGTCTGCAAGGTCATTTAGAGACAGGTCTAAAGTATAATTTTCATTTATATATTGTGTCACAAAACCAACTATTCGGCTTTGCTTTTTACTGGCAATGCTTTCAAAGAGAAAGTTAGTGTAAAGAATTAATTCCCTAAGGGAATCCTGTAGCTCAGAAGAACTATATATATGCTGCAAATCTTGTACGAAATTAAACATGGAAGAAAAGGTGTTATCAATTCCTGATTCTGATTCCAGACAGCGCATCAGGCAATAAGTAAAATATTGAATACTTTTAGTAATAGAAAATATATTAGGATTGTACTTAATTAAACCATCGAACCACACATCAAAGTAGGTAAGAGCAGTCCCGATATTACATGAATGTAATGCATTAATTAGTTTCTGTTCTAATTTTTCGTCTGAAAATATTGTTTCAGTGAAGATGGAACTGGAATATTCACAACATATGACAGAGGAATCGGTCAACTTTTTTTTAGAGGCAATATAAGATTGCCAAAAGCATTTGGATAACCTATTTTCTTCATTAGAAGGATTACTAATTCCAGCGGAGGCAATAATAGAAAATTTTTGTTTTAACAAAAGTATTAAATTGTTTGCAAATTGATAAATATTGTATGTTTCATCACAACTAATCATAAAACACCATAAGGATTTATTCCTAAAAAATACTAATGTATTTTTAAAATATTCATTACTAAAATATTTTAAGGTATTCCTCATTTCCACTATATAATCACCCTCTTCAGTAAAGGTGCTATCTGACAGTAAATTCTTAAGATCCATATCAATACACAAAAGGCGATAAGAGTGTTTTATATTAGGAAAAAATTCTATAATCTGATCCTCGATATCCACGTCGCTGTTTAATATTTGATTGATCAATGAATTTACATATTCAATTTTGTGATTTTCAGTTAGGATGTCTTGATTTGACTTTGCATCCAATGAACGCTCTATTTGTTTAAGAGTGGATGCAAATTCGTTTATACTAATAGGCTTAAGTAAATAGTGTGAAATTTTGTTATGCATCGCTCTTTTTGTATACTGAAAATCATCATGACCACTGATAATGATAACCTCAAGAAGAGGTAAGGTTTGTCGGATCTCCTCGATAAGCTGTAAGCCGTCGTTTCCCGGCATTTTAATATCGGTTATTAGTAGATCAACAGGGGAAGTCTTTAATAAGGCTAGGGCCTCTTCAAAACAAGATGCACTCCCTACAATGAACCAGTTAGGATAATTTTTTAATACCAATTTTTCTAATCCATGTCGTATGTGTTCTTCATCATCTACAATTATCATTCTGTAATATTTTTCCTTATCAATCATTTTAACGAGACCTCCTCATCTGTTTTTGGAAGTAATATACATACATTAGTACCTTCCTTCGGTGCAGAAGTAATTTTAATACCATACTGAGAACCGTATTTCAATTTTATAAATTGGTTTGTATTATACAAAGCGATTCCCTGAGTTTTGCCTGTCATAATATTTGCAATTTGAATGGAATCAATACCACAACCATTGTCACCTACGCTGATAATAATAAAGCTATCTTGCACATAGATAGAAATTAATATAAAGCCACCGGATTGTAATTTTGAAAAACCATGATTAATTGCATTTTCTACTAAAGGTTGTATGATTAATCTTTCTGTATGTTTGTTCAATATCTCTGGATCTATCTTGTATTCAACGTCAAATTTATCTCCAAAACGGCATTTCTGTAAAAATACATAGTTTCTAATCATAGCAATTTCATCTGCATAGGTTACATAAGCATACTTTTTACTTACACTGTACCGCATGATTTGAGAAAGAGCTTGTATCATTTTTTGTATATCCTCAGAACCCGCTTCTATAGCTATCCAATTGATGGTATCTAAAGTATTATACAGAAAATGTGGTTTTAATTGTGCTTGCATAGTTAATATTTCTTGATTTAATTTTTGCTTATGAAAATTAGTTTTTTGTTTCATAAGAAGATTGATTCGTTTTTCCATGCTAAGAAAACTTCTATATAGAGTACCAATTTCATCATTATGCAAATAATAAGGTGTTTTTTCAATAAACGAGTCGGATTGCAGAGTATTCATTCGGACGATTATGTGTTTCAGTGGTTTTGTAATCAGGATATAGAAAAAAAAGATACCGATAATTAATACAGCGCAACATACAATCCATACTATCTTTGAAAATAATTTTAGTGGGGCCATCTTCTCGGAGAGCACTTGGCAGGGGGTTAACATGTAATAAATCCATTGATTATAGTTGGATGGAACCTGTGTGATGTAATACTCGATTCCATTTACCATATACTTAGCATTAGGGTCAGAATAAGAGGTAATACTTGCTAATTCTGAATTTTTTGACAGAGATCTGGCAATCCAGTCCGAGTTATTTGACCATACAACGGTATCTGCTCCATCGCTGATTAAAAGTTTTACATTATTAGGTGTTGCATTATCAAAACAATCTTCAATAAAGCCCACGTCTATATTTTGGACAAGATAACCGATCTTTTCAAATTTATGAGCTGTATTTTTGAAAACCCGGACAAGGGAAAAATTTTGTTGTGATAAGGAAGAACTTTTATTACTGACGGATGCTTGTAAAGTGAAGGAAGGAACCCAGATGCAACGCCCATTCTTCTCGTCAACAAGATCTTTTATATAAGTTTGTCTTTTGAAAAAATCTTGATACAACGATGAAAATGCATAGGATTTGGTACCGGTGCTGCTGATGGTCTGGCCGTTGTCAAGAAAAATAAATATAGAATTTGTAAATGGGTTATCCAGAACATATCTTCTTAAAGAGCCTTGAATGGACTGCATTTCAAGATTAGTAAGTTCCGTGGGTATCTTTAAAAAGCAGTTCATAAGGTTCACATTGTCATAAAGTGTTTTCTGCGTTTCATCAATTTGTCCCAGGCGATATTCGATACCACGGGAAATAAATGATAAAACATGAGCGTCACTGTTCATTTGTTCTTGCCTTAAGGTCCTTAGTGAAGTAGTAGAAATGCGATTCGCTACCAAAGCAAGGGGAAAAACCACTAAAATTAAAAAGAAAAGTGCTAACTTAATAGAGATAGAGCAGTAGAAAGATTTAAAATGCTTTTTCAACTGTATTTTCCTCCAATCTTATATATGATTTTGGGTGTTGTTTTCCTTAGTATTCGTTGAAATTATATCATAGAAGTGTTAAGTTTGATAGAGGTATATGAAAAATGTCCACCTATTGTGAGATATTTAGAATATATATATGAAATTTGTGATGATACAATCTAATTATTAGAAAATAATATAACAATAAATTATTAGGAGGATTTTAAATGAAAAGGAAAATGAAAAAAATAACCAGTGTATTGTTAAGTGGAATGGTGGTTATGACTGTACTTAGTGCATGTGGAGGAGCTGCCACATCGGAAGATTCATCTGCCAATACGTCAAAAAGTGGAGAGACATCAGCAAAAAGTACTGAAAAATCCACAGAAAAATCTGCAGATCAAGGTACAAAAGAAGAGCCAATTGTATTGGAAGTATGGTCTCATCATTCAGACCCGCAAGCACAGGTATTACGGGAACTTGGGGAAAAATATTCAGAAGCAACAGGTGAAAATGTTGTTGTTAATTACACAGAGGTAGCATGGGACGATTACATTGGTACAAAACTCACAACTGCATTTGCAGCAGGTGATGGACCTGACATTTTCACTACTTGTCCACCACAAATTGCAAGATATGTTTCAGCAGGTATTGCAATGCCTTTGGACGATTATTTAACAGAGGATATGCGAAACGATTTTACCCCTTCCTATATAGAGGGAGTAACATTTGATGATCAAGTATATGCAATTCCAACGCAAGGAGAGCTATTAGCATTATATTATGATAAAGATGTATTTGAAGAGGCGGGACTTAAGCCACCTACAACTTGGGAAGAGATGATTGCAGACGCTAAACAATTAACGACACAAACAAGAGCAGGTTTGACCATGCGTGTTGCGGATGATAGTTCCGTGGTATTTGACTGGCTTCCACTTTTATGGTCTACCGGAGCTGATATTATGGATATTTCCGCTAAGAAATCTTTATTAGATTCGCAAGGAGTTGCAGATTCATTACAGGTCTATACCGATTTGATGTCTTCAGGAGCTTTAAATATTAAACCATCTAGAAATGCAGATGAGATTGGTATCTTATGTGATGGAGAAACGGCTATGCAGATTTGTGGCACCTGGGCAATTTCCAGCATCGAAGAAGATTATCCCGACAGTAATATTGGAGTAGTTCCTTATCCGGTACAAAAAGCAGGAGATGAAGTATCCAGTGCCGCTGGTGGATGGTCAATGGTTGTAAATGCACAGAGTAAGAAAGCTGAAACGGCAGCAAAACTAATTACATGGGCATTTGCACAAGATACCGAGATACCGGTTGAATGGTGCACAAAAGTTTCTTTTTGCTATCCTACAAGGGATTCCGTATTAAAAGAAGCATCGGATGTGTATAAGAATGGACTGCGTGCCGTGTTTACAGAAGATATCTTCGGTCATGAAAAACCGGAACTTCGAGCACCGGCAGAAGTATATAAAATCTTACAGGATATGATACAACAGTCTATGTATACCAGTGATGGGAAAACAGCAGCAAAAGAGGCACATCAGAAGCTGCAGGAATTTTTAGATGATTACGATGATTTAATTTAAGAATATTGAACGGCCATATCTATTTTAGAAAAGAGGTTTTATATGCATGCTTCAAAGAATAAAATAAATGCCTTGTATAAAAAAGAAGAGAAAACCGCCTGGCTGATGTTACTGCCAAATACATTAGGTTTAATAATCTTCGTGTTCATACCTATTATTTTTGCCTTTTATATTAGTTTTCATTCCTGGAATGGGTTAACGGAAATGAAGTTTTTAGGAATAAAAAATTACCTGAAATTGTTTAGAGATACTGCGTTTTTAAAATCTTTATTAGTTACATTAAAATATGCGTTAATGTATGTGCCGGCAATATTTTTTCTATCTATTTTATTTGCCACCCTGGTTCATGCCATTACGAACAAAATGCAGCAAGTAGTCAGAACAGTCATTTTTTTTCCGTATTGTGTTTCTGCTGTAATATCCGGTCTTTTATGGGGATTTCTTTTTGATCCCCTTAACGGGTATATTAATCAAATTTTGCGTATAGTTGGTTTACCAAGTCAGGCTTTTTTAGGAGATCCCAAACAAGCACTTACATGTATTGCAGTTACGAGCGTATGGATTAATGTTGGTTATAATATGATTATTATGTTAGCGGCCATCAAAGACATACCGAAAGACTATTATGAAGCTGCCAGCATTGATGGAGCCAATGCCTTTCAAAAGTTTATAAAAATCACATTACCACAGTTAAAAAATGCCACGTCATTTGTTTTGGTATTGTCTACGATTAACTCTTTTCAGGTTTTTGACCAGATAAAGATTTTAACCAGTGGGGGGCCAAATAGTTCTACCACGACAACTGTTTATAATATATTCCAACAAGCATTTGAGCAAAATAAGCTGGGATATGCATCAGCACAGGCTTTTATCTTATTTATTGTTTTGATGATTTTATCACTTATACAGTTAAAAGTAATGTCGGCACAAGAAAGTTAGGGTGAAAGAAAATGAAACATAAAGTGAAAAAATCACAAATTTTATTTACCACACTTGGTGTTATCATAGGTTTATTTTTTATATTTCCTGTTATTGTTATGTTGGTAACTTCAGTAAAGCCGGATACGGAAATATTTAGTGTTAATTTAATTCCAAGTGTTATATCTTTTGATGGTTACCTAAGAATTTTTACAGAGTATCATTTTTTAAAGAATATTGGAAATTCTCTGTTTGTTGCAGTTATCACGACAATGCTGTCTTTATTTATGCAGTCTACTTCTGCATATGCTTTTTCCAGACTGCATTTCAGAGGAAAGAATGTCATGTTTATTCTGGTGCTTAGTACCATGATGATCCCATTTTCAGTTTTAATGATTCCGCTATTTTTGGTTACGAAAAGCCTTCATCTTACCAATTCGTTGTGGGGAATTATTATTCCTGTTGCAGCAAATGGGTATGGGGTGTATCTATTAAGGCAGTTTTTTATAACAATACCAAGAGATTTAGATGAATCTGCATTTATAGATGGTGCATCTCATTTTCAGATTTTCTATAAGGTTTTACTGCCTTTGTGTAAGCCAATTTTAATGACGCTGGGGACCTCGTATTTTATTTTTAATTGGAATAATTATTTATGGCCGTTAATTGTAACGACCAGTGAGGAACTTAGATTGGTTCAGGTAGCCATTGCGGGATTCAGAGCGGAGAGACAGACTTTATGGAATCTGACTTTTGCGGGGACGGTAGTGGCATCAGTTCCTATTTTCTTATTATTTTCTTATTTTCAAAGTTATATTGTGGATGGAATTAAAACAAGCGGTATGAAAGGGTAGAGGATTTTTTATGTGTGACGAAATGATGCAAGGTGGATTAGAGTCATTAATGATTTTAAATGATGGAGAAAGTAGTAGATCTGTTTGTGCAGAAAATCCCAGTGGGGAAAAAGAAGGAGGAGGGAAGTCAACAGATGGTGCTGCAAAAAAAGCAGCCAGGCATTTAGGAAGGGGGTGGAAGATCTCCCCTTATTATGAAATTCCCCCAAATGTGGAATATACCTTAGCAGATATTGAAGGTGAAGGCCAGGTGGAAAGTATATGGTTTGGAGGGGATATATCCAGAAATTACATTTTAAGAATATATTGGGATAACGAAACGAAGCCTGGTGTAGAAAGTCCCCTCCCGGAATTTTTTGCATATGGGTGGCAGACAGACAATAGCAATCCGTTCAAAGGGCCTTTTAGCCAGATTAGTTCCATTCCCGTGGCAGTTAATCCAAACAAGGGACTAAACTGTTTTTGGACGATGCCTTTCAAAAGACACTGTAAAGTGACCATTGAAAATAGAAGTTCAAAAGCATATATTTGCTATTATCAAATCAATTATTGTCTTAAAAGGATACAGGAAAATGCAGGCTATTTCCATGCGCAGTACAGGCAAAAATGCCCGATAGAGTACAAAGAAGAATTTACCATATTAGATGGTGTATCTGGGATGGGTAAATATGTAGGTACGGCTCTGTTTGTAGGCCTGAACGGTGCAGGAAACTGGTGGGGAGAAGGAGAATTAAAATTTTATATTGATGGAGATAAGGAGTTCCCCACGATTTGTGGCACGGGTACAGAAGATTATTTTGGGGGTTCTTATGACTGGGAAGTAGATGGAAAATATCAAACTTATACCACACCTTTTATGGGAATGCACCAGATTTTACAGTCTGATGGTTTATACAACCATCAGCAAAGATTTTCTATGTACAGATGGCATATCATGGACCCAATTCGATTTTCGAAAGATTTAAGGATCACAATCCAGGATTTAGGATGGGCAGAAACCGGAGAAACCTATTTGGCACGAAGAGATGATTTTGCAGTGGTTGCATTTTGGTATGAGGATCATCCTACTCTTAGAACATGTACCTTACCGGATAAAGAAGAGATACGGGTAATCTAGAAAAGAGCTTAGTTATGGTGATTAACCTCTGTATTACTTCATTTGTAGTTCTTTAGTTATTTACAAGTTTACATATACCATGTGCATGGGATTTGGCTGTAACGCAGCCGGCATCATCGGCTGGCGGTTTTTTGGTTTTTCCCCAGAGAGTTGTAAATGAGG
>UQCR01000056.1 GCA_900539655.1 uncultured Robinsoniella sp.
TGCGAAATGCATCAGGATTTCGGAGCGAATGCCCGCGTGCCGCCAAAAAGGGCTCTGGGAAGGTTAGAAAATGCCAGTTCTGCGGTAAGCCTTCCAAATCAATGTCCTGGCTCGCCCCCTTCTCTTTCCGTACACTACCTCCATCTACAAAGCGTCATTACTCAGCGAAACCCCAATATAAGTCACCCAATAGACCCCTATAAAACGTTCCCTATACCCGCCAAAAAGCGCTCCGGCAAGGTTAGAAAATCCCAGTTCCACAGTAAAAATCACAAACACGCACTGATCTCAGGAATTTTTTTTCCTCTGAGCCTGTACTCTTTGGGTGAACATTTTTGGGTCTTTTTAAATATGTAATTAAAGTAATGGGAATCCTTATATCCCACCTGATATCCAATCTCGGAAGTCTTCTGGTTGGAGCACATCAATAGTTCTTTCGCCTTATCCATACGTACTTCGGTGAGATATTCTACAAAAGTCATGCCTGACTCCTGGCTGAAAACGGAACTGAAATAGCTGGGGCTCATATTTACATGGGATGCAAGCCTGTTTAATGACATGTCTTCCTGCATATAATTTTCCGTAATATAAGATTTTGCCTTAAGCAGAATATCCGAATATTTACGTCCGGAAGCACTGTCTCTTAACAGAAGTACATTTTCAAGAAGCTCACGGATGTATTGTTTGGTTGTATCCAGACCCACTATATGTTCCGTCAGTTCCTTAATCTCTCCGCAATTTTCTATCAGCTCTTCTTTGCTCAGCTGAATCTCTTCTCCAAATGCAATCACACTGAAATAAATATCCATGCAGATATATTGGCGCATCATTAATGATCTCAGGTTGTCCTGGCTGTTCTTTCCAAAATATCCCTTGATAAAGCTTGGCACCTCATCCAGAGTGCCGTTTCTCAAAAACTGTCGGATCATTTTTCTGGAATCCTCAACAGAATAAACCTTGTATATATCAATATCAGCCACTGCCCCTGGCAGATAGTTGCCCTGATACACTACCCTGTTCCAATTTTCCACAAAGCGGCTTGAGAATACCTTGTCCGCCTCATTATAACAATCCCTCAGTTCCCGAAGCCTGGATACCATCTTCCCTACTCCCGCATAATATTCCAGATTATCATAGCCTTCAATCAGCTTTATCAGATACTTGCAAAACTTTGCTATTTTTTCATTTAATTCCTCGCTGCTGTCACCTTTTATCAGAAATGCCACTCCTTCTGCCCCTCTTTCATATACAAAAACATGGTTTTGGGTTTCCACATATTTCTGAATTTGTTCCAAAACCTCAACTACTCCTTCGGAGTATTCTGCCTCATGGTCTTTTTTCCGTATTTTAAACAGAATCATATTATATTTTTCCGCACTCAGCTCCATTCCCAGCTGACGCCCCTGTTCCAGTGCTGCCGACATCGGTACCTGTTCCGTTACCAGCATAGTGAAAAAACACTGGATATTTCTTCTGACATTCTCCTCCATTTCTTTGGAATACTTCTCAAGGAGCATACGTTCTTCACGCTCTTTATCAATTATTTCGGCTACCTCTTTAATTGCCACAAGCAGTCTTTTTGAGGATATTGGCTTTAGAAGATACTCCTGCACCCCCATTTTTATTGCCTCCTGGGCATAACCAAATTCTCCATATCCACTTAATATAATAACTTTCGTATCCGGCAGTTCACGCAGAACAGCCTTACTCAGTTCAAATCCATCCATGAAGGGCATTTTAATATCCGTGATCAGAATATCCGGTTTCGTTTTTATGATCATGGGATAAGCCAATTCCCCGTCAGACGCTTCCCCTACAAAAGAAAGCCCTTCCCGTTCCCACTGGATGCCTTTTTTAATACCGTTTCGAATTAGAATTTCATCTTCTACTAAAAATACCTTAATCATATTGATCCCCCTCGCGTATTACAGGCAGCCTGCAATACTGCCACAATTGTTAATATCTTCATAACTGTTCAGTATTTTTCATTCCTTCTGAATAGTTATTTTTTTCCTATTTATAGTAATACAAAAATAAACGGAAAAAGAAACGGGATTTCTTATTAATAAAGTGGGATTTCTTATCGGAAACTTATAAATGCCTTCTAAAAAGAATTTTAACCCCGAATATCAATTCGGGATTAAAATCTTTTTTTATTAATTATTTAATTGTGATTCCTTTTATTTTGGAATATGATCCGTATACTTTCTTTTTATCAACCATACGGTAAGCTTTGATTTTTACAAAGTATTTCTTTCCACTCTTTAATCCTTTTACAGTGGTTTTCACTGTTTTCTGTTTCTTAACTGTCGCCTTTTTCTTATATCCTTTTGACTTGTCAGCAGAAACATAGACTTCATAGCCGGCAGCCCCGCTTATTTTCTTCCAGCTGATATCCATTCTGCCCTTTTTAGCGGACTTCACTTTTATGGACGGCGCTTTTAAAAGCGCTACTTTTACAGCTGAACTGCTTGTGCTGTTGTATGAACCTGAGGATGCCACTGCCAGTACTTTATAATAATAAGTCTTTCCGGTAGATACTTTGCGGTCTGTATAAGAAGAGGACGTAACGGTCTTGATTTTACGGTAACCGCTCTTTGCTTTTGTGGATCGGTATACATTGTATTTTATTGCTTTGGAGGATTTGCTCCAGCTTACTTTTACTTTTTCTGCACCTGACTGAACCGCTTTTACTTTTCCAGGTACTGCAAGCTTAACGGTTACAGTCATGGATGCCTTCACACCTGATCCATCCTGTGCCGTCACTGTGATCACCGACTGTCCCGGCTCTTTTGCCACGATCTGATTTCCGTTTGCCGTCACTGCCTTCGTGTTAGAAGAAGTGCAGGTTACGTTTTTATTGCTGGCATCTGCAGGTGTTATCTGCGTCTGAAGCGTAAAGCTCTCTCCAACGGTAACTGTTTTAGCTGTCGGATTCAATGTAATGCCCTTAACCGGTACTGGCTTTGGTGCCGGAGCTTTTACCGTCACGGATAAGGTTGCCTTCACACCGGAGCCATCGGTTGCCGAAACGGTTATCACTGCTGTTCCGGGTGCCACTGCCGTAATTTTATTTCCGCTTACCATTGCAACTTTTTCATTGCCTGACTGATACTTCAGGTTCTTATTGGCTGCATTTTCCGGAAGCACTTTTGCATCGATCAGTGTACTTTCACCTGTGACCATGGTTTTCTGGCTCCATCCGGGCAGAATCTGGCTTACCAGTACTTCTTCGGGTTCTACCGGCACATCTTTTCTCTCAATGGTAACGGCATAATCCTTATAAGTCTCATGATCTTCTGCGTATACCCGCAGTGATGTATCTGTTTTGTCGCCTTCCAGCACGATTTTCTGGACAGCAGAATCATTTACAAGAATATCATTTACATAAAGAAGCCCATAAGTATCTGCCAGCTTTGCCGTGAGTCCGACTTCCTGTGTCTCTTTTGGCACAGTAATCAGGCAACTGTCTTCTTTCATTTCTACGGTTCCCACATTTGGTGTAAGGGAAACCAGATATGCATTCTTGCTATAACTGGTTGAGATATACATCTCCTCCACTAATCTTGCTGAAGCCTCATTTACCGCACCTTCGAACTTCAGAGGTACTACATCGTAAGTTTTCTGGGTTCCGGTTGCAGTGTCGTCTACGGTAATGGACTGTGCTTTCTCTACTGCATCTTCCGGAATCTCAATCTTCATTTCATAGACAGCATCTTTTCCGGTATAATTTAACTTCTCCTGATAAATAACCTGGTCACCAGCTGTAACCTTTAATGTTTTTCCATTATCAATTTTTGCTAAATTACATAAAATGTAGTTTTTCTTCTCTTTGTTCACGATCATCCGGTATGTGAAGTAGCCGCCCGGTTTTGCATAACGTGTCGTCATGCCATTTACCGCTTCATCGCTTCCACCCACAGAACCTGCTCCATTGTTGTCATCCAGCTGGTGAATATTATCATTTTCGTATTGTCCGTATCCTGCCTTGATAACATCAATCTTTGCCTGGTTTGCACGGCCTTCTTCTTTTTGTTTCAGAATAACTGCCTGCTGGTCTTCGGCACTGCTGTCTGCACCTGTAAAATACCAGTAAATTCCATAGCGCTGTGTATGCTGCAGATAATGGGTAGAAAATGTCAGGTCGTGATCCGTTCCTTCCAGCTTAAATGCCAGATTCCCGTCTTCTCCCACTGTCTTAACCATATACCGGTTAATATTTTCCATAAAATCATCTACTGTATATTCATCAATATCAATGGTTTCAGTTCCAAGAACTGCCCTTTTTCCATCCTTAGGGCTGGCTGATTCCGAACCGACTACCTTTGTCTTTGGAATAGACACCGCTACTCCGCAGGTGGTCAGATCCATTTTATCGTCTGTACCAAGTTCTGCACTTAATACCACAGGACCATATTTAAAAGCGTATACCCCGTCATTGTCCGGCAAGGTGTATGCCCTTACTTCCATGGGCAGCTGCACACTCACGGTGTCGCCATCCTCCCAGGTTCTGTCAATACAGATATATCCGCCTGCCGTCTCTGCCTTCTGGTCTGCTCCATTCACTTTGACAACTGGTGTTCCCGCAACCCAGGAAGGTACTGCCAGACGCAAGTTCATCTCTGCTTTATCGGCTCCATTTAATAAGGAAACTGTAAATTCTGAAGTATCTGTTTCCGGAATGGAAGTATTCTGAGTAAGCTTAATATGATTCTCATCCCAGGTCAATTCAGAACTCAGATACTGATTGACAAAAAGGGTACGGTCTTTATAGAAATAAATACTGTCTCCAAGCTTTGTAAAATTCTCCATGCCGCTTCCGGTACAGCACCAGAACTGATTATTATTGATATTGGTGTCCGCATATACTTTAAAGTATCCTGCTGCCATAGGCTGGAAATAGGTGGTCATACCTGTATCCGGATTTATGGATGACATAATGGCATTGAGGAAGGTGTTTTCGTAATAATCAGAGTATTTTTTATTTCCGGTTATCTTGAATAATTCTCTGGTCATCTTAAGCATATTGTAAGTGTTACATGTCTCACAATTGCACTGGGTCCGCTCAGCATCCAGGATATTGTCTGCGCCGAAATGTTCCCACTCACTGTTGCCTCCGGTGATATAAGTATGACGTTCAATTACCATATCCCAGAATGCTTCCGCATATTCCAGATAGAGCGATGCATCCTGTTCTTCCCCGTTAATTGTCTTCCCCTCCAGGGCGCGGTAGCGGTTTAATGCTCCCAGGAATTTCGGAATCGTTGTGTTGGCATGCTTTCCGTTTAGAATATTGGGTGTTCCTGCAAGTACGTTCTCAAACAAAGTATCTTCATCAAACATATGGGCAGCTTTGGCATGTTCTTCTTTACCGCTATATTTGTAAAGTTCATAGAGGCAGTCATTCATTCCGCCATATTCAATATTCAGCACCCGGCGCTGTGTGGCTGTATCCCACTTACTGGTTCTGTTGTAAATCCAGTCTCCAAGGGATGATGCCGTCTTTAGAGCTTTTTCATCTCCAGTGAATTTAAAAACGTCCACCAGACCTGCCAGAATCTTATGCATGGTATACCATGGAACCCAGTTTGCTCCGCCTGTTTTTCCCTCCATAATATCAAACTGTTTCTCAATATTATTCCGGTCTTCAATCTTGGCACCGAATATAAAGCCGGTTCCAACTGCCTCCTGGCACTCCTCCAGTTCCTGAATTAAGTACGCAAGGCGTTCTTTCATCCAGGTTCTGTCCTCTTCCTTTTCCGCTGTCAGATATGCCTGTGCACATGCGGTTAAGTAATGTCCAAGGGTATGTCCCCCGATATAACTGTCTTCCCATCCGATATACGGCTGCTTATTTAGCGTACTTAGTCCTGCAGTCTCCCGGAATCTGGACAGCAGCCTGTCCGCATCAAATTCCTTTAAGAAAGCAATATCTTTTTCCGTAACCTGATCATAGTAATCATTTGTTACATCTACTGCCCCAAGTGCAAATTCTTCGATTCCCGTAATGTCCGTATCAGCCAGAACAAGAAAACGGAATGATTTCGATTTTGTGAGATTGCCAAGGGAAAGCGCAGCCTTTAAAATTACCTCTGCATCCTTTTCTCCTGCCTTAGGCCTGTTCACCGTACCATCTGTGGAAATTACATCCGTATTACTGCTTTCCCAGAGTATGCTGCTTCCATTCAGTCCCATCTTGGGCAGTTCCAGAAAATCTTTGGTAAGCTCGCCCTCTGTTAACTTTAATGCCTTAAAGTCTTCTGCAATCCGGTCTTCATCAGTCATATCCAGATTTTTATCAGCGTAATTCTGCCACACCTCCTGATCGCTCATGGCATAATTATAAACATCAAAATAAGAAATTGTTCCGATGTATCCCGGGTCGTTTCCATAGAGTGACAATCCCATATAACCAATGGCATCCGCAGGATTCTTTACACCGTTTTTCAAAATATCGCTCAGATTATATCCGTGTTTTGTCGTTCCTGCCAGCTTGCCGTTAATATACAGTTTTGCAATCTGATCTTCACTGAATACCATGGTAGCCGTTGTATCTTCTCCTGGTTTGACAGCTCCGCCGATATTAACGGACTGTTCGCTTTTTCCACCTGCTTTTAAGGTAAAGGCTACTTCCCCGCCTGCTCTGATAGGATTGAGGAATACATAGTTATTCGTATCTTTTGTTCCCAGATTATAGAGCCATGCAAAATCCATCTGTGAGGTATTGAATTTTACTTCAATGGTAATACTTTCATCTCCGTCTTCGAGAATACCGGAAGGAATCTTAACGTACTGGCTTTTATTTCCTGTAAAATTAAGTTTCTTTTCCCCGTTTTCATCTGTAATTACATTGCTTTCATTCATACCTGCCAGTAACGCATTGCATCTGCCCTGCTTATCTACCAGCATCCCATCCTGCACTGTCATATCATAGCTTACATACAACTGGTTCTCTGTCTGTGCCGTTACAAGGAGCGTGAATTCTTTCGTCTTCGTCACCTCTCCATAAGTGACAGAGGCTGTTAAGATTACCTGGGCATCTTCTTCACCAGGATTTGGACGCACTACCTGTCCCTGATTGGAAATGACATCTTCCCGGCTGCTGCTCCATGTAATTGCGCTTCCATTCCTTCCTGTATCCGGAAGGGCCACATCATGTACCAGTGTATCAGAATTTACAAACGGATTTAACAATGCCAGATCTTTATCCACGATTTCTTCATCCGTAAATATACCCCCATAGCGGTGGTACAATGCAGAAACTTCTTCAGCAGCTGCACAGTGGCTGTAGATTTCAAAATCATCAAATGCCAGTTTTGCAAATCCACCGTTATACTTTGGCGAATTAAATCCCAGATACTTGCTGTCGGTGCCATTACCGTTAATTTTATTACCTTTGCTATTATATTTTACTTCCTGTGCAACTCCATTGCGGTAGATGCAGGCTTCTCCTGCCTCACTGTCATAAGTAACCGTCACATATACCCATTCATCCACCGGAAAGAATTGATCCCTGTCATCCTCAACGGATATCTCCATGGGCTGTCCACCGCCTACCGAAGTTCCAACAGACAACTTCAGCGGTACTGTATCGCTCAGGCTGGACAGATACCATCCTTCACCTGCGTAATTACCATTGGGCTTTGCCCACATAATAATATGTTCGCCCTTGCCCAATGATTCAGGCGCTTTTACCCAGAATGCTGCCGTCAGCATAGATGGCTGCAGGGACGCGCTGTTCCCCAGATTCAGATAAGCTTTCCCATCTAACTGCAGTGCATTTCCATTCATTCCTTCTATGTAATTTTCAGATCCGGTCAATGCTATCGGAAGATCTTTTCCGGAAGTATCCGAAACGTTCCCGTCAAACTTTAACTGAAGTTCCAGATCCTCATCCTGAATGGAATCACTGGTATAAATGCGGATCCAGTTAAGATTAATTGTCTTTCCTTTTACTACGTCAGATTTACGCACATCTATACTGAGATAGCCATCCTCGTCCGCCGTTGCTTCACCTTTCACTACGGCATTTCCCTGCTTCGGTATATCACCGCTGCTTCCGATATGCTGCTCACCGGATTCCCCTTTGTTGGCATAGACTTCCACCGGGCTGGAATTCCCCCAGTTATTCCCGACTCCAACCTCCACGTCATAGGTTTTTCCTGCCTGAAGTTCGAATTTATAATCCACATACAACTCCTGAAAGCCGCTCTCATTCTGATTTCTGCCATATCGGAAACTGAGGTCCTTAGATACTCCATCATCCGTCAGCTGTTCATTTGCCCAGGTGTATTTGGTATAGACTCCTGTGTCCGGATATGTCTCACTTGACACTTCTCCGCCCGGATCGTCTATTCCCCACATTTTACCTGTACCTGGATCTTCTCCTAAGACCTGATCCGTTACCGTGTTCCATGCCCCGAATTCATCCCCCTCAGAAACTGTCGTCACATCATGATCGCCTGCATCCACAAAATAAAGTAATGTCCTCTCTGCCTCTTCCCTGGTATCAGATGTTTTTGCATCTGCCTGAATTGGTGCTATGCTGCCGGCAACCATCGTAACAGCCAAAAAACCACTCAATAACTTTTTCCATAAAACCTTCTTTTTACCCATTGCTATCTCCTCTCCAATTTTGTTGATGGCAGACTACGTTGCATTCATTTGCCATCGCTTTGCCCGGGTATGTTTAAAACTGCTCTCTGTCCGCAAACTGATACATGCAGATCACGGAAATGAATTTTAGACACGCTCCGGATTCCCTCGCTTTCTTAGTAATGGTTTAAGTATATTTTATGGATGGAAATATTCAATGTTCATTTTTATCAAATGGGTTGGATTATTTATCTTATTTTTTTGTCGGCATTTTATAAATGCACACAAAAAAAGCCGGAACGCAATTTTTTCGATTATTAATTGCTTTCCGGCTATTATGAATCAAGTTGTTTACTATGCTATTTCATCCGCGTTATTACGCTTCCACCACCAGATTATCCTGGGACGCCTTATATGGTGTCCGAATCAGCCACTCAAATGGATCGTAATAATTTAATCCAACTGCTTCCATCATCTCCATTACATCCTGCCTGTTCCTCGGTTGCGTCCGCTGTATTATAAATGCCGGGACGTGGTTTACCCTGTAATATTTACGATATCTGCAATCCATATCAATCCCCGGAATTCCGAGAAATGCTCCCGGTTCCTCTTCTGCCAGTTTATCAATTGTTTCTCAGTATGGCTCTATAATATACTGAAACTCCTCATTCCAGAAATGCTCATAAGTTATTCTGGTAACAGGTATTTTATTTTCTTTCCATACCGCCTTTATATCTGCCACTCTGCTATAATCCGGCTCTTCCAAAATGGGCGTGGTTACTTCGTTTAATGGAACTGCATCAATAACATCCTTCTGCAACATCTACTCTACCTCTTTAGAACTTGGAAACCATAGTCATCTAAATTTTGCATCATCCAAATATATTCCCAGCTTCTCCTTCACATTTTCATAAATTTCTTCTGCAATTATTTTAGCTTTTTTTTCATTTAAACCAACGGATTTGGCAACCTGCAAAATTTCCTTCATTCCCGGATTTCTGCCATTACCATGCACCATAGTGGCATGCTCACCTCCGAAAGAATAGCTATAGGTCAGATCGTACGCTGGAGACAAGACCCATCTATCTTCCTTTTCTTTATATAAATAAGTAAAATTTTTGGAATGATCATCCCGATTATGTGCAAAAACATTTAAACACATAAGACGATACAGTTTTTCTATCTCCGAAAATTCTTTTGTCAGTTCAAGCGTTAATTTCATTAAAATATCATAATCCAGATTCGGAATACGGTGCGAAGTCTCCAACAAAGCACTAACGGAAATCATATGAATTCGTTCTACAACTCCATTCACCACTCTTCTGTCATAGCGCTTCGTGCCAAAATAACCTTCACATCGTTTTGAGTCGAAAAGTTTTGTTGCTTCCATTTCAATTCCACATTCTTTTGCACACAGAGAATATTCATACTCTTGTTTTCCTATATGGACTCCATCCTCTGATGAAGGAAATTTCACAATCCAATCCTCTTCATCTATCTGTGTTAATATTTTGGGTCTTGTCCCTCCGGACGATCCCCCCATTTGAAATAGTTCATCCAGATTTTCTGAGTATTGCGTTTTTAATATTTTGCTACATTCTTCTGCAATTTTGTCAAGATCCAAGCATGGTTTATCTAAGTCAAAATGATAGTCTGGCTCATATGTTAAAGCTCCCATCCCTGAGTTTCCAACAATTCCAAGACGATTTAAATTCCCTACTTCGTAAGGATTAATACGATTCTTCAACATCAGTCGATCTACCAGCAAACGTCCCCAACCATCCGGAAGGCTATCTGCAAAAATACCATAAATTCCTTCAAATGGTTCCATTTTAGGTATAAACACCTTTTGCTCCAAAGGCAGCGAAAACGGACTGATGGAAAATCCATCTGCCACCCATTCTTTGTCGTATTCAAAAGCGGCAAGCTTTCCTTTATATAAAGCCATAGTTCCAACTTTTCTACAGTGATAAAAAACTTTCAGCTTTTTAATTTCCTTCATTTATAATCTCCTCAATGGATAAAAACGGAACTTCTTCAAATAAATTTTCAAGTTCTCCGTGAATTTCAAGTGCCATCGCTATCTTCGTTAAAGAAATCAATGATATTTCCCCTTCTTGCTCAAACCGCTTCACAGAACCTAAGCTTACTCCTGATTTTTCACTCAATTTTTTCTGTGATATTTTTCTCCGCTTTCGGATTCTGCGTATTCTTTCCGCAATAAGTTTATTAATTTCTCCGGGTGATTTTTGATTGAAATGATAGATATTCATAGCTAATATTTTATCCCATTTCTGATATTTTATCAAGTATTAGATAATATATTAGCCATCTTTTGCTTACTCTCTATTTCGGTTCCACCAATACATGAAATCCATCCGTCCCCAGATAATTTTTCTGCATAAGCTGCAGTACTTCCTCTGCCGGCATAACCATATTATTAACCGCCGGCAAATAAATATCAACATTTTGAAACGCGATACAATTACTCCTGTCTTTTCTTACCGAATGAATATCTGTCATACCAATATTATATTTTTTAATCGTTAGAAACATCAGCCAGAATCGAATTACATCATAGTCATCCAGCGGACGCATGTCTTCTATCATATGTGGCACATTATTATAGACATATCCGGTTATAACAGCCGCGGTAACGAACGCTCTGATATCGCTAAAGTCATTTTCCTCCAAAACCGCAATGGACGCAAATACAGATTCAACAATGTACTTAGATAACCGTTCCGTCACAACATAATCACAAAAATTCCCCTCCAGGCAGCCATTTAGAATTTCCATGACTTGTTTCAGATAACTGCTTCGATCATTCGCTAATGCGGCAAAATTCTTTTTATTTGCCGCACATCTTTTAAAACCCCGGGTCTTTATCTGGGTAACCACCTCAATATCCCTTATGGTATCCGTAACGGTAATCGGCGAAAAGAAAGCAGATATCATATTCTCTTTGGCTAATGCAATACCGCTGCTGCCGGAGATTCTCTCCAACCTGCCAAACAGTTCGGATGAATAACGGCTTTCACCTACCACTTGATTTGCTGATTTATTTGCATAGCCAATCTGATAAGACACGTTATTATAACAATGTATCTGTTTATGATGGGTATGTCCGAAAATATTCCAGCTGTTTTCTGCCTTAAGACCAGTCAAAGAACTCCACCAGCAGTCTGTATCTTCCCTTGTGAAATCAAACATTGGAAAATGTGTAAGAATCAAAACCTTTTCTTCCGCAGATACGACCTCATTTGCAAACGCAACCCAGTTACCATGAAATTCCTTTATCTGTACCGGGTGAAAACCTTTTACCATACACGCATCCGGCAATTCCATAAATTGCTCCAGTGGAATGTCACCTCCCACCCTTCGTCTGAAACTTGTCCAGCCGGTATCGCCAATAACACAGAGATCATCATAATAATATTTTCTGCCCGTTATCAGCAGCCTGAAATACTGATTTTCCTTTGTTGCAGTATCAAATAAAGCAATCAGCTCCTGATAGCTTTTTGAGGAGTGACTCCAGTAGTCATGATTTCCCAGGACGCAAAATCCCCTGACTTTATTCTTCTCCAGCTCCTTTATAAATCCCAGAGTCTTTCTATAGTCGTTAAAGTAATCACCTGCCAGACATAACAGGCAATTTCCGTAGTTTTCTTTTATAAATGATAGAAACTCTTCCTTTAATCTATCTGCTGCTTCCGGATTAAATTCCTGATTGGTAAAATCAAAGTGCAGATCAGATATAAATACTATGGGACGATACGACAACTCTATTTTTTCATTTTCCACTCCTTAATCTCCTCCAGCCGTGCTTTGATCTCTTTTTCCATTCCCTGCCCGGTGGGCTCATAATAAGTACGATCCTTCAGGCTGTCCGGCAGGCACTGCATCCTTGTCAGTTTCTCCTCTGTATCATGAGCATACTCATAATCTTTCCCGTAATTCAGATCTTTCATCAGTTCTGTAACGCCATTTCTGATTTGCAGCGGTACCGGTTCGGCAGGAAGCTCACGGATATCTCTTTTGACAGCATTGCACGCAGCATATATTTTGTTCGATTTCGGAGCCATTGAAAGGTAAACGACAGCATGGGACAGGTTGACATCGCACTCCGGCATTCCGTTAAAATGGCAGGCCTGGTATGCCGCCACTGCCACCTGCAGGGCATTACTGTCAGCCATGCCGATATCCTCACTGGCAAAACGGATCAGACGTCTCGCCACATACAGAGGGCTCTCGCCCCCCTCCAGCATTCTCATAAGCCAATAAATAGCTGCATCCGGATCACTGTTGCGCATGGATTTATGGAGCGCCGAAATAATATTATAGTGTTCCTCCCCCGTCTTATCATACAGGAGTGATTTCTTCGTGATACACTGCTCCATAACCTGATCGGTCACAGTGACCTGTTCCGCACTCATCTCACCGTTTAAAATCGCCATCTCCAAAGTATTGAGGGCAGTTCTGGCATCTCCGTCGGCAAATCCTGCGATTGCCCGCAAATGATGTTCTTCAATAGCGACCTTCTGATTCCCAAACCCCATGGGATTGCTCAGCGCGTTATGCAGCAGCTGCACCAGATCTGATTCTTCCAGCCCCTTTAAGACAAATACCTTGCATCGGGACAGAAGCGCTGCATTAATTTCAAAGGACGGATTTTCTGTCGTTGCACCGATCAGCGTGATACTGCCCTGCTCCACGTATGGAAGAAAAGCATCCTGCTGAGCCTTATTAAAGCGGTGTATCTCATCCACGAACAAAACCGTACGAATTCCCATCTTCCGGCTGGCCTCAGCCTTAATCATTACCTCTTTAATTTCCTTGATACCACTGGTCACAGCACTGAAATTAATAAAATCTGCTTTTGTCCTTCCTGCAATAATACGTGCCAATGTGGTTTTCCCAACCCCCGGAGGCCCCCAGAATATCATCGAAGATACCTGGTCCTGTTCGATCAGCCTCCGCAGGACTTTTCCTTCCCCCAGCAGATGCCGCTGGCCCTGGAACTCTTCCAGTTTTTCCGGCCGCAGACGGCTTGCCAGAGGATTATATTTTTCTCTGTCATCAAAAAGTGTCATTTGCTCCATGATCTTTTACTCCTTTGGATGAATTTTACGTTCCTGCCTGTGATGTCTGTTATCATTCATTATAATTCACCGAACATACATTCGTCAATCTTAACTTCAGTAGAATTCCAGTTTACCCACAGAATTTATAGCAATAAGAACTTCAAATTAGCGGGAGCAAAATTAATCTCCCCGGTAATATTTCATACCAGGGAGATGCTTATCTGATTCTTATCTGATTTTTATTTGATCTTTATTTGATCTTATCTGATTCTTATTAAACTTTAAAATTATGCACCCTTAGCCCACTCTGTACATGTCTTCACTGTATCTGCCGGATTTATCGCCCAGGCATCCGCTCCTACAATGTCACATACTCTTCCTGTTACCGGAGCCCCGCCGATAATTACTTTTGCCTGATCCCTCAGACCTTCTTTTTCCAATGCATCAACAACTGCTTTCATAGAATCAATTGCCAGTGTCAGTACTCCGCTCAACCCAATAATCTGGATATTATCCTCCTTCATTCTGCGGATAATTTCATCTGCCCCTACATCAATTCCCAGATCTACTACCTCAAAACCGCCGGCTTCCAGCATGGCCTTAACAATATTTTTCCCAATATCATGCAGGTCCCCTTCCACAGTACATAAAATCATTTTGCCGGCTTTTTCAGTAGAAGCTGCTGCTAATGCAGGCTTGATAATATCCATTGCTTCTGTCATCAGTTCACCGGAAAAGATAAGGTCGGATACAAAATACTCATTGGATTCAAACCTCTCTCCAACCATATTCATTCCTTCCTGGCAAGCCTTCATTGCTTCCGGGGCTTCTTCACCACCATCTGCCATGACCTGTTCTAATATTTCCAGTACAACATCCTCCTCTAAATCTGCCATTGCATTTTTTAAACTTTCAAAATCAAACATAACATACCTCCTCGTTCCCGCTTTGTTCTTCCGCAGTTTTACTATATCTTCTCAATACGATTCATTTTGTTATATGGTAGATTCTACTACCTCAATCCACTTACTGTTGTCTTCTGATTTACTCGCATAACAGATAGACATAACGCAGTATCTCATCCTCCAGATCCATTACAATATCCTTAGCACTCTCTGGCGTATATGGATTCATCTCCAGATACTTCTCCCAGCTGCGGTAATATTTACTCTCAAACGGAGCAAGTTCAGAATGTACATAGTCTTCCTTATTAAACTGGAGACCAGCCTGACCGCCTGGATTCTGATATACTCCGTATTCCCTTACCGTTTCACAAACTGCAATCAGATTTTCCAGATTGATATCATTAAAGGTAAGTGCTCCCTTGTCAAATCCAAAAATGAATTTGCCGCCCGGCATCATGATATCCAGGAATTCTTTTACCTGGTCAATACATTCCTGTTTGGTACCCGTCCGAAGCAGCGATAACGGGAACAGACCGGAAATGATATGCTTATTGCCAATCTTTTCTTTCACAAGCTTTGCATCTCCCATTTCAAAGGAGAGATAAGTATCCGTAGGCAGTTCATACAGATAATCCAGATAACGCATCCAGTCATGCTCACAAAATGCATTGATATGGAGTCCCAGAGATGCATAATCATTTGCCTGTCGTAAGAATGGCTCCCACCATAATTTCACAAAATCTTTTTCCTTCATATAAGTAGCCAGATGAAGCGGGAAGAATACATGCCCATAATTGGAAATCTGTTTCGGAAGACCTGCCTTGTAGTTCAGCGTATATACTGCATTCACTGCATCCAGAACTTTATCCGGCCTTCTACGGATATCCATACACATCGCACTCAAGCTTCTCATATTGTCAGTCAATATATCCAGTGGCGCATAACACATGGAAGTAAATACCGGACTCATACCATATAATCCATATTTTTGAATCAGTTTCCCCATCATAGCACCATTCTGCATCATAAACCGGTCCTTTGATGCCAGCCCCTGATAGAGCGCCATCATTGACCTCCCCGGGTCGTTTATGAAATCAAGCCCGCTGTAATTTCTGGGCAATACCTTTTCAATGATACAGTCATATGGGTTTTTGATAAATTCATCATACTCTTCCGGCAAAAGCCCAACCGTATTGGGGTGCTGCATAAGACCAGCCTTATTCATCTTAAAATTATTGGAATCCAATGCCTGATAAGCGATCGGCATACGGATTGTTCCGCCATACATGCAGACATCCGATGGAACCAGACGGCATAATTCGTCTGCTGCCTTCTCTAATAATTCCGGATGCCAAATTGCCTCTTTTCCGTCTATGCCTGCGTAACCCGCTATTACTTCCAGGCCAAGATTTACTTTGATTGGTACTCTTTTTGGAATTTTATTATCAAATACATCATGAAATATCTGATTCCGTTCCGCTCTTAATTCCTCCGTATTATTCATATAGAACCTCCTGTCATTACCTGTTAATAGTTTATTTTAAAAACGGCTGTTCAAACTGCCTCCTTTCCTACACGATTTACAAATAATCTCCCAGCCATCCATCTCTACCTCTATTTTGCAGCTTTTGCTCTTTTTGCATTTAACTCTTCCCTTACCTTATCCATCTTCGCCGGGGTAAGTCCGTAGAAGAACATCAGCACCGTACTGATAATCAAAAATGCTGCCGGCATTCCCATTGCCATAAACCGAATACCCGTTACTACCTGAGTGCTTGGTTCTGTTCCGCCTACATAGCCTACGATGGACAGACCGAAGCCTGCGATTGCCGTACTGAAAACTGCTGCAATCTTAATAGACAGCTGGAACAGGGAAAAATATACACCACGGGCGTTTCTCCCGGTTTTCCACTCACAATAATCAACGGTGTCCGCATACATATTGATATTTACAACATTCGGCCAGGAATATCCCAGATAACCGACTGAAATCATAATAATAATAAATGTAATATTGCTGCTAAATACGATTGAAATCAGCATACAGATGGATAAAATCATATTGCCCACCATATAAGCCCTTTTCTTGGATAAAAACTTGGTTATAAACGGCACGCTGGTAGCCCCGACTAATGCCAATATGTTTACAATACCAAAAAATGTAGAAGTTGCATCCTTATTTTTCGCTACATATTGGAAGAAATAAGGGAACATCGCATAGGTCATCAGCAAACTTAGAATTCTCGTAATATCTGCAAAGAACAACAACAGCAGATTCCGGTCATGGAATACAAGGCTTACCATCTGTCCTACTTTCAGTTTCTCCTGGGCTCCCGCATTTACTTTTACCGGCTCATTCTGAATATCTTTTCCCTTTGAGGCATAGATCAGATTCATATAACATAAGAAGCAGATCAGTCCAACCAGGAATGCTGTCCAGGTGAATCCGGCTACATTTTCTTCTCCATGACCGAAAAATACAATAAGTGGCAGAATGAAAAATCCCGCAAAGATTTTACCAATGGCACCACCCTGTCCGCGGAAAGTAGACAAATGTACACGTTCCTTCGGGTCATCCGTAAGAGAAGAGCTTAATGAGGTATAGCCTGTATAAGCGATATTCGTAGCGATACAAAATGCCGCATATATAATGCATGCTGTAATTGCTTTAGGAACCATATCCATAGAATTGTTTGTGAACATAATCCCATTGAGCAGCAAGATCAATGGAGCGCCTATCAGAACCCATGATCTGTACTTGCCCCAGCGCAGATTACTCTTTTCGATTGCCGCACCGATAATCGGCGGACTGATACTGTCTATAATCCTGCCAACCATCATCAGGGTACCTGCCGCCGCCGCAGTGATACCTGCATAATCCGTATAGAACATTAGTAAAAAAGTGTTTGACATTGTAACCATAAACATAAAACCATAATCAGCCAGACCATAGGAGACTTTTAAATACGTTCCAAGCTTTTTTCCCTGCTCATTCATTGCAATACCTCCATCCCTTTTTTTGTTTCCGCTAAACACCCGCATTTGATTTTTGTATTTTTCCGATTCTATACAATTTTTATTATAACATCTATTCCATTTTTTGTCTATATCTTACAATGTATTTAAAAATTTTTGTAAATTTTTATCTATTCTTACAAGTGTTTTTTATGATAAACTGATAAAAAAGCGGCAGGTGATTCTATGCAATATACAAAAGGAATACAAACACAGGAGCATATTTTCCAGATTGGAAAGGAACTGATGTATAAAAATGGATACAAAAATACCACCATCAGTATGATCGTGGATGCAGCAGATGTTCCTCATGGACTTGTAAATTATTATTATAAAAAGCCGGACTTTGCAGCCAGGCTGTATCTGGAGTATTTTTCATCCATTGACCGGTTACTAAACGCTCTGGTACCGACTCACATTGAAAATGAGCTGCAATTTCATATTCTCCAAATGAAGATTGCACTCACCCAGATTTTTAAAGATGCAAAAGCAAAAGCTTTCTACTATGAAGTCAGCAGGCTGAATCTGGCTCCCAAAGAATTGCATGACAGTATACGAAGCCTGCAGGTTTCTGCCTTACATCATTTAAATACCGTCATGAATCCGGATGATTATTATCTCTGTGCAATTGCAGAATACGGTGCGCACAAAGTGCTGCTGGACCAACTGGCAGAATTTAAGGAAAACGATGACCGGTTTGAGCGCATTGTTGAACTGATCTCAACCATATCCGTACGGATAGCCGGGCTGGATCCGCTGATTATAGAAAAGAATATTTTGACCACCAGAACTTTGTTTGATCAACTGGATTATACGAATATACATATGTTCTGAGCGTATCTTAAAAATGTTTTCCATATCTCTTTAACCGCCATGCAGAATTCCAGATATGTATCACAGCACTGCATCCAAAAAAGAGCAGAGGGCAATCTACTCTCATTGTTGCCTCCTGCTCTTTGAAAATATGCTCCTGACCTTCAAAGCTTCTGGTAACAGCCAGACCCAGCTTATTTTATTTTCTTTTCCATCCCCTTCCCCTAATTCTATATAATAATATCCCCATACCGCTCCGACAGCAGCTTAAAATGTTCTTTTTCAATCCTTATTTTACCTTTTCTAATACATAGATAGTTGTTTTCCTCTAAGGAAGCGACCATTCGATACAACGTTCTCAGGTTCATATGAAGCCTTTCAGCCAGCACCGCTCTTGTAAGGGTGCATGTATATGGAACCTGGTGGCACGCCTGCAAATAGAGGTAATGTCCCAATATATCCTTTGAGGTAAATAAATTACCTTTTTCTGCACATGCCATATTAGCAGCCGTAATATTTCCCATCACAGTCAGGGTCTGAAAGCACAGCCTGCTGTTATTCTGGATAATACGGATAAACCGCTCCACCGGAATGCGGTAAACAATACATTTACACTCAGCCAGCACATAAGCAGTATAATAGTTGATATTATTCAGATACTCTACAAGTCCCAGAATATCAAGGGGCCTCAGATATTCTATGACGTTATTTTCATTCCATGAGATCTGATTCCAGACAGATGCCCTGCCGCTGATCAGGAAATAAAAGTAATCCAGGGGATCTTTCTGGCTCAGTATAGCTTCATTTTTTTCAAAAATGAGGAGATCTTCTTTGGATGCCATTCCAGACAGCGAGATAAGCGGGTTCTGTTGGTTATATTTTTTTTCCAGAATAATTTCCAGAATCCGTTCTGAATTATAAATCATGTTTTTTATAACTCCTTTCGTCAAAATCTCAAAAAAACTGACACTTGTCATTTTTATTATTGTAAAGCTGTGGTAAATTAATGTCAAGTTAGAAAAAGTTTTGTGGTAATTCCACAAAATATATCCGGATATCTTTAACTAAAATAAAAAAAGAATAGGAGCAGCGAGATGAAAACGAGATATAAGGTGATTGGTTTTTTGGCATTTGCCATGTATTTTCTCACAGGCGCAACTTGTGTACTGGTGGGCAGCAGTCTTCCCCAGCTGGTTGAAATGTATGGGATGACATTAGAAAAGGTCGTTTTGCTGGGGTCGGCTTATGCACTGGGAAGAGTTTTAACTGTATATATTACAGGTAGAATGACAGAGAAGCTGGGACCGGTAAAGGTACTGGCGGCAGGCATTATCCTGACAGCGAGTTTCCTGCTGGGAATCCCGTTAATCGTTAATTTTTATGCAGGTATGGTATTTGCATTCCTGGGCGGAGTCGGCATGGGAACCCAGGACGCAGTATGCCCCGTATTATTAAGTGTTGTATTTAAGAAAAATTATGCAAGCTCCCTGAGCGGAGGACAAGGGCTGTTTGGCCTTGGAACCTTTGTGACACCATTTTTAATCGGAGTTCTTTTGACAGGGAAACTGCCCTTCTACTGGTGCTATTTTGTACTGACAGGAGTTGCTGTCATTATGCTGGCAAGCATTCCCTTTGCCAAAATTGAAGAAACTGTGCAGGGGGAAGGTGCAGAAGAACACATCGAACCTCTCTATGTAAAAAAGACCTGGACTGCATATGCCGGTATCTTTACCGTAGTTGCTGCATTTAGTGCAGTTTCCAGTACTCTGGGACTGTATATATCCAGCTTTGCACAGAGTATGGGAAGCTCCGAAGCTTCCGGGGCATTTATGCTCACCGTGTATAATGTGGGATGTGTCATCGGAGGGTTTGTATTTGTATGGGTACTGAAATACATCAAAAGCCAGACCGTCCTGTTAATAAACTGTATCGGAGCATTTGCCGCAATTGCAGTCTCCATGATCGTAAATACTACACAGTTTTATTTTATCGGATTATTTATAACAGGCTTGTTCCTGGGCGTCCTTTTCAGTGTCATCGTAGCCATAGCAACGCGCATTAATTCCAAACGGGTAAGCGTGGCAAGCTCTTTGGTAGCAACTGCAAGCGGCATTGCTGATTTCCTGACACCGGTGATTACAGGAATGGTTATATCCAGACTGGGTATCGGGTTCTCATTTAAATTTACGTTAATTATGCTGGCAGTGTGCATCGCATCTGCAGCAGTCTTAAAGCTGATTACATCAGAAGATAAAGAAAAAGTAACCGTTCTGTAGATTTATGTAGCACTATTTAAAATATCAGAAAATATAAGGAGATTATAATTATGGACAAGAAGAAAAAAATAATCATTGACACAGATTGCGGATCAGACGATGCAATGGCGATTGCCATGGCACTCAATGATCCTGCATACGAAATTGTAATGATTTCAACCGTTTCCGGAAATGTAAATGCTGTTCAGGCTACGATAAATACACTGACTACTATTGAATATGCAGAAACCTATGAGCCGCCGGTATATCAGGGTGCAGATAAAATGCTCCTAAAAGAGCTGGTATACGCACACGAAACACATGGAAACGACGGTATGGGGGACATTGGACTTGTACCCGAGAGATTAAAAGTTCAGGATGGAAACGGAATATTAGAGATGCTTGCGTGTTTAAGAGACAGCGAACCTGGGGAAATTGATATTATAGCACTTGGACCACTGACCAATCTTGCAATTGCGATCCGTCTGGATTATGAGGCGATGCAGAAGGCAGGCCGCATCGTCATTATGGGAACGGCAGGGCTCGGCGCAGGAAATGTTACGCCAACAGCAGAATTTAATATCTGGCAGGATGCAGAAGCCGCAAAAATTGTTACGGAATCCGGGCTTAAAGAAATCATATATGTTGGCTGGGATGCATGCCTTGGTGATTGTATGCTGAACCCCCGGGAGATCGAAAAAATCAGAAATGGAAGCAAACTGGGGAAATTTGCAATTGACTGCAACAAAAATCTGATGGAGATGAACATTGAACGATTTGGAGATGCCTATCTGGATATGGCTGATCCTTCCGCAATGGCAGCTGCGCTCTACCCGGAGTGTATTGAGAAATGCGATAAATACTTCTGTGAGGTAGATACATCCAACGGACCAAGCTACGGTACTGTTCTGGTTGATGTTAATTATTTCTCAGGAAAAGAACCAAATGTATATATCTGCAGCAAGCTGTATGCGGATAAGTATAAAAACTACATTTACAAGACATTAAAAGTAGAATAAGCATCCCCCCGGGAATCACAAAATACACATCTTACGGGGCCAGGGAAAAGCTGTAAAACAATGTACACAAGGGGCCCCCAATAAACGCATAAGGAGGAGGATAAGGATGAGCAGGAAAACCAGTTCTATCAAAGATGATTTTACCATACTGGCGCAGTTAATGATACCGGTATGTGTCGCAGTAAACTTTGTGGGTGGACAGCTTGCAGCTATCTTAAAGCTCCCTGTATATCTGGATGCAATCGGAACCTTTTTCATCGCTATGCTCTGCGGCCCCTGGGTATCGGCTGTCACCGGAATGCTGTCCAACATTGTTGCCGGAATTGCCAATCCTTCTAATTTTCCCTTTCTTCCTGTGGGTATCATAATTGGTATCACGGCTGGCTTTTTAGCTAAAAAAAGAATGTTCACCGTGTGGTGGAAATGGATTATTTCCATTCTTATTTTGTCAGCCGTATCCATTCTGGCAGCCGCTCCGGTGGTAGTTCTTCTATATGGAGGAATTACAGGGGGCGGTACATCCATTATCACGGCTGTAGCAATGGCAGCCGGGGCAAATATCTGGACTGCATTTTTCGGAACGGAAGGCATCTTTACCGTGTTGGACCGGATCATTTCCTTTATAATCTGCTGGCTTGTTATAAGGGTGATTCCAAAAAGGACTCTTATTAAGTTCCTATGTGGGCGATACTATATCAAAGAAACTTGACGGAATCCATACAGTACTGCTGTACCCTGACAGAATTATCTGGCTGTGACTTTTGAAATATTCCGCTGTGTCAACGGTGTTACAAAATATTTCTCAAATATTTGGAAAAATCAGAAAATGCCTGCTTAAAAAGGATGGTGTATTATGGAAAAAACATACACAGAAAGAATACAGATTCACAAATCAAATAAGCTTGCTGCATTATATCCGGCATCCAAGCTGCGGATTGCCCTGCTGTATATCGTCTGCACCTATATCATCAGTACTTTAAAATTCACAGATGTCAGGCTGCCTCTTTTGCTGCTTCCGGAATTTCTGACTGTTTTAATTTTATGCAAGTTAAGCGGTGTCATGAGGGAAAGCCGGAAAGCACTTAAGACAATTACATTTATTTCACTGTTTATCCTATTTGTGCAAACCTTCTTTGTCCCCGGGGGCGGTCTGGTCTGGCAAATGGGCTTTCTTACAATCTATGAAAAGGGGCTTCAGACAGGCATATTCTTATCTTTTATGATACTTAATATTGCGGGTATCTTCGTCTGGATTTTTCAGACCACGGAAAACAGAGAGATTGCAAGCGTACTTCAGGACTCCGGCATGAATTATAAAGCGGTCTATGTATTTACTTCCACTCTGCAGATGATAGAAGTATTGGAAAAAAACAGTAAGTCTATTATGAATGCACAGAAAGCAAGGGGTGTGGAAACGGAAGGGAATATTTTAATCCGCGCAAGAGCATTTGTCCCGGTATTGGTCCCTTTAATGCTAAACTCGGTAATAGGTACCGAAGAGCGGGTGCTGACACTGGAAGCCAGGGGATTTTCCATGCCAGGAAAAAGAACCCATTTGTTTCAGGTACAAAAAAGCGGATATGAGAAAATTGCTGAGTGGATAGCCGTCATTGTAACTTGCAGCATTCTTGCAGGGAGGATTTACTTATGGATACGATAATGGAATTCCAGGATGTAACATATTATTACCCGTTGACAAAGACACCCGCTGTCTGCAGACTTAATCTCAGGTTAGAGCGTGGAAAATTATATGGTGTGATTGGAGAAAACGGATCGGGCAAATCCACGTTCTGCGCTCTGGCACGTGGATTTGCTCCAGGTTTTTATCAGGGGGAACTAACCGGGAACGTACTGGTTGAGGGCAAAGACATCGCAGAATATGGCGGAGAGCTAGCTTCTAAGATCGGCTATGTATTCCAAAATCCGTTTCATCAGTTAAGCGGAGTTAAAAGTACGGTATTTGAAGAGGTTGGATACGGACTAGAAAATTTCGGCGTTAGCCCCTGTGAAATGGAACAGCGGATTGTGGAGGCAATGAAGCTGACAGAGATTGAAGAACTGGCAGAGAAAAACCCACTTGAACTATCCGGGGGGCAGATCCAGAGAGTGGCACTTGCATCCGTACTCGTACTGGACCCTGATATTCTAATAGCAGACGAACCCACAAGCCAGCTTGATCCGGAAGCAACAGAAAGCGTATTTGCAATTATCAACACCTTAAAGCAAAAAGAGAAAACAGTGATACTGGTGGAACATAAAATGGATCTCATCGCAGAATATGCAGATGAGGTACTTGTATTTCAGAATGGCCGTCTGGCTGCATCCGGAGAGACAGAAAAGCTTCTGTCTGACAAGTCACTGCTTAATATGGGCGTTACGCTGCCTCAGGCAGCCAGACTTGGAAACCTTTTAAAAGAGATGGGTTTTCCACTTGACCGGATTCCAATTACCGAAGAACAGGCAGTGGAACTGATACAGCGGGCATTCCGTGAAAGGGGCGGCATATGAGCGAGATCCTATTAGATAAAGTAACCTACCGATATCCCAACGGCTGTCTGGCTGCAGATGATATCAGCCTCCATTTGAAAAGCGGAGAAAACACAGCCGTGATGGGGAAGAATGGTGCCGGTAAAACTACACTTGCAAAAATGCTGAATGGGCTGCTGAAACCACAAGAGGGCGATGTGCTTATCGGTGGCAGGAATACCAAAGACTACACTACGGCTCAGATTTCCAGATTGGCGGGCTATGTATTCCAAAATCCGGACGAACAGATTTTTCATGCAACCGTAGAAAAGGAAGTTGCCTTTGGTCCCAAAAGAATGAAGTTAAAAAAGGAAGAAATCAAAAGACGCACAGAAGAAGCTTTAAAACAGACCAGACTGGAGGAATACAGAGAAGAAAATCCTTATAACCTTCCCCTGTCACTTAGAAAATTTGTTACGATTGCGGCTGTATTAGCAATGGAGCCCGACATATACATCTTCGATGAACCCACAGCCGGGCAGGATACGAAAGGAAATCTCAGACTTACTGAGATCCTCCGTTATCTGCACCGCAACCAAAAGACCGTTATTACAATCTCCCACGACATGGAATTTGTCGCAGAAAACTGTAAAAAAATAATTGTCATGGCTAACAACAAAATTATCCGTACCGGTTCTCCCGAAGAAATATTCTGGGATATGGAAGTCATGAAAGCAGCAAACTTAAAACAGCCATATGTCAGCAGCATATGCAGGCAACTGGGTTTCAATGGTCCCATTCATACCGGGGAGGCCGCTAAACTGATTTTAAAGCATTGGGAAAAACTGCCGGTTGGGTTTGATAAATGACGCTTTGTAGCGACAGGCTGAATCTAGGGAAGCGCCTATTTTAAACAAGTTCTCTCAAAATATAAGCCGGTGTGCAGCTCCACGCATGACAGTAACTGTTCACCATAGAAGATCCATATGGAGATTCCTCCGGATTTTCAGGATTATACATTTCCCAGAAAGTATCCGCACCCTGATTTACCATTCCGCCCCAATAGTAAGTCATATAATCCATCGCCTTATCCTTTTCTTTACAGAGCAGAAGCGCTTCTACGAAATGATGGTTCATATATGGAGTTACCATCCCTTTTTCCGGATGCATCTTAATGATGCGGTTTATAAGTGTCCTGCCCTCCTCCTCAGGCAGAACCCCGGCAAGGATCATCCACACCTGGCTGGCATATGAGACCTGCCTGTCCTTACCGCTGACAAACACCTGCAGGCTTTCATCCCACAGACATTTTTTTGCACCTTCCACGCACAGGTTTCTCTCCAGCTCCAGTTCTGCTTTTATCTGGTCATTTTCCAGAATTTCTGCCAGTTCAATCGCTGCATTTAACGTATAGATATAGATTGCCTGGGCACTGGCCTGCTTATTCAGCCCATCTGTCCAGTCTACAAAACACCAGAATCCCTCATCATCCTGTATCACATAATTCTCATCCAGGCGTTTTCTGGCCAGTTCGATCTGGCGGTAGGCGCTGTCCCAAAGTTCCTTTACTACCTGGATTTCTCCGGATGCACGATAATAATCCTTTAATATGGAAACAAAAAACAATGCATAATCAAATAAAAATGTATCATCCACAAGATATTCCGGCTCTGTAAACAGGCAGGCTCCGATTGCCCCGTCATCCCTGGTAAGCCCTGCAAAGAGATACATGCAGCGCTTGACAAGGTCGAAGTTTTGAAAGGTTGCATAATTAGCCAATGCCTGAAGCCGGAGATCACCAATCCACAATCTGCGGTCCCTCTTTGGTCCGTCTTCAAATACATCCTGCATACAATTTTGAAGTGTCCGCAGACTCACCCTGTCCATACGCCTGATCTGGTCACTTACTCCTGTAAGCTCCGGGAGTACTTCCATATCTACAGAAGCGACTGCTCTGCAGGATGCTTCCTCGATTACAACCTGGAACTTCATAGAAGTATCGATGGCATAGATTTCTACATAACGAAATGCATAACGTCTGGGCATGGTTATCACCTGAGGCAGGACATCTAAATGCAGAAATTCTTCCTGAATCCAGCTTCTGCTGATCCATCCGTCATATTCAGAGGAATCTTCCGTCAGCTCTTTTGCTATCTCACCAAATTTCAGTCTGAGGTAAGCAGGTGCGTCCTGGGGGCTTCCTACACTTTTTAACTTCATCGTAAAGTAACCTACCTGATGGTCGCCAAAATCAAGTATGATGGAATCCCCCTTTTTCAGGGAAATTGACCCCATTTCACTGACATCAGCCCGGTGTTCCGTCTGTCCGGCAGGAGTCATCGATACAATATCCACAGGTTTTATTACTTTCTCCAATAATTTCGGACTGAGTTCCATTGCCTTATCTACAAATTCCTGATTTACTTTCCGTTTCATTTCCAAGTCTATGCTTACTGCTGCCATCTCTGTGACCTCCTGTTTTCTGCGGTAATGACGATGCGGACGTATAACATACGTTCCCAGCATCTACACCTTCCTCTGCCGCGGGTTTCTTTTTTAATTACGGTTATATCTGATTTTAACACCCTGCGTGCAATCTTCCAATGGTCTCATTTATGGTCTTGACTTGATATTTTTTAAGATTGAATCCTGCTTTTTCTATATGCTCCCGGAGTCATTCCAAATTCCTTCTTAAATAACCTGGAAAAGTGTTCCGGATTGGGATAACCAATGATATCGCATATCGTCATAATACTCAAATCCGTATTGGCCAATGCATAGCATGCCTTTTCAAGACGTATATTTTTTAAGATTTCAATAAAGTTCTGACCAGTATTTTCCTTAATCAGTTTACTGAAGTGGGGTACGCTGAAATTAAAATGTTCTGCCGCTGATTTCAGCGTAATATTTGCATAGTTTTTTTGAAAATAATTTAGAACTTCCAGCATGTCCAGGTTTTTATGTGTGGTATTCAAAAAACTCTCAAGATGATTTTCGTGGTTTCGCAACAGCAGGCAGAACAATGTCATGACTCCATTTTTTAGAATTGTCTCAAAATATCTGACCCGTCCGTTGTATTCCATATATAAATCCTCTATAAGTGATCGGATTCCATCATCATCACCAGTATGAAACAAAAGATAGTTATTCTCCGTCTTGTCATAGAGAATATGCGCAAAAAATTGTGACAATACGTTTTTTCCCGTAAAGATATCAAAAAACACCTCATGGAACGTACTTGCCTTAAGCATGATATTAATCACAATACTGTCATCAAAGACTGCAATACTATGCTTTGTTTTTGGAGGAAGAATGCAGACATCCCCTTTACTGCATGAATATTTTACATTTTGTATGGTATTCTCACAGGCACCCTCGTACACATAGAAAATCTCATAAAATTCATGCTCATGAATGTACTCCGGGGAATACCGGTAGTGTTTCTGAATGGCAATATGATCTTCCTGTGTTTTGAAAAGTTCATTTTCATTCAGATAGTTCAGCCACTTTCCATGGATAGCCGGAACATACAGCTCATGACGTTTGATATATTCACGGTCAAGGCCTGCTACAAAATTCTCAAACTCTTCGGGACGCAACTGTTCCTCTTCGTACAGTTTTCTGTAGAAAACTTCATCTTCATGGTATGCCTTTATCAATTCCGGAAATATTTCCTTGCGCATCTTCATGTGTATCCTGGTCCTTCCTTTTTCTAACACGATCTAATACAGCATTACGTAAATGACTGTGAATAGATTGTCTGATATCTGCGTCAGGCGTGCTTCTGCGAAGCGACAGAGCAATGGGCTACGATCTTTGCACTGAAAGACGGTATCCCAAATCCGGGATACCGTCTGGCTTATCACTTATGGAATTTTATTTATTTTTATTCATAATTCTTGTTTCATAAGTACCATCTGCAATATCGATAAAACGTACAAACAGAGACACTTTATTATCCTCATTCAGGCTTGTCCATAATGCATCGGTAAATGCATCAATATCATCCGGGATTGCAACTAATTTCGGCTCTCCCTCAAAGCTTGGAAGGGGATCCCCATCACACTGGTAGGTATGGATAAAATGTCCCTCTCCTGCTACGCAGTTTTCATATGCAAAGGTATAACGGTTGCAGGAATCCGGATTACCATTGTCGCTTTTTAAGATTGACATGGCATAATTATATTTTCCATTTTCTAAATGCATGATTCCGGAAATACGAGGGGTATAATTAGGTGCGTCCGGCTCAAACTCTCTGCTGCGAAGAGACTGCTCAAATGTCATCTGCCTGTCCATTCCCTCATAGATGGTATCAGTCTGATCCCCATTGGTCACGATGGTTTTATTGCCCAGTACACGCACCGGTGCATAAATAATCAGGCTTGGATCGGTAAGCTTGGATGGATCAAACGCCTGTGTACGGATTCCTTCACCATCTTCTACAAATATACGGTTTCTGCTGTTCTCGCTTCTTCCCATGATAAAGTAAGCAGTTACAGCTTTCGTCCCGTCTGCTGATCTGCCGATTACAATTCCTCTGCCCGGATATGTATTCTGCTGCAAATCCTGTTCAATTGAAATCATCTTCATTATCTTTTCTCCTTTGCTCTGCATGTTTTGTTTAAATGTTATTTTACCGCTATTTTTATTATATACTATTTTGCCGTTCTGTCGATATATATTTTCAAAATACTTAATGATGGCTACCTTGCATAAAATTATCTATTACTACGCATATCCGTCATTCCATACTTCCTTAGCGCTGCATGAAAAGACGAATGTCTGGGAAATGCTGATCTGAATTGATTGAGAACCGTTTGTTTTGCATTAGCATCCCCTATCGATTCCTTCACCTCACCTAAAGCCGCCGCTAATGCAGCTACTTCCTCATAATGAGCCCGGAATTGTCCTGATACAATCCCCTTTACTCTTTTATCAATCATCTGCTCTAAATACTCTAAATATTTCTCCATCTGCTCCTCTGACAAGCAGTACCCTTTCTTCCAACGGCAAAAGCATTTCCAGAACACATCTCTTTTTTTTGATCCCGTCAATTCATCGTTTCTATATTCATTATAAAATTTTGTTCCACTATAATATACACTGGCTTTAAAGTCCATCTCCATGATCACTTTATCTGCCATCTGCATACACCCTTGTTTCAGATTATCTTCCTTGAAAAGAAGTAGTAAAAATAATGCTATGCCACATTTAATAAATCTTCCAGACCAACCCAATGCCTGTTTTTCCGCTCGGCACTTCTCCATGGACTCATTAAAATTCCCGCATAAGAACCACAGAATATCACGCTCTCTTTCTGATACGCAATTTTCCTCTAGTTCTTTTAAAAATCCATTCCTTGCATTCCCTCCATGCTTTGCAAACCGAATTATTTTCACTGCGGCATCCCTGTACCTCTGCGGCTCACCGCTTTCCGCCATAATTCTCAGAAAGTTTACTGGTGTTGTACTGGATTCTAAGGCTAACATCCAGCAATCTTCAGCATAATCTTCCTCTCCCATCCATATGGATGACTCTGCCGTCTTAAGGGCGATCTCGCTTCTCAGAATATATTTTTTATCTATCTTCTCAAGCGCTTCTTTACCTACCAACAGCTGCCTTTCGTAATCATGTAATCGCTCAAGCCCCATTAACACTTCTAAGTATAAGGAAGGATGCTTTTCATATGCTATACGCGCAACATCCAGCATCTTGTCCTCTCCCCGTTGGAAATTGACAGCCTCTTTTAGTAACCTCGCCTCTTTATCGCCAGCAGCATTGCAAAGCAATTCAATCCACGAATCCCAGAACTCCGGCAATTCTCCTAACTCTTCCCGTCCAAGGCTAAGCATGTCTTCGATACGAATATTTTCAAAAAAATGGACCTCAAAATAAACATACAGCCTCCTGGCCCGCTCCTCCTTCGGGCACGTCTGATACACAGCATACAATGTATGTAGTGCCAGATTAGTAAGATTTATGGATACCAGCCCATTCCCTGTCAGCTCCTCTAATCCCATGGTGAAAGAATCACCATCATTTTCAACCATAACCTCCGTATCCAGGAGCAAGTCAAACATATCACTGGCTTCCATATAAAACCCGTCTATCACGCAGCGCAAAAGGAATTGGTAACCTTGCTCATATATCTGGCATATCCCATTTGGATCCTCATATTCCCAGTCCCCATCATCACTCCAATCCCCCTGAGAATAATCTTCATAATATTCTGCCTGCAGATATAACTCTTCTTCTTCAATCTGACTAAACAACTCCGTCAATCGGTTAAATTCAACCTGGACTTCTTTCTCGTCTACAAGTTTCTTCACTGCCTTCAGGCTCTTCTGATCGGGGCATAAATTATATACTGCTCCAATTTCATCCAGTATCTGCAAAAATTCACTTCTTTCTTTATCCGGTACCTTACGCGCAATGCTGTGAATAAAACAACACAGTTCTTCTTTGCTTAATTTTTCTACACTTTGATCAACTGATTCCGTAAATTCTTTTAAATTCATAGTATGATCACATCCTTTTTTCATTGGTAAAATATTGAAGCACGGTTTTATATATTTTATCATATTAAATATTCTGTAGCAATATGATATGGTTTTCCATCCTCAAAAAACCGGCAAAATATATTGTCTTGACACAATAAGCTCAAAGTCATATAATCAATAATAATAACTATTACTAAATTATAAAATATAGTATCTTATCATCATTACAGCATATTTTACTATAGGTTGCCAAATGCCCTTTATGCCAGGGAATATTTGATAAGGCAAAGGTTACACTAAAAGAAACACAGTTACACTCAAACCCCGTATTCTTAGTCAGGGAGGATTGACATGAACATATTAGACGGTTATATCGGAACATACTATTCTGAAAAAAGTCCGGGAATTTTTCAATTTCGTTTTAATACAATTACAGGGGCATTAACCGTTCCCGCCCTGTTATACGAAGCAAAAAATGCAAAATGCTCAGCACTTTGGGGTTCTTTACTTGCAGCACCTTTAGAGAAAGACGGCAGGGCGGGAATCTGTATCTGGGATACATCTTCCAGTTCACCGGTACAAAGTGAGATTTTTACAGAATCTAAAACAGCGTGCTTCATAGTACAGGACAGCACTTATATTTTCACAGCTAATTACCACGAAGGAACCGTCTTAATTTATCGGAAAGCGCCGGAAGGTCTGGTTCTCCACAAAAAAATTGAAATTGCACCTATGGCTGGATGTCATCAGATACTTTTCCATGATCACTATCTGCTGGTTCCATGTCTGGAATTAGATGAAATACGTATATTCGACAGGGAATTTGACTATCGGCCTGCCGGTAAAATTGTATTTCCAAAGGGAAGCGGTCCACGACACGGTATTTTTAACAGAAGCCATACCCATTTGTACGTAGTCACTGAACGCAGTAATGAACTGTTTACCTTCGATTTGGGCTGTGATTTATGCGGCGATTCAGGCAACGGTTTGAACGGTGATTTATGCAGCAATTCAGACAACGGTTTGAACGGTGATTTGGCTGATGATTTTTGCGTCAATTCAGGCAGCGATTTAGACTTTGAACTTGTCTCACAGATTTCAGTTCTGAATCCGGAATCAGGAAATGGGAACGCTTCTGCAGCTATCCGCCTTTCACCGGATGAACACTTTTTATATGTCTCCGTAAGGGGTGCCGATTTTATTACGGTGATCTCCCTCACCGGCACTTCTCCTCTGGCAGTGCAGTATGCTTCCTGCCAGGGCAGTCATCCCAGAGATTTTATACTGTCACCCAACGGCCGCTTCCTTCTTATCGTAAACCGCACTTCTAACGAACTGGTATGCATGTGCAGAAACAGCATCACCGGATTTCTGGAAGAAGTCTGTTCCAGAGTTCCTGTACCGGAAGGTGTGGGAATTATACTGGATACGCATACGGAGAAGGAACACAAATAATGCTGTTCAATATCAGATTTACACTTTATGTAGGGTAATACGGGAAAACCGTGCCCCCGCTGTACAGGAATCATATAGCTGAAGGAAAATTATAATAAGAAAGGATGCCACATATTTTATCCTTCAGCACAATAGAATGTGGCAGTGTTGCATGGGAACATGCAATGCTTAAGGGATACAGAATGAAAAAATTAGATATAGGAATTATAGGATTAGCAGTTATGGGCAGAAGCCTGGCACTTAACATGGCGGACCATGGATTTTTGGTTGGCGGATATAACAGAAGCCGGGAGGTAACTGATACGCTTACAAAGGAACACCCTCATGAAAATTTCGTACCATATTACGATTTAAAAGAGATGGTCGAAGCACTGGAAGCTCCAAGAAAAATAATGCTGATGATTCAGGCTGGGAAACCGGTTGATCTTGTAATAGACCAGTTAATCTCACTGCTTCAGCCGGGTGACATCATTATGGATGGCGGAAACTCATTTTTTGAAGATACCAGAAGGCGTTACACTTTACTGGAAAAAAAGGGTATCCATTACTACGGTGTAGGAATTTCCGGCGGTGAAAAAGGAGCGCGTTTCGGTCCATCTATTATGCCTGGTGGAAACAGGAATACCTATGATGAAATTAAACCTGTTCTGGAAGCAATTGCAGCCCGCGCAAAAGGAGAACCTTGCTGCAGTTACATGGGACCGGACGGTGCCGGACACTACGTAAAAATGGTCCACAACGGAATTGAGTATGCGGATATGCAGCTGATCGCAGAATCTTATCTGCTGCTTAAATATGCAGGCGGATATGATAATCAGGAAATCGGGGAGATATTTGCCCGGTGGAACCAGGGAGAGCTGCAAAGTTACCTGATCGGGATCACGGCAGACATCTTCCAGGAAAAAGATGATTTCCAGGAAGGAGAGCTTTTGGATTATATTCTGGACAGTGCCCAGCAGAAAGGTACCGGAAGATGGGCGAGTATTGAAGCCTTAAAGCAGGGCGTAGATATCTCCATGATTACGGCAGCCTGCAACGCAAGGATTATGTCAAACCGCATAGATGAACGCAAGGAAGCCGGAGAACGTCTGCATGGACCTTCCCCCTCTTCTTCCAGACAACATGATGAATACTTTGCTGAAATTGTCCGGGAAGGGCTTTATGCAGCTAAAATCGCTGCTTATGCCCAGGGTTTTGCCATGTTAAAAGATGCTTCTGCACTCTACGGCTGGAACCTGGATTTTGGCAATATTGCCGCCATCTTCCGTGCAGGATGCATTATTCAGGCTGAATTCCTCAATGATATTACACTTGCTTTCCGTAAGAATCCCACACTGGATAATCTGATACTGGACGAATTCTTCTTATCCAGAGTTGACCATAATCTTAAGAGCCTTCGGACTGCTGTAATTACCGGAATCAACAACGGACTTCCCATGCCTGCAATGGCGAATGCCCTATCCTATATAGATGCCTTCCGGGGCAAGGCAGTAGGGGCAAATCTGATTCAGGCACAGCGGGACTGCTTTGGTGCCCACACTTATAAACGAATCGACAGGGATGGCAGCTTCCATCACGATTGGGGGAAATTATCATGAAACAAAACCTGACTTTTACTATATTTGGCGGAACCGGTGACCTGACATTCCGTAAGCTTTTACCGGCCCTTTACAATATGTGCGTCTCCGGACGCCTTGGGACGGAAGACCGGATCGTTATTATCGGAAGGCGCAGTTACAGCGATGAGGATTACCGGACAATTGCCAGGGACTGGGTATCCGAATTTTCCAGACTGCCTTATACCGAAGAGGATTTTGCCAATTTTGCATCCCGAATCCATTATTATCAGATGGATTTTTCAGACCATGAGGCATATGAAGGCTTAAACCGTTATTACCAGGAACACAAGCTTTACACCCATATCTTCTATTTTGCAGTGGCCCCCCGTTTCTTTGGGATCATTGTAGAAGGACTGACAGGTGTAGACGGTGCAGAAAACGGAAAGGTAATCATTGAGAAGCCTTTTGGTGAAACGCTGGAGGCTGCGGATGCGCTAAATCAAAAAATGGAGTCTTTCTTTTCACCTGATCAGATTTACCGTATAGATCATTATCTGGGAAAAGAAATGGTTCGTAATATCCAGACCATTCGCTTTACCAATCCTATTTTCAGCAACCTTTGGAGTGCAGAGCATATTGAATGCATCCAGATTTCTGCCCTGGAAGATGTAGGCGTGGAAACAAGAGGCGGATATTACGATTCCAGCGGAGCACTGAAGGATATGGTACAGAATCATCTGTTCCAGATCTTGTCTATCGTGGCAATGGAACAGCCGGAACAGTTTTCCGGATCAGAAATGCATGCGGAACAGATTAAAGTACTGCGCTCCCTGCGTCCGGTAAAGGCAAAAAATATAAAAGATTCCCTTCTTCTTGGACAGTATGATGGCTATCTGGAGGAAAAAAATGTAGCACCGGATTCTGCAACGGAGACTTATGCCGCCCTCCGCCTCTTTGTAGACAATAAGCGTTGGAAAAACATGCCCTTCTATATCCGCACCGGTAAGAAACTGGGGCATCGGGAAATGGACGTGGCGATTGTATTCCGTCGCTCCTCACCAGAGATTGCACCAAACATTTTAAATATTAAAATACAGCCAACGGAGGGCGTATACCTCCAGTTCAATATCAAAAACCCCGGCGATACCGATGAAATCATTCAGACTAAAATGGATTTCTGTCAGAGCTGTCTGGATATATTCCGAATAAATACACCGGAAGCTTATGAACGGATGCTGGATGCTTGTATGCAGGGTGAGCGTTCCTGGTTCTCCCAATGGGATCAGATCGAAACCAGCTGGAAATTTATCGAAAATATTCGTAAGGTATACTACAAACAAAAACTTCCCGTATATTCTTATACACCGGAAACCAATGGTCCTGCTGAAGCTGACGAATTCCTTCATCATTATAATCATGAATGGTTTGAATAGAAAAGCAACACTCCTATTCCTTATTCCACAGTTGAAAAGATCCTGTTTTTAAAATCCGCCACTGCTTTTTTCTGCGTCTTTAGCTCTTTGGTAATAAAATAACTTTGAATTACCGGCGCAGCAAAATCCAGCAGCGGAATTTCTCTTAACCTTTGATCCGCAAGATATTTTCCCACAAAGCTGCGGGGCAGAAAACTGTATCCGATTCCATCCAGCAGATAGGGGAGCAGTTTCGTACTTTTGTCAATTTCAAATGGAAATGGATTCTTCTTCGGGAACATATCCCGCATAAAATTACCGCCTTCTCCCAGCACAAAATCGCAGTAAAGATAGTACAAATTCTGTAGTATGTCCTTGGTAACGCCTTGTTCATGCTCTGTATTATCCCATGCCGTAACCAATACCAGTTCATCCGTCTGAAACGGAATACAGGTAAATCCAATCCGCTCTGCAGGGACAAAAGTAAAGATAACATCCAAAGTTCCATCCTGTAACATCCTTATCAGCGTATTGGAATGGTCAATGATGACTTTCACTGAAATGTCCGGACATTCCCGCAATATCCTGGACATGCATTTGGTTAAATGGCAGTCGTATACCGTATTGACTGTTCCTATGCGCAAATGTTCTGAAAAGCTGTGCAGCATCCCCAGTTCCATAACCGCCGTGTGCTCCAGCTCCACAATACGCTTGGCATAGGGAAGAAAACGCCGCCCTTCTTCTGTCAGTTCCACTGACTTCTTCTGCCTGATAAAAAGCTTCTTCCCCAGCTCCTTTTCTAATTCCATAATGCGGTTTGTCACCGTGGACTGGACAATATAGTACTGGTCTGCCGTCTGGGTAAAATTTTTAAGTTCCGACAGGGTAAGAAATGTTTTTAAATTTTCAATATTCATACGTTTTTATCCTCTCGTTCAATCGATATTATCGATTATATCCTCCATAAAGATTCATTATACAAATGATAAATAAAACGTTATAATAAGTCAAGACTTATATTTTATTCCTGCAAGCAATATGCAGATTTGATGCATTTTCAGATTTAACCTGCGATTGCCGGGAATGTCAAATCACTGTAATTATCACTCAAAACGAATATACCAAATGGCTCATATAAATGAATTTACACATTATATCGTAGCAAATATACCAAATGGCTCATATAAACTAATTTACACATTATTTCATAGCAAATATACAAATGGCTCACTATAAATTAATTTATACATTATTTCATAACGAATAAACCAATGGTTCATATTCATTTATTTACACATTATTTTATAGCGAATATACCAAATAGCTCATATGAACTATGTTACATATTATTTCATAGCAAATATACAAATGGCTCATTATAAATTAATTTACACAATATTTCATAACAAACTACATGGAGGTAATATATCATGCAAAAGATTTACACAAAAGTAACTGATCAAACAAATTTCTTCGAAAACCATGATCCGGTTGAATTAGCAGCCGCTTACGGTACACCGGTTTACGTATATAATGAAAGAATTCTTCGTGAACGCTGCCGGGATCTTAAGAATATGGTTTCCTACCCAAAATTCGTAGTGGATTTTTCGGCAAAGGCAAACAGCAATCCAGCACTTCTTCAGATTGTACGCTCAGAAGGGTTGGAAGTTGATGCCATGTCACCGGGAGAGATTTATATCGAAAAAATGGCAGGGTTTACTTCCGATGAAATATTCTATATTGGAAATAATGTATCTGACGAGGAAATGCAGTATGCCATATCTGAAGGCGTTCTGGTAAGCGTGGATTCCGTCAGCCAATTAGAACGCTACGGTCGGCTGGCACCAGGAAGCCGTGTAGCTATCCGCTTTAATCCCGGAGTTGGTGCCGGTCACCATGAAAAAGTAGTAACAGCAGGAAAGAAAACGAAATTCGGTGTGGATCCGGTCTTTATCCCTCAGGTGAAAGAAATATTAGATAGATTTCATCTTACCCTTGCCGGAATCAACCAGCATATCGGATCACTTTTTATGACAGGGGACGCTTTCGTCAAAAGCCTGGACTCTTTATTTGAAATAGCAAAACAATTCCCGGCTCTGGAATTTATAGATATGGGAGGCGGCTTTGGTATTCCATATAAGAAGGAAGAAGGGGAAGCACCACTGGATCTGCAGGAGCTGGGTGCTAAAATTGACGAGGCTTTATATCAATTTTCCGAACAATATGGAAGGCAGATCACATTCCGTATCGAACCCGGACGTTATATCAGTGCCGAATGCGGAGTCCTCTTAAGCGGGGTTCATTCCATAAAATACAATTATAAGAATAAATATGTGGGATGTGATACAGGATTTAACGTGCTTTCACGACCTATTTTATACGATTCATACCATGGCGTAGAAATATATCGTGGAAACGATACACCATCTAACCGTGAAGAATCCGTAACCATCGTAGGGAATATATGCGAAAGCGGAGACATTCTGGCAAAAGACAGGCTCCTCCCAGAGATTCAGGAAGGTGACATTCTCGGCATTCTGGATGCCGGCGCTTATGGGTATGTTATGAGTTCAAACTATAACAACCGTCTTCGCCCTGCTGAAATCTTAATCCGGGAGAACGGAGAAATTGTGGTAATACGGGAGCGGGAAACACTGGAGGATTTAAAGAAACATCTGGTTTTGCTTTAAACGGACAGCATAATTTATAAACTGCAATAGATTCTATACCTATACAAATACACCGGCTGCTATTGCACCGGTGTATTTGTGTCTTTCCCTAATCCCATGCTGCGAAACCCCCACAGCATGCCAATTTGGTTTAATTTTTCTACTTTGTCATCACCCAGACAGAAAGAGCGGATACCCCGCTGACGTTCACGCTGGGCATTGATCCAATCCAGCTATCACTTCACACATAACCCTTAATAATTCTAAAATCCCCCGAAACAGCACTGCCTTTTTGCACCCGGAGTATCGCACGCTCCCCTGCCAGTCACCATATTCCAGATAATAGATATGAATGAAAAAAAAGTGCCTGGAACGTTTTGAGAAAAAAGGATGATTCAGGTAAGGTTCCAAATGAGGTGAACAATTCTCCCTCGGGTGCTTCTGGAAGTCTTGCAGCATTCCATCTATCTTAGCTATTAAATCGCTGAGATTACGAAAAGGAATTTCTTCTTTTTGGATTGGATTCATAAAGGTTCCCGAAGCAACTCCATTTTCAATATCATTTATGTGGATAAAAAACATTCTCATATCATCCGTCAGCAGTTCCATTTTTAAGCACCCCACTTCTTCTAAGCATCCATACTAATCATGATAAATCTAATCCATCTCAATTACTTTAAATGTTACTTTACCCATTGCCTCACGCCACATGCTGCCAGAATCACCATCGTTATCATAACCATCATTGTTACTAAAATTTTTTCTCATTTGTATTTTCTCCTTCAAAATAAGCTTTCATTCAAAGCATTTTATCTATGCTAAATCTGAGGACGTTCAAAATCTTTTCCCGACTGTTTATCCTCATATATATGATTCCTTAAAATCCCCGCTTTTTCCATCGCTGCCATCTGCCGGTCCGTATGCTGCTCTTTTGTAGACACCCGAACATATCCATATTGTTGTTTTTTCAATTCATTCCCTCCATCTACATCAGCCATCATAATTATTAACTACAAACTTATAATTTCCCGCACTGGCTTTTTCTATTAATAAATTTCATACAATAAAAGCGAAAAAACTGTCAGCCTGACAATTTCTCCGCTTTTTAACCTATTTCTCTTTAATCACTGCTTTTAAAAACTGATCATTAATTTTTACAGCAACTGCTCCTCTCTCTGATCCATTCATAAAAGTTTCTGTTCTCCAGTCCGCTAGAGCATGTATTAAAATTGCTTTCTGACAGCTGTACGCCACATGTACTGTACCTCTTTCATAATCCCATCATATCAACAAAGTATAAGGAATCTATAAACTTATCCAGGAAATACAAATTTCCAATGAATTACAAATATTTCTTGCATCTTAAAATCAACTGTGCTATGATACATCCGAACGAAGGCGTTCAGATAATTCCAAATATTATCTGAACGCCTTTTTTATTTATATATCGACAACACATTAAATTTATCTGTTAGGAGGTCTTTCTATGAATACTGGTGATACTGCTTTTCTATTAATTTCAGCGGCTTTGGTTTTTCTCATGACACCGGGTCTGGCATTCTTTTATGGCGGACTGGTGCGCCGCAAGAATGTCTGCAATACTATGATGGCGTGCGTTTCCGTTATGGGGCTGTCTATTGTCATGTGGATTTTATTTGGCTATTCCCTCTCCTTTGGAGGTAACCACCTTGGCATTATCGGTGATTTCAGATGGTTTTCTTTTCAAGGGGTTGGCATGGAAGCCGGACCATATTCCGAAACCCTGCCGCATTTGGTATTTGCCGCGTTTCAAATGATGTTTGCCATGATCACCCCTGCTTTAATCACAGGTGCGCTGGTTGGGCGTATGCGGTTTAAAGCGCTTTTCCTGTTTATAGCCCTCTGGTCACTAATCGTATATTATCCATTGGCTCACATGGTTTGGGGCGAAGGCGGTTTTCTTGCCTCCATTGGCTCCATTGATTTTGCGGGCGGCAACGTAGTCCATATCAGTTCCGGCATCAGCGCCCTTCTTCTTGCCCTATTTCTTGGCAGAAGACGAGGGTACGAGACAACTTCATACCGGATACACAATATCCCATTCGTGGTACTGGGAGCATCACTGCTCTGGTTTGGGTGGTTTGGATTCAATGCCGGCAGCGCTCTTGGTGCAAACGGATTGGCTGCTCATGCATTTATGACTTCTGCACTGTCCGCAGCGACGGCTCTGTTATCCTGGATGCTGATGGATGTAATAAAGGAAGGAAAGCCAACGATTGTAGGCGCATCCACCGGACTTGTGGTCGGTCTGGTAGCAATTACGCCCGGCGCAGGCTTCGTACCTGTCTGGTCAGCTTTTCTCATCGGTGGGTTGGTAAGCCCCATCTGCTATTTCACGGTAACATTTATTAAAAAGCACCTGAAAGTAGATGATGCTCTGGATGCCTTTGGCTGTCACGGCATCGGTGGAATCTGGGGCGGCATCGCAACCGGCCTGTTTGCCAGAAGCTCCATTAACAGTACAGCTAAATGGGACGGTTTGATATACGGCGATACCCGCCTGTTCACAGCACAGATCATTGGCATACTGATCACGATTGCTGTTGCTGCCGCCGGAACTTTTATCTGTGTGGGAATTGTAAAATTATTCACACCGCTTCGTGTATCACCAAAAGAAGAACAGCTTGGACTGGATATTTCAGAACACGGTGAAAGCGCTTATCCATCTTTCAATGGCTTTGATTAAGAATGGGAGGAATGAATTATGATGATTAAAATAGAAGCAATTGTACGAGAAGAGAAATTTGAGGATGTCAAGGACGCTCTGGATGAGATTCAGGTAAATGGAATTACCATTTCTCAGGTCATGGGCTGCGGCGTCCAGCGCGGATATAAAGAAATTGTCCGGGGCACCCAGATCGATCTGATGATGCAGCCAAAGATCAAATTTGAAATCGTAGTATCCTCTCAGGAATGGGAAGAAAAGGTGATTACCGCCATTCAAAAAGCTGCATTTACCGGAGAAGTAGGGGATGGTAAAATATTTAGTTATGAAATAAGAAGTGCCATGAAAATTCGTACCTGTGAAACGGGCTATGAGGCTCTGCAATCCGATAATTAAATGGAAAAGCGTGTTTGAAAAGTATCTTCCTTTTCAAACACGCCGATTACTATTCCACTCTTCTTTTAAAAGTCCATATTCGTAAGTATCCTGCCATAGCGGCTTCCCATGCTTATCAGACTTAAAGAAAATATTCTTCACCAGAAGCCCCTCTCTTCGCATTCCAAGGCGTTCCATCAGCTTCCAGGAATGCTGGTTCCCGGGATTACACATAGCCACTACCCTGCGTACTCCCCAGTTCTGGAATCCTTCATCCAGCAGTGCTTTTGCCGCCTCCATCGCATATCCCTTCCCCTGGTACTTAAGATTAAACACATACCCGATCTCCCAGGTATCAAATTTTCCTCTTTCAAAATAAAGATTTCCTATCATCTTCCCGTTTTCCTGAAGGCATACCGCCCAAAATGACTTGCTGACCGACCTTATTCTGGCCTCCTCCTGGCATTTTTCCCTGGAAAAAATCTCATATGGTTCATAATAGACAACTGCCTCGTCAGACAGGTATTCATACAGGTCCTCCCAGTCACTTTCCAGGAACCTGCGGATAATCAGACGCTCTGTTCTCAATTCATTCATAAATACCTCCCCTGCTGCCACAGGATGTTAGTTCAGAAACTATTATATATCCTATACTCCTATATTATGAAAATCCGGAATAAAACTTTCCAAAGCAGTTTCCCCTTCCTGAATAAAGCCGTTCGTGACCCCAAGCCCAATTGCATAGTCCACAACACGCCTGTATTCCCTGTCCGTCACCTTCCGGTTAATTTCCGGAAAAGCAAGTGCCTTTTCCATGGGTGTATACTGATTCATGATGCTGATATATATCTGATCTCCGTACGTTTCATAGAGATACTTCAACACCTCCATGGAATCCTTCGTATGTCCGGGCAGTATCAAATGGCGAACGATAACCCCTTTCATTATCATTCCATTGCTTTTAAATGCCACCTCTCCTGTCTGGCGGACCATCTCTCTTAGCGCATCTTTAGCATACCGGCTATAGTCGGGGGCATTGGAATAACGCTGTGCAGCCTGGGAATCCATGAACTTAAAATCAGGCAGATAGACATCCACATACCCTTCCAGCATGCGAAGGGTTTCTGCTTTTTCATACCCGCTGGAATTATAGACTACGGGTAGCCTAAGCCCACGGCTTCTTGCCAAGTCAAGCCCTTCCATAACCTGAGGAATATAATGCAAGGCAGTCACCAGATTGATATTTGCCGCCCCCTGCTCCTGGAGTTTTAGAAAGATATCGGCAAGTCTGGATACCGGAATCTTTTTGCCCCATTCCCCGGACGCAATTGATTGGTTCTGGCAAAATACACAGCCCATAGAGCAGCCGGAGAAAAAAACGGTTCCCGATCCGCATTTTCCGGAAATACACGGCTCTTCCCACATATGCAGGGCAGCCCTTGCAACCACAAGCTCTGAAGTTTCTCTGCAATATCCCCGCATCCCCTGATTACGGTTCACATGGCACTCTCTTGGACATAATATGCAATCCTCTAATAATTGAGTTCTATTTCCCATGATTTTCACTTCCATATAAATTCTATGGGGACATTATAGCCTATCATTCCTAAAATGACAAGTAAAAGCCGAATGGTATTTTGCATGTTATTTAACCAAAAAAAATGACAGCTCCCCATCAGGTGCCGCCATTTTATCTCTGTATGATTACACTTATTTTTGAATGAACAATGGAACATCCGTCAATTTTTCCATTCCATTTTCCACAATCAGGTATCCGTCTTCAAAACGCATCCCCGGAATATCTGCCTCAAATAATGGGATATCTATGGAAATAACCATGTCCTTTTCTATCATGACGCTGCTGGATGGACCCAGTATAGGCGGTTCAAACTCAATAACCCCAATACTGTGAAGTCCGGAATACATAAAGTTCTTTTCATATCCCGCTTCTTTCATTACCTGCCTTCCCATCGCCTCTACCAGGCTTCCAATATTTCCTGGTATCAGGTTTTCTGCACATACATTTTGTGCCCGAATGGATGCTTCAACAGCTGCTATTGCTTTTTCCCCGGGATTCCCAACGAGTATCGTTCTTCCACACGCCCCATGGTAGCCTTCATACCTGGGCGCCAGCGTTACGATAACCACATCGTTTTCTTCAATCTTACGATTGGTAGTGCGTGCCAATATATGCTTTGTGTTTGGTCCGGAAGCCACAATCGGATCAATACCGTATCCTTCACACCCCAGCTTACGCATAACATATTCTGCTTCTGCAGCGATTTCACGCTCGGTAGCACCCGGACGCACTGCATCTATTGCCGCCTTCATACCCTCATTTGCAATTGCGTATGCCCTACGGATCACTGCGATCTCAGCCTGTGATTTCACACCTCTTACCGGCTCCAACAGCTTATCCGCTTCCACCAGTTCTGCCGGACAAAAAGCATTTTCAACTGCTTCATAGAGTTCAGCCCCCATATAAAGCTTTCCAGCCAGCCCTACTTTTTCAGGCGCTTTTTGCACAAGCTGTTTCACAATCTGTTCCAAAGGCTCAACTACCGAAAACGGATAGTCTTCATCCTCAGCAGAAAATTCAGATAATACTTTAATATTCTGGATTGCAGAAATTTCTTTTGCATACCCTTCTGTCTCCGGCCCGGTCAATATAACCGGATCACAGCCGGTTAAAAACAGTACCAGCACATTTTCAAAATGAGTTGGTAAATCTGCAAAATATCTAGCATAGGCATTGCCATGTGTGGCTCTGTCATCACTATAAGCCAGGATAACATCCAATTGATTATCTTTCATAATCTTCTGAACCTTCTCCCAGCGTTTGGGATACTCTTCTCTCGGTATTCTGACCGCTTCCTGCTGCATACTCGTTCTCCTTTTAAATATCCTGATAAAAGAGCTTCTATTTAACTATACTTTCAACTTAACTATACTTTCAACAGAATCTTTTATAGAACCTTTTTAATATCATTATACTTAAATTATTGGGTATGTCATCCTTTTATCTTGTGTAAAAGTAGCACTTTCTTGGGTAGGATTTCAATAAAATTTAATTTGCAGCTTCAAAAATGATAGCCTCATAGGGACGCTTACACAGGCAGCCCGGCTTCTGCAAAAGGAAAAAAACTCCCTTCGGTGACAG
>UQCR01000057.1 GCA_900539655.1 uncultured Robinsoniella sp.
GCATTCCAAACCAATGTCCTGGTCCGCCCCCTTCTCTTTCCGTACACTAACTACAAATACAAAGCGTCCTTCCTCAGCGAACCCCCAATATTCTAACCTTAATTTTTTCATTGTAATATGAGTTTCATCATCAGCAATATAAACTTTTTCCTGTAAAATTGAGAATATGTTGAATTTGTAAAATTATTCGTTTCCATACACAATTTGGAGACTTTAGCCGAAAGTGATTGGTTTTACAGGCTAAACAAAAAATAAAAAGAAGAAATTATAAAATATTTGGGATTTTATTAATTATACGCAAGGGAATTTGGGAGGAAAAAATAAAAAAAATGCAATTTTCTAAAGATAATGCTATTTAAAATAAAAAAGCTATAAAAATTGAAAATTCTAATGAACATTGTCCTAAAGATGTTATGGGTCCTTGTGCTAAAATTATCTCAGAAAGATGGATCGTTAAGGGAAAACAGGCAAGGGTTGGGTGCCCTGGAAAAAGAAAGGAGAAAGCGCGGTAATGAAAAAGTGGATTAAGTCAGTAATGGGGCTTTTTATGGTGCTGATGATTTATCAATCAATGACAGTAATGGCATCAGAAGGGACAAAGGTTTCTATGGATGTGCGGGAGTACAGTGAAAGTGACAAGACACTGGCGGTCAGTTGTATGATAAAAGGTGGAGAAAATGTAACAAATGGAAAGATTCGAATATTTTATGATCCGGAAAAAGCAGTACTGCAGTCCAGTGAGGCAGGCGATGCTCTGTCAGGGGCACTGCTTGAAATAAATGACTGTCTTACAGGGAATAAACCGGAGGGAGAGATGATAGCGGTATTTGCCTCATCTCAGGATATTTCCGCTGACGGAAGCCTGGTGGATCTGAAGTTTAAGCTACAGGATGGCGTAAAAAAGGGTGATGAGATTCTTTTTCGGACAGAGGTAGATAAGATGTCGGGAGACGATGGAGATATAGAAGCCGAGGCTTTGGAACTTGCCTATATAGTAGGCGATAATGAAAAGCCAAATGATGACAATGACGGCGAGACTGAGGATGAAGACAAAAAGACACCTGGAGGAAGTCAAACCGGAACAGGAAATGAAGGCGGAACAGGAAATCAAGGTGGAACAGGAAATCAGGGTGGAACAGGGAACCAAGGCGGGTCTGGAAACCAGGGCGTAACTGGAAACCAAAGTGGAAATGGATATCAGAGTGGCAATAGCAGCCTGAGCGGAAGCAAATATAACAACGCCAGCAAAAGCGGTGTTAAAACAGGAGACAGTACCCCTGTGGCAAGATATTTGATGTTAGGGGGAGGCTCCTGTCTGGCAATGCTGGGATTTGGGTTTGCCTGGATGAAAAAAAGAAAAAGAGAGGAAGATAGGCAATGACCTCATTTCTAAACAAAATCCGGACAAATCATAACATAATTCAAATATATTTAAATATTTCTAAAAAAGCAGAAATACCTCAAAATAGTAAAAAATATGAAGGATTTATTCCTAAAAGCTTTTTCGGTGATCGTGTTACAATAACCGCGAGTTCAAAGTATGAATTATAAAAAGAGAGGAAGGCATTTATGAAAAAAAGACAATGTTTTAAAAAAGCAATTGCCGGGATATCCGTGCTGGCTATGGGAGTTACTACCGTGTTACCGGCTATGCCCGCTGTAGCAGCCGAAGAACAAATGAACAACGAAGTGCTGCAGAGTGAGCATGTACAGCTGACAGCGGAGGAGGCAGCAGGAAATGACTATGTACTCTACACGGTAAACTGCGGAACCCCGGATCCTTCAGTGGTACCAAACAAAGATCAGGAGCGCATGGGACTATTTCAATCCAATGTGGACCAGATGTATGGCGCTGATGCAGTGACAGGGGCAGAATGGGGACGAAAACCAGATGATGCTTATTCATCCGCCATAAATAATGGCGATGATGCTACGGATATTGGAAACAGTTTTATCTATATGTCTGATGGAAATGACGTCACTTATGACAAATATAAAAGTGCACTTGGCTATAATTTTGAGTTGCCAATGGAGAAGATAGAGGGCCTGGAGGAAAACACTTACGAAGTGACGGTTGCGTTTAAGCATTACTGGGATAGCCGTATGGTGAATATTATGCTGGAGGGTGAAACAGTAGCTACGGATATTTCTGTGGACTATGGTAAATGGGTAAGCAGAACTTTCACAACAAAGGTTACGGACGGGGAACTGAATCTTCTTGTAAAGAGTCCCAGAAGGACAAACAGTAAGCAAGATCCAATTTTGAATTATGTAAAAGTTCGGGCTGTAAAAGAAGAACAAAAAGAAACAGTTGTTAACAATTCCTTTACCGGTACTAAGGGTGACACCATGTACGACACGAATGGAAAACAGATTCAGGCACACGGAGGGCAGATTCAGCAGCTGACCGTTGACGGCGAGACAAGATGGTACTGGATCGGGGAGGACAAAACCAATGATTATCGTCCGGTAGGTGGTATTCATATGTATAGCTCTGATGACCTGTATAACTGGAGGGATGAAGGAGTAGTACTAAGGACAATGGAAGATCCGGACCAGTTTGAAACGGATACATATTTTAAGGAATTGTATGGTGAAGAGAGCCAGGAACAAAAAGATGCGGTATTTGTAGATCTTGACAGGAACAACTGTGTAATGGAGCGTCCTAAAATGCTCTACAATGATCAGACAGGCAAATATGTGATCTGGTTCCATGCTGACGGAAGATATCCGGGCAGCGATGCTGATTATGGTAAGGCAAAAGCAGGCGTGGCAATAAGCGACAGCCCTAGCGGACCATTTAAGCTTCTGGGAAGTTACAAACTGAACTCCCACAATGATCCAAACGGAAATCTGGGTTATGACGGCTGGGCTGGGCGTGGCTCTGTCCGGGATATGAATCTGTTTAAGGATGATGACGGTACTGCTTATGTGGTTTATTCTTCTGAGGGGAATGAAACCATGTATGTATCCAGACTAAACAGTGATTATACAGGTCTGGCAACTGCTCCGGAAGATGCTGTGGAAGGTGTGGATTTCACCCGTAATTTTGTAAAATGGTCCAGGGAAGCACCAGCGATGTTTCAATATAAAGATAAATATTATGTAGTTACATCAGGATGTACGGGATGGAGTCCTAACCAGGCAAAATATGCTGTAGCGGACCACCCAATGGGACCCTGGACAGAAATAGGAGATCCCTGTACGGACTGGGGAAGCGGAACTACCTATGACACCCAGAGTACCTGCGTATTCCCGGTAGATGCCGAAAATGGCAAATACATATATATGGGTGACCGCTGGAATGCAGGAGATTTAAGTGAGTCCAGATATGTCTGGGTACCGGTTGAATTCCAGCCGGACAACAAGATTGCTCTGAGAAGATATGAGGACTGGACACTGGATGATTTAGAGGGTAAAGGCCTGTTTGAAATAAAGACAAAACTTCCGGATGTGGTTTCTTCTGTCACTGAAATTGCAGAACAGCTTCCGGATGAAGTAAGCATTTCTTATGGTACAGATGAGGAAACAACACCGGTTACCTGGACGATTGGCGAGTATGATGAAAACAAAATCGGAAGTGTAACAGTTACAGGAACCCTTACGGAAAAAGGCAGAGAATTCAGCCATAGCATTTATATTGTAAACCCATCCACGCTGTACTTCTTTGACAGCGGTGCAGAAGAATCTGAGTATTTTAACCTGGTTAAGAGTACGCTGGGTAACAAAGTATTAAATATGGTTGCGGATCAAAAGTATACAGAAGAAAATAAAGCAGGGTATACAGGAGTGACCAAGGCGGAGTCTCCGGATAGTTTTGATATGGGCCTGCATGAAGGTAAAAAAATACAGGAAAGCGGCTGGTGGGCTGCAGAAGGTAAAAACATTGAGTATGCATTTGACTTAAAGCCTGGTACTTATACATTGGCGGCTGGATTCCAGGAATGGTGGAATACAAAAAGGGATCTGAAGGTTTCTGTTAAAATGGGAGATCAGGTTCTGGCTGCACAGGATTTCACACTTGCAGCCAATGAAGGAGATTTACAGATCAGCAAATCTTTTGAAGTAACAGAAGCAGGAAAAGCAGTTGTAACGGTAAGTAAGAGAGGAAGTGCCGATGCGGTTCTCAGCTGGATTGGAATTCTGGGCAGCGCTGATGAACCATCTGTGGAAGTAAATAAGAACAGCCTGCAGCTCGCCATCACAATGGCTGAAAAACTGGAGGCAGAGCAAAGCGCTAATAACTGCTATACAGAAGAAAGCTGGGCAAAAGTGCAAAAAGCACTTGATGATGCAAGATTAGTAATGGCTGATACCCAGGCGTTACAGGAAGATGTTGATTACGCATTCCTGAAACTGATCTCTTCCTGCAATCTTCTTACAGACGGTATCCAGAAAATGGGTCTGAATGCAGTAATTGAAGGCGCAAAAGCAATACTTGCAAATGAGGAAGAATTGGCTGAATATACAGAAGAAAGCATAGAGGCTGTAAGAAACGCATTGGCAGAGGCCAAAAGAGTATATGCGGAAACCGGTGTAGATCAGGAAACGGTAAATGCAGCAGCCAGAAAGCTTATGGATGCAGTAACAGGAATGCTGGTGAAAACAGAAGACACCAGACTTGGAATTCTGATAAGAAAAGCTGAGGAGCTTTTGAGAAATAAAGATCAGTATACGGTAACAAGCATTGAAAATCTGGAGAAAGCCATTGCAGCCGCAAAAGCCGTAGCAGAGAACAGCCAGGCAAGTGAGTCACAGATTAATGAGAGTTATGCAAATCTGGCAAAAGCAATGACGGAGCTGGTACGAAAAGGTGACAAGGCTGAACTGAAAAATGCTTTGGATAAGGCGAATGAGATCCTGGCAGAGTCTGAGAAATATGTGGAAGGAACAATCGCAGGGCTGCAGGCAGTGGTTACAGAGGCACAGGCAGTTTCTGACAGCGGTGAAGCAGATGCAGAAAAAGTAGGCGAAGTTCTGAAAAAGCTTGTACAGGAAATTCTGAAAGCACGCTTAAAAGGAGATGCTGACCTGAATGGAGTGGTGGATTCAAGGGATTCAGCTGAAGTATTAAAATATGACGCAGAGCTTAAAGAATTGACAGAAGAGCAGCTTAAGGCAGCCGATGTCAATGGAGATGGAACAGCGAATACCAATGATGCAGTGTCCATTTTAAAATATGCTGCAGGTAAAATTGATCGGTTTTAGGATTCTCACTGAACATCTGGAAGTTTCGGAGATAGTCCGGAAATAGCAAAATAGAAACAGAGAGTGGGATACCTGTAGCAGACGGGACTGCTCTCTGTTTCTTCATAACAAAAAATAATGGGCATAAAACTGCAGGCAGGAATGAGTTTACAAATAAGCTCTATGAGGCTAAAGGAGAATGGATATGAGAAAGAAAAAAAGGTTTAAACAGGCGGCAGCAGGCATGTCCGCCCTGGCAATAGGAGCATCAACCATATTATCTGCAATGGCTGGGATTCCGGCGATGGCTGCCGGGGAACAAAAAACGGCAGGAGAGATTGCAGTTAATCCGGATATTCATTATCAGACACTGAATGGCTGGGGCACTTCCCTGTGCTGGTGGGGGAATATCATAGGCTCCTGGGGAGATGCGGACTGGAACGGGAACGGCAGAGCCGACCGTGAGGAAATAGCGGAACTGGCATTTTCGCCTGAATATCTGAATCTGAATATTGTGCGGTACAATGTAGGAGGAGGAGATAAAGAAAATTCATCCATTAAGAGGTGCGAAGGCCTGGTACCAGGCTGGACAGAGGATATGACCGGTACGAAAGACGGGAGCGGAGAATTTAACAGCGAGGCTTTCTATGGGAAAACCACGGAAGAAATGAGCGATGCAGGACAGCTGTGGATGTTGGAGCAGGCAAATAAATACAGATATGACTATGCACAGCAAACAGGGGAAGAAAACACCATCATTAACAAAGTATTTTCTAATTCTCCACCTTATTATATGACAAAGTCAGGTACCTCCACCGGAGGATACTGGAATGATCCCAACAATCTGAAGGATGATTACTATGATGATTTTGCCATGTATATGGCGCGGTCCGCGAACTGGGTGGACCAAAACCTGAAATCTAAATTCGGTGTGGGCGTATCCTATATTGAGCCTCTGAATGAGCCGGATACCAACTACTGGCATGAAGGAAGCACCAAACAGGAAGGATGCATTTTCAATACAGGGGAGCTCCAGTCACGTGCGTACCGTGAAATGTTAAATGCAATGGAAGCAGAAGAGTTTCAGGGAAATTTAAAGGATGTAAAGATCACCGGTACAGATGAGACAAGCCTGTGGGCAGGGATAAATTCCTACAACCGGCTGGACGACGATATAAAGTCCGCCATGGATACAATCAGCGTCCATACATACAGCGGAAGCAACAGTGAAAGAAAAGAACTGCGCCACATTGCCGAAATGTATGACAAGGGACTGTGGATGTCAGAAGTCACCAAGGGCGGAGGAAGCCATTATGATGGGAGCCACGAATCTATGGAAGCAGCCAACACCCGCTCACAGAGCGAAGGAATCATGGATGACCTGAAGTATATGCAGCCTACAGCGTGGATTGCATGGCTGGTGGCAGACAGTGAATATGAGTGCCTTCAGACAAATTCTAACTGGGGCTTGATTCATGCGGTATTTGAAAAGGACGGACAGCCGGTGCCTGATTACCACACAAATCTGGTGGACGGTAACGGGAACCGTAAGGAAGGAGTTCCAGGTGAGGGGTACTGGGCAGTGACGAAACAGCTTTATACCATGATGCAGTACAGTAAGTACCTGAAGGCTGGTTATACAATGATTGATATTCAGGACTCCAATATGTGTGCCGCAATTTCACCGGAAGGCGATGAACTGGTTATCGTTGCTCAGAATTTTGGCGGAGAAAGAAATACATCGGTGGACTTAAGCGCATTTAATACTGCAGCGACAGCAGAACTCTACCGTACCTCAGATTCAGAGAGCTGCCAGCTGGCTGAGACTCAGGATGTGACAGATGGCATACTGGATGTGACACTGCCGTCAAATTCCGTTTCTACCTATATAATCAGGGCAAATGATGCAAGTGCGGTCTGCAGTCCATCAGACTATGCAAAAGTGGTGGATGCTAACGTTGAAAAGCCGGCTGAAGATTGGACTTCAGATATCAATAAGTTTACCTATACCGGGTCCTGGGGAAATTCTGCAGAGAGCTTCGGTGGTGGAAAGTATACAACTGCGCCGGAGGGTCTGGCTGAGTTTACATTTGAGGGCACCCAGGCTCAGATCTATGGAACGATGGCACCGGAAGGAGCACTTGTAAATATATCCGTCGATGGCGGAGAACAACAGGAAGTTTCCCTGGTATCTGAGGATAAAGAGGGTGGTGTTCTCCTTTATCACACAGGACTCCTGGAAGAAGGCACACATACAATTTCCATATCCAAGGCGGCAGGGCAGGATGGAAAGCTTCTGGAGATCAGCAACGGAAGAGTCATTTATGGAACTTTGAATGAAAAAGTTGAAAATATCAGCAAGAGTGAACAAGTCTATACGGTAAGCGGTGTGCAGCCAATACTTCCGGATACAGTAACTGCCCGCACCAATATGGGTAATAAATTAGAGATGAAAGTAGTATGGAATCTGGAGGGTGTTGACTTTACCAAAAATGTAACCCTGGAAGGCACTGTCTCTGAAACGGCTGTCAAGGCATCTGTGGATGTTCAGATCATACCGGAAAATGTGCAGTATTTCATAGACTGTAACAATCCGGAGTCTCCGGAATACAAACGGGTAAACCGTTATGCAGAACTTTTAAATCAGAGTCCTGATCAGAAGTATGAGGAAGGCAGCTGGGGTTATGCGGAGCAGTACGGTGCATACAACGGGGATGTAAACGATAATTATGATACCGGCTGGTATGCAAAACAGGGACAGCAGATTCGCTATGTGATTCCTTTGGAGGCGGGCACATATCGGGTGAGCATGGGATTCAAAGAGTGGTGGAACCAGAACCGTCCTATGAAAGTCTCGGTAACGGCGGGAGGAAAAACGACAGAACTTGGAACGGCAAACACCTGGAAGAATAACAACCCCTGGAATGAGGAATATTATGAGTTTACCTGTGAGGCGGCAGGAGAAGCCACCCTGTCCGTAGCGGCAAACGGAGGACCGGATCCGGTACTTTCCTATATCAGGATTCAGAATAAGCTAAATCTGCAGGAGTTAAAAGATGCACTCACTGGCGCCAGAGCAATCGACAGAAGCCAGTACCCGGAGGAAAAGCTGGAAGTGCTGGATGAAGCCGTAAAAGCAGGACATCCATTGCTTTACCATGCTGGAACCAGCCAGAAGGACGCAGAGCAGGCAGCGCTGAAGATCCGTGAAGCACTTGAAGGCTTAAATGGCGGCGGGGAAACGCAGGAAACAGACCTTACAAGTCTGAAACTGGCAATTGCCATGGCTGAAAAATTAGAATTGCAGCAAAATGAGAATAAATGCTTTACAGAAGAAAGCTGGGCAGCAGTAGAAGACGCTTTATCACTGGCAAGAGCAGCGCTTGAGAAGCCAGAGGCAACCCAGGATGAAGTGGACAGGGCATTCTTAAAGCTGATTACCGTATGTAATCTTCTGGAGAGTACCACCCAGAAAACGGGGCTGAAGGCTGTCATCGATGGTGCAGAAGCAATACTCACAGATGAGGAGAGCCTGGCACAATACACGGAGGAAAGTGTAGAGGCAGTCAGAACTGCGCTGGCAGAGGCGAAAAGGGTTTATACAAACGAGGGTGTGAGTCAGGAAGCTGTTAATGAGGCAGCCCGAAAGTTAATGGATGCAGTGACGGGATTACTGTTAAAGAGCGAGGACACAAGGCTTGACATTTTGATTCAGAAGGCTGAATCTATCTTAAAAAATGAGGCACAGTATACACCGTCCAGTATTGCCGGATTAAGAACTGCACTGGAGGCAGCAAAAGCAGCAGCGGAAAATGGAAAGGCAGATGTGGCAGAAATTAATCAGGCATATAAAGATCTTGCTGAGGCGATGACATCTCTTATTCGAAAAGGTAATAAGTCAGAACTTAAGAATGCACTGGATATGGCGGATCAGATTCTGCAGAACTCAAAAAAATACCTGGAAAGCAGTATATCGGGGCTTCAGGCATTGACAGAGGAAGCACGTAAGGTTTATGATGATGTGGAGTCAGATGCAGGGCGTATCGGTGAAGTGCTGAAGAGACTGATTAACGAGATTCTCAAAGCCCGCCTTATGGGAGATACAGACCTGAACGGAGTGGTCGATACAAATGATTCCGCGGAACTGTTAAAGTACAATGCAGAACTCAGGCCATTTACTGAGGAACAGAAGCAGTTAGGGGATGTAAATGGGGATGGAACGGCAGACAGCGGAGACGCGGCCGTAATTCTGCAGTATGCGGCGGAAAAAATTGTATCATTTTAGGGGATCCAGGTAGAATACTGGCACTGGAACCCATAAATCCGGATGTATCTTACGTATTTAGATATGTCCGGATTTTTTTGCTTATGAATTTACCCGGGGAAACTGTATGTGTAACAAAGGAGAAAATGGAGAAGGAAGAGATAATGGAGAGCAGCTGTAAGATAATGATAGTGGATGACGAGTTTATTATGCGTCAGGGAATACGGTTTATGATGAGATGGGAAGAGGAAGGGTATGAAATCGTTGGAGAGGCATCCAATGGAAAAGAAGCGCTGGATTTGATACCAAAACTGCAACCGCATATCATTTTATGTGATATTGCAATGCCGATTATGAGCGGACTGGATTTTATTAAAATCGTAAACAGAGAATATCCGGATATTAAAAATGTTGTATTAAGCAGTTATGATAATTTCGAATATGTGAGGGAAGCACTGCTCAATGGAGCTGTAGATTATGTATTAAAACCTACTCTAAATTCCGAGGAGCTTCTGAAGCTGGTAAGAAAGGTATCGCAGAATATACCGGACCTGCAGTTAAAGAAGAAGACGGTATCGGGTCTGGACAAGATGCTGGAGAGATATCTGACAGGCTGTGAAAATGAACTGAAGGGGGCTGATGAGTATTTAAATGTACTGCCTCATAGCTGCTACCGGCTGTTTGCGCTTCCACTGCGATGCAGGGATGGCAGCGGCGTTGATATCTCCCCGGTGCTGTATGAGAAAATGGAAGAATTTTTAAACAGCATCCCGTACTGCAAATATTTAAGGTTTCTCCTGCGCCGTGAAACACTGTGTGTGATTTTGAATTACGGAGTGAGGGATGAGGAGCGGTTAATAGAGGATCTAAAGAAGTTTATGAACCAGCTTGGAATGATTTCAGAAAGAATTCTTGGAACTCTTGGATATCAGTACAAGAAACTGGAGAGTTTAAAGAAAGATTTTCAGACACCTGGCTTTTTGGAGCGGGAGAGCTTCTACTACAGGGGGATTCATCTGTGCAGACTTCAGGAAATCACAGAGGAAGACACTTTGGAAAAATTTGATTTCCGTAAATTTGCATCAGCCGTAGTATCGCATAAATACAGTGAAGCAATTGAAACTTTCCGCATTTATATCGAGAAAGCAGTAAAAATTCAGATGCCGGAATATAAACTGAAAAATCAGACGAAAAACCTGTTGTACAATCTTATCGGGGATTCAGATGACCGGGTTCAGGAATTGGAAGAAATAGGCAGGGAAGCTTTTGATAAAATTGAAAAGTCTTCCTATTGCGAAGAATTTCTGGATGTCTTTGAAGATGCCATGGAGAAAATAGTAACGGTTCTTGAGACTACAGAGGAAGACCAAAACGTATATCTCGGAAAAATTCTGGATTATATCCAGAAGCATTATACGGAGGAATTGAATCTGCAGAATCTTGCCGCAGAATTCAATTTCAGTTATTCCTATCTTTCGGCATACTTTAATCAACATGCCTGCGAAGGGTTTAGTGAATATCTCAATAAGATACGCATACAGAAAGCCTGCGAGTTTCTGAAAGAGTCCAGATATTCCATTGCACAGGTCAGTTCTGTAGTAGGCTACTCCGATCACAGTTATTTCTGCCGGGTCTTTAAAAAGATTACGGGAAAAACACCCAGTGCATACAGAAGGGACAGTCGGTGATCTGTATGAAGAGAAGCATATGGACAGGGAAAACAGTACATTCCAAAAGTATGGTTACGAAAATCCTTGCAGTTTTTACAACCGGAATCCTGCTGGCTATTCTTGCGGTTACAGCAATTATTATCGGCATGTCAAAAAATATATTTGTAGATACCTACATAAGGTCTCAGGAGAAAGTATTTTTAAGGATCGAACATGAGATGAATAACTATCATGAAGACCTGATGAAGCTCTTCAGTGCATTAAATTCCAGCTGGAATTTAAAACTTTACCTGCATGACGGGGAACAGAGCCCTCAGTTCACATTTAAGATTACATATAAGGCAGATCAGGATATGAAGAAGGCAATTCCCTCCAGTATGGACAACATCAGTGCCATGGCAGTGAGCAAGAGCGGAAAGAGCTATCTAAACCGGGAGGAAACCATTATCACGCCTGTGGCAGAGATAATCGGATCGGAAGAAGCCAGATACGCTCTGGAAAATCCTGAGACGGTGCAGTATATATTCAAACAGAACGGATATACCTCAACTACCAGAAACACGCCGGTAATGATGGTGGTTAAAGCTCTGCGTGCAACCGGGAGCGAAGAACCATACGGGGTGGCATATATTACACTCAAAGAGCAAGATTTCAAGAGGTTTTATGAATATTTCACCTCACAATATGCGGAGTTTTATATGGTGGATCAGAATGGGGTTGTGGTTTCGTCCTCCGACAGGCAGATGGTCTGGCAGCAAATGCCACAGAAAAATCCAGGCATGGTCCTGAAAAAAGAGCTTGCTTACTATCATTGTACGGCATATGGAATTATCAATACACAGAAAGCCCTGGGCAACCTGTATAATGAACCGCTGTTGTGGGTGATCTGCATTGGCATTACGGTGTCAGCGTGTATGATCATATTCTTTATAACTAGACAGACTGCACTTCCCATGTCCAAGCTGGTATATAAAATGTCAAATGCCAGAAAGACCAGGTATGATGAACATATAGAACTCACCGGATCCAGAGAGGTGGAGGAGTTATCCTGTACTTACAATGAGATGCTGGATGAATTAAACAGATACATCAGTGAACTTCTTACAATCCAGAACGAAAAACGCAGAGCGGAGATAACAGCGCTTCAGATGCAGATTAACCCCCATTATATCTATAATACACTGGCAAGTATCAAATGGCTTATTTTTCAGGGGGATGTAGAAAAATCCACTAGAACAATAGATGCCTTTATTGCCCTGCTGAGAAGCACGATCAGCGATATGGATGAGTATATTACCATAGAAAGGGAGATAGAAAATCTGAAAAATTATGTGCTGATCAACAATACCAGATACGGAGATAAAGTTCGGGTGGAATACTTTGTGACTTTCGGCTGTGAGGAGTGTAAAATTCCCAAGATGATCCTGCAGCCATTTGTAGAGAACGCATTTTTCCATGCATTTCCTTATGAGGCAGAGGGAAATATCAAGATTTTGGTGCGTATGCTAAGCGGTAAGCTTCAGATTCAGATTGTGGACAACGGTGTGGGAATACCGGATGAAAATCTGCAGAAGCTGACAGGTGAAAATGCCAAGACAGAGCATTTTAGCGGAATCGGCATTAATAACGTCTCCGACAGGCTGAAGCTGTTGTATGGAAGTGAGTATGGAATAAAAATTGAGAGTAAAGAAAAGAAAGGTACCACAGTTACAATTCAGATTCCGGTGAAAAACCACAGGAACGTCTGGCTTGTTACCAACAAAGATTGCAATCAGGTCTGAAATATTGTAATATTATAATAGGAAGAAATCCAATATGACAGGAGGGCAATAAAATGATCAGTTTTAATAAAAGCGATGTTTATATAGGTTACTCTCTGAATGAAATGAACCGTGTCCGGGATATACTGGACAGGGAGAAGATCAAGTATGATTATAAGGTCATTAACCACGGCGGACAGTGGATTCCCGGAAGAGGTACTGCAAGAGCAAATTTTGGAAGCGCAGGAGTGGATCCTGCTTACGAACGTCAGTATAAAATCTTTGTAAATAAGAAAGATTATGAAAGGGCAAAATACCTGATTCATCAAGAAAATAATTGACGGAAGTAAATATCTCCTTCATAATAGAACATAATAAATACAATAGAAAGATTTTACAATATACTTGTTATATGCGTATAAATGAATAAATATTCACTTGGCATATAAGGAATCCCGATTAAATCACGTAAGAGAAGACGAGGAGCAGTTTATGGATGAATTAGATAATGTACCGGCAGGTGAGGAATGGGAAAAAGAATACCGGGGTATTTCCATTAAATATGAGCAGAAATGGGTACGCATCGTATGCGACCGGATTCTGAAAGATTATCTGGATGAGGAAGGTAATGGCTCCCTGGCACTTGCTGATTACGCCCTTGGACGATACAAGGAAAAGATTGGATGTGAGCTGGATATCAGAAGGCATTCACTTGCAATAGAAATCTTGGCACACGTGTATGCCGACAAGTTTGCCGGCTCCATGCTGGATATGAAAAAAGGGCTTGCACCTACGGAATTGCAGGCAATGGAGGCAAAGATGGAAGAGATCAAGGCGCATACGGGTGTCATTGACTGCGGAGAAAAGTCCGTGGATTCTAACCGTGTGGTTTGGGACAGTCTGGAACCACTCCATGGAATTATTTATGGTGTAATGGGGAAACATGCGTAAAACATTTGCTATTTTCCCGAAAATGTTTTATAGTATCTGTATAAATTTACAAAGTGAGGAAGTGAAAGAATGATTTCAAGCCAGGTTTTACAAAATGCTATTGACGAATTACGTGCAATCACCAGGATTGATTTGTGTATCATGGATCTGGAGGGCCGTTTGGTCGTTACGACATTTGCAGACAATGACATCGCAGGTGATACCGTGCAGCTGTTTGCTGATTCTGCAGCAGACAGTCAGGTTATACAGGGATATCATTTCTTTAAGATATTTGATGAGAGAACCGTGGAATACGTACTGATTGCCAAGGGTTCCAGTGAAGATGCATATATGATAGGAAAAGTTGCAGTCTGTGAAATCCAGAATCTGATTGTAGCTTATAAAGAACGTTTTGATAAAAATAACTTTATCCAGAACTTATTGCTGGACAACCTGTTATTGGTAGATATTTATAACCGCGCGAAAAAGCTTCATATTGAAACTGAGGCAAGGCGTGTGGTATTTATGGTAGAGACGAAATACGAAAAGGACAACAATGCACTGGAGACAGTAAAGAGCCTTTTTGCATCAAAGCCCAAGGATTATATTACTGCGGTTGATGAAAAGAGTATCATTTTAGTGAAGGAATTAAAGCCGGAGGATACTTATGAGGATATTGATGAAATTGCCAAGATGCTCAGGGATATGTTGAACGCTGAGGCTATGTCCAGTGTCCGTATTGCTTACGGAACGATTGTGGATGAAATTAAATTGGTATCGAAGTCTTATAAAGAAGCGAAGATGGCACTGGATGTAGGGAAAATCTTCTACGTTGAGAAAAATATTATTGCATACAATACACTGGGTATTGGACGCCTCATCTATCAGCTTCCGATTCCGCTGTGTCAGATGTTTATGAAGGAAGTATTTGGAGAGAAAATGCCGGATAGCTTTGATGATGAAACACTGATGACCATCAATAAATTCTTTGAAAACAACCTGAATGTCTCCGAGACATCCAGACAGCTTTTCGTTCATCGTAATACGTTAGTTTATCGTCTGGAGAAACTCCAGAAGAGCACCGGTCTTGATATCCGCGTGTTTGATGACGCATTAACGTTCAAGATCGCCCTCATGGTTGTAAATTATATGAAATATATGGAAATACAGGATTTTTAAATGAAGATATATCAGGACCTGTCACAGACAGGTTCTGGGAAACAAAATAGAAAAGGAGTAACTATCAAATGGTAAAATTATACGATAATGGCGTATACCTGCTGAACGGAACAGAAATTGTGGAAGATAATGCCGAGGCTGCTTCCGTTCTCAAAAGCAAATTAGGCGATAACGTTCCTGCAAAAGCCGAGGCTGCCAAAAATACAATTGCTTATGGTATTTTAGAGAGCCATAATACTTCCGGAAATATGGATAAGCTGAAGGTTAAATTTGACAAGCTCACATCCCATGATATTACGTTTGTGGGCATTATCCAGACAGCACGTGCTTCAGGGCTGGAAAAATTCCCGGTACCATACGTTTTGACAAACTGCCATAACAGCCTCTGTGCCGTTGGCGGAACAATCAATGAAGATGACCACATGTTTGGATTAACCTGTGCGAAAAAATACGGCGGGGTATATGTGCCTCCCCACCAGGCAGTTATCCACCAGTTTGCCAGAGAAATGCTTGCAGGCGGAGGAAAAATGATACTGGGATCCGATTCCCACACACGCTATGGAGCGTTGGGAACGATGGCAATGGGCGAAGGCGGACCGGAGCTGGTAAAACAGTTACTGTCCAAAACTTACGATATCAATATGCCGGGAGTAGTAGGCGTTTATCTGGATGGAGAACCGGTTAAGGGTGTCGGACCTCAGGACGTTGCCCTGGCAATTATCGGAGCGGTATTTGCCAACGGATATGTCAATAATAAAGTAATGGAATTCGTGGGCCCCGGAGTGGATAAGCTGAGTGCTGACTTCAGAATCGGCATTGATGTTATGACAACAGAGACCACCTGCCTGTCCTCCATCTGGAAGACCGACAGTGAGATTAAAGATTTCTATGACATTCATGGAAGAAGTGAAGAGTATAAGGAACTTGCTCCTGGAGCGGTTACTTACTATGACGGTATGATATATGTAGATTTAAGCCAGGTAAGACCTATGATCGCTATGCCTTTCCACCCAAGCAATACATATACCATTGAGGAGTTAAATGCAAACTTAATGGATATTCTTGCGGATGTAGAGAAGAAAGCGCTTGTAAGCCTGGACGGAGCCGTAGACTTTACCTTAAAAGACAAAGTACGCGGGGGAAGACTCTATGTGGATCAGGGTATTATCGCAGGATGCGCCGGCGGCGGATTTGAAAATATCTGTGATGCAGCAGACATCTTAAAAGGTGCCAGCATCGGATCAGATGAATTTACCCTCAGCATCTATCCTGCAAGTACACCGATTTATATGGAACTGGCGAAGAACGGCAGACTTGCGGAATTAATGGCAACAGGTGCTATTGTGAAGACGGCATTTTGCGGTCCTTGCTTTGGTGCTGGCGATACACCGGCTAATAATGCGTTCAGTATCCGCCATTCAACCAGAAACTTCCCGAACAGAGAAGGAAGTAAGCTTCAGAATGGACAGATTTCTTCCGTAGCGCTTATGGATGCACGTTCTATTGCGGCTACAGCTGCCAATAAGGGATATCTGACAGCGGCAACAGATGTGGATGTGAATTTCAGCAATCCTAAGTATTTCTTTGATAAGAGCATTTATGAAAACCGGGTATTTGACAGCAAGGGCGTTGCAGATCCGTCGGTTGAAATTAAATTCGGTCCAAACATCAAAGACTGGCCGGAAATGTCAGCACTTACCGACAACCTGATTTTAAAGGTGGTATGTGAGATACATGACCCGGTTACAACAACAGATGAATTAATACCTTCCGGAGAGACATCTTCTTACCGTTCTAATCCACTGGGTCTGGCTGAGTTTACCTTATCCAGAAAAGATCCGTCATATGTGGGACGTGCGAAAGAGGTACATGCTGCGGAAAAGGCTAGAATTGCCGGAAGTGCGCCATATGATGCACTTGCTGAGCTAGAGCCAGTTGTAAATACAATACACACTTTGTATCCGGATGCAAATGAGAAGAATACCGGAATCGGAAGTACAATCTTTGCGGTGAAACCAGGTGATGGTTCAGCACGTGAGCAGGCGGCTTCCTGTCAGAAAGTACTTGGCGGCTGGGCGAATATCGCAAACGAATATGCGACAAAGCGCTACCGTTCCAATCTGATTAACTGGGGAATGCTTCCATTCCTGGTAGACAAAGGTGATCTGCCGTTTAAAAACGGTGATTATATCTATGTCCCGGATGTACGCAAAGCAGTAGAAGAAAAAGCAACTGAGATTAAAGCGTATGTTGTGGGCAGCACTATGAAAGAATTTACGCTTAAGATGGGCGAACTGACAGATGATGAAAGAACCATCATTTTAAAAGGTTGTTTAATAAATTATTATAAAGGTTAATAATAGAAAGACAAAGGCATAGTCTTATACAAAGACAATGCTTTTGTCTTTTGTTTTTAGAAAATTTTGCAACGTAAATCCAGGGCGTACTTTAAAATTCATTTCCGCCATGTGCACGCTGTAGTACTAACACAGATTTTACAAAAAACAGGCATTAATTTTATTATGAAACTGCTACAATCAGGAAAAGCGGACTGTGTTCTGCTTACGACAAAATGAAACAGGAGGAATGTTCTATGAATCAAATTTATTCGAAACAATCTTTCAAGGTTTACCGTGCAGATGGTGGTTTTGTGGTACATAATACAGAAAAGAGATTTGAGGAGGGACATACGCATCTTAGCAGCTTTAAATCAGCCAAGTATCTGGTGGATCTGGCACTTCATAAAAGCCTGCCATATCATCTGGATACTTACCGGTTAGTCAGTCTGGCTAGAATCAGTATCGATGAAGATTACAAGGAAAAGGTTATGGAATTGGTGTCCAATAAAAGAAAAAAGGATAAGTACGTTAACAGCAGGAGAAAATGCGGTTGATCAGACAGTGTTGTAATGCATTATGGCACTTATAGAAACATGGGGAGTTGTCGCTTAATAGGGAAAAGCGGCAGCTCTTTTTTGGCGTTCACAGAATTTTCAGAAAAAAAACACATTTTAATCTAATAAAAAACACATTTGTCTCGTAATTTAGATAGGAGCAAACACGCTCCAGGAAGTTGATATGTGAATGATAAAGGAGGAAGAAGTTTGATAGAAGTAAAGAATTTAGTCAAAAGGTATGGAGATCATCTTGCTGTGGATGACCTTAGTTTTTCTGTGGAAAAAGGCCAGATCTATGGCTTTTTGGGCCCGAATGGGGCCGGGAAATCGACTACAATGAATATCATTACCGGTTATATTGCGTCAACGGGTGGAAGTGTGAGCATTAACGGGCATGATATTTTAGAAGAGCCGGAAGAGGCTAAAAAATGTATCGGATATCTTCCTGAACAGCCACCTCTATATTTTGATATGACCGTTTGGGAGTACTTAAAATTTGTAGCACAGCTAAAGAAGATCCCCAAGGATCAGCGTCTTAAAATGATTAACGAAGTCATGGAGATGACGAAGATCACGGATATGAAGAACCGTTTAATTAAGAACCTGTCAAAGGGATACCGCCAGAGGGTGGGGCTTGCCCAGGCGATTATGGGATATCCCGAGGTTATTATTTTGGATGAGCCTACAGTTGGACTGGATCCCAAGCAGATCATTGAGATACGTGAACTGATTAAGGGCCTGAGTCAGAAGCATACGGTTATTTTAAGTTCCCACATTCTTTCAGAGGTCAGTGCTGTCTGCGATTATGTCATGATTATTGCCCATGGAAAACTAGTTGCAAGTGATACGCCTGAGAATCTGAGTAAGCTCATGCAGGGAAGCGAGACACTGAATCTCAGAGTGAAGGGAAGCAGGTTAGAAGCGGAAGAAGTCCTTAAGGGAATAGAGGATATAGAAGAGTGGAATTTCCGGGATTCCGATGAAGAAAATACTGTGGATATTGAAGTGAGGCCTAAGGATCAGGCGGATGTCAGAGAAGAAATCTTTTATGGAATGGCAGAAGCACAATGTCCGATTCTTATGATGAGGTCCACTAAGGTATCTCTGGAAGATGTCTTCCTGGAACTGACTGCGGATGATAAAAAGGTAACAGCTGAATCACACAGTGATGACAGCGATAACGACGAATCACAGGGCGCATCGGAAGAAGACTTTACAGAACAGCCTGGTGATGAGACGGATCTTGCCGGGCAGAATACTGATCTGCAAGAGGAAGCAAAAGGAGCAAAAGAAACGAAAGAAGAGATAAAAGAAGAAAAGAAAGAGAAAAATGAGATAGAAGATGTAAAGAAAGAAGAGATTAAGGAACAGGAGGGCCAGATCCATGACAGCGATTTGTAAAAAAGAGGTGAAGTCTTATCTTACTTCTATGACGGGTTATGTGTTTATCGCATTCATTTTATTATTGGCGGGCGTGTACTTTACTGCTTATAATCTCCAGATGGGATATCCGATTTTCGGGTATACATTATCGGCAATAACCTTTGTTTTTCTCATTATAACGCCTATCTTGACCATGCGGGTACTGGCGGAAGAAAAGAAACAGAAGACAGACCAGCTGCTGCTCACTTCCCCTCTGTCCGTGAAAGATATCGTACTGGGGAAATTTACGGCTTTAATGGTGATCTTCCTGATCCCCATGGTTATTCTTTGTATCTATCCGATTATATTAAAAAGCTTCGGTTCCGTATCCCTTAAGATGGCTTATGTTGCGGTAATTGGATTTTTCCTGTTAGGATGTGCCAATATAGCCATTGGAATCTTCTTATCCTCCATAACAGAGAGCCAGATTATAGCAGCGGTAGTAACCTTTGTTGTACTGTTTATCTGCTATATGATGAGCGGTATTAAAAGCTTTTTTTCAGAAACGGCAATAACTTCGCTCATTGCATTTTCGGCAGTGCTTCTGGTGTGCTGCGGGATAATTTATATGGTAATGAAGAATTTATTTACGGTATGCCTGTTAGCAGTTATAGGAGAGGCAGCTCTGCTTGTTCTGTATACTGTGAAACAAAGCCTCTTTGAGGGAGCAATACAGAAAGTATTGAGTATTTTTGATATTTCCAGCCATTTTGACAACTTTGTCAGCGGAATTCTGGATATCGGAGGAATCATATACTTTTTATCAATTATTGCTGTTTTTCTGTTCTTGACGGTACAGTCAATACAGAAGAGACGCTGGAGCTAGAGGAGGCAGATTATGAAAATAAAGAACATTTTTCCTAAATGGAGCAACAAAAAAGTTAAAAACGGCTCTTACAGTATAGCCATTACGGTTATTGTCATAGCTATTGTAATCGTAATTAACCTTGTGGTGGGCCAGCTTCCCGGTAAATATACCAAACTGGATTTCAGCGATAACAAACTCTATACCATTGGAGACAAGACTGAGGAGATTATCAAGGGGCTAAAGAGCGACGTAACCCTTTACCTCATTGCACAGAACGGGCAGGATGACAGCACCTTAAAAGAGGTTCTGGATCGCTATCAGGACCTGTCCGCCCATGTAAAAGTGGAGATTAAGGATCCGGCGCTGTATCCCAACTTCGCTTCCCAGTATACGGATGAGAAGGTAACCAGCAACAGTATTATTGTTGTGGGCGACAAAAGAAGCAAAGTGATTAATTACAGTGATATCTACGAAACAAGTGTGGACTACAATACGTATTCTACCCAGGTGACCGGATTTGACGGTGAGGGCCAGATTACCAGTGCTGTCTCATATGTAACTTCGGAAGAACTTCCGGTAATGTATGTATTGGGCGGACATGATGAGGCATCTGTCAGCACCACGATGAAGTCCGCAATTGAAAAGGAAAATATAGAAATCAAGGATTTAAACCTGGTATCCCAGGAGTCAGTTCCGGAGGATGCGGACTGTCTGTTTATATTTTCCCCAACCAAGGATATCTCGGCTGATGAGGCAACGAAAATTATCGACTACTTAAAAGCAGGCGGCAAGGCAATGCTTGTCTCGGACTATACCGGTACTGATATGCCGAATTTTGAATCGGTATTAAAGGAATATGGCGTAGAGACGATGGGCGGTGTGGTGATCGAAGGGGATGCAAATCATTATGCATCGGGAAATCCATTATACCTCCTGCCCAATATGGGAAGCCATGAAATTGTCAGCAGTTTGAGCGGGCGTTATATCCTGATGCCTGTAGCCCGGGGAATTAAGACACTGGATGATAAAAGAGAAACGGTAACAATCAGCAGCCTCCTTACCACATCCGATTCTGCTTATATAAAAAAGGATGCAGATAACATGACGAGCCTGTCAAAAGAAGACGGGGATGAATCAGGAGCGTATGACCTGGGTGTTGCGGTTAACGAAAAAGTGGATGACAAAGAAACAAAGCTGGTATACCTGACAAGCGGCAATATGTTAAATGAGCAAATTGACAGTGCAGTATCGGGTGCCAACACAGAGCTTTTTACAAATGCACTCAGCTGGATGTGTGACCAGGAAGCAAGTGTGTCTATCCCAAGTAAGAGCACCCAGGTGAGCTATCTGACACTTACTTCAGCAGCTTCAGCATTCTTAAGTTCCCTGGCTATTGTAATCCTGCCGCTGATTTGTCTGCTGACAGGAGGAGTAATCTGGTTTAGAAGGAGAAAACGATAATGAAGAAAAAGAAGAAATTAATAGGGCTGCTTACTGCTCTTGTTGTATTAATTCTTCTGACAGCAGCGTATTTCTGCCTGAAAAATTATAACAAAGAGCAGGAGGCAGAATCAGAAACGGAAGATACCAGCGTTGCAGTTACTTCCATTGAGGAAACGGATATAACAGGATTAACCTATATCCTGGATAATGAAAAGCTTGAGTTCAAAAAAGAAAATGACAGCTGGCATTATACACAGGATGAGAATTTTCCGGTTGATCAGGATAAGATGAAGACGCTTCTGGGTAATTTTAAAGAGATCAAGGCGGTGAGGGATCTGGGACAGCTTGAGAACCTGGAAGATTACGGCCTTAAGGAGCCTCTGAATACCGTTACGGTAACCAGCAACAATGGAGTTGAGACGGTATTTTATATAGGCAGTGAAAATGAAACAACCGGTGATTACTATATGTATATGAATAATCCGGAACACATTTATACCGTAAGCAGCACCTTTGCAAATGCATTTAACGGAAAGCTGTATGATCTTATAGTAGACAGTTCCTTCCCAAGCATAACCAGCAACAGTATTATTAAAGCGGTAGTTCAACAGCAAGACAACCAGCTTACCCTGGAGTCATCCCGGGATGATACGGCAACGTGGAGTGTGACAGACAGTAAGAATGAGAAAAAGGAAGCCGATGGCACTAAGTCTAACCAACTGCTGTCCAATGTAACAAGCCTCAACTTTGCGGACTACATTGACTATAATTGTAAAGATTTGGAACAGTACGGCTTAAAGGATCCGTCAGCAGTCATTACGCTGGATTACACAGTGACCAGTGAGGTGCCCGTAGAATCAGATAGCACAGAGGAGTCTGAAAGCGAAACAGAGAGCACTAAGCTTGTAACGGAAGAAAAACAGATCGTACTTCAGATTGGAAATCAGACAGAAGACGGCGATTACTACGTCAAGACTTCTGATAACAATGAAGTGCACACCATGTCAGCCGATGCGTTAAAGCCATGGCTGGAAGCACAGTACAGTGATCTGCTGAAAGCAGAGTAAGCTTTGATATTGAAAAGGCAGTTTAAGTATTTCCGATAGAAAATGGAGAATACTTAATCTGCCTTTTTACAATAGTATAATGAAGATTATTCCTGTGGTTCCTGAATCATAAGCTTGATAATTTCTTTATCCGTTTCTTTCATTCCTTCTTTACCAAGAATTCCGATATTCCGGATAGTAGCTTCCACGCCCTTTGTAACAATGCCGTCACCGCTGTAAAACTGCTTCCCGTTCTTATACATGTAGTAGCCCAGAATTCCAGCATCTACAGAGGCGGCAATCTTGGCTGCACAGGAAGCTTTTGCACCGTCGCAGATAATGCCGGAGACAATTGCCACGGAATTCACCAGGGTATGGGCAATTACTTTATAGTCACCACCCATCAGATAAGCAATTCCGGTTCCGCTTCCGCAGCCGGCACTGACGGCGCCGCAGTATGCGGATAATCTTCCAATCCCGGTCTTCTGATGTATGGTGATCAGGTTAGACACCACCAGTGCACGCAGCAGCATTTCATGGCTTGCCCCCAGCTCACCGGCATATTCAATGACCGGTAGGGAGGCGCACATACCCTGGTTTCCGCTTCCGGAATTGATGATAACGGGAAGTTCGCATCCGCTCATTCGTGCATCGGACCCTGCGGCGGCAACAGCCTTTGCACGGACTTTAATATCATTGCCGTAAGTTGCCAGAATCACATTGCCGATATTGGCACCGTAAGTCCCTTTTAGCCCTTCCCGGGCAATTGCATAATTATAGGCAATCTGGCGGTCAAGCACGTCGCTTACATCATCCGGGTCAACCGAATCAGCAAAATCCACGATGCTTTCCACATCCAGAAGGCTGCGGTCCGTGAGATGTGTTTCAGCCAATGCGGTAACGCCTGCTTCATAGAGTACTTTTTTGTCTTTTTCGATGTACACAATATTCGTATGGTAATCACTGATACGCAGTGTCACACAGGATTCTTTGGATGACAGCAGAAGTATGATATCAAATATTTTATCGGTACCAGCTTCTTTTACCACAACGGGAATTTCGTCAAGAGCCTCTTTCATCTTTACTTTTTCGTCTGCTGTTACCTGGGAGATTACTTCCAGCTTTTTGTCCCCATCTCCGGCAATTACTCCGGCGATCACGGCCGCAGCTATCCCTTTTAAGCCGCCGGTATTAGGGACTATAACACTCTTTACATTTTTTATTATATTACCACTTACCTGTATTTCAATCTGGCGTGGAACGCACCCCAGTATCTCCCTGGCTTTCGCAGCACCATAGGCAATAGAGATTGGTTCTGTACATCCCATAGCTGGTACTAATTCTTCCTTGAGGATTTGAACATAAGTCTGGTATTTAAGGTCTGTTTTTTTCATAAGCCTGCTCCCTTATCTGTTGTTAGTTAGATCTTGTAATTTATATAATCATAAACAGTTACATGGCTAAAGTCAAGGGTGAGTGCTGACTGTTCCACCTCTTAATCAATTATTTAACTGATTCTTTTAACATACGGTATAGTTCTTCCGTCTTATCAGGGTCTTTTGTATTGAAAAACACTGTATACTGATCCGTTTTAATTCGGATAACGGGTGTGTAATCCCGGTAATAATACATTTTGCATTGACCGTATTCTTTGTATTTAAAATTACCCAGAAAATACTGTTGTGCATTGACCCCATTATTTTTATAGTAAGTACCCTGGGGAGCCTGGTCTGTTAACTGGATTTCCTGTATCTTGGATAATGGAAACTGTATATCATATTCGGCTGCCGTAATGGAGACATTTTCCCCTTTTATCTTCAAATCAAAAGGAATAAAATCAAACCGGAGAAATACAATACTCAGCCAGATGCAGAGAGCAGCAGTGAAAATATACAGACCTCCTGTTATGATTCTGGCTGCGGGGCGTGCCATGTTAAACGAGATGTTTGATCCGTATCGGGAGGGAGCAAGCAGGCTGTTTTCATTGGGATTATTGTAGGAACCTGTTTTCCAGTAATCATCTTCATCTACCATAAGAGGCTGCTGATCCGAAGCAAGCAGATAAATCCTTTTTTTCCGGATGTAAGATGCACTATACAGCAGAATTATAATACACAGGGATTGAATCAGGATGTATACAGTAAACAAAAAAGAACTTTGAAAACCGTCTGATATTACAATCCAGTCCAGTGCCAGGAAGGACAGGGAATCCGTGAATGCAACCAGGATCCAGCAGATGGACCAGCTGCGTTTTGACATTTTGTTGCATGCCATATTCAGTTCCGTATCGTTGCTGTAGGTGACGGTCCGCCCTCTGGCAAAAATATAATATAAAGAAAGAAAAAGTATCTTCAGCAGAAAGGGCAATAGAAAAAGAACTATGCCGCCGGTGCCCGCGCCGAAGTAGGAAAGCGCGCCGGGATACATTAGGGGGATCAGGCAGATAAGAAATGCAGGTACAAACCACCAGGCGGTGACCGGCATCTGGTCTTTTGCCGCGCTTACCCGGGAGTCAATGACGGTAATATGAAGTTTCTCATCGTTAAACCACTTTTTTTCTTTTTTTAAATTATAAAGCTTTAAAAAGTACTTTTTATATAGCAACATACAACCGCCCATATAAAACACGCACCACAACATATACAGGATTAAAAAAATCGATATATAGGAAAACCATAATATAAGAAGAATGGGAATATGGACTGCGGCCCCGATAAAAGAATGCAGTTTCAGTGCTTTTTTATAGCCAGCTGTAATTTCCATAACTTCAGGAGATTGTGTATGATATGCGGGCAGAGTTACGCCAAGCAGCAGATTCCCGTTTAATTTTGAAGCAGACATATAGGTAAATTGGCAGGCTGCCAGGATTGTGATACTGCAAAATAAAATAATAATAGTCATCATAGCGTGCTCCTTTCACAAGCTGTAACATGCATTTCATCAAACATACGGCTGCAGATATTTATAAATTCTGCTTTGCCATAGCCGTTTAGTGCTGCCTGAGCGCTTAACAGTTCCAGTTCATAAGTCAGTTTTTCTTCAAATTCTTGGTTCATATCCAGACAGGCTGCCACTTTTGCACCGTGTCTGCGGTCAATTTCAATATAGCCTTCCTGTTTTAAAATCTGATAGGTTTTATTTACCGTCATGGTGTTTACTCCTGCATCCTGGGCAAGCTGGCGGACAGTGGGCAGGGATTCACCGATCTTCAGGTTTCCCCTTCCGATACCCATGACGATTTGATTGTGCAGTTGGACATAGATGGGTACAGAGCTGGCAAAGTCCAATGTTATTAACATGTCGTCCCTCCTTGTTATGCTTTTAATTGTGAATGCAAACATGCTCTGGCTCTATGATTGCTCACATTGGCTGAATGGCCTGTTGATTAGAATTAACAAAATACGTAAATATGTATTACTTGTATTATAATACATAATACAAATATAAGCAAGGATTTAGTTACTGCTCAGGCTGTGATGTGCACTTCGCTGTACGTGAACCATGCCCATAGAGTAAAGGTATCGGAGCATCTGTCCCTTGCCAAAGCCACTTTAGATGGACAGATGACGTTACTGTATACGCCCGAAGTAGGAAAATCGTAACAGAAATAATGAAAGAAATAATGAAAAAAATTATGAAGTATAATAAAAAGTTCACAGCTTTAGCATTGATTTAAAAAAAAGCCTGTGTTACAATGCAAACAATAAAATATCAAGATCAGGAGGAATTTAGCATGGGATTTTTTGCGAGAAAAGATGATGATGACGATGAAAACGTAGAACTTGAAGGTGCAGAGGCATTCTCCTATATGCTGGATGATGTGCTGGATAATATAAATGATTTAGAAGAAATTACATTGGATGCGGGTGCGCTGGAGTTAATCAGCGAGCGTGCACATAAAAATTAGATAGAAAGGGCGTTATTACAGACAGTTCCGGTGTATGTAATACAATTGATAAAATGATAAAAGAAGTATGTGTAGAAAATTACACGGATATACCAAAAGCGATTGAAAATGGAGGAAACCGCATAGAACTCTGTGATAATCTGGCAGAGGGTGGGACGACAGTAAGCCTGGGCGTTATGGAAGCAGCAATCCGGCTTGGAAATGAAAAAAATATTCCCATTATGTGTATCATCAGACCCAGAAAAGAAAACTTTCATTATAATGATACAGAATTAAAGATCATGCTGAGGGATATAGAGATCGCAAAAGAAGCAGGGGCAGCAGGTATTGTAATCGGTGCCCTGACAGAAGACTTCTGGCTGGATGAGGAAATGCTGGAAATATTGCTGGCAAAAGCCGAAGGACTGCTGGTAACTTTTCATATGGCATTTGATGAAATTCCCTATGGTCTTCAACCAAAAGCAATTGACTGGCTTTGCGCACATCATGTGGACAGAATTCTTACCCATGGTGGAAAAGGTGGTACGAAAATCGGGGATAATGTGGATAACTTAAAAAGACTGCTGGATTATGCAGGTGAAAGAATTATAATCATGCCGGGCGGCGGTGTAACCAGCGATAATGTAGAAGAGCTGCATGGAAAGCTGGGATTCAGGGAAATCCATGGAACTAAGATAGTAGGCGTGATATAAGATAAGAGAAAAAGTAAGATAACAGTAAAGATAATAATTTAGATAAAGCGGTGGTTTGGCATTAGAGGTCAAACCACCGCTTTTTATCATACACGCTCTGTTCTGTTTACTTTACATATCTTACGGTCATAGGAGTACAGCCCGTTGGCCTCTTCTTCCACATCGGATACCTGTGTATAAACTGCTGCGCAGAGCCCCTCTTTATTAGCTGCTCTGATCTCCTTCATGACATCATGAAATCTGCGGGTAAATTCATCTGTGTCCTTGCATTTCAGATACCCAAATACCTGTTGGGAATAGGAATGTTCGGGGATGTGGCAGATATAACCGCCATATTCGGATAAAACAAACGGACGGCTGTCCAGTTCCGCTTTGATAGGGCGGAAATAGTTATGAATGCTTTTGACATCTCCGCAGTGCTGGTCATACCACCCGCTGGCATGATCCACCGGACGGGTATTGTCCAGGGAATGAATCAGGTTTGTAACTTTTACAGCATCAAACTGTCCCCATCCTTCATTAAATGCAGTCCATAGACCGATACTGGGACAATTATACAGGTGCTCAATTGTGGATCTGCATTCCCGCAGCCAGAGTTTCTTTCCTTTGGAGTCGCAGCGGGAAAACATTTTATAATGGCTGTCTTTGAAATGAGCAGTTACAAAGGGAAGAAGGGTGGGAAGGTAGCATAAAAATGTAAGATAAGAGCGTCCGCCTCCGTTAACAATATCCTGCCATACAATCATTCCCAGCCGGTCACAGTGGTAGTACCACCGCAGGGGTTCAATTTTAATATGCTTCCGGATCATATTAAATCCCAGATCTTTCATAGACTGAATATCGAAAATCAGGGCATCGTCAGAAGGTGCCGTATACAATCCATCCGGCCAGTAACCCTGATCCAGGACTCCGTTTTGGAAATAGGGCCGGTTATTCAGACAGAGCCTTGGAATTCCCTTGGAATCCGTACAGGAAGAAAATTTACGCATTGCAAAATAACTATCTACGACATCCTCTCCGGCTGTTATGGTGATGTCATACAGAAAAGGTGACTCAGGTGTCCAGGGACGAAGATCGCGAATGGGAATTGTCAGACGAACTTTCTGGGTCTGTACAGAATATATTTCCCTGCCTTCTGCACAGACTGTGATTTTCTTTTCGCAGGAGGGATCATTTTCCATGGTTACTTCAAGAATAACAGCGGATTTATCCAGCTGGGGGGTTATGCGTATGGAGTTTATATAATTTTCAGGAACCCATTCCATCCATACCGTCTGCCAGATACCGCTTTGAGGGGTATAGAACATGCCGCCCGGCTGAAGGGTCTGCTTTCCACGGCTTTGGAAGGACGCATCTGTTTCATCCTGAACTCTTACCGTAATAATGTTTTCGCCGCTGCGCAGGCTGGGAGTAATATCTGCGGTAAAGGGCAGATAGCCGCCCCGATGGCTGCATACATATTTTTTGTTGCACCAGACAGAACAGGTCTGATCCACCGCCCCGAAATGAAGCAGAAGCCGTTTTCCAAAGGGCATTTGATCACCGCTTTCTGACAGATGCGTGTCAGGGGAGGGCGAGGGAAAGTCCTCCAAATGGAAAGATTTTTCATACCACAGGTATTCATCTGGCATAAGGGTATGGTTTACCTGAGAAAGACTTGCTTCCGGGGAAAACGGTACTAATATCTGCTGGGTGATATCTCCCGGATATTTTTTGTCTTTCGTAATCCGGTAATTCCAATAGCCGTTTAAATTAATCCAGGCATCTCTTTTGAGCTGCGGTCGAGGATATTCCTCTAATACATGTTCCGGGTCAAGCTATTCGCCCCATACAGTGGACAGTTGTTTTGGCGTCTCTTTTCTTTTAAAAAGCTGTAAAGAAGAAACTGCATCAATCAGATTCATGAAAACATCCCCTTTTTTATAAAATTGATATGTTGTATTATAGCACAAAAAGGTTTGTGCAGATATCTTTTTCAAAGAAAAGAAAGCAGTTGCCTCACACATTTACGCAGTAATGATTTATCTTGCCAAAATCGTTTTTCCAGTAATATCCATTCGTGTATCAACCATAATAGCTCCTTATCTGCCTGTAGCTTCAGGCGTTTTTACTTTGCGATCTGCGCTCTTCCAGGATACGGCTGTTCTCCAGGACTTTCTTTTTGGTCAGCGGATACCAGAAAAGCAGGATCAGACCGACGATGAGATAGCATACAGCAGGTGCCAGGGTTGCCACGGAATAGATATTATTTACGACACCGGTGGTCTGGACTACTGTTTCTCCGCCGACAGATGACTGGTATCCGATAGCAGCCAGTGCCCATCCTCCCAGTCCGCCGGCAAGTGCCTGCCCGATCTTCCTGGCAAAGGAATATACGGCGTAGACCGTTCCGTCATCACGGCTGCCTGACTGAACTTCCTGATAGTCGATAATGTCGGTAATAAATGCCCAGATCATCAGATTGAACAGCCCGGTACCTAAATTTCCCAGTGCAATAAAGACACAGAAGATCCAGGGATTGGTAAAACGTACAAAGAACATAACAAAATACATAGCGGCAGCGAATAATACAGCTGCAGAAGAAGCCTCTTTTTTCCCGAATTTTTTAATGATCTTCATTGAAAACGGTGCAAGAACCAAAGTGGCTGCAGCATTAAAGAACCCGGCTACGGACATAGCTGATTTATTTTTAAAGTAATCCATAAACAGATATGTGTTCATGCTCTGTGCCAGAAGCATGGAAAGCAGCAACACGATAGCAGCTCCAATGATAGCCAGAAGGCTTTTGTTATGGGCAAGTGCAGAGACTGTCTTTGCAAAACTTACCTTCTCTTTCTTTTGAGCTGAAATTACGACACGTTCTTTTGTCATTTTGTAACACAAGATATAGCAGATTAGTGCGGCAACGGCAAATACACAAGCGATGATAAAGAAACGCTGTGGTACTACTACCTGGTTGCCGGCTGTGTCATACTGGTAAACAATAAGCGGAACCCCTACGCTTACAATAATATTTGCAAGGGCTGCGCCAACACTCCGGAAGGTGGATAAAGCGCTGCGCTCCAGGGGGTCAGACGTAAGAGCGGATGCCATAGAGCCATATGGGATGTTAATGGCGGTATAGCAGATACTGCCCCATAAAATATAAGTAATATAGATATAGACCAAACGGGCGCCATAAGGAAGTGTGGAGACCCAGGGGACAAACAGCAGTGTCCCGGCAATTACTACGGGAATGCACATTCTGCGTATCCAGGGACGGAACTTGCCGTCTTTTGCAGGCAGCAGGGTGTCTACCAGACGGCCCATGCTGATATCTGTAAATGCATCTATAAACCGGGCAACCAGGAACAGTGTACCAACTGCTCCGGCGCCGATGCCAAGTACCTTCGTGTAAAAAACCATCAGAAAACTGCTGGCAAAGATGAAAAAGAAATCATTGCCAAAATCTCCGAACATATAACCAATCTTATCTTTTAATCCAAATTTCTGCGTCATATCAGAACCCCCTGTTTCCCTGCTGTTATTTAATAGTATGATTTACTTTTATGAATTACTTTTATAGTTCTGGGGAAGACTTTCCCACCTGCTTTTGAAAACGTATGCAACAGCTTTAGGCTGCCGGTTTCTTGTGAAAATTCCTTTTTTATTTCCATTTACCCTCATAATGCCTTCTGTAGTCTGAAAGTCAGCGAAATTCCAGACCTGTTCGCCCTTGACAAAGTCATAAGAATCAAAGACGTCAAACTGCATACGCAGATATTCTTCCTGATATTCTTCGCTCCACATAACGCTTGGCAGTTTGTGGACTCCAACCATGGTATCTGCGCCAAACTCCGTAAAGATAAACGGCTTATTTAAGTGAAGTTCTTTCCATTGATCCATTTCCCGGATGAAAAGTTCTTTCGCTTCTTTCATCTCGTAACCACCCCGGTTATACCATCCGTAATAGCGGTTCAGAGAGAGAATATCGGAAAAAGAATAGCATTTGCATGCATCCGGTGTGGAATTCATAACCATCGCAAACGTGCGGGGACGTTTCTGAGGGTCCAGTTCTCTTGCCAGTTCGAATATTTCTTTGAAATAGGGGACGGCTGAACTGCTGGTTGTTTCCGGTTCGTTCATCAGGCTCCAGGCGATGACACAGGCGTGGTTTTTGTCACGGGCGATAAGTTCCTTAAGAGCTGCTTTGTGATTTGCCTTTGTCTCCGTCTGTACAATATCGCGGCTGAAGAATTCTGTCTGCCTTCCGGTGGACGCTTCCATAAAATTCATCAGGCTTTCAAAGAATCCCACTGCAGCAACCTCGTCAATCACCAGGAATCCTTCACGGTCAGCCATCTGAATAATTTCTTCTGCATAGGGGTAGTGGGAGGTACGGAAAGAGTTGGCGCCGATCCACTTCATTAACTCAAAATCTCTTTTTACAACTGCAAGATTAAATCCCCTGCCATTGATTTCACTGTCCTCGTGTTTTCCAAAGCCCTTTAAATAAACCGGTTTTTTGTTAATCAGAATATCGGTATCTTTTACTTCTACTGTACGAATGCCCACCTCCTCTTCGTATTCATCCAGAATCGTTTCCTGATCCATCAGTAAGATTTGGAAGGTATACAGGTAAGCATTTCGCACTTCCCAGAGCCGTACGTCCCGTATACGTATCTGTCCTTCATCTCCGGATGCTTCAGCAACCAGGTTCCGGCTCTCATCGTATACCCGGATCAGTACCTTTTTATGGGAGTCATTGGATGCCAGCTTACCGGAGCCATTGGGTGCCAGTTTATCGGAGCCGTTGGATGCCAGCCTACCGGAGCCATTGGATGTCAGCTTATCGGAGCCAGGGGAAGCCGGTTTACCAGAGTCTGTGGTTACCACGTATTCCGTTATGGAGTCAGAACCTTTCAGTATGTGATTGACAGAAAAACCTACAATTTCATCCTTTGGGGTTACCACCAGTCTTACCGGCCGTTGGAGTCCTGAATAGTTATAGAAGTCAAAGAAAGGCTTTGACATTTTAGTGCCATCCGAGAAAACCTTAGTTGATCCGGCAGGCAGGGTAGCATAGCTTAATTCATTATTGAGACATACAACAACCCGGTTGTATCCATTCCAGTTAACAACATCATTAATTCTGGCAGTAAAGGGAAGAAAACCCCCTTCATGCGTCACTATTTTTTCTCCGTTTACATAAACAACTGCCCGGTGGGTTGCACAATCGAAACGCAGGCTGATATTTTTGCCCTCCCATTCTCCCGGAACGAAGACGGAAGTTTCATACCAGAAGTCCCCGGTATACTCTCTGGACTCTTTGTCTGTAAAAAAATCATTAAAACTTGCAGGAACCGGCATCTCAACGGTTCGATTGGGGTCCAGGCCATTATTCCAGTTTTTATTCAGTCCTTCCGATTCAGGGTCAAAACAAAACTTCCAGAGTCCGTTCATATCAACGATCCTGCGTGTTCGGCTTGTTTTTGGATATAACATAGATTTCATATATTTTTCCTCCTTAATGACAAATGTGCTTGGTTATTGCATATAAATTACCATAAATTAAGAATTTACCTAAGGATAATTTTTGTTGAAATCCGTATAATTTTTAGGTAAAATAACATTAATAATAAATATGATACGTTAATCTGGATAAGCTGGTGGCGGACGGGTGACAGAAAACCACAATAAAAGCTGAGCTGCCCTCAAAAGCAATATAAACACACTCTGCAACTATGAAATCAGAAGATTCGCCAGATATGAAAAGAGGATTCTTATGGAGCTAAAGGATGTACTGCAGTTTACAAGAAATATGATCGGAGCAGTGGCAGGAGTACCGGCTCAGCTGTTTGATCCAAAGGAACAGGGCTGGGAGTCCATAGACCTGTCCCTTCGTAAAATGCTGAATACGGATTTTGACTATGAAGGCTATTTTGAGAAATACACCGTATATATGCAAGAAAAAGTATTTTACTGCCTTTCAGATAACTTTTCTCTGCACTATATATTTATGCAACTGCCCCGGGAATCTGACTGGCCCTATCTGGTTATCGGTCCGTATTTAACCGAAAATCCCGATGATGGGTTCTATACAAAGGTCATTGCTCAGAACCAGCTCACCGGCAGTACCATGACCGCACTTAAAAACTTTTATAATGTCCTTCAGATCGGTGATCATGCCAGGGTAATTTCAGCCCTAAATATTCTCGCAGCTTTTTTGTACTCCAAAGAGGAAGAGTGCCGCCTGGAATTTCTTAATGATCAGGAAAGGCGTCAGATTCTGGAGTCTTTTGTGCCTGGTCCGGATATGTATTTTTCTATAAATGTAATAAAGGAAAGATATGATAAAGAAAATGAGCTGCTAAAGGCTGTACAAAAAGGAAATCAGGAAGCGGCAGTAATTGCCTACCATAATTTTACGGGGTACCGGATAGCACAGCGTAATAAGGACCCGCTCAGGGATCGTAAGAATCTGTCCTTCGTGCTGAATACTCTTTTGCGGAAAGCCTCAGAGGTATGTTATGTCCATCCGGTTTACCTGGATGAAATTTCCCACAGGTATGCATTAAAGATAGAATCTGCCATTTCCACAAAGCAGATAGAAAATTTAAGTCTGGAGATGATCAGAAAATACTGCATACTAATTAAGAACCAATCCCTTCGAAACCACAGCCCCATTATCAGAAAGGCAGTGGATTATATCAATCTGAACCTGAGCAGTCCGCTGGGCTTAAAGGATATTGCAGAGCTGTTTAACGTCAATCCCAGCTATCTATCTACTTTGTTTAAAAAAGAAATGGGTGCAACTTTAACAGATTACGTTAATAAACAGCGTATAGATGCGGCATTAAAACTGCTGAATACCGGGGACATGCAGGTGCAGGACATTGCGTATTACGTGGGGATATCAGATGTAAATTATTTTACTAAGCTCTTTAAGAAGCAGGTTGGATATACCCCCAGTGGATACCGGAAAAAGATTCAAAAAACTGATATTCTAAATTAACAGAAAATTATATATAATATATAAAATTAACTGTTTAGGAAATGGGTATTAAGTATATTAAAAATTTATTATAATAAATTTGGAAAATAGTGTTGACAAATAAAACCTCCTGTGTTATTATAACTTCATCAACAAAACATGTACTTAAAAATAAATTCACAGGAGACGAGAAATTCTGGAATGACTATTGAATAAGACATGTAGTTGTTTTAAATATTAAAACTTGTTGAAATGTTAAGGAAGAGGAGGTCGAGTCCAGTGGACACAGTTTCTATAGTTTCAGTTCAATATGGTTGTGGTATGACAGTTGTTTCCTGCGAGAAAGACCTTTATCACATATAAAAATTCCAAAGGAATCGAGTAGACGTCAGATAATCGGAGAGATTAAAGGTTGGAATTTATGGATAAAGAATATAAATTGTCACCATATTGAAGGAATTACCACATAGTAGTTCAAAGGTTTTTAACAACTGTGTGAAGAAACAGTTATTAAAAAATATTAGTAGTTTATATAATCAACGAAGATATATTTATACTTCAGATTAAAATCAGATATTATTTATAAGAAGACAGATTCTTATAAACCAATCGATTTATAATAGGAATATTTATATATTTAGAGAACTTATATAAGCGAACGTATAGGAGATAAATATTTGCGAAAGATATCGTCGAAAGCTTTGAGTGAATAATTTCATATATTTAAATTAATTTTAAATATATCTCAAATAGAGATGCAGGAAATAACAAGATGAACCTCCGATTACATAAAATTAAAATACTATTAAATAATGATAAAAGTTACCAATAGCCGTTATCCCTATGATAGCGGCTATTTTTTGTGAAAATATAATGAAATCACGGTTTTGGTTTTGACAACGAAAATCAGGTATGGTACACTTAATGCAATTATGTAGAAAACTATGCAGACCCAAACTAAGAGGTGAATAAGTTGGATAAATTTGAATATAATGCGAAGCTGGAAGAAATAACCAGACTGGCTGAACAGGAAGAATATGATGAAGCAGCTAAAATTGCAGACTCCATTGAATGGAAACGCGTCAGAAATGTGCGCACCTTATGCATGATTAGCGAAATATATGAAGCAAACGGACAACTGGATGACAGCAAGCAGATTTTGCTTCGTGCTTACCGCCGGTCTCCCATGGTGAGAAGCATACTATACCGGTTGACTGAAGTTGCAATCAAAATGCGTGAGTTTGACGAAGCAGTTGAATTCTATACGGAATTTGTAAATGCAGCACCCAATGATAACAGTAAATATGTATTAAAATATAAATTGTATAAAGGCAGAGGATCGTCACTGGAAGAACAGATTGAGATCCTGGAAGAGTATAAACATAAGGAATACACGGAACAGTGGGCATATGAACTGGCTAAGTTGTACCATAAAGCCGGATTGGTTGAAAAATGCATTGAAGAATGTGATGATATCACCCTTTGGTTCCACAATGGGAAATATGTAGTAAAGGCACTGGAGCTTAAGCGGAATTACGTTCCGTTGACCCCGGAGCAGCAGACCATCTATGATAATCCTAGCGGAATTGTAGATATCAAAACCAAAGAAGAAACGGTTACAAAAGCCGTTCCCAAATTAGAAAAAGAAATCCTGAAAGGGATGCCTGAGACAGAGGAAGAAGCTTTAGCAGCAAATATTATTGCAGCTACGGAGCGGGAGATTGCAGCATCTGTAGCACTGCATAAGCAGGAATCAGAAAGTTATGGCAGAGATGACAATTATACAGATGAAGAAGAGATGATTCGTCAGTATACTCCTGTAAAAGAAGCTCTTCAGGAAGAAAATAGTGGAAAACCAGAGTCAATTCCGGTTCTTCCGGCATATAATACAGCAGATTTGCAAATGGAGCTGGCTAAAAATATGCGAGAAATTTTATCGGGAATCAAGAAGCCTAAAGATGAAGATGAAATGAACCCTGCTACTGTTATAGGAGATACCTCCGGTGAAGAAGCTGCCGAAATGGAAGCAGAAGCACAAGAGGCTGTCTATTCCGATGACCAGGAATTCAGAGGAATTTCCATCGATGATGTACTTACTTCCATGAGTGGTGTGGAAGATGAGGAAGAACCGGAAGATGACGATACCCTGGAGGACGGGGATGCAGAGGAAGATACTGCCGGTTTGGATGACCAGGACGAAGATGATTCGGATGAGTATTACGATGAGGACCCGGATGGTGATTCCTATGAAGAATCGGATGAATACGATGATGATGCAGACTTTGAAGAAGAATATGACGGGGACCTGGATGCGGATGATATGGAAGCAGACGATGAGGGTGCAGACGAAGCACCGTTAGACGAAGAGCTGCCGGAATATGATGCCGATCTGGAATACGATACGGAAGATGACGATATTCAGGATGAAGATGCTCAAGAGTATGAATACGAAGAGGACGCAGACTCTGAAGATTATGAGTATGAATATGAGGAAGAACCAGAAGACGTAGTCGAATATGAATATGATGCAGATGCAGATGATGGCATTGAATACCAGGATGCAAAAGAGCTGGAGGAAGAGCCTGATGAAGCAGAAGACGTAGAAATGGCAGATGGTCAGGAGATGCCGGATGAAATACAGATGCCGGATGAAGTGCAGATGCCGAACGAGATACAGATGCCTGACGAGATACAGATGCCGGATGAAGTACAGATGCCGGATGAGATAGAAATGCCCGAAGAAGATGATCCAGGGGCTACCATTGACCTGTCAGCAGCTATTGAGGCAGCGGCAAATACGGCACATCTTCATTCTGATATGACGAAGAAAGATCAGATGTTAAATGAGGTAGAAGAAAGCGTACATAGAGTTGCATCAGATCCGATGTATCATCCTGCACCGGAACTGAATGCTCACGTACCTATGACGCTGACAGAGGCTCAGAAGACTACGCTTGGATTCTTTGCCCGGATAAAAGGGCTGGATGCACAGCTTGCCCATGCTATCTCTAAAATTAGGGAAGGTAATTTCGGATCGGGTAATTCCAAGGTCGGAAATGTAGTAATAACCGGAGATGCCGGAAGCGGCAGAACTACCCTTGGCATTAATCTGGCGAAGGTAATCAGTCAGGAAAAGAGACAGAACTCAGCAAAGGTTGCTAAGATTTATGCGGAAGACTTTAATAAAAAGGATATTCCGGCGACCATATCCAAGATTGCCGGAGGCACACTGATTATAGAAGAAGCTGGGGATCTGGATGAAAATGCAGTTGAGATGCTGGCGAAGGCTATGGAATTCAAGACAGACGGACTTCTGGTGGTTCTGGAAGATGAGAAGAGCTATGTAAGAGATCTTCTTGCGCGTTATCCGGATCTGGCATGTAAGTTTAATGTAAATATTACCATACCGATATTTACCAATGACGAGCTGGTTTATTTCGGAAAGACCTATGCCAATGATAAGGATTACCATATTGAGGAACCCGCTGTGGGACTTCTGTATGACCGGATTGGGGAAATCCAGTCTCCTGATCATGCGGTAACGGTGGCAGATGTGAAGGATATCGTAGACCGGGCAATTAAACGCGTAGACCGTATTGGCATGAGGAAATTATTCTCAAGTCTGTCAGGAAAACGGTTTGATGAAGAAGACAGGGTACTGCTCTGTGAGAAAGATTTCAGATAGTTGAGATTCTGATAGGTAGGATTCTGATGGCTACGATTCAGATAGTTGAGATTCTGATAGATAGGATTCTGATGGCTACGATTCTGATGGTTACGATTCAGATAGTTATGATTCAGATAGTTATGATTCAGATAGATACCATTCAGATAGATACCATTCAGATAGATACCATTCAGATAGGCAGGATTTAGACCGTTACATTTGCGTATGATAAAAAAAGAAGAATTAAAGAAGAAGAATTAAAGAAGAGAGTCATAGATAAATTATAGAAGAATTATAGATGAATCATCTGCGAGAAGGAGTTTCTGAAGAGAAGCTCCTTTTTGTTGACATTTTATATACCGAACGGTATAATAATAGCAGAAGGAGAATTGCGATGGATAATAAACAGTTGATTATGGAAGCTGCATTGGAGTTGTTTTACCATAAAGGCTATGATGCAGTGGGAATACAGGAGATTGTAGAGAAGGCCGGGATCACCAAACCCACATTATATTATTATTTTGGCAGTAAATATGGGCTGCTGGAAAGCCTTCTGAATACCCAGTTTGAAGAATTCAGGACACTGCTGTCTAATGCGGCTGAATATAAAGGGGATCTTCCTATGACGCTTTATCATCTGGCTTCTGCATTTATTGATTATGCAATATCTCATAAGAAAACCTATATGCTGATGATGGCTCTGTTTTATTCGGCTAAGGATAACGATGCTTATCGGGCGGTTCAGCCGCTGCTCAGTGAATTTTACCACATCATTGTCGATGTGTTTGAGCAGGCGGAATGGCAGCTGGGGAATATGAGGGGACGCCAGACGCAGTTTGCAATTGGGTTTATTGGAATATTAAGCCATTATATTTTAGTGGTATGTGATCAGACAGAAATGGAAATCATTGTTAGTGATGACACCAAGTGGAGCCTGGTGCATCAGTTTATGTATGGAATATATTCGTAAAGGAGATTGAAGAAATGAATAAATGGTATGAAGAGGCAGTATTTTATCACATGTATCCCCTGGGAATGACAGGGGCACCAAAAGAAAATAAAGAAAATGAAATAAATCACAGATTTCAGGAATTATTTCCCTGGCTGGCGCATATAAAAGAAATTGGGTGTACTGCAATTTATATAGGGCCGCTATTTGAATCTACCACACATGGTTACGACACGAAGGATTATAAAGTAGTCGACAAGCGCCTTGGTGACAACGAAGATTTTAAGAAGTTTGTGGAGATGGCCCATGGAGAAGGCATCAAGGTGATTGTCGATGGGGTGTTCAACCATACGGGAAGGGAATTTTTTGCTTTTCAGGATATTAAGCAGAACAGGGAAAATTCTCCTTACCGAAACTGGTATAAAGGAATTAATTTTGGGTGGAATACGCCGTATAATGACGGTTTTGGATATGAGGCATGGAGAAATTGCTTTGAACTGGTGAATTTAAATCAATCGGAACGCGCTGTGCGGGATTATCTGCTGGATGTAATCCGTTTCTGGATACAGGAGTTTGATATTGACGGTATCCGACTGGATTGTGCGGACTGTCTGGATTTTGAGTTTATGAAAGAGATGCGCCGTGTTACGGAGGCTGAAAAAGAAGATTTCTGGCTGATGGGTGAAGTTATCCATGGAGATTACGGAAAATGGGCAAATGATGAAGTGTTACACGCTGTCACAAATTATGAACTTCACAAAGGACTGTATTCCGGGCATAATGACCATAATTACTTTGAGATTGCCCATACAGTGAAGCGTGAGTTTGATGAAAATGGCGGTATTTATAAGGGAAGAACATTGTATTCTTTTGTTGACAATCATGATGTGGACCGTATTATGAGCAAGCTGTCCAATAAGGATCACATTGATCCGGTGTATACACTGCTCTATACCCTCCCGGGAATTCCCTCTGTCTATTACGGTTCCGAATGGGGTGTTGAAGGGAAAAAGGAGGGCGGAAATGATGATCCGCTCAGACCGCATCTGATTCTGGAGGACTGTGAAAAGAATAATCAGCATCCTGATATTATCCGGCATATGAAGGAGCTTGGAGAAATCCGTAAGGGAAACCAGGCACTTGCATGTGGAATTTACAGGGAGCTGGTGCTGACCAACCGTCAGTATGCTTTTGCCAGAGTCCTGGGAAAAGAAGCGGTGGTTACTGCAGTTAACAATGACGAAAATTCAGCGGTTATGACAATACCGTTGCCTGTGGAAGCAGAAAGCTGTGTAAATGCTGTTACCGGGGAAAAGGTTGCTGTAGACCAGGGTAAGATTACGGTAGAGGTAAAAGCGTGTGGAAGCGTAATTATAAAAATAAACCAGGGGTGAGAAGATGGCAGAAAAAAAGCAGGCCAAAGGAACAGCTAAAAAGGCTGAAAACAAGGGGCTTTTGTTTGGCGATTTAGACCAGTATCTGTTTGGTCAGGGAACACATTATGATATTTATAAAAAATTGGGAGCACATCAACAGAAGATCGGAGGGACAGACGGCATTTATTTCGCCGTCTGGGCCCCAAATGCCGGGTCTGTGAGTGTGATTGGGGAATTTAATGGCTGGAATGAAAATGCCCACCCTATGAAGCGTATAGACCCTATTGGGGTGTATGAGGCATTCATACCGGAGGCGGCTGTGGGTAACCTGTATAAATATTATATTACTACCAAAGACGGGCGGGGGCTGTATAAAGCAGACCCATATGGCAATCAGGCTGAGGTCAGGCCGGAAACGGCATCCAGGATAGCCAGAATTGATAATTTTAAATGGGGGGATTCAGGGTGGATTACAAAACGTGCCCAGACAAACCAGGATGAAGAACCGATTTCTATCTATGAAGTACATCCGGGCTCATGGAAGAAACATCCCCGCCACGACGGAGATGAGGACGGATTTTATAATTATAAGGAACTGGCCCATGCCCTGGTGGATTACATAAAAGAAATGGGATATACCCATGTGGAGCTTATGGGGATTGCAGAGCATCCATTTGACGGTTCCTGGGGGTATCAGGTGACCGGATATTATGCACCGACTTCCCGCTATGGGACGCCTGCAGACTTTATGTATTTTGTAAACTATCTGCACAAAAATAAAATTGGCGTCATACTGGACTGGGTACCGGCGCATTTTCCAAAGGATGCCCATGGACTGGCTGAATTTGACGGAACCAGTACATACGAATACGCAGACCCGAGAAAAGGAGAACATCCGGACTGGGGAACCAAAGTATTTGACTTTGGTAAAAGCGAGGTAAAAAATTTTCTGATTGCAAATGCACTTTTCTGGGTTGAGCAGTATCATATTGACGGATTAAGGGTGGATGCGGTGGCATCAATTTTGTATCTGGATTATGGCAGGGAGAATGGCCAGTGGGTGCCGAATAAATTTGGCGGAAATAAAAACCTGGAGGCAATTGAATTTTTCAAACATTTAAATACCGTTGTCCTTGGACGCAATCACGGAACGCTTATGATAGCGGAAGAGTCAACTGCATGGCCGAAGGTCACCGGAAAAGCAGAAGAGGACGGGCTTGCTTTTTCTATGAAATGGAATATGGGATGGATGAATGATTTCCTGGAATATATGAAGCTGGATCCGTATTTCAGGCAGTATAATCATCATAAGATGACATTCTCCATGACGTATGCTTATGCGGAAAAGTACGTACTGGTGCTGTCTCACGACGAGGTGGTGCATTTAAAATGCTCCATGATCAGCAAAATGCCGGGACAGTATGATGATAAATTTGCCAATCTAAAGGCAGCATATTCCTTTATGTTTGGACATCCGGGGAAAAAGCTTATGTTCATGGGGCAGGAGTTTGCCCAGTTCCAGGAATGGAGTGAAGCAAGGGAACTGGACTGGTATCTGCTGGGTGAGGAGAGACATGCCCAGATGCAGCATTTTGTAAAAGAACTGCTCCATCTCTATAAGAAGACTCCTGCACTGTATGACCAGGACTATGATCCTAATGGATTTGAGTGGGTGAATGCAAATGACAACGAAAGAAGTATATTCAGCTTTATCCGCCATTCTAAAAATGGAAAAAGCAATCTGCTGTTTGTAATTAATTTTACTCCGGTGGAACGGAGCGATTACCGGGTGGGCGTTCCCAGAAGAAAGCAGTATAAGCTGATTCTGGACAGCAATGCCAGTGAATTCGGGGGGACCGGGAAGGTTCAGCCTGAGATCTATAAGGCGGTAAAGAAAGAATGTGACGGCATGACGTATTCCTTTGGATATGAACTGCCGGCTTATGGTGTGGCAGTATTTAAATTTTAGCTTAAGTAAGCGGTTATGCGTAAGTTTCTAATGTGTTGTAAGTTATGAATGATAATTGTAAAAAAGTGTTACAGGTCAGGGGGGAATCCATTTAGAAGGGTTTCACTCCTGATTTTTTGTGTGATGAAAATGGGGTAAGAACCTATCTGTTTATAAAACAGGTGTTTTGTAATATCAATTTTGTATTGTGAAAGTAGATAAAAATTTAAAACATAAATTGTGCAATATATAGAAATATCCCCACAGGGAGCTTGTGGCAGTATTTGTCTGATGTTAGAATCTTCAGGAATAAGAAAGGGAGATACCACACTATATGAAAAAGAAATTATTGATTACACCTTTGGTTTTAGCGGGGATCATAATGTTTGGAACCTGCATCGGCGGGGGGGTGCACCCGAATATAACACGGGTATACTCCT